>NZ_QICQ01000013.1 GCF_003201195.1 Nitrosomonas eutropha | reverse complement strand
CTCTCATACTCCCAGAGATTTTGAACAGGTTCTTATCAATCTGCAAGGATTCAAAAAAAGCTGGGCAGCAAAATCAATAAGCGTCAGCAGATGTTAATTATCCCTCGATAAAAAACCTGTTTTACTTCTCTACTTTAACTTGTGTGGATGTAACAAAAATCAGTTCATTAAAAGTCCGGTTCAGGGTTTTGCTGGTGAAGTTGTGCATTTTCATATTCTCTACGAAGCGAATATGTTCCCCTTTCTCAACTTTGGTTGTCGGCGCTGCAATCCAGAATTTCTTGTCACCGTTTGCCAGCTCCATATAGGTATATCCCGCTGTATCGATAGATGAGACAACAATGCCCTCATCAGCAGGAAACGTTTCACCTCTGGCAGGTGCTTCTGCGTAAGCAGTAGAGATATTAAGGCTGATAAGTGAAGCCGACAAAATTACAGCAAATAGCGTTTTGAACATGTTTTTTCCTTTCCAAAGTTGAAAAATACGATTCTGGCCTATCAATCAGAACCGGAAGTTATATTGTGCATAGAACAAATCAGGTGAAACACCGGGACGCTGATTTTTAACAAATGTACCGGTAAAAAATTTTGAATAGCCCAACAAAATATCATGGTGACGACTGACATGGAAATTAACCACAAAATCTATTTCATCTCCGACATGGCTGCCTGATTGACCATTAATATCCCGTATAAATCCCATCCCTGCTGCGTTGTACAGATAGTCACGCTTGTTTGCCAGATAAAAACGGTGATACTGCCCGGTGAGTGATACCCATGGCTGCGGATTCATCGAAAACTGGGCATTGAAGTCATGGATATTCTGCCGCCCCACTTGATCCATATACCCGAAATAATAATGGCCAAACGGGAAAAGCTGGTTAAACGTATTGCTATGTCCATCACCTGGGTTTTTATCTCCCGAGGCAAAGTCATAGCGTAGCCAGAATTGAGGATTCATCGGCAAAGGCAAATGATAACCTGCCCCGGAAGCAATAGAAAAAGCGGAAATATCAAGATGGGAACGTCTCCCGAACTGATACATACCCTCCAGTTCGTAGAGGATGCGTTCATAATCACCCGCCCAGCGCGCGCCAATGGTATGCAGCACCGAATCACCTTGCAACACATTACCCTGGGTAATATTGGCAGGAGAAACAGCTCTGTTATCAATCAAATTCAAGTAATACAGATCAAGCACCTGGCCTGGAATTGCTTTATAAGTTCCCCACAAACCAACAAAGTTACGATCCTTATCCCAGTTATCGAACTGATTGGGCTCGGTCACCATTGGTCGCACCCAGAATGCATCCAAGTTGAATGTCGGATTTTGCCAGAATGTTTTTATCCCCTGGAATGTGCGACGGGTATTTGCCCAGTCTAGTGTTGATATCAACCGCTGCGATCCGTATAGCAGTTCCTGGCGCCCTACTCGCAGATAGGCCGGATCATCCATGAATTGCCCCAGTTTGACATCTGCAAACAGATTGAGCATATCAGTATGATTCTTGTCGATAGCAAGCGGCGGCAAATCCAGCCCCAGTGCGCGCGCATCCAGCATCTCGGCAAACAACCGGAAGCGATCCTGATACCAAAGATCAGCATGAAGCCGTGTTCGTAACAAATGATAATTATTGTTGGCTTTTGCTGGATTCAGGCGGCTGTCAGTTTCATGCATGTAGCGATACCAGAAGCTGCCACCGAAAGACAGTAGCCAGTCATCACCCAGATGAATACGTTTAACTGGATCAAAAAAATCCTTTTCATGATCTGGTTGTTCAAGATAGCGGAAATCAAAATCAAATGCCGGAGTTGTTGTCAGCGCTGCAGGTGGGTGAGGGTCAAACTGTGGTTTATCCTGTCTGTTGCCATCAAACCAGTCCAGTAATGAAAAATAGCCGGGGCCTGCTGGAGGCTTGCCAAAAATTCCAGAGCGAGGTGGTGGTGTTACCGGAGGGGCTTTAGACCAATCAATCTGATGATTTTCAGTAACGGAACGCTCGCTGGCAAACACCGGGCTGCTCCCGTTTATACAAATGAGGCAGGTGATGGTTACCTGCAGACCAGCTCTGATTGTATCTGATAGTTTATCTATAAATGATTCAGTCAATTTCTTAATCAAACTGTTCTGGCTAAGGCTGAGGTCAGTAGCATCAGTTATATACATTCTGGAATAATTACTATGAGAAGGAGTGATTAAAAGTTTCAGGTTGATTATTCTTCGTATCGAGCTCTGAAACATCCGAAAAACTAATTTCCTGACAAATTTTACACATATTCATTTTGACACCGGGATAAAAAATTTCTCTTAGCCATATTTTTCTCAAACACACCCTCACACAACTATTAATGTGCCACATCGCTGAAGAAGAGGTAATCAGGCACTTGCACCGACTGCTACACTTGGTTTCCCAGAACGCCGGGGTTATCTCGAATTAGGTAGAATCTGCTTAAAACTGTCAATTATTTAATAAGGTTAATTTTATGACCAATACCAACCTTAATCGTCGCCGGTTCTTGCAATATGCCGCAGCTATACCCGGGTTTGCGTTTACAGAAAGCAATAAACTCAATAAAACACCCAATAGCGCATTCAAGGCCGACGTTGAAATTGCCCTGACAGCACAAATGACCGAGGTCTCAATCCTGCCGGGAGCAAATACCCGTGTTCTTAAATATACCGGAAAATTACTGAAAGGGCCTTCTGGTACGCTTAAAGAACTGCCCAGCTATCTGGGGCCTGTGCTCAATTTTGAACAAGGCCAGAAAGTCCGAATATTTTTTTACAATCAGATACCAGAGCCCTGCGTAACGCATTGGCACGGCATGCATGTACCGCAAATTATGGATGGACATCCGATGTATGCAATCAACCAGGGTGAGCAATATGTATATGAGTTTGAAGTGAAAAACCCGGCTGGTACTAACTGGTATCATTCTCATACACATGAAGTAACTGCTAGACAAGTGTATCAGGGTCTCGCCGGACTCATTACTATCACAGACGAGATTGAACGCAAACTGGATCTGCCAAGTGATGAATACGATATTCCGCTTATCATCCAGGATCGAACTTTTACATCCGGGAATCAATTGCATTACGCACTGAACATGCATCAGCGTATGCAGGGGTTTCTTGGCGATACCATCTTGGCAAATGGCCGGCGTAACCATGTTGTTCCCGTAAAAACGCGTGCCTACCGTCTTCGTATCCTGAATGGATCAAACTCCAGAATCTACAAACTGGGCTGGAGTGACGGCTCTCCGCTTACCATCATCGGTACAGATGGTGGATTACTGGAAAAACCGCAAACCTTCCCCTATATCATGCTTGCCCCAGCAGAACGGGTAGAGCTATGGGTTGATTTTAGCGGTCGCAAGCCTGGCTCTGAGCTGGCTCTGCAGACTTTATCCTACCAGGGATTTTCCATGCGCATGGGAGGTGGAATGGGCATGGGAAGTAATACGATGGACCAGGGAAACAAAGGTACCATCGTCAAATTTGCAATCACCAAACAAGTAAGTGATTCACCCAGATTGCCTGATACCCTGGTTCCCATACACCGTTTCACTGCGAAGGATGCTTCTAATCCGGATATCGTGGTGCCAATTGCCATTGGCATGCGTCGTATGACCTTCAATCTCAATGGCCGAACCTTTGACATGCTGGATTATACGAACCAAGAAAAAATACCAGTAAATACCGTGCAAAGAATCCGGATATCCAATATCAATCCGGGTATCGGAGGGGGTGGGGGCATGGGTGGCGGGATGCGCGGTGGTCGGGGAGGAGGAATGATGGGGATGATAATGGCGCAGCCGCACCCGATCCATCTTCATGGCCAGCAATTCCAGATTCTGTCACGCAAACCTGGCCATGCTGACAGTGCTTACGCTGCAATTAAGGATGGATTTATCAACAGTGGCTGGAAAGATACAGTGCTGGTGATGCCAGGAGAGGAAGTTGAAATCATCAAGCCATTTACGGACTATACCGGGCTATTTCTTTATCACTGTCATAACCTGGAACATGAAGATATGGGTATGATGCGCAATTTCTTTGTCAGCTGAATCCGGGTTGGTGTTGAGTACAGGCATACAATTTACCTGTGCCGTACTATACGAATACCATCCAACTACCGGCAGTCTTCAGATTCAGGAAGATCAGCGGGCAGAGCCAGTATCTGGCAAACGCGCCCTGATCCAGTCACGCCACTGAATGAACAAATCATGATCAAGCGCACCGATAACTGAACGACGCCAGGGATAGCTTGCCCAGTAATCATCCTCCTCCAGCGTACACCGATGGCCACCCGCCTCCTCCAGTATCAGGCAGCCAGCGGCATAATCCCAAGGTTTCTGGCCACCATGTAAATACAGATCAAAATACCCCGCTGCGGTATAACACCATTCCAGCGTGCAAGTGCCATAGTTTCTTTGTGAGGAATAAGGAGGTTTGGCAACAATTTCCACTGCCAGCTTGCGATTCAGCCGCTTGAAATCAACATTGGCAATCGCTTTGTTTAATGGAATTTTACGTCTGGAAAGAGGTAAGGCTTTGCCATTAAGAAAAGCACCCTTCCCCTGCTCAGCATAAAACATTTCATCTGTCGCCGGATTGTAGACAACGCCCAGCACACTTCTGCCCCCTCGCATCAGCGCCACAGAAACAGCAAAATAAGGCAAGCCATTCATGAAATTGGAAGTTCCATCAATTGGATCAATACTCCATATCCCCTCCTGGCCGGCTTCCCACTGTTCCAGTTGTTGCGATTCCGGCATTTCCTCGCCAATCATCGCCACAGGAGAAATTTCGTATAATCTCTCCAGTAAACTTCCTTGCGCAGCCAGATCCGCCTCGGTACAAAAACTGCCATCTGCTTTATAGATACGTTCAACTTGCAGATAACGCGGAATAATCTCCTTGTGTGCAACCTCCCTTACTGCCGTGATGACACGATCCAGCATGCTCAATCTGCTCGCCACTTGATTGAACAACCAATACTGGAAATCTGTTCTTCAGGCCCACTTCCGGTTTTCGCCACCTGAACCATTGCCTCGAACAAATCACGGCGTGCATCAGCAGGTGCTGCTTCCTTGCGGGAGGCATCCAGCCGACCACGATACTGCAGCTCCAGTTTATTGTTGAAGCCAAAAAAATCAGGCGTACAGACTGCTCCGTATGCTTTAGCAGTTTCCTGGGTTTCATCCATTACATAGGGGAACGGATAGGCATATTCCCGGGCAATTTTACCCATGCTCTCAAATGAATCCTCCGGATAATCTGCCGGATCGTTAGACATGATGGCAATTGTACCGATGCCATGCCCAGCAAGCTCTTTGACGTCTCGAATGATCCGGTCACGAACAGCTTTTACATAAGGGCAATGGTTGCATATAAACATGACCAATAACCCATTCTCACCCAGCACAGATGCCAGGTTGTAACGCTTACCGTCCACCCCGGGAAGATCAAAATCTATCGCCTTCCAGCCAAAATCACAAACCGGTGTTTCAAGACTTGCCATCTAGCCACTCCTTTTTCATTAATCAATTTCATTCTTACCTATACTATCATAAAAATATTTTGTTACTTTTTCTCTCAAGATATCAATTCTTTTTTATATGACAGCACGCTTTTTTCATACTCTCCCTATTCATCCCGATGCCAAACAGGTTACGCTAAACAACGATACCAGTCATCACGCAGTTCAGGTACTCCGATTAAAACAGGGAGATCCGGTGATCCTGTTCGATGGTACAGGAGGTGAATTTTCCGGTTGCCTTGTACAAGTCAGAAAATCTGCTTGTGTCGTTAAAATCGAACAGCACCTGCCAGTTGAGCGTGAATCCCCCTTAATGCTTACGCTGGCACAAGCTGTCTGTACCAATGAAAAAATGGACTGGATCATTCAGAAAGCTGTTGAACAAGGCGTCATTTATATACAACCTTTGATTACTAACCGTACACTCATCCGACTCACAGGAGAACGTGCCGATAAACGCTGGCAACACTGGCAAAAAATCATTATTTCTGCCTGTGAACAATGTGGACGGAACAGAATTCCCCAGCTGTTACCACTTATGTCCCTATCTCATTGGTTAGAACAGAAACTGTTGCAAAAACAGGAAAATAGTAATCTATCCGGGCGCGATATAATACTCTCCCCTGTCGCTCGTCTGCGTTTGGCCGAGTTGTCTCCTCCCGAATCCGGGGAGTGCATTACATTACTGACAGGCCCGGAGGGAGGATTTACTGAAGAAGAAACCGACGCCATGCTTCACGCCGGATTTATACCTATCTGCCTGGGCACTCGTATTCTGCGCACCGAAACCGCTGCATTGGCAGCCATTGCCGCCGCCCAGGTGCTCTGGGGTGATTATTAATAGTGCTTCTACCTTGATCAGCCATGCAATCGGACATCGAATTTGTTACCTGGTTTCGCTCCGTTACTCCGCATATCCACACCAGTCGTGGAAAAATCTTCGTTATCGCTTTTGGTGGTGAAGTCGTTGTGAATGGAAAATTTGTCGAGCTGGTGCAGGATTTTAACCTGCTTGCCAGTCTCGGCATCCAGCTCGTATTGGTGCATGGCGCGCGACCGCAAATTGAATCCAGATTACAGGCTGATCAGCAGGAAATAAGTTACGTACAAGGTATGCGTGTTACCGATGTCACTACACTGCAATATGTGAAAGAAGCGGTCGGTAAAGTCCGGGTTGAAATCGAGGCTCTGCTGTCGATGGGGCTGCCTAATTCGCCTATGGCCAATGCCGCCATACGGGTAGCCAGCGGAAATTTCGTAACTGCTCGCCCGATCGGTGTTTTGGAAGGGGTGGACCTGCAATACACTGGAGAAGTACGCCGTATCAATGCCGCAGCCATCCTCGATCAACTTAAACAAGGGGTTGTCGTGCTGCTCTCACCTCTGGGCTATTCACCAACGGGAGAAATTTTTAATCTGACAGTAGAAAATACTGCCGCTGAAGTCGCCATTGCCCTGAGAGCCGACAAGCTGATTTTTCTGGTAGATACGCCCGGCATCCAGCAACAAACAGAATCAGGTAATACGTTATTGCAAGAACTTACTGTCAGGCAGGGTAAAGCGCTACTTGCGGCAATGGATACTGCAGCAGATCAACCAAATGAAGATATCCGCCTCTATCTGCCATGGGCATTGCATGCCTGCGAACAGGGAGTGGAACGTGTTCATCTTATCAGTCGTCATGCTGATGGCGCTCTGTTACTTGAGTTGTTCACGCACGGTGGCATTGGCAGCATGATCACACGTGACCCACTACAAATTATCCGTCAGGCTGATATCAAGGACATTGGTGCCATACTGCAGTTAATCGAACCACTGGAAAATACGGGTATTCTGGTGAGGCGTGGCCGGGAATTACTGGAAATGGAAATTGAACGTTTTACAGTGATTGAACATGACAACGTGATCATTGCCTGTGCAGCACTCTACCCTTTCCCGGATGACAAAGCATGCGAACTGGCCTGCGTCGCAGTACATCCTGCATATCGCAAAGCGGGAATGGGTCGGATACTGATTGATCACCTGGAAGAACAAGCCAGAAAACAAGGCTACCGCCATATATTTGTCCTCACTACCCGTACCGCTCACTGGTTTGTAGAGCGTGGTTTCTCGGAAACCACCCCTGACCAGCTTCCACAGTCAAAGCAGCATCTCTACAACTATCAGCGCCGCTCAAAGGTTTTCGTCAAATCAATCTGAAACCTGATCGCCCACTCTGCCTATTGTTCTTTATCGCTGAGGAACACAAATCTGGAATCATGCAAAATCAGCTTTGAGGATTATCTTCTTGAGGCTCATCTTCATCCGGTATTCGGTAGGAATCTGTAGCCCACAATCCTAAATCAAGTAATTTACATCGCTCAGAACAGAACGGACGATACTTGCTTGATTTTTCCCAGACAACGACTTCACCACATTGGGGACAGTTTACGGTTGGAGATTTACCTGGTCGCCTTTCCATTCAATCACACCACTACTCATAAACTGCAGAAAGTCAATTCAAAAGGAACATCTTCTTCACACACTTCTGTCTTGTGATCCGAGCGCCAGGGAATAAATCGTATATTGAGCGCATATTTATTGGCACTGATCTCCGGGATGCAGGAAATTTCATCACTGATATGCAGGCACAAAAGATGTGCCTGATGCTCTGAACCAGCCTGCTGGAATACTCCTTTAGCAGCAATGTAACAAAATTTTGTTCCGCTGTTTCTCAATATATTCAGTATGATATTGATCCCGCTACGGATAGAAGTAAGAGGTGTAATCCAGTTCTGGAGATCTGCCCTGCGGGCATCTGGAGCCATATTCAGCCAGTAATGATAGGCGGGCAAATCAAACTCGCACGCCCCTCCTGGAATGCTCATACGCTGCTTGACACTCATCAGCCATTCATCATCCCGCAAATGTCCGCCAATCCTGCCTGGTATATCAAGCAATCCACGGAAAGCAGCTCGAATATCCTGCAATATATGAATGAGTGCTTTTTCTGATACGCCCGGGTTATCTTGCAAACCTTCCAGCATGGTTCGTTGTTTATCCAATTCCTGCAGCAGATCCGACTTAAGATCAGATCTGCTGGTAACATCAAGAATTTCAAACAATGCAACCAGAGCAGCATGATGTTCGAAAGAGGTATCCCTAGCCGAAAAAAAATCAATTTTGTCGAACAAATCCTCCAGTCTCAGTAACATGCGGATTCGTTCGTTCAGGGGTAATTCGTAACAGATCACAGTAAGTAAGATGACGTAGGAACGTTAAAGCATAGCAGAAAACTGCAGTTACATGCATCTTACCAGAATCGTTCAGAAGCTGTGTTTGTCAACAAGCGCAAGATATTTCTGATGTAGCATTCGTACCTGTTGCCGCAGGTGCTGATTGTCGGAGTCGTTGATAATCACATCATCAGCCAGAGCAAGGCGTTCGTCACGTGAGCACTGTGCGGCCATCACTTTACGTACTTCCTGTTCCTTCAGCTTGCTACGCTGCATGGTACGGGAAATTTGCAGGGATTCTGGACAATCAACCACCAGCACACGATCAATCAGCTCAGGATAATCTTCAGCCTCCAGTAACAAAGGCACGACCAGAATGCCGTAACTGGATTGAATCAGCGGGAGACGTCGCCTGCTTTCCTGATAGATCAGCGGGTGAAGTATGGCTTCGAGCTTACGCCGCGCCACTTCATCAGAGAATACGAGCTCGCGCATAGCCACTCGATTCAGTGAACCATCCTCCAGTATAAAATGGTCACCAAACACGACACGAATTCCCTGAATCGCACTACCACCTGGGCGAATTAGTTCATGCGCCAAGTGATCAGTATCAATAATTTCAATACCCAGCTCCTGGAACAGATCAGCCACACTGGTCTTGCCACTGCCGATTCCACCCGTTAGCCCGATAATGAATCCCATACGTCAAAACATGGCCAGGTATGCCTG
The DNA here is from genome assembly GCF_003201195.1 of Nitrosomonas eutropha. Lineage (GTDB taxonomy): Bacteria > Pseudomonadota > Gammaproteobacteria > Burkholderiales > Nitrosomonadaceae > Nitrosomonas > Nitrosomonas eutropha. Next base: position 66,944 of record NZ_QICQ01000013.1, on the reverse strand, counting down.
ATTGATCTGACTGCCCCAGAACAAAGCAATTAATCCTCCTCCTGCCAGATAAGGACCAAAGGGAAGTGTTGTACCTTTTGAACGATTAGCGGCCAGGATCAGGATGGTACCAATAGCAGCCCCCATCACAGAAGAAAGCAAGATTACCAGTGGCAGTAATTGCCAACCCAACCAGGCACCGACTGCAGCCAGCAACTTGAAATCACCATACCCCATGCCTTCCTTACCGGTAATCAGTTTGAACAGCCAGTACACACTCCAGAGTGTCAGGTAACCTGCAACCGCACCGATAACAGCTGAATGGATATCTACAAAACCATTATGCAGATTCACGATCAGGCCTGCCCATAACAGCGGCTGTGTAATACTATCTGGTAAAAGCTGGGTATTCAGATCAATAAATGTCAAAATAATCATTGCCCAAATAAAAATCAGCGCAGCAAGTAAAATCCCACTAAAACCAAAATGCCACGCAGCAAAACCGCTTAGAATAGCTGTCAGAGCCTCAACCAGTGGATAATCAAATGGAATACGAGCCTGGCAACTTGAACAGTGTCCGCGCAAAAGAAGGTAGCTGATAATCGGAATATTTTCGAGGACGGAAATTTTATGACCACACTGTGAACAACCGGAGCCTGGTATAGCCAGGTTATACGCCGGCAGTACTTTTACCTGCTCCCCACGCAACTCAGCACATTGTTGCATCCATTCACGTTTTAACATCACGGGCAACCTGTAAATCACTACATTCAGGAAACTTCCCAGAATCAGGCCAATAAGCGAGATAAATGAAATAAAAAAAGCTGGTGAAGCTTGCAGGGTATTAAAAATATTCATGCACTGCCTGTCCTGATTCAGTCGTGAAAATGGCACTATCTGGTTATCCGACCACCTGCCCCATTTTAAAAATAGGCAGATACATGGCGACCACCATTCCGCCAATGAGCGTCCCTAGCACCACCATGATGAGCGGCTCCATCAGACTGGAAAGTGCCTCCACCGCATCATCCACTTCTGCCTCAAAGAAATCTGCAATTTTGCTGAGCATTGCATCAAGCGAACCTGATTCCTCGCCTATGGAAACCATCTGCAGCACCATTGAAGGAAAAACATTGGTTGCCATCATCGCATCCACCAGACTGCTGCCGGTACTGACTTCGTTCTGGATATTTTTTGTTGCCTCATAATACACTTGGTTTCCGGCTGCGCCGGCAACAGAATTAAGTGCCTCAACCAAAGGAACACCGGCAGCAAACATAGTTGAAAGTGTCCGCGACCAACGGGCGATCGTAGCTTTACGGATCACCTCTCCAAAAATTGGTAACCTCAGAGCCAATCGATCCATGACATGCTGCATTGCGGCAGAACGCTTCCAGGCATAAAAAAATACATAAAGCCCCCCACCGATTCCTCCAAAAATTGCCCACCAGTATGCTACAAAAAAGTCAGAAATAGTCATGACCATCAGGGTTGGGGCGGGTAGATCAGCACCAAATCCCTGGAAAAGCTCCTTGAAAGCCGGGATTACGAATATCATGATTACTGCGGTAATGATGAAAGCAACCACAATGATTGAAACAGGATAAAACAATGCCGATTTTATTTTCCCCTTGATCGCCTGAATCTTTTCCTTATAGGTAGCCAACCTGTCAAGCAGGTTATCCAGGATACCGGCAGCTTCCCCCGCTGCCACCAGGTTACAAAACAGGGAGTCAAAATAAAGTGGATGTTTTTTGAATGCATTAGCCAGACTGCTACCTGTTTCCACTTCTGATTTGATATCCATCAGTAGTTTCCCGACTGCACGATTACTGTGTCCCTTGCCTACAATATCAAAGGCTTGCAACAAAGGCACTCCCGATTTCATCATCGTTGCAAGCTGGCGTGTAAACAACGTAATATCCTTATCGGTAATTTTTCCACCCGCCCTGGCCTTGGTGATTTTTGTTACTCTGATACCCTGTTTGCGTAGTGTAGAAGTCACTACAACAGTGCCAGCCGCACGCATTTCGCCTTTAATCGCCCTTCCGGTTTTATCTTTTCCTTCCCATATAAAATTGAATTCTTTGACTTTCTTTTCTGATGTCGCGATCGTTACCATGCCAATTTCCTTTTATCTTGCTGATCTGGATCATAGTTACTACGGCAGAAAGTTCAGGATTATTTAACTGGTATTTTTTCTATCTCTGCCAGACAGGCTCCCACAGTCGGGTAACGTAACCGGACTTGCAATTCGCGTTTGATACGATCATTGGTTAAACGCCTTGATTCCAGCATGAAAGATAATAGGCTTGGAGAGAGTGTCTCTTTGGCTTCCTGACGGGTAATTTTTCTTGTACCGGGAAAATTAAAATGATTCGCTACCAGATCAAAATATTCTCCCATTTTCAAACAGGAATCATCACTCGCATGATAGATTCTGCCCGATTTACCAAAACGCAGAGCAGCCACAATAATGCGTGCCAGATCATCAGCATGAATATGATTCGTATAACTATCTTCAGCTGGCAACAAAGCGGGGGTACCCTGGCGCAAACGCTCCAGCGGAAGTCGATTGTGCGCATAAATTCCTGGTACGCGCAAAATAGATACTCGCACCCCATTACGCATCCCCCAATTTCTGATTTGCCGTTCTGCATCTAGCCGCCGATAGGCACGATCATTTCTCGGATTTACCGGGTAACTTTCATTAACCCGGTTACCACTGCAGTCCCCGTAAACCCCGCTGGTACTGATATAGATCAGCTGTTGTGGTAGTATTCTTTTTTTTGTGTTTGATTGCCGCCGGGAAAGTGCAGACAACAAGTGTAATGTACGCGTATCACGCTTGCCCTGACCTGGAGGCGGGGCAAGATGCAAGACTGAATGAGCAGCAACTCCCGCCATTCTTTCAAGACTTGCAGGCTGATCCAGATCACCCGCTATTGGCGTGATACCCAATGTGCGTAAATGATCGAAATTTTCAACTCTGCGACATAAACCAAACAGTTGATAGCACTGTCCGAGCAGGTTGGCCACTCTTGAAGCGATATCACCGCATCCCACAATTAGCAACTTATTTTTCATAACCAATATTTTTGTTAGCTATATCTCCCCAATGGAGTCTTACCGTATCACTTTCAGGCCAAGTGGCCGTATCATCACGACCGAACCAACCGAGACGATCCTTGAAGCAGCTTTGCGCCATGGGCTGTCTTTACCTTACGGCTGCCGTAACGGATCATGCGGCACATGCAAGGGAAAAATTATACAAGGGATTGTTGATTATGGCGCTTATAGCGAAGAAGTGCTGACGGAACAGGAAAAAGAACAGCATCTGGCACTTTTTTGTTGCGCCAGGCCCCTTTCTGATCTGGAAATTGAATGTCAGGAAATCGAAGCAGTCAAGGATATCAGGGTTCGTACCATGCCCTGCCGGGTACATAAACTGGAACATGTGGCATCCGACGTCATGATTATTTATCTGAAATTGCCTGCAAATGAACGGTTACAATTTTTGCCGGGGCAGTACATCGACATCCTGATGAAGGATGGTCAGCGTCGCAGCTTCTCTCTGGCTAATGCCCCTGGGAATGATGAATTTCTACAGTTACACACACGCAATTATGCCGGTGGAGTATTTTCTGAATATGTCTTTTCTCACATGAAGGAAAAAGATATTCTTCGGTTTGAAGGGCCTTTGGGATCATTCTTTCTTCATGACACCCCTAAAAATGATACTCCCATTATCTTTCTGGCAGGAGGCACCGGCTTTGCTCCTGTTAAAAGCATGCTGGAATATCTCTTTTATACGGAGAATACCCGCTTCAAGCATAACAAAATAAAACTATACTGGGGAGCCCGCACTCGGGATGGTCTTTACCTGAATGATCTGGCTAAAAAATGGGAAGAAGAAAACAAGAACTTCAGTTATATCCCGGTATTATCTGAACCACTTTTAACTGATAACTGGCAAGGAAAAAACGGCCTGGTACATCAGGCCGTTATGGAAGACATGGACACATTGTCGGATTGCCAGGTTTATGCCTGTGGCGCTCCTGCCATGGTAAAGGCTGCCTTCGACAACTTTACCAGTCAGCGGAATTTACAAGAGGAGAATTTTTTCTCTGATGCCTTCATCCCCTCAAAACCGGCAGTAACTTGACACAAATCAAGCCGAGCTGATCTGCTTGAGTGCAAAGTCTAGTCCCTTGCGATAATGTTCGCTTGCTGCCTCTTGCTTACCCAATTTCTCAAATAACTGAGCCAATGCAAGATGTGCCGGATATCCTGGATCAATTGATAAACTTGCTTCAAGGTAGTTTTGCGCTTTACCCCATAACTCCCCGTAAGTACAAAGCCGTCCCAGCGCCAGCAATAAATCAGCATTGTTCGGATACTTCACGAGCCAGCTTTCTGCCCGTTGTATTTGCCAGCTGACTATACCGCTTTGACAATCTGCATATAATGCAACCAGCTCTGGATAGAGCCCGGCATCCAAACCATTTTCAATAATTTTTTGTGCAGCAGCATTATCTCCTTGAGCCATTAACGCGCGAGCTGCTGCTACTGCAATCCTGCCATCAGTTTTTTCCTGCCATGGCAAGGTTCCCCAGTATTTCTTCAGTAAAACAATATCTTTTGTGTTCTTTTTAATATTTTCCAAGTGTGCCTGGTGCCGTAATTCATCCACATGTGCTCTATCAACAGATGAGCGATTTGACAACACTTCAGTTAATTCCAGCACAGCATCCCAGTTTCCAGCCATCTGTTGGGCTTTTAGCTCCAGTAAAAGTACCGCAGTACTTTGCAGACCACCGAATGAATAAATTGATTGTAAAGCTGTCAACGCATCATGATAACGCCCTTCATCCAGAAACAATTCTGCTTCGGTAATCAACGTCAGTACTCTGCCCACAGGAGCCTGTTCCCTGGCAGCAGTCAGTAAATGATCACGTCGTAAATAATTCCTCTGCTGATGAGCCGATCGGGCTGCAACAACGGCATTCAAAACCTTAGTCGTTTGTGTATCAGCAAGCTTGAAGGCCTTTTCTGAAAATTCCATTGCCTGATCGTAACGCGCTTCAAAAAATGCCCTCACACCAGACCATGTCAGCTGCTCGGCTTTTTTAGCCCGTATCCGCCTGTTTATACCGGACAATCCGGATAGGATCCGCAGGAGCATATAAAACACGGTAAAAACTGACAGCACCATTATGATGAACGTGTTGAACGCAAGCTCAATCTTATAAGGAGGTACGGTAAATAAAACCGAACCCGTGTTGTAGTACGCAGCCAATACGATAGCTGTCGCTGATGCGAATAATGCCAGTACCCATAACACCAGTTTCATTCACCCTCTCCTTTCAGCATGAGTTGATCGTGATACACAATTTCCAAGATTTCTCCCAAATTCGGTAACTGTGATCCGATGTTAATACTGGCCAATCTTTCCAGCTCCCCCAGAGCATCTCTAACTGACTGAGCCTCTGTATTAAAATACTGCTGCACCCAATCTATTGCCGTTTTCACAGCAGTGCGAAAATTGCCTTCATCTCGGATTAATAAGGCAAGGCGTGCCTGCATCAATTGCAGTCTGATATTTTCTTTTAGAAGATGAATCTGGGAAGGCGATAATAATGATGTTCCCGAGTCATTTATTTTTTCAATTTTGATCAACCGGCTGAGATCTTTTTCGATTTCAAGCAGATAACGATGCCATAACCGTGGCTCGGATGTATCTTGTTTCTCCGGCAAATCAATCTCTATCAGACTGGCGTCCATCATCAAAGGAAGATCATCAATCCGTGTAGCAAGCTCCGTAATATCCCGGTTAATCCTCTGGACATCCACAGTAGCCAGCACTTCAAGCTGCGCAATATCCCCTGCCAATGCCTCATTTAATTTTGATGACCCAGGGATTTCATCGGATTGCAGCAGTTCTTGCGCATATTTTAGTGAGTCAAGTGCAGAACGCACATCACCCGTCATCCGCAGATAACGATCAGCCGAAACAATAAGACGTTCGATCGCACCCAGCATCCAGGCACCCGTATGAGTACTGTCACCGTCAGACAGCTTGCCAACTTCAACAGGCGATTCACGGGTAACCAGCAATCTTTCTTCCAGATGATTTAAGCGCTGCTCGATTTCTGTTTTTTCAAGCTCAAGCTCGGTAAGCATTGTGCGTGAACGGCTGCTAAAAACATCGGCATCAGCCAGATATGTTGCCAGGGAATGCTCCATTGCGGAGATGTACCCTTGTTTTTCAGCCCATTTCCACAGCATGGCAGTCACTGCAATTAACAAGATCATCAGTATGAAAACAGCCAAGCGGCGAGCTGATCCGGAAGTCGAAATCTGCATGTATTTATTCATATGATCGGATGCTATCAGTGTGACTGTATTTTTTCGAAGTACTCCAACAAACCTTGCACAGTCCCTTCATCTCCGAGAGGAGTGCGGTATATCTTCCTGATACCCAGCTCTCTTGCCTTGCACTCAATCCGGTCATGTGCCGTAAACACGGCGGTAGCTCTGAGCAATTGTTGGCCTGTTTTACCGATCATGTCAAATAAATTATCCAGACCTTCGCTGCTGCTGATGACTACTGCCTGGATCCCGTTATCATGCCAGTACTTCAGCAACGGCAAGGGATCAACCTCCGGCCGGTGGCGACGATAGCATTCAACATAGTCAACACTGGCGCCACGATCACGTAGCGTATCCCCAAGCAATTTCCGCCCGCCATTACCGCGAAAAATTATGATGCGCTTACCCTGCATGATCTGCAGTTGTGGCACGCGCAACAAGGCTTCGCTATCAGAACCATCTTCTGGAACAATGACAGCGGGAATACCATGGTGTTCGAGCGCCCGGGCACTCCCCTTTCCCACGGTTGCAACACGTACATGCTCAGGCCAGCGGCGCTCTGCATGAACCAGCGGCATAACTCTTTCCACCGCATTCGGGCTGACAAAAACAGCCAGATCAAAATCATCAAGCCGCGCAATCATATCCAGTAACGGCTGCTTGTTTTCGCTATCAGAAATCTCCAGCACGGGGAACAACCATGGCTCTCCGCCCAACCCCTTGATTCGTGCAGCCAGATTACCCGCCTGATGCAAAGGGCGGGTAATCAGAATACTTTTACCGGCTAACCGATCAAGTGCCAATATCTGCCCCGATCACATCTCAGGCCAGGGCGGCAAGAATCTCTTCCGCACCGTGCGTTTTCAGGTTTTGCGCCAGTTGCTCGCCCACCCGTTCTCCTGATTCCGGCTTGCCACATAATTTATCTGCGATTATTTTTGATCCGTCAGGGGTGGCCACAAAACCACGCAGCGTCAATACCCCTTCAAAAATTTCAGCAAAGCCACCCAGCGGTACTTGGCAGCTGCCCCCCAACACACGGCTCATAGCACGCTCTGCCTCCACACAATAAGCAGTTGTGGCATGGTGTAGCGGCTTCATCCATTCCACCATATCAGGATCATTATCGCGACACTCGATACCCAACGCACCCTGTCCAACCGCCGGAAGACTCAGCTCGGGTGGTATCAGCATGCTGATGCGATATCCCAGCTCCAGCCGTTTCAGTCCAGCTGCAGCCAGAATGATTGCACTGTATTCCCCCTCGTCGAGCTTTCGCAGTCGCGTTTGCACGTTACCACGCAACGGACGCACTTGCAGATGCGGGAAGCGCGCCCGTAACTGGGATTCTCGCCGCAAACTGGAAGTCCCTACCACGCTTCCGGTGGGCAATTCTTCCAGGCTGGTAAAATCATTGGAAACAAATGCATCACGCGGATCTTCCCGTTCTGTGATGGCGGCCAGCCTGAATCCAGACGGAACAATCATCGGCACATCTTTCATAGAATGTACTGCGATGTCCGCACGGCCGTCTTCCAGAGCCAGTTCAAGCTCTTTGATAAAAAGCCCCTTGCCACCAATTTTTGACAAGGAAACATCCAGAATCTGATCTCCCTTAGTCGTCATGCCAAGTATGGTGATATCAGTTTGCGGGTATAATTCAAGCAGACGACTTCGAATGAAATTTGCCTGCCATAAAGCAAGCTGGCTCTCGCGTGACGCAATAACAATTTTTTCAGGACTAGACATAATAAGAATCTGATTTTGAAGCAATGCCGCCATTCTAGCACGGGCGACCCCGGTCCGGATGATGGCAAATAACTGCATTTTATCCCGGTGACCCGAGCCCATGATTACAGGAGACACACAACAATGAGTTTGAATACCCTAGCAAATATTGTTCCCGAAAAAGACACATCCCTCGAAAAAGACCATCCACTACGGGAAGACATTCGCTTGCTGGGGCGCATGCTGGGCGACACGATACGAGAGCTGGAAGGAGAGCCAATGTTTGATCTGGTAGAAACCATTCGTCAGACTGCTGTGCGCTTTCGCCGCGAACAGGATGAAGAGGCAGGAAAAGAGCTGGACACCATACTCAATCATCTCAGCCACAAGGAAACTACAGCTGTTGTCCGGGCATTCAGCTATTTTTCGCTACTTTCGAACATCGCCGAAGATCTACATCATAACCGCCGTCGCCGCGCTCATTTGCGTGCAGGCTCACCGCCCCAGGATGGCAGCGTTACGTTAGCTCTAGAACGTGTGGTGGCAAAAGGAATTAATACGCAACAACTGGAGAATTTCTTTGCCGAGGCACTCATCTCCCCAGTATTAACAGCTCACCCTACTGAAGTACAGCGGCGCAGCATTCTGGATTATCAACTAAAGATACAACGTCTGCTCAAGGAACGGGATCGCACCCAACTCACTCCCAATGAACTGCGCCACAATGAAGAAGATTTACGTTCCGCTATCCAAACACTGTGGCAAACCCGGGTGCTGCGCTCAGTCAGGCTGACAGTACAAGACGAAATTGAAAACGGCCTGATCTATTACCACTACACCTTTCTCAAGCAGATTCCTTATATCTACGCCAAGATTGAAGATATTCTGGAGCGTCACATGGACAAGGCGGCGCCATGTATTGCCTCATTTTTACGGATTGGCAGCTGGATTGGGGGAGATCGAGATGGAAATCCCTTTGTCACCCACCAAATTATGTTACATGCCGCCGAACGGCATTCCGCATTGATACTTGATTATTATATTGAGGAAGTAGAAAAAATCGGCCAGGCCATGAGTCTGACTGAACGCCTGATCAAAGTAACCAGCGAGTTGGAGGGGCTGGCTTCGACTGCGCCCGGCTTGCCAGCCAGCAGGATCGATGAACCGTATCGGCGCGTCTTTCTCGGCATGCACACGCGTTTGATTGCAACCAGCAGGTACTTAAGCCCTCACGTTGGCCGGCAATACCAGGAAAATACGGCAGAACCGTATGCTGACAGCGCCGAGTTCGTACATGATCTTGATATCGTTATTCGTTCCTTGAAACAACACCAATCAAACAAGCTGGCTCAAGGTGCCATACGAGACCTGCGCCGTGCGGTAGATGTATTTGGATTTCACCTCGCATCACTGGATATGCGTCAGCACAGCAAAATCCACGAACAGGTTGTGTCTGAATTATATGAAAAAAACGCTCAGGACAACCGCAACTATCCTGATTTGACTCGAGCGGAACGTGCTGAATGGCTTCTGGCCGAACTCAAGCGTTCACATCCACTGGTCTCATCCTTGTCTGATTATTCTGATATCACACAGGGTGAGTTGCGAATCTTGAGAATGGCCGCCGAAATCCAGCGTCGCTTTGGCCATGTCGCGCTGCCTAACTATATTATTTCCATGGCAACCGGGGTCATCCACATACTAGAAGCAGCATTGTTGCTGAAAGAAGCCGGGCTACTACAGTTTGGCGAAGCTGCACGATCGACTGTAAACATCATCCCGTTGTTTGAAACAATCGATGATCTGCGCGGTTGCGCCAATGTCATGGAAGAACTGTTTTCACTGCCCGAGTATCGTAAAATGTTGCGATCCAGGAGTAACTTGCAAGAAGTTATGCTGGGTTATTCAGACAGCAACAAGGATGGCGGATTTGTTACCTCCAACTGGGAAATACACAAAGCCGAAATCGAACTCACCAAGGTATTTAACCGTCATGGAGTACGGCTGCGCCTATTTCATGGGCGCGGTGGCACGGTGGGACGCGGCGGCGGTCCCAGCTATCAAGGAATACTTGCACAGCCTCCTGGCAGCGTCAACGGCCAGATCAGATTGACCGAGCAGGGAGAAGTCATTGCCAGCAAATATACAGATCCTGAAATCGGGCGGCGTAATCTTGAAACGCTAGTGGCTGCCACCATTGAATCCACCTTGCTTGATCGTGATGCTATCCACTGCCACACACCACAGTGCTATCAGATTATGGAAGAACTGTCTGCCAGCGCATATGCAGCCTATCGCGACCTGGTCTATAAAACACCTAATTTCACACAGTTTTTTCAGGAATCCACACCCATCCGTGAAATTGCCGGCTTGCATATCGGCAGCCGCCCGACTTCACGTAAACCTTCCAATAAAATAGAGGATCTGCGTACCATCCCCTGGGTTTTCAGCTGGAGCCTGAACCGCACTATGATTCCTGGCTGGTATGGATTCGGTACCGCTGTCGAGAATTTTGTGCAACAGGCCGGAAATACGCAGGACGTATTAATACAGATGCAAAAAATGTACCGAACCTGGCCATTCTTTCAAACCTTGCTTTCCAATATGGATATGGTGTTGGCCAAGAGTGATCTGGGCATTGCCTCACGCTACGCAGAACTGGTTACTGATTCTGAATTACGCCAGTATGTTTTCACTGCCATCCGGACAGAATGGGAACTTTGTGTGAAATGGCTGTTTGCCATCACCGGGCATACCGAACTTCTACAGGACAATCCCACGCTGGCGCGCAGCATCCGGATCCGCACGCCCTATATCGATCCGATGAATCATCTTCAGGTCGAACTCCTTCGCCGCTATCGCTCAGGGGATGATGATGATGCGATCCGGCGTGCAATTCATCTGACCATCAACGGCGTGGCCACCGGGTTAAGAAACAGCGGTTAGTATTTTCGAAATACCTTATTCAATCAGCTATTGTGAATTAAAGTACTGTGCCTTACAGTAATAACAACTACGATCTAGGGAAAGATGCTGGTAAGTAGTCGTTTTCAGATCGTATACTCAGCACCTCATGTATATTTAACGAAAAAAATTGAAGACTACGATTAAAGGTTTATCTCTGATTTCGGTTTATCTCCGAATCTAACTTTTGATGCTGAAAAAATTATGAAAACAGAGAGCCCTCAACTGGAAAACACCATGTCTATCGCAGAAAGGGCTCGCTCTTTCATAAATCGCCTTGCTCGACTCAAGCCCACCAGGCTGCTAATCTTTACCGTAGTTTTTCTATCTTGCCTGTTACTTTCTCTCGGTGCCGTTTTTTTACAACCCGCGATTTACCAGAGTTACGCCACCTTGCTGACAGTCGCCAAAACAGCGATTGATCAAGCAAGCAGGGAAGCAGATATTCAGCATGTCACCATTCAAAAGCAGGTTCTCCTTGGCCCAGAGCTATTAACTGAAACAGCAAGCCGTCTGCGCGAAGGAAGTGACACTGAAGCAGGCATTGATCTGACACCCGCAACCATTCGCGACATGCTGGATGTTCGGCCAATAACCGATACTAATCTAGTCGAAATGGTTGCCGAAGGAAGCGATCCTGCGCTGCTCCCACGCCTGATCAATACCTGGATTGATGTCTATCTGGATGCACGGGCAGAAGAAGTTGCCCGATCCAAAGGCTCAACAATACAAATGATGCAGGAAGAACTGGCTGCGCTAACTGCAAAAATTGAACAAAAAAGACTTGAGCTTGAGCAGTTTAGAAAACATAACAAAATTATTACAACCGAACGGCAGGATAATGAAGCACTAGCGCGTCTCAAGGGCCTGACCGACTCGTTGAACAAAGCCAGTGAAGAAGAAGTCAAGGCAAAAGCACGACTCGACGCTATCAGAAAGTCGATTGAACTAGGACAGGTTGTCGTACCCACTGAAGATACCCGCACGCTAAGTGCACTCGAAAAACGCGCCCAGGAATTACGGGAACAACTGGAAGAGCTTGACCGGCAATATACCCGCGAGTATATGGCCTTAACCCCTTCCCTCAAGGTTATCCCGGACAAATTGCGGGTATTAGATGATGAAATTCAGCATATCCGCCATAAAGGGCAATCTGTAGTCATCAGTGAAGCCGAACAGAACTATGCTGCTGCTCTACAAGCTACTCGTTCAATACAAGAGCAACTGGACCAGCACAGACAAAAAGCAGCCGAGTTTACTGCTCGCTTCACCGAACATGATGCATTGAAATCTGATCTGGAAGAGCTAGAGCAGCTCTATCGGGACACACAATCAAGACTGGCTCAGATTGAAGCGCAACACACCGGGAGATATCCCTATGTTGATATTATCGAACGAGCTTTTTTACCCCATCACCCAATCAGGCCGGATTATTTATGGAATGCCATGATTGCGACACTGCTATCCTTGCTAATGGGCTTGGCTGCTATCTGGATTTTTGAATTTCTGATGCACAAAGAACAGGAAAAACTAGCCATTCACCTGTCCGATATTCATCTTCACAATCAGAGTAATTTACCTCGCAGCGCTCTTGGCATACCGCCATCAACGCCCACCAATCTGCTTCGAGAACCTATACAGGCACTAGAGCACATCAAAATAGATGAATACACGCCCCGGCAAATTGACGAACTATTTCACGCGGCAAACGCCAAGGAAAAACAGCTGCTTATCTTTCTGCTAAGCGGCCTGACACCTGATGAGATCGCAAACCTGCAAAATGATGACGTTGATCTTGAAAACAACTTGCTCACAATTAGAAATGTATCCACCAGAACAATCCCTCTACACCCTGCCCTGGCTACACTCTACAGTAAACATGGCTGTTGCCTGACTGATCCCACCGGGAATCGGTTGGGTCGGGAAGATCTGGAAGCGTTGCTGACCTGTCTGCAAATTGATGCCGATCTGCTGATAACCAGCCGGATTTCTGCTGAAACACTGCGGCAGACCTATATTCTCTATCTGATCAGACAGGGAATGCGGCTGGCCGACCTCGAACCTGTTGTTGGTTATATCTCGCCGACAGAACTGTCAGAATACGGCGCTTATGCTCCACCGGGAGCCAAGCAGCCGATCGAAGCAATAAACTTATTTTATCCTCTTGAACAAAAACAGGATTTATAACTTTGAGTTTAATAGCGCATCAACCAGATTTTTTTCAATCAAACGATACTGATCATCATGATTGTGAAGGCTTAATAATCCGCTCCAGGCAGGGTTTTGTCTGAGTATATTAATAATTCCATGCCATCCATCAGGTGGATCACCACGCTCCGGTTGTTGATCCACCTGATCAATATGGCGAGCAGCATGGCCCCGGTTCATCAGCTTGTCCAGCAGCTGATGCTGACGCAGATACAGTAACTGTAACGTGTTGTCATCTACACACAACCATCGAGTCCCCTGAAACTTTGCCTGAATCTCCTTACCATAGCGTCTGAATGTAGACCAGCCAGTGCCTGCAATTGCGCCCAATATACTGGCAGTACCAAGACTCAATCCCCCGGTCATCAAATCGATTCCAGCTCCGGCAGCCGCACCTTTTAGCGCGGCACTGCCAATATCCAGCCCATAAGCCTTTAGTATGCCGGGGGCAAACAGATCAAGCTGCCAATATCCGTTTTGTACCGGTATCTTTTGCAGAGCGACATCCTTGTCTGTGAAATTAAACATCTTCAGCAAGTCGGTCAGGCAATTTTGCTCTGCCTGACGCACAAAATCCTGCAACCTTATCGCCGCCGAGGATGTATCCACTGAATTCCGATCATCATCGGTTGGCTCCCGATAACAGGCTGCGGTAATGATCAATCCGGCAATCCGTCTGGCGGCGGATATACAAAGCTGGTTCCATATTCGTGCACGGTGGTCAATCAGGCGTTGCAGACGGGTGTAGTGTATTTCCAACAGGCTTTGTATTTTCTGATACAAACGCTTTTCCGCCTCAAAAGCAAATGCAACAGTATCCAGCTCAAGTGAGGCATAGATGTTGAATGCCGCCAGTTTCTTTCTCCACAGATCAAGCTCGGCCCGATGCGCGGCAGTAAAGTTGAATATCGGAATGATGGGTTTTATTGCTTTGCCAAGTATCTCGATTTCGATGAGATATTTTTCAAGTACTGGCTCACGCACATCAATTACATACAGCAGGACATCGCTGCGCAATATCTGCCGAATAACCTTGGCTTCCTGCTCCAGTGGATCATTGAGGGAGGTGGTTAATACAAACTTCTCCAGCTGCTCATTCGGGGTTAAACGTTTATTCCTGGAAGCGATTATTTGCAGCTCGTCCTGCAGTGCGTACACATCCTCAATTCCGGGTGTGTCATGCAGATTCAGCACTGCTTCGCTGCCTGCAAAAATAGTCGCCCGTTCAACATGCCGAGTTGAGCCGGCAGCATCTTCAACCTTACCAAAGCTGGTACTGCGCAACAAGGTACGAATCAGTGAGGTTTTTCCTGTGTTAGTATGGCCAACAACAGCAATCTCCAGAAGTGGTGCGTCTTGTTCTACAGCCCTCCCGCTTGCTTTCATATCAAAATGGATCGTCATCAGGAAAGAACATGTTCGGCTGGAATTGTACTGGCTTGTGCCAACCGGAACCAGGCTTGTTTACGTGACTCCGTAATTGGAATAGCAGCATTATTTTGCAGTAAAACCAGCCAGATCTGGCCAGATGCCAATGCAGTCAGTTTTTTTATGATCCGTTGCACCCCGCGATCAGGCAGCCGATGCGCAGCCACACCAATGAGCAAGGAATATCTGGATTTCTTGATCATCTCTACCGCCCGCATAAGCGTTTCCTGATCTGCCACATTTTCCTGGCAAACCATTCCTTTCGGCCAGATGATGTGATTATCCAGCTCAATGCCGATCACCAATGCTTCCTCCGGCAAATGCCGATTGTGCCCCTTGCGGGCAACTTGCACCGGCTGCTCTTGTGCGACTCCCGGATCGCGATCGATCACACTCGCCATAAATTCATTTGCAATCAGGCTCTGCCGCAACGTGACGTAGTAGGGCAGGTATAAATCCAGCTTGTAACGATACTCCGATAATTTCAGCATTAAAAATGCGAACAAAGCCAGTATTATCCGAGGCAACACTCCATAAACAATCAGCGCTCCCACCAGAAATTTCGCCCAGGCGTTTCTGATCGAAGCATCTTGCATGCCTGCCCCAATCCGGCTGGCTGCGATCTGCTGACTGTCAGGAGAGGCCAGGCCGATCAATTCCATGGGGGCAGCCAGAAGCCGGGTAAGTTCAGGCAGACTGTTTTCTGGTAACAACGTTGTCCCCCAAACAAAATCGTACTGTTTTGCCAGCATCAACAGGATTAGTGTTCCCATCCCTGCAAGCAGATAAATCATCCAAAACTGGTGAGTCAGCAGGCTGATTCGCCACTTACCCACCTTGCCGAACAGACAGGTTTCCCACCAGGCGTGCGCAGCAAGCGTGCCAATGGAATCCTTCTCCTTTTTCTTGAGCTGGAGGAAGGGCAACCAGCGCGCCAATTGTGCAGCAATACCCGAACTTAACCCTTGAATACCCAGCGTAATCCCCGCACTCCACAGCAGCATCGAGAAAAAATTGAATCCGAGTAACACAACCAGCAGCCAATAAATATTCAGCGTCGAAGAATCACCGGTTGCATTAATCGCTGCCAGTCCGCCAAGAATTGTTGCCAGAACCAGAATGACTCTGCCCGCGCGCACAAACAGCTTCTCTGGCTGTTGGAGAATATCGTCCAGGTGATTATCGTGAATCAGATGATGGGCACGATTCAGAAGTCTTTCCAGAAAAGCTGCGTAACTGAAACCAGCAACAGGATACGATTCCATATTGGCAACACCCGCATAGGAAAGCGTCTTCGCCTGACCGGTTTCAATATGCCGCAGCTGCTCCAATCGAACCAGATCATTAAAATCATGGTTTTTAAAAGCCATTACTATTGATATATCAAAGCAGAAGAAATAAAAATCAGATTACCCCAGAATACCCGGACGGCGACCTGAAAACCCTGTCATCAGGCAGTACAAACTACCAATATATGGCAACAGGAAGCGGCTATCACATGGCAGATCGTAATACAAGCTTCCACCCGCAAAAACCCGGAAAACCGTACAATTCACACGCTACTGAACAAAACAGAATACCCGAAAGGGAACAGTGAAATCCGTTCATTTATTCCAGGAAGGATATTATTAATGAAACCCGTCGCAATTCTCAGGTTTTTCCCACTTGAAGGGCCCGGCTATTTTGCCACATTTCTTGATCAGCATCATATTCCCTGGCAGCTCATCTGCCTGGATAAAGGCATGCTTCCTCCGAATAATCCAAGGGGATACAGTGGTTTGGTATTAATGGGCGGGCCAATGAGCGTGCATGATGATCTTCCCTGGATCAACCTCGTATTATCACTCATCAGGCAGACAGTAGCCATTGATATCCCGGTGCTGGGCCATTGCCTGGGTGGGCAACTGTTATCAACCGCCCTCGGGGGTATCGTAACAAGTAACCCAGTTAAGGAAATTGGCTGGGGACAAGTGCATATTGAAGAAAGCACACCTATCGCACAGGATTGGTTTGGCAGCGATCTCTCAGAATTTGACGCCTTTCACTGGCACGGTGAAACCTTCAGCATACCGGCAAATGCTGTACGACTGCTATCCAGCCCTTATTGTCCTAATCAGGCTTTTGCACTGGGCATCCATCTGGGTATGCAGTGTCACATTGAAATGACAGCGGCGATGGTCAAAGCATGGTGCGAAGCGAATATTGATGAGCTGTTGCGTAACCATGGAAATCCCGCCGTCAGTAGTAGTGAGGAAATTCAGACGAACCTGGAGGAGCGCATTACTGCATTGCAATCAGTTGCAGATCGTCTGTACAAAAAATGGATAACTGCATTAAAAAATTGATGGCCGCAAGCAATACGGCCATCTATCAGGAGATTACATAAAGCAGTTGTTAAATAGCTATTTCAGCTCGCATTTTCTTCATGGCCTTAGCTTCAATCTGGCGCACCCGTTCGGCAGAAACACCCAATTCTTTAGCCAGTTCATGCAGGGTTGCGGCCTTATCTTCCCGCAGCCAGCGGGCCTCAATAATACGACGACTGCGCTCATCCAGGCTATCTAGAGAATCTTTCAGTTTCGCATGCGTCAACCGCTCCAGCTGTTCTTTTTCCAGCTCTCTGGACGGGTCTGATCCATCTGTCAGATAAGCAATCGGGCTGAAATCCTCTTCATCACTGTCCGTTAGCGGCTCAAGCGAAATATCCCGACCACTAAAGCGTGTTTCCATCTCGACAACCTCTTCCGCCTTAACGCCCAGTTGCTCTGCCATGGTCGCAACCTCTGCCTGATTCATCGTATCCAGCCCTTCTTTCATGCTGCGCAGATTGAAAAAAAGCTTTCTCTGCGGTTTGGTGGTGGCAATCTTGACCAACCTCCAGTTGCGCATAATGAATTCATGGATTTCCGCCTTGATCCAGTGAATTGCAAAGGATATCAGGCGAACACCGCGTTCCGGATCAAAACGTCTGACAGCCTTCATCAAGCCGATATTACCTTCTTGTATCAAATCAGCATGCGGCAACCCATAGCCCAGATAACCACGTGCAATCATCACAACTGTACGCAAGTGAGAAAGTACCAGTTGATGCGCTGCATTGATATCCCCATTTTCCTGCATTTTTTTAGCCAGCGATATTTCCTCTTCCCGTGATAAAACAGGAAAACTGTTAGCTGCACGAATATAGCTCTCCAGATTCCCTCCACTTATTACCGGTAAAGTTAAAATCTCACTCATATATATTTTCCTCCTGATTTCCGAATGAATATTACGGAATATAAAATCAACAAGCATATTTTAGCACTCTCACCCCTCGAGTGCTAATTCAATATTAAGGTAAAACAACAAAAGATCCTGTCATCAAACAAAGAACAAATATGCTTTTATTTGAGGCTGTTCTCTCTGCGAAATATCCCGAAATATTTGATCACAAACCACAGCAACTATCCAAAAGATAAAAGATGACACCTGGCGATCCGATTGGCAAGCAGCAGAGGAAAAGCTGAATAAATTATAGTGGTCAAGATGGTTGAAATCCGGTTCCGTAGGAGTATGCTATTTTTTCAATTTTCATCACAACACCATACATCTTGATCAGTCCGCATTTTTAGATACCCACTGGAAATTGTAATAGTTGCCAAAGGAGACCCAATGAAAATGTATCATTTATTACTTCTACTATGGCTGGGCGCAGGAGCGCCATCGCTCAGCCACCCGCTGTAGAAAAGGCAGCTTTTAATCCTCCTGATGAATCCACCATTCCTGCCAGCCCGCAGGGAGATGCCATTCGTCTGGGTCAGAAGCTCCTGTTTCAGACATCTCTGCTTCTAAAAAATAATTCAGGGAGTGCATTGAACTGTACAAGCTGCCATCTCAATGGCGGCCGCCAACCCAATGCCGCACCCTGGGTCGGAATTTGGGGAGCATTCCCTAGGTACCGTGCCAGAAACGCCAGGATCAATTCTTTGCAAGATCGGATTAACGACTGTTTCGAGCGTTCTTTGAACGGAAAAACATTACCCTACGAGTAATGAAATGCTCGCCATTCTCGCCTATATGCACTGGCTATCAAAAGATGTCCCAACTGGCGTGGATGTAGAGGGTCGCGGTTTTATCAGAATTACCGCGCCTCAACCTCCAGATATGGAAAGAGGGAAAAAAGTTTATGCCGATAAATGTGCTATTTGTCATTAGCCGGACGGGCAAGGGCAATATGGGCCAAACGGTGAAGTAATTTTTCCTGCGCTATGGGGAGACAAATCCTTTAATATCGCTGCCGGCATGGCCAGACTAAATACAGCGGCTGCGTTTACCAAAGCCAATAGCCTCTTGGGCAAGGCAATACATTAACCGATCAAGAGGCCTTTGATGTAGCACTATACTTTACTCGACAACCTCGGCCGGATTTTGTAAAAAAACTCCAGGACTGGCCTAAGGGTAAGAAACCGAAAAACGCACGCTATTAACTTATCAGCCAATTTCCGGTTCACATCCGAACCACGAACCCAATCGAGTAGCTGTTGAACAGCTCCCCGGACCACCTGTCGACAACTTGTATTCTCCCTTCTGGGAAGAGATTTTCTGCTTCAGATAAAAACAAATGAAATATTTCAGCTGGATATGGCTTATCCAAGCCATTTTTTCTTCTACCAGGCCATAATTCACGCAGATAGTAGTTTGTTACCCGCCAAAGATCGCCAAATCGAACAAACGGACATCAACACCATTCAAATCGTGAATCGTCTACCTTTTATCGCCGTTCACGTAGTTATTATGTGAGTCACTCTACAACGTGATCATCCCGCATATGTCCGCAACCTTTCTCAAGCCGGAATTGATGCTTTCAAGAATCTTTACTGGCTGGATGCCGGGCTAGAGAACCGCACATATTATTAATTTCACAACAACGATATCCGACGCTCACAAATCACCAATGATTATCCCATTTTGCTCAGATCAAGGGTTTAGCGAGTTTGTAAAGAAACAACAATTGGTGACACCAGGAAAAGTTACTAACTCCCCTAATCTGTTTTATATCGAAGTATCAATCCACGCCTTCTAATAACATCTGATCACCCTTGAATAAACTGACGGGTGAATTACCAACAATTTATTCGAAAAAAATCTGCGGCCTACAAAGCAGCACGAGCAGCAACAAAAAGCCCTTGATTACCCGGGTTGATCTTCACTCAACCGCGTTTCTCAGCTACTTATCAAACTCTCCTCACAGCTGAGTCATTTTCTTTATATTCAAAATAACAATAAAGAAATCATTATTTATTATTTTTAATAATAAGCGATCGTTGGTATCTTCTCCCCACTCATGCGGAAACACCGAGAATCATCAACTGACAACCACAACAAGAATAATTGTCATTATTGAAAATATTGCAACCATCCGGCCAGAAGAACTGGATAACTTCTTCCCGACACGGGGTATGAATGAAACGCCCAACATGGATATGGCTTTACCTGATTATATTTTTGTCACAGACAAATATGGCTTACGCAAAAGAAGATTTCACAACAACTGGAAGCAGCCAAACGATACAGACAACGTCATGGCCAAATTTATACCAGCGCGCTCGCAGCTACAGTACGCACCCGGAATCCGATCCACCTCGTTATGTTCGTAATCTGTCTCAAACCGGGATTGATGCCCTCAAAAATCTTTACTGGCTGGATGTCGGGCTGGATTACCGCATACGTTATGAACATCGCCACAATGATATCCGGCGCTCACGCATTACCACAGATAACCCTGTTCTACTCAGAACACGAGCCTATCTAGGTATCAGGGAAATTCTGGATCCCCTGCGCTTCGTCGTCGAATTTGAAGATGCTCGCCGCTATAACAGTAAATTCCCTAAAGATAATCGCGACTGGAATGAATTCGAACTGATCCAAACCTATGGTGAACTCTATTTTAAGGATGCGCTGGGGCGGGATGACCTGGGTAATCATCGCCCTGTCAGAATTCGAGGTGGCCGCATGGTATGGGAAGCACTGGATCGGCGCTTACTGGCCAGCAATCAATGGCGTAACACTACCAATAATTTTGAGGGTTTCCGCATGACATTAGGCCAGGAATCGAATAACTGGGAATTTGACGCATGGGGCGTGCAGCCGGTCATAAGACTGATAGACAAATTTGACCGGCGCGACAAAGGTCAGTGGTTTTATGGCGTAATCGGACATTTTCGCCAGTGGTCAAAAATAGTCACCATCCAACCCTATTACATGGGACTGATACAGGATGACGATGGTGGAACACGAGCCAAACGTGAAATCCACTCTCCCGCCATCCGGGCCTACGGCATTGTACCTGACACTGAAGTGGATTTCGATCTCGGCGCTGTTTATCAGTTTGGGCGCGACGGCGGACAGAAAAAATCAGCGCACGCCTATTTACTTGAATTTGGCTATACCTTTCAGCAGGCTGCCTGGAAGCCTCGCATGAGTGCCTTTTACGGTTATATAAGCGGTGATCGTGATCCCAATGACCATACAAATAACCGTTTTGAAAGATTTTTCGGTTTCGGACGTCCCTGGTCAGCTGATGACTATGTCATTATGGAAAATATCCAGGCACCAAAAATCAAAGTAGAGTTCCAGCCACACCCGGATTTACAAATCGATGGTGGCTATAACGGCTTCTGGCTCGCCAGTAAAGCCGATCGTTTCAATAACCTTCTCAGTAGCAATGGAAATAACCGTGATCGCAGTGGTAACAGCGGAAGCTTTCTCGGACATTCAGCCGATATTCGCGCCCGTTACAGGCTGACGCCCCATATCAGTACCACACTGGGCTATTCGCATTGGTTCAACGGTGGATTTGTAAAAAATCGGCAACTGGCGGAACTAGGAGAAACAACTGCCGGTACGGACTTTTTTTATGTAGAAATCGCTGTCAGCGCATTCAAATAACATCGACTTATTTACAAAAGGAAATCAAATGCAATTCAACACATGGTTGTCAGTCGGTCTATTAATATTGGTTATGGTAAATTCTAATCAGGCACTTGCTGATCGGGCCATTCTCAATGTTTCCTATGATCCGACACGCGAGCTGTATGAGGAATATAATCGTAAATTCACCCGCTACTGGCAGGAAAAAACCGGAGAGAAAATTACTGTCAGACAGTCTCATGGCGGCTCCGGCAAGCAGGCACGTGCGGTCATCGATGGTGTGCCTGCAGATGTAGTGACACTTGCCCTTGCTCACGACATCGATGCAATCAGCGAACAATCCGGACTGATCCTGGCCGAGTGGCAGAAACGCTTATCCAACAACAGCTCACCCTATCTCTCAACAATCGTCCTGCTGGTACGCAAAGATAATCCCAAAGGAATCAAGGACTGGGATGATTTGATCAAACCGGATGTCGCCGTCGTAACCCCCAACCCGAAAACATCGGGTGGCGCACGCTGGAATTATCTGGCAGCGTGGGGTTTTGCACTAAAAAAACATGATGGTGATGAAGCAAAAGCACAAGAATTCCTCACCAGACTTTATAAGAATGTCTCGATACTCGATTCAGGGGCGCGTGGATCAACCATCAACTTCATCCAGCGCGGTATAGGGGACGTTCTGATTTCCTGGGAAAATGAAGCTTTTCTGGCACTCAAGGAATATGGCCCGGAGAAATTCGAAATAATCATGCCTTCGATCAGTATTCTTGCCGAACCCCCTGTCACCGTCGTTGACAAAAATGCTGACAGACATGGCGTACGTAATATCGCGCAGGCCTATCTCGAGTATCTATACAGCAAAGAGGGACAGGAAATTGCTGCACGCAACTTCTATCGGCCGAGCGATCCGGAAATAGCCAGGAAATACGCTCACCAGTTTCCGGCAATCGATCTGTTTACGATAAATGAAGTATTTGGTGGCTGGCCGAAAGCGCAGAGCATCCACTTCAAGGATGGCGGCCTGTTCGACAAAATATATGTAAATCAATGATTGATTCTGTATCCAGCATATTGACTGCTCATAAATTCAAATTCAAGAAGACCCGGAAATGTCAGATTTTTCTGAGTGTACACCCACGCCTATTGAGTAGTAACGAGCTACCGCACTATCAGATGGATGGCTATTCAGAAGACAGCAGCACTCGTGATACCAGATCCCTCCTGCCTGTCAGAAAAATCGAAATACAAGAGCAACTAACAGCAGCAAAGCAGGCGGATATGTATTATCCGCAGGGCGGTTTTTAGGACAGGCAGCATAACTCGCAATATGATCTCGGCAGCCATCTAGCAAAGATTTTCACAATCGAATAACAGGAGCTTGAATTTTGAGCACTTTCAAACAATACAGTGTGTTACCCGGGTTCAATCTGGCACTTGGATTCACCCTGCTCTACCTGAGTCTGGTCGTGCTAATTCCCCTGTCGGCAGCATTCATCCACAGCGCGAAACTGACCTGGCCGGAATTCTGGAGTACCGTGACCGCACCCCGAGTTATCGCATCCTATCGACTGACATTTGGAGCCTCATTTGCAGCCGCAGTGGTCAATGCATTTTTCGGATTGCTGGTAGCCTGGGTGCTGGTACGTTACCCGTTTCCGGGCAAGCGTCTGGTCGATGCCCTGATCGATCTGCCTTTCGCACTGCCCACCTCCGTTGCCGGCATCACACTCACCGCAATTTACGCGGGGAACGGCTGGATCGGACAGTACCTGGAACCACTGGGAATCAAGGTTGCATTCACACCCATCGGCGTATTTGTTGCCCTGACATTCATCGGATTGCCGTTCGTTGTGCGTACCGTTCAGCCCGTACTGGAAGATATCGAAAAAGAACTGGAAGAAGCTGCAGCCATGTTAGGTGCAACTCGCTGGCAAATTTTCCGGCGCATTATTTTCCCCACAATTCTGCCCGCACTGACCACTGGCTTTGCATTGGCGTTTGCCCGCGCTATCGGGGAATATGGATCAGTGATTTTTATCGCCGGCAATATCCCGATGATTTCGGAAATCACGCCGTTACTGATTATCACCAAACTGGAACAATATGATTACACCGGTGCAACTGCTATTGCTGTCGTGATGTTGGTGATTTCATTCATTCTTTTGCTGATCATCAACCTGTTGCAATGGTGGGTTCACCATCGCGGCATAAAAGTATAAAGGAATCATGACTACCATCCCATTACTTCAAGCCTCTTCGGCACCGCACAAGATACTGGTTACACAGGAATCACCATGGGCACGCTGGATACTCACCCTGCTGGCGCTCTCCTTCCTATCCCTTTTTCTTTTACTACCGCTGGTAGCAGTCTTTTTTGAAGCGCTGAAAAAAGGATGGGATGTTTACATCGCTGCTATCACCGAACCAGATGCTCTCGCTGCCATCCAGCTCACACTGACCGCTGCAGCCATTGCCATACCACTTAATCTGGCTTTCGGCATTGCGGCTGCCTGGGCAATTGCCAAATTCGAGTTTCGCGGCAAAAGTATTTTGATCTCCCTGATTGATCTGCCCTTCTCCGTCTCTCCCGTCGTTGCCGGATTAATTTACGTACTAATATTCGGTCTGCAGGGCTGGATGGGACCGTGGTTGAGAGAGCACGATATTTCTATCATTTTTGCAGTGCCCGGCATTGTTCTGGCCACCATCTTTGTGACTGTGCCATTTATCGCACGCGAACTGATTCCACTGATGCAAGCCCAAGGAACAGAGGAGGAAGAAGCGGCCATCATTCTCGGGGCGAATGGCTGGCAGACGCTCTGGTATATCACTCTTCCCAACATCAAGTGGGGATTGCTGTATGGCACCATCCTTTGCAATGCAAGGGCAATGGGCGAGTTCGGGGCGGTATCGGTTGTTTCTGGGCATATTCGCGGCCTGACCAATACACTTTCCCTGCACGTCGAAATTCTTTACAACGAATACAACTCTGCTGCTGCTTTTGCAGTGGCCTCCCTGCTGGCGTTACTGGCACTGATTACGCTGGCACTAAAAACATTTATTGAATCCAGAGTTGCGCAGAAAACATCCAGATAAGGAAATTACACATGAGTATCGAGATACGCAATCTTTCCAGGCAGTTTGGCTCTTTTGTTGCCCTGCATAATATTAATTTACAAGTTAATCCAGGCGAACTGCTCGCCCTGCTTGGCCCTTCCGGTTCTGGTAAAACCACGTTGCTGCGCATTATTGCTGGCCTGGAAACTGCTGATTCCGGGCAGGTGTTATTCAACCAGGAAGATTCAACTACCAAACATGTCCGTGACCGCCATGTTGGTTTTGTTTTTCAGCACTATGCGCTGTTTCGTAATATGACCATTTTCGAGAATGTGGCATTTGGCCTGCGTGTGCGCCCCCGAAAAGAGCGTCCCAACACCCGAGAAATCAATCGTCGCGTGACCGAGCTACTGCAACTGGTGCAACTCGACTGGCTGGCAGACCGTTATCCACACCAACTTTCCGGAGGTCAGCGCCAGCGCATCGCACTGGCACGGGCACTGGCGGTCGAACCCAGCGTTTTATTACTGGACGAGCCTTTCGGCGCGCTGGATGCCAAGGTGCGTAAAGAATTGCGTGCCTGGCTGCGCAAACTGCACAACGACATGCACATTACCAGTGTCTTCGTTACACATGATCAGGAAGAAGCACTGGAAGTGGCAGACCGGATCGTCATCATGAACCGGGGGCGTATCGAACAAATCGGCACCCCTGATGAAGTTTATGAAAAACCAGCCAATCCATTCGTGTATGAATTCCTGGGCCACGTCAATCTTTTCCATGGCCGTGTACACCATGGTCAGGCATGGATCAGCGGCTTGAAAATCGATGTGCCCGAACATGCTGCAGCAGAAGATCTCAACGCCATTGCTTATGTTCGCCCCCATGATATTGAGGTGAGCCGGGCCATAAACGGTGAATCCGCACTGGCAGTACATGTTGTTCACATTCTCTCAATTGGCCCGGTAGTACGACTGGAACTGATGTATGGAGATAATCCGACCCAGCACACCATTCACGCCGCAATCAGCAAGGAACATTTTCGTGAATTACAGCTGGTAAAAGGAGATCAGGTTTTTATCAAGCCCCGTCGTCTCGCCTTGTTCCCAAACCATGATCAGGAACAGCTGATTTATTAATAGGGTAACGGTATTCTTTAAATGCTCTTTATTGAAAATCAGCCTTGATTGCCCTGATTATCGCTCGAGTTATAACCGCTTGTATCAGCAGGCCAGGCAGAAAATGGAAATGGACGCCGCTCGCTATTGAAGGTCAGAAACAAACTGATCTGATAGTCATACATTGCCAGTTGACGGCCCAGCTTAAGCAGCTGAGTATTGGTTTGTCCGGCCAACAGGGTTGAGACTGTCTGGAATACCGCTAGCAGCATAATCAGAAATTTTACTCCTCCCTGGACGAAAAAAAACAACAGCATAAAAAGTACCCGGGTCCAGGTTTCAGTATTTTGCAAACGTTGTTTTACTTCATCATTCATGGAGAAAATACCAGTGAAATAAGGTTGATAATCAGCGAGTTCTCCCTGTTCTTTTCTGCAAAATTTTGAGCATTTCCTGCAAAAAATGAATCGACCAGGTAACGCCGAACCCGGTAACATCCGTACTGACCGCGCCCAATCCATCCTGATGACGGGAAGCAGAAAGATCCATATGCAACCAGGGAATATCATTCACAAAATGTCGCAGGAAACAGGCGGCAAGAATATGGTCTGCCTCACTTTCTATGGAGCACTGCTTGATGTCGGCAATTTTGCTTTCGAGATCAGCTTCATAATCATTGTCCACCGGAAACACGCATACCCGTTCGCCACTTGTTCTGCCCACTGCCACCGCATTTTGCGCCAGATAATCACGGTTGGTAAAAACACCGCTGTAGCGAGTGCCCAGTGCGGTAATCAGGCTGCCTGTCAACGTAGCATAGTCGATAATCAGATCAGGTTTTTCTCTGGCAGCAAGTGTCAGCGTATCCGCCAGTACCAGTCGCCCTTCCGCATCCGTATGAACGACTTCTACCGTCATACCATTCAGAGCAGTAATCACATCATTTTGCTTGAACGCATCGGGGCTCACGTGGTTCTGGGCAATAGCAAGCCAGCAATCTATGTTGATTGGCAGATCGGCCCGGGTTGCAGCCAGAAGTGCCCCAAGCGCTACCGCTGAACCATTCATATCCTCATGCATGCCATACATATAGCGCGCCGATTTAAGATTATGTCCGCCTGTATCAAAGCAGATACCCTTTCCCACCAGGGCGATTGTTCTGTTAGTTTCACTGTTTTTTGCCGTTCTACGTAAATAAACAATTGCCGCATCATCCGTCAAGCTGCCCTGCGCGACGGCTGTAAATGCACCTGCCCCCATCTCGCGCAACCGGGATAATTCATATTCCTGGTATTGCCAGTTTTCACTGGCAGCCAGCTTTTTTATTTGTTCACGGTAAGTCTTGGGAGTCAGCTCGTTGGGAGGCAGGATAGTCAATCCTCTGGCAAGAAAATTTCCCTCTGCCTGTGCGCACTGTATGGCAAATCCAGTGGAATCAGCCGCGCCATGCAAATAAATTCTCTCCAGTGGCTTGTCATCCGCCTTACGCTGTTTACGTATCGGTAGTATTGCCCCGTTAATCCAGGCGATATAAACTGCGAGTTCGGCCAGATGTCGTCTTTGTGTCTCATCTCCATAAACAGCCAGATGAATTTCAACCGGGTTCTCATTCAGCAGCAGTTGCATTGCCTTGCGAATTCCGGTTTGTTGTTCAAATACCGATTTGCCGGTATCCACCATCGTCCAGGCATAAAGCGCACCACTCTGCAGGTTGACAGATAACGGTGTTTCCGCCAACCGGCCTGGCGATGCGCCTTGCCGCTGCAGTAAATCATTGAGCACCTGCTCAGCAGGCAATGGGTATTTCCCGGGTATTTTCTCTGTCTTGGGAAAGATGATCAGTAAGTGAGAAGCCTGAGTCGATTCGTCAAAAGTATCGTCGTTTTGAGTAAGAGTTGCGAGCATTATTTTTTTAAGTAAACTGGCTTTAAAAAAGCCACCTGTACTATTCAATTGATATAGCGCTCTATTATATCTGCTTGATTCATACTTTCAGGATTATTCATGCATCCATACCTTGATCTAATGCGACATGTGTTGCAATACGGTCATAAAAAAACTGATCGCACCGGTACCGGGACACTTTCCATCTTCGGTTATCAGATGCGTTTTGATCTGCAACAGGGGTTCCCGTTGGTAACAACCAAGCAATGCCATGTCAAATCGATCATCCACGAATTGCTGTGGTTTCTGCGCGGCGATACCAATATTGACTATCTGAAGAAAAATGGTATTTCCATCTGGAATGAATGGGCAGATAAAAGCGGGGAGCTGGGACCGGTTTATGGCCACCAGTGGCGTTCCTGGACTGTTTCCGGTGACAAATCCATCGATCAGATTGCGCAAGTAATCCAGCAAATCAAAGCAACACCGGATTCACGCCGGATGATTATTTCTGCTTGGAACGTGGGAGATCTCGACAAAATGGCACTCGCTCCCTGCCATGTCCTGTTTCAGTTTTATGTGGTGGATGGCAAGCTCTCCTGCCAACTTTATCAGCGCAGCGCGGATATTTTCCTGGGTGTTCCATTCAACATTGCTTCCTATTCGTTGCTGACACTAATGATCGCGCAGTGCTGCAATCTCAAGCCTGGTGAATTCATCCATACATTTGGAGATGCACACCTGTATCTGAATCACCTTGAACAAGCTCGCCTGCAACTGACTCGTGAACCAAAATCCCTTCCCATAATGGAGCTGAATCCGGCAATCAGAAATATTCTTGATTTCAGGTACGAGGATTTCACCTTACATAATTATGATCCACATCCGCCCATCAAGGCGCCTGTTGCCGTATGACTATACTGCAACCTGCCACCTCCCGGCTTGCCATTCTAGCTGCCATATCAGCCAACCGAGTGATCGGATTGAATAATTCATTACCTTGGCACTTACCAGCAGATCTGAAGCATTTTAAACAGCTAACCACCGGTCATATCGTTGTGATGGGGCGTCGTACATTTGATTCCATTGGCAAACCTCTGCCTGACCGCACCAATGTTGTGCTCTCTCGTCAGCATGTTCTTGATGTACCAGGAATTATCACGGCACACTCGATTCAGGAAGTGCTGGATCACTTTGCCAATGATGACAGGCAGATTTTTGTCATTGGAGGTGCTGAGCTATACCGACAAACACTACCACTGTGTCAGCGCCTGTACCTGACCGAGATTCAGGAGGATTTTGAAGGCGATACTTTTTTCCCGGAGTACGATCACGATGACTGGCAGGAAATTTCTCGCGAAATCCACCATGAAACAGGAGGTAGTGGCCTGGAATACCACTTTGTGATGCTGGATCACAAGCTGCCAGATTCTGGTGGCTGAACAACATAACCTGGCCTACCTGCTGAAGAACTCTACTGCGCTTGCTCCTCACCCCCGGAAACGAGTGATTCAGCTTCTATTCGAGCACGCCACTTTTTCACCCAGCCACCCAGTTCTTCAGCTGGCATAGGCTGCGCAATAAAGTTGCCTTGCGCCAGATCACAGCCGGTCTGGCGCAGTAATTCCCAGTCTTCACGACTCTCCACCCCCTCGGCGACTACTTCCATATTTAACTGCTTCGCCAATGCCAGACTGGCATCATAAATTGCACGCAGCGTTACATCCTTGGAAGCGTGATGCACAAACCCTTGATCAATCTTGAGTTCATCAAACGGAATATCCCGCAACTGTGTCAGTGAAGAATGTCCCGTACCAAAATCATCAATAGACAAATGAAAACGTTTCAGGCGCAAGCGGGTTAGAATTTCCAACGGAACCCGTTCATCTCCCATCAACTGACTTTCAGTAATCTCCAACACTATTCTATTGGGAGGAATCTCAGTCTCGGCAGCCAACCTAACTACTGTATCTTGAAAATCAAGGGATGTCAGGTTGTCCATTGACACATTGACGGCCACTTTTAGATCACAACCCAGCTTCTGCCATATTCCCGCCTGAGCAAAAGCCTGCTCGAGTACCGTTTGAGTGAGGTGATTAATCAGGCCATATTTTTCCGCAGCACCAATAAACTGATTGGGATAAATCACTCCGTCCACGGGATGATGCCAGCGCACCAGTGTTTCAACTCCAACTATTTCCCCGGTCTCTACTCGGACTTTTGGCTGGTAATAGTTGACCAGCTCTCCGGAATTAAGCGCATTTTTAATTGCTTCCACATCATAGGTTTTGGGGACGGCTCCCTTCTCACTCTGTCCGGATAACGACGAAGCCAGCTTCATCAATTGCATTCGTAGCGCCTCAGGCTGTACCGGTTTTTGCAAGTAACCCAGAATGGGAATCTTGTGTGCCTGTACCAGTTTTTCCGTCGTTTTGAGCATGCGCTCATCCTCACCACTGACAAGAATCAAGCTGCCAGTAAATTTTCGTTCAACCAGATAGCGCACAAATTCAATACCATCCATACCGGGCATGTTGAGATCCAACAAAATCAGATCAGGCCGGGTAGTAGCATCATCCAGCAACTTCAATGCATCCACACCGTTTTCGCAACAATCAACAGACGGAAATCCCAGATTGATCAACATACGCGCCAACAACTTCAGTATGAACGGATCATCATCCAGGATCAGGATTCTGGTTGTAGATATATCAGTCATCATCGCCTTTATCAATTATCTGTGTACAAATTTCAGCAACCTGACAAAAGCATAGCACGCCGAAATAATCCCGGACGGAGTTAAATAAAATTTCTCATCATAATAGGCAGGTAATTCTTCCTTTGTTTGCTAACTAAGAGCGACTTCAAGCACAGCAGAATACCAAAAACCTGATCTCTAAAAACCATTCCAGGAATCTGAAAGATATGAATACTGGAAAAAATACGACTTTTCTAGCTCATGTCCGTCATGATAAAGAAAATCTCTGGCATGAACACGCCCTGGATGAACACTTGCGTGAAGTCGGTCGCCGTGCAGGTGAAGCAGCCAATGCTTTTGGTAGCGCCGACTGGGCCAGGCTGGCGGGAATTTGGCACGATTTGGGGAAATACAGCAATGAATTTCAACGATACATCAAAAATGCAAGCGGCTACGAAGCTGCCGAAGCACATATTGAAGGTGCACCGAGCCGTGTGGATCACTCCACTGCCGGAGCTATTCACGCAATACGTCAGCTGGGTAAATCTGGTCGCATTCTGGCTTATCTGATTGCAGGTCATCACGCTGGCCTGCCGGACTGGTCCGCTTCGGAAACCGGCGGCAAGTCGCTTTCCGTACGTTTGAACTCGGAACATGACTATCTGCTCGATCGTA
Organism: Nitrosomonas eutropha; assembly: GCF_003201195.1. Lineage (GTDB taxonomy): Bacteria > Pseudomonadota > Gammaproteobacteria > Burkholderiales > Nitrosomonadaceae > Nitrosomonas > Nitrosomonas eutropha. Next base: position 35,921 of record NZ_QICQ01000013.1, on the reverse strand, counting down.
TCCCGCCCCAAGCTGTTCCCGCAGATATTTTTGATCAAACCCTACCGACCACCAAACCTAAAGGGGGCACGAAAGGATTGCATCTTTGGTTGCGCATGCTGTTTTCGTGTTTAACCGATGCTGATTTTCTCGATACCGAGGCTTTCATGGATGGCAGCAAAGCCGCCGTCCGCAAAGGTTATCGCGATTTGGCCGACTTGCTGGAAACATTTGATAACTACATGATGAGTAAAGCCAAAACTGATACACCGGTTAATGTCATCCGTACCGCTATCCTGAACCAATGCCGGAAAAAAGCGCAGCTTGCACCGGGAATGTTTTCCCTGACGGTACCGACAGGAGGAGGAAAAACCCTGTCCGGAACAGCCTTCGCATTAGAGCATGCGATATGGCACCAGAAGCGGCGCATTATCTATGTCATTCCGTACACCAGCATCATCGAGCAGACTGCCACTATTTTTCGCGATGTTTTTGGTGACAACATCGTTGAACATCACGCCAATCTCGATCCCGACAAGGAAGATGCCTGCTCCAGGCTGGCAACGGAAAACTGGGATGCACCGATCATCGTCACCACCAATGTCCAGTTTTTTGAATCCCTGTTTGCTGCCCGCACCAGCCGCTGCCGCAAGCTGCACAACATCGTTAATAGTGTCGTCGTGCTGGACGAAGCACAATTGCTGCCACCAGAATTCTTGCAGCCAATCGCTGACATCATGAATCTGCTGGCAGCTCATTACGGCGTGACATTCGTACTTTCCACTGCTACCCAACCGGCATTGGATTCTTTTCAATCTTTCGGTGAACAGCCTTTTCGCGGACTGGATAATGTGCGCGAGATCATGGATGACCCGGACAGCCTGTACCGGAAACGGGTTGAAGTCACAGTTCCCGATGATCTGACAACGCCTGACAACTGGCAAAGTATCGCCAATGCACTGCAAAAACACTCAACCGCACTTTGCATTGTCAATCGCCGCGACGATGCACGTGAACTGTACCGATTGATGCCGGAAGGAACCATACATTTATCGGCACTGATGTGCGGAGAACACCGCAACCACGTCATCGCTGACATCAGGGCAAAATTGAAGAATAACCAGTCTGTTCACGTGATCAGCACGCAACTGGTAGAAGCCGGCGTGGATTTTGATTTTCCGGTAGTGTATCGCGCACTGGCCGGGCTGGATTCAATTGCGCAGGCTGCCGGGCGCTGCAACCGGGAGGGTAAACTTTACACACCGGGGAAAGTAGTGGTTTTCGTCCCCCCCAAACCTGCGCCTCCCGGCTTGTTGCGCCAGGCTGCACAGATCTCGGTCAGTCTGTTATCCGGCAATAAAAATGATGTGCTGGAACGCGGACTTGCCAAGCGGTTCTTCGAACATCTTTACGTGCTCCTTCACTCGACAAATATGGCATCCATGATTTGCTTACACGCGATGCCGGCGATGGTGTAATTCAGTTCCGCACCGCAGCAGCCAGATTCCACCTGATAGATGACAGTGCTTACCAAACCATACTGGTGCGCTATGACAACAATGATGCGCTGCTCGGCCAACTGAAAAAGGAAGGGCCACACCGCTGGTTGATGCGCAAGCTGCAGCGTTACTCGGTCAATCTGCCCAGGCATGTATTCGCACAGCTTGAAGCAAAGGGCGACGTATATCAGATATGGCCCGGCATTTACGCGCAGACAAGTGCAGCACTTTACAACGATAAGCTCGGCGTGGTGTTCGACAGCAACATCACGCCGGATAGCCTGGTGATTTGAAAAAGGATAGAAAACATGAAAACCTATTGTCTGGAAGTATCGGGTGATTTCGCCTGCTTCACTCGGCCGGAAATGAAAGTCGAACGTGTCAGCTATGACGTGATGACTCCTTCTGCCGCACACGCTGTGTTTGAAGCCATTCTGTGGAAACCTGCCATTCAGTGACATATCACCAAAATAGAAGTGCTAAATCCGATTAAATGGATCAATCTGCGGCGCAATGAAGTCGGGGCGGTTATATCAACGCGCAATGTACAGACTGCTATGAACAGTGGTAGCGGTGACCTTGGCCTGCACATTGAGAATGAACGCCAGCAACGTGCTGGGTTATTCCTGCGCGATGTTGCTTATCGTATTCATGCACACTTCGAAATGCGCGATGCCTCACGGCACAAGCATCACTATCCGCATCTGGTGAAACATTCCATCAATGATGCGGAAGAACGGCAAGCGGCTGGCATAGTCAATACCGCGGCAAAATTTCTCGCCATGTTCGAACGTCGCGCTGCCAAAGGACAATGCGTAAACCAGCCTTATCTGGGTTGTCGCGAATTTTCTGCCAGCTTCAGGCTGATCGAGGATATTTCTGCCGAGCCCTCGCCAATTACCGAAACCCGTGATCTGGGCTGGATGCTGTACGACCTGGATTATTCCAACTCCGCCAGCCCCGATCCGCGCTTCTTCCGGGCTGAAATGAAAAATGGTGTGCTGGATTTGAACAACGTGGAGGTGTGAGGATGATTTTGCAAGCGCTATGTAAATACTACGAACGCAAGCCGGACTTACCTCGCCCTGGTTTTGAAATCAAACCCATCCCGTTCATCATCGAGATCAATGCTGATGGTAGATTCGTACAGATCGAAGACACGAGAACCATGGCAGGCAAGAAAAAAATTGCCCACAGCTTTCTGGTACCCCAAGGGGTAAAGAAAACTTCCGGAATTGCAGCCAATCCATTGTGGGATACCACTGAATATGTGTTGGGCGTAACCAGTACAGGAAAACCGGAACGGGTACAGGAACAGCACGCAGCATTCCTGGCAAAACTGGAAGTATTAGCCAACGAGATTAATGATGCCGGATTGAATGCTATTTGCACATTCCTGCACTCTCCTGAAAAAGAGCGATTGGAGAATAACCCGCTCTGGTCAGAAATTCGTGACACCAACTCCATTCTTACCTTCCGGCTAAGTGGTGATAAGGAGCTGGTTTGCCAGCGCCCGGCAGTCTACACCCTGTTTGAAAATGCAAGTACAGAAACAGAAAAAATCATCTGTCTGATTACTGGCAAACCTGACCACTTCGAGCGCCTGCATACCGCCATCAAAGGTGTCTGGGGCGCCCAGACCAGCGGTGCGAATATAGTTTCCTTCAATAAGGAGGCATTCAACTCTTTTGCCAAAGAACAGGGTGCCAATGCACCCGTTGGCAAACATGCTGCTTTTGCCTACACCACTGCACTCAACCATTTATTAAGCAGAGAAAGTACCCAGCGCATTCAGGTGGGTGACGCTTCTACCGTGTTCTGGTCCGAGCAATCTTCTCCACTGGAGGATTCATTTGCCAGTATTTTTGATGAGCCGCCCAAGGATGATCCAGCAAGACAAACGCGCGCCATTGAAGCCTTATTCAAGTCACCAGAGACCGGCACATTTTCCAATGAGGGGGGTGATACTCCTTTTTATGTGCTGGGGCTGGCTCCCAATGCAGCGCGCATCAGTGTGCGTTTCTGGCTGACAGGCACGGCTGCCGGAATGTCGCAGCGGATACGTCGGCATTTCGAGGATCTGAAGATTGTTCACGCCAGCTTCGAGAAACCTTATCTCTCGCTTTTCCGTCTGCTGGTTTCCACAGCCGCACAAGGCAAATCGGAAAACATTCCGCCCAATCTGGCCGGTGATTTCATGCGAGCCATTCTGGAAGGGTTACCTTATCCGCAAACTCTGCTGGCTGCCGCTGTGCGCCGCATTCGTGCAGAACGGGAAATCACCTGCCCTCGTGCCTCACTCATCAAAGCCTGTTTGAACCGGCAGGCACATCGTTCATCCTCTCAAGAAAAGGAGATCACAGTGTCACTCGATAATTCCAATACCAATCCCGGTTACCGTACCGGCCGTCTGTTTGCCGCGCTGGAAAAGATACAGGAAGAATCCAGCCCGGGGCTAAACGCCACGATTCGGGATCGCTTCTATGGCGCAGCCTCCAGTACGCCGGTTACCGTATTTGCCAACCTGATGAAGCTGAAAAATCATCATCTTGCCAAGCTGGAAGAAGGACGTAAACGCTTTTTTGAAAAACTTATCGGCGAAATTATGGCCAGTATCAGCGACTTCCCGGCACATCTAAATCTGGCCGATCAAGGGCGTTTTGCTATCGGATATTACCATCAACGACAAGCCTTCTTCACTAAATCCGAACCTGCTAATAAAGGAGAATAATCACCATGACACTGAAAAACCGCTATGACTTTGTATTGCTATTCGATGTAAAAGACGGCAACCCGAATGGCGATCCAGATGCAGGCAATCTGCCGCGTGTCGATGCGGAAACCGGGCTGGGATTGATGACGGATGTCGCCCTGAAACGCAAAGTGCGTAACTTTGTCAGTATGACCAGGGATCAGTCAGAAGTAACAGAATCCTTGAATGGAGACAAAAAACGCTTCGAGATTTACGTTAAAGAGAAAGCCATTCTCAATAACCAGAACAAGCGCGCCTATGTCGGCATCGGCAAACCCGAGCTGCTGGAAGGAGAGGATAAAAAGCGTAAAGGAGGCAATGCCGTTGAAGAAGCTCGTCAGTGGATGTGTAAAAATTTCTATGATGTACGCACGTTTGGGGCTGTCATGTCTACTGGCATCAACTGTGGCCAAGTACGCGGCCCGGTACAACTCACCTTTGCCCGCTCTATCAATCCTATCGTGGCGTTGGAGCATTCCATTACCCGCATGGCTGTCGCTACTGAAGTGGAAGCTGAAAAACAGTCTGGCGACAACCGTACCATGGGCCGCAAATTCACCGTACCGTACGGTCTCTACGTTGCCCACGGTTTTATCTCTGCCCATCTTGCCAACCAAACCGATTTTGGTGAAGACGACCTCGAATTGCTGTGGCAGGCACTCGAAAGCATGTTCGAGCATGATCGCTCTGCTGCACGAGGTGAAATGGCAACCCGGGGGCTGTATGTGTTCAAACATAACAGCGAACTGGGTAACGCTCCGGCTCACAGTTTATTCGCACGCATTCAGCCCAAACTGAAAAATGAAAATTCCATCGTACGTGACTTTAGTGATTACACCGTTATGGTAGATGAGGCGGACTTGCCACAGGGCGTGACATTACAGCGTATTGTTGGCTGATAGCAGCATGAGTGGTGAATCCGACGACCCCATCATGCTTTCCGCCCTCCAGCACTGGAGCTACTGCCCGCGCCAGTGCGCATTGATCCATCTGGAGCAGGCCTTTGATCAAAACGTTCACACCATGCGAGGTAACGCCGTCCATGAGCATGTGGACGACCCTGGTTTCGAAACCTTTGAAGGCGTACGCAGCGAACGTTCTTTACCGGTATGGTCCGATCGGTTGGGGCTGATCGGCAAGTGCGATATCGTTGAATTTTACCCCGACGGGCAGATTCATCCGGTGGAATACAAACATGGGAAAAAACGGGCCAAACTGCATGATGATCTGCAACTCGCCGCTCAAGCAATATGTCTGGAGGAAATGACCAGCAAACCCGTCACGCACGGTTCAATTTATCACCATTCCTCACGGCGCCGGCGGGAAGTCATCATCACCTCTGCTTTGCGAGCGCAGGTGGAAAAAACAGTTGCTGCCATTCGTGCATTGCTGGCGACCGACACTTTACCACCTCCTGCAAATGACGCACGTTGCAGGGAATGTTCGCTGAAAGACATTTGTCAGCCAGAAGTATTGGCGCAGAAGTCGAATTACCGAACAGCACAGGCAGCGTTATTTACTGTCAATGATTAACTGATCAAAACAGACTATGCGCCAGATTCTCAATACCCTTTATATCCTGACTCCCAACGCTTATGCACATCTGGAAAACGATACCCTGCGCATCGATGTGGAACGAGAAAAGAAATTACAGGTACCGTTACATCATCTGGGCTCAGTCGTATGCTTTGGTAACGTGCTGCTTTCCCCGGCCCTGATGCATCGTTGTGCCGATAATGGCATCAGCCTCGTACTGGTGGATGCTAATGGCCGCTTCAAGGCTCGCCTGGAAGGTTCGGTCAGCGGCAATGTTTTACTACGCCAGGCTCAGCATCGCAAAGCGAACGATAAAAATTTTGCGTTGGCAACTACACAGGCAATCATTGCCGGCAAATTGCGCAATGCACGGCAGGTACTGCTACGCGGTGCACGCGAAAGTAACGACGAGGCTGACCAGAGAATATTGAGCGGTGCCTCGGAATCTCTGGCCTTCTCAATCCGAAGCTTGCCACAATCAAGAAATCTTGATCATGTACGCGGGATTGAGGGAGATGCGGCTAAAACTTATTTTTCTGCTCTGCCCCATCTGGTCCGCAAAGATATACGTAAATTCTTTACAATGGACGGACGAACACGCCGCCCGCCACGTGATCGTTTCAATGCCATGCTTTCATTTATTTATTCCATGGTCATGAATGATTGCCGCTCGGCACTGGAAAGTGTCGGACTGGATCCGCAAATAGGTTTTTTGCATGCAATACGCCCAGGAAGAGCTGCACTAGCACTGGATCTGATGGAGGAATTCCGTGCATTCCTGGCCGACCGGCTGGTACTGACGCTGATCAACCGCGGGCAGATCACCGCACAGGATTTGCAGGTGCGGGAAGGCGGGGCAGTCCATCTGGAGGACAAAGCCAGGAAAGCTGTAGTTGTTGCTTATCAGGAACGCAAGCAGGAAGAAGTTACCCATCCGTTACTGGGAACCAAAGTGCCTATCAGCCTGCTGCCGCAACTTCAGGCAAGATTCATGGCCCGTGTTATACGCGGCGAAATGGATGGTTATCTCCCTTTCCTGACCAGATAGTGATGCTGATTATTGTTACCTACGACGTTTCAACAGAAACCAAAGCTGGCCGCAAACGATTGCGACGAATCGCAAAAGTTTGCGAAAGCATCGGGCAGCGTGTGCAAAAATCCGTATTTGAATGCCGTATTGATTTGATGCAATATGAAGAACTGGAACGCCGCCTGCTGGCAGAAATAGACGAGCAGGAAGATAATCTGCGACTGTATCGGTTAACCGAACCAATTAAACTCCACGTAAAAGAATATGGAAATTTCAAGGCAGTTGATTTTGAAGGGCCACTCACCATCTGATACGCGCGAACCTGTAGCATCGGCCAAATACCGATCGGTTCGCGCCACATCTAACTACATGATACAGAATAGAAAAATAATTTACCCCTCCTTTTATCTGTTACATGCAGTCAAGGAAAATCTCATGTTCGCGCAAACTGCTCGAATTTTGATGATGTATCAAGAAGTTGTAACTGTACTGTAGCGCCCGGTCACCCGACTGGGCGAGGATTGAAACGCATTGCCAATTAATTTTTTTTTATTTACAAATTGTAGCGCCCGGTCACCCGACTGGGCGAGGATTGAAACCCGACAATGATTGTGTTGGCGGCAAGCGTACTTACACGTAGCGCCCGGTCACCCGACTGGGCGAGGATTGAAACATGAGAATGATCCGGTGGAGCGCGCCGGGATTGAGTAGCGCCCAGTCGGGTGACCGGGCGCTACTCAATCCGTTGGAAGTGACTATACAACCTGGCGCGAGGTCAGCAGTAGCCCAGTTAAAAACCGCTTTGTGCGTAAAACCAGAGCTTTGATAGGCTTGTTTGGGTCACTATGCGCCTTATCATAGAAAAATCGGGCTTGGCTGAACCATCTTTCTAATCAGGAAAAATTATGCCACACTCATTCTTCTCCAAATTAGTGGATTCTATCTTTCACCAAAGTTATTTTTCATGCTAAAGTAGTAATCAATTACTTACTTTAAAGGTGTAGGCAGTGAATGAGCGTCCTCAATACTTGTCCGCTGAAGAGCGACGAGCAGCCACAGTGCAAGCAGTGCTCGATTTGGCTGCCGAGCAGAACCCGGCCGAGATCACAACCACAGCCATTGCTGACCGGATGGGTTTGACGCAGGGCGCGTTGTTTCGTCATTTCCCCACCAAGGACGCCATCTTGGAAGCAACGGTGTCCTGGGTTGGCAAACGCTTGCTGACCAGTGCGGACAAGGCGGCAGCTGACGCTGTATCCCCTGCAGCAGCGCTCGAAGCCATGTTTATGACACATATCGACTTTGTCGCCAAACACCCTGGTGTGCCACGTATGCTGTTTGGAGAATTACAGCGCTCTGGTGAAACGCTCACCAAGCATATGGCGCAGACCTTGATCCGTCAGTACCGACAGCGGCTGCGTCACCTGGTGGAAGCTGGCAAAGCTCAGGGTGAGCTAGACGCAGAGCTGAACGTGGATGCCGCTACTACGTTGTTCATAGGCACTATCCAGGGATTGGTCATGCAGGCACTGTTGGCCGGCAAGGTCAATCAGATTCGACGCGATGCACCAGCCGTGTTTGCCATCTATCGCCGTGGTATTGGAGCGACAAAATGAAAACTCTCTGTGTTAGTACATCCAGTCTGCCAACGTCGAACCAGAGCACCATAAAACTCCGGCTTCAGCACATGAAAGGCGTGCAATGAGTAAAATCATTTTCGCTCGCGCCACAAAGCTGATCATCGTCATCGTGGTGGTTACTACTCTAGGTCTCGGTGGCACATTCCTGTGGATGCAGCATGTTGATCAAGATGAGAATCTGCTCTATCTGTATGGCAATGTCGATATTCGGGAAGTACAACTGGCTTTCCGCCAACCTGGGCGAGTTGAGCAAGTTTTGTTTGATGAGGGAGACTTTGTTGCCGCCGGCACACGGGTGGCAACACTGGATGCTCAACCGTATCAGGAAGCATTTGCGGCAGCAGAAGCCTCCGTGCAGGTGGCGCAGGCAGAGCTGGCCAAGATGCATAGCGGCTCACGCCCACAAGAAGTCGCCCAGGCACGAGAAGCGCTCAAACAGGCACAGGCACTTGCGTATCAGACCGAGCGTAATTATGCACGTGCACGTAAACTGCTGCCTTCCAAAGCCAGCAGTCAGCAAGATGTAGACAATACCCGTGCTGCACGTGATCGGGCTGTCGCTGGAGTCAAAGCAGCCACAGCGGCCTTATCTCAGGCAGAAGAAGGGTTTCGAAAGGAAGACATTGCCGCAGCCGAAGCCCGGCTGGCAGCTGCGATGGCCGCGCGGGATCAGGCTGCTACTGCACTGGCAGATACCGAACTTTTTGCACCTAGTAATGGCACGGTGATTGCACGTATCCGAGAGCCTGGCAGCATGGTAACCAGTCAGAACACCATCTACAATTTGAGTCTTGATTATCCAGTCTATGTGCGCGCCTATATTAATGAAACTGTATTAGGCCGTATTGCTCCCGGCACTCCCGTTCGGGTGCGGAGCGATTCCTCGGAAAAAACCTACCATGGCCAGATCGGTTTTATTTCACCCCGCGCTGAATTTACCCCCAAAACAGTGGAAACTATTGAACTACGTACCGATCTGGTTTATCGCTTACGGATTGTAGTGAACGATGCTGATCCAGCACTACGTCAGGGGATGCCGGTTACGGTTACGGTAGCGGTAGATACGCATCCTGCGACTGATCTGCCAGTTGATGACTTCTGATATGGATGCTGCAGCGGATCCATCTATTTCTACTATTGCCACACCTGACAATGCAGCCGTTGTTATTGATCAACTCAATAAATCTTTTGGTAATGTACACGCCCTACACAACCTGAGTGCCAGAATTTTCTATGGTTGCCTGACTGGCTTGGTTGGCCCGGATGGTGCGGGCAAAACAACTTTGTTGCGTATCCTAATTGGTTTACTCAAACCGGATAGCGGCCATGCCACGCTGGCCGGTTTTGATACTGTGACAGACAATGATGCCATTCATGTGGTCAGTGGCTACATGCCGCAGCGCTTCGGCCTGTATGAAGATCTGTCGGTGATGGAGAACATGCGCTTGTACGCGCAGTTACGCGACATGGATGCCGACCATAACACTGATCTCTTTGCCGAATTGCTCGATTTCACGCGGCTCGCACCCTTCACCAAGCGCCTCGCCGGCAAGCTCTCCGGTGGCATGAAGCAGAAACTCGGACTAGCCTGCGCGCTCATGGCACGACCCAAGGTACTACTACTGGACGAGCCCGGAGTGGGTGTCGACCCAGTCAGCCGTCAAGATTTGTGGCGCATGGTGCAAGTGCTCACCGACGAGGGCATGGCCGTGGTTTGGTCCACCGCCTACCTCGACGAGGCCGAGCGCTGTGAAAGCGTGCTGTTGCTGAACCAAGGGAAACTCCTGTTCGATGGTCCTCCACAAGATCTGACTGCACAGCTTGAGGGCCGCAGTTTCCGACTCGAAAATGTCGGTGCCCAGCGCCGATCGATCCTTACTGAAGCGCTCAATCTCGACAGCGTAAGCGATGGAGTGATCCAGGGTGCCGGTGTACGCGTGGTGCTGCGCGTGGGTGTGAGTACAGAGCAAATCCAGGCACTGGCCGATCAGGCGCAAGTACACCTGGTACCGGTACCCGCGCGCTTTGAAGATGCTTTCATCGATCTGCTTGGCGGCGGCCCTGGCGGCACTTCAACCCTGGCTGAACGTCTGCCGCCGATTGAGCTCGGTTCGGATATTGCCGTGTCGTGCCACAACCTGACCAAGCGCTTCGGCGACTTTACCGCCACCGACAATGTCAGCTTCGAGGTGCGAAAGGGCGAAATCTTCGGCTTGCTCGGCCCTAACGGCGCCGGCAAATCCACCACCTTTAAAATGCTGTGTGGGTTGCTTAAACCTACCAGTGGTGAGGCGCATGTAGTCGGATTGGATCTACGCCGAGCACCTGGTATTGCCAAGGCACAATTAGGCTACATGGCACAAAAATTTTCACTTTATGGGTTGCTCTCAGTACAGCAAAATCTGGAATTCTCAGCAGGTGTCTATGGATTAGACAAGGTCACGCGGCGCGAGCGCATTGCAGAAATGATCAACATCTTCAATCTGCGCAACTGGTTATCCGCCGCGCCTGGTTCATTACCACTAGGACACAAACAACGCCTGGCATTGGCCTGCGCACTGATGCACCGTCCACCTGTACTATTTCTGGATGAGCCGACTTCAGGCGTTGATCCGATCACACGTCGTGAATTCTGGACGCATATCAATGGTCTAGCGCGTAAAGGGGTCACCATTATGGTGACCACCCATTTTATGGATGAAGCTGAATATTGTGACCGTGTAGCTGTGCTTTATCGTTCGCGCCTGATCGCGCTAGATACACCTGACACACTGAAAAAAAATGCGGCCAACACTGATTGCTCTGATCCAACCATGGAAGATGCTTTTATTCACCTGATAGAAACTTCAGCACTAGCTGATGAAGCGGAAGCGTGAGTAATACAGCTAACCAGGAACAAATAACAGTACGCCGTTTTGATCCGGTGCGTTTCCTTGCATTGGTACGTAAGGAAAGTCTGCAAGCTATGCGTGATCCATCAACGTTGCTGATCGCTCTAGTGCTGCCACTGATTCTACTGTTTCTATTTGCCTATGCTGTCTCACTGGATGTGCGCCATGTGCGCATCGGTGTCGTGCTGGAATCCCCGGGAGCAATCGCACGCACGCTGGCAGAAGCATTTTCCGGCACGCTTTATCTGGATGTAACCTACGCACATGATCGTCGCGAAGTCGCCGAAAAATTAGTTAGTGGAGAATTACGTGGTTATGTCGTCATTTCACAGAATTTTGAGCAATATTTTGCGGAAACAGGCCAACCACTGGTGCAGATTATCACTGATGGTTCACAACCCAACACGGCCAATTTTGTTGCCAATTACAGCCAAGGAGTGATACAAACCTGGGCAGCTGATCTTACTGGAATAACTCCTATACCGGCGGTTCAACTGGAGCCGCGTTACTGGTTTAACCCCGAACTGGCCAGCCGGCGCGCACTGGTACCAGGCGCCATTGCCATCATCATGACTATTATTGGCACCCTGTTGACAGCGCTAGTAGTGGCTCGTGAATGGGAGCGCGGCACAATGGAGGTTATCTTGTCCACACCGTCATCCGTGCTAGAAATTTTAACCGGCAAGCTGTTGCCCTATTTCGTACTAGGCATGCTTTCCACACTGATGGCAGCAACGCTAGCCGTATTCCTATTTGACGTACCATTACGAGGCTCACTGCTTGCTCTGTTGTTGCTTTCAGCTGTTTTCATGATCCCGGCTCTGGGTCAGGGATTATTGATTTCATCACTAACACGCAACCAGTTCCTTGCTTCACAACTAGCCTTGTTTTCCGGCTATCTACCTGCATTTATGCTATCTGGTTTTCTGTTCGAAATCGATGCTATGCCCGCCCCTGTCCGGGCAATTACCTGGCTGATTCCAGCACGTTATTTCGTCTCTTCACTGAAAACAATATTCCTGGCAGGCGATATTTGGGGTGTTTTTATCCCTGATCTGATCGGTATGGCGACAATTGGCCTGGTGTTTTTTCTGATTGCGCAGCGCCACACACGTAAAAGTTTGGAGTAGCGACGATGTCTTACCAGCATTTCCGCGTTATTCTCATTCGCCTGTACGCTCAGTTCGTCAAGGAGCTGCTCTGTATCCTGCGTGATCCACGTAACCGAGTCGTAGTGTTTGTGCCACCATTGTTACAACTGCTGATATTTTCTTACGCCGCTACCCTGGAAGTAAGCAATGTCGATATTGCTGTGTATAACCAGGATACGGGACGAGAGGCACAGGAAGTCGTATGGCGCCTGGAAGCTGCCCGCTTCATTACACAGGTTCATCATGTCCACAGTAATACGGTGTTACGTGAGCAACTAGCACAAGGCAAAGTAATTGCTGCCATTGCTATTCCATCTGATTTCTCTCGTACTGTTGCGATTGAGGGAAGTGGCCGTGCACAGGTATTAGTCGATGGTCGCCGTAGTAATTCCGGCCAGATTGTTGTCGGTTATCTCTCCGTCATCGCCAAAAACATTCACTTTACAGCTGATCCTACTCCACTACCGGAAACATCCGTAGTGGTACGTCACTGGTTCAATCCCAATCTGGTTTATCTCTGGTTCATGGTTCCCTGTTTAACCGGTACACTCGCCTTTTTTAGTGCACTCATGATCACAGCACTTTCTATTGCCCGGGAACGCGAGCTTGGAACCTTCGATCAACTGCTGGTATCGCCCGCTTCAACGCTGGAAATTATTTTATCTAAATCACTACCGGCACTGGTCATCAGCACCTTACTCGCACTTTTAATGATCAGCATGGCAATCTGGTTTTTTCGCATTCCATTTACGGGATCATTTGGATTATTACTCATCGGACTCATCCTGTTTATCCTGTCGGCAGTAGGAATCGGCTTGGTGGTTTCTGCCATCAGCATGACGCAACAGCAGGCCATTCTGGGTGGATTCGTTATTGGCGTACCGACCGTATTGATCTCCGGCTTTGCCACACCAGTAGAGAACATGCCTGCCGTCTTGCAATGGCTGGCCCAGGCTATTCCGCTGACGCACTTCTTGGTCATCATCGAAGGCAGTTTTCTCAAGGCGATGCCGCCAGGAGACATTCTTGCCAGCCTGTGGCCACTGGCAGTGATCGCCGCGGTGACACTCACGATGGCGACCGTATTTGTCCGAGGACGCCTACAATGAGATCTGGACTGTGTATGTCATCGCCATGGAGAACGATCATCTGCCCCGGTGCCAATAAACAAGGACGCCTGCCCATGCTGGTGCTGGATTTTGCGATGCTAACAGGTTACGGTACCCGAGTATGGCCATGCACTGCGCTGGCCGGATTTTTGGCGAATGAGCAATGAACCTCCTGGCGGATTTTGATGCGCACCAATCCGGAGGATGTTGGGCTGAGGCAAGAGCTTGCCAGAGCCCGTGGCCGGGTCGATCAAGCACACCACTACGAACAAGCACCCAACCCCCTGCATGTGCCTGGAACTGACGTTCCGATTCCACTATTTCGCACTGCGCAAGATGCACTTTTTGCTGCACGCAAGGGAGTTGGTGGCTTTCCCTGGTGGCTATGGAACGCTCGATGAGCTGTTCGAGGTGCTGATCCTGATCCAGACCGGCAAGATGCAGCGGATTCCGCTGGTGCTGGTGGGCTGCACGTTCTGGCGTCACATGATTGATTTCGATCTTCTGCTCGACGAATCTATGTCTTTCCATCCAATCTCGACTTGTTCACTTGCGCGGACGAAGCCGAGGAAATCCTCATTACCCTCGAACGCTTTTATATCAACGAGGCAGCAGGACATGAACACAAAGCAGCGGTCGATCGCTGAATCTGGGATCATGATGCATACGGTTGACTCGCTGCTCGATACGCAGCGAGCTGCAGCCGGCGGTGCACATCAATGCGGTCAAGCTGCAACAACATGTGGCGCGCCAGCGTGCCGACATTCTCAGCAGCAGGATCCTCAGCGCGTCGACTATGCAGACCCTCAGCATGAGCGGCCTGGACCTGCAGCCGTGCGCCACGCCATCCTCAAGTACCTGCCATTCCGGCGCTGGCTGCGGCACCCGGCTTGTCGAATGAAGACAGGTTCCGCATTGGCCGAACTCTGGCTGCAGCAGGCCATGGCAGCACAGCCGGCAAGGTCTGCAAACTCCGCAGCCGCAGGCCTGCAACCCTGGCTGGAGACAGCACGCCACGCCTGGGCATACCTCTTTTTCACCGAACACACGCCAGGCGAGCGTGCGTTTGACGAGCGCCAGGCGCAGGTCCGTGACTGGTACAACGTCGCGTTGTTATCCGACTGTTCCAGGCCCACGGCGCTCAGTCAACGACGGCAACTCACATTGAGGATACCGCCAGCACCACCATGAGCAGGGACAATTGGCACGTGCGCGTTCGCCTGCAGGCACGCTTGCCTACCAGCGTGACCGCGCCGCAAAAATTGCTGCCGGCGGCACAGTTGGATTTCCAGGGCGTGCGCAGCATGCATCGCCGCGCCGGATTCGGCGCAGAGCTGGTGGCCGTGCTGCATCCGCAACGCCGCATCATCATCATCATGCAGCCATTCGCCAGTTGCTGATTCAGTCCCGTGATCACTTTGATCCGGACGGCACTGTGTCCACCTTGAAAAACATGGTGGTCATCGGCCATAGCATGGGGGGAATGATTGCTCGCCTGCTGGTCTCATCGGCTGACAATCAACTGCACGACTGGGCCATGGCCGATGCAAGAACCGACCCGAACCAGAACGACCCCGAGCGCACGCTGCTGGATCCCATGTTGCGCTTCGAATCCCTTGCCGGTATTGAGCGTGCAATTTTTATCGCGACCCTGCACCGGGGCACTGCAATCGCTGGCTACCAACCTGTGCGCTGGCTGTCCGGCTTGTTTCGGTTGCCATTGACGGCGCAGGAAGCCGTGACCGACGCCGTGGTCCCTTCAGTTCAGGCCACAGGGCAGACTCAGGATGGCTATCTGCAAGGAACCCTGAACAGCATTGACCATCTCAATCAGGACGATCCCTTTGTTCAGGCTGCCACAAAACTGCCGATCTCACCCGAGGTACGTTACCATTCCATCATTGCCCGCACCAATGCCGACGGGCCGCTGGCCGATTCCGACGCCGGCCTGGTACCGTATCGCAGCGCGCACCTGCCGGACGCTGTATCTGAAAAAATCATCATCTCAGGCCACAAGCGTGCAGGAAAACGTCGCAGCGATCCTAGAAGTACGCCGCATCCTGCGGAGGATTTGGCCGCCTCCACACAAGTATCACCACACTAGGTTAAGGGTAAACGGGCAAGCGCGTCGCTCGGCAGGGCCAGTTGCCAGTCGTGAGCAGCCAGTGTGAGTCCGTCCGGCAGTGGCAAGCCCAGGTGGTATGCCTTACGACTGGCAACTGCAATGTAATTTTGCCCCCCTGAATTAAGTTGGTCATTTTTCTACGAAGTGGCTGCTATTCTATTGTTAACACAGGAGAGGGCAATGACCATTAGGGTATTAAAGAAACAGGGAAAGAGGATTAAAGCAAACTGGTATATCACGCAATACGGTTAAAAAATATCTCGACGATCAAGTGATGCCGCGTTACAGCAAACTCGACCCGTTTAAAGCCTATATTCAGCAGCGCATCCAGGCCGCACATCCTGACTGGATTTACAGCGGTAATGTTATCAGGAGATACTGGCACAGGGTTACCAGGGCAAGATACGGGTATTGAGCAGCTATATAGCTTGTTTGAAACCGTGAGCAAAGCCATATCCAGTAGTGCGTTTTGAAGCAGAAAATGGCTGGAAAAAAAGCTATGTTTTGCCTGAAATTGATAAAATTTTAGGAAACATTAAAGAAATCATAATTTTTGGATCAATGATGGTTATCGGTACAAAGACTCCTTAATCACTACATCCAAAAGTAAAATACATGTAAAAGTTATAAACTATAAAATGTACCACGCGTATCCATGGGGCAAAAGAATAGAAAATGAGTTGGTACAACTTCAAATATCAGTATCTGGTACGTTTTTGGTTACCTGTACCTGCAGTGATTGCAGCCGGTATTCTCTCTGCCTTTTACTTCGGCGTTACCGGCACTTTCTGGGCCGTAACAGGTGAATTCACCCGCTGGGGCGGTCATATCCTGCAATGGCTGGGCCTGGATGTTTCCCACTGGGGTTATTTTCAGGTCATCGGTCTGCAGGGCTCACCGCTGACACGTATTGATGGAGTGATGATCCTCGGTATGTTTGCAGGGTGTTTCTCGGCAGCATTATGGGCCAATAACGTCAAGTTGCGTTTACCACAGCACCGCATTCGTGTGTTCCAGGCCATTGTGGGGGGCATTATTGCCGGCTTTGGAGCGCGCCTGGCTATGGGATGTAATCTGGCGGCGTTTTTTACCGGTATTCCACAGTTTTCTTTGCATGCCTGGTTTTTTGCTATTGCTACCGCAATCGGCTCGCTGGCGGGCGCCAAGGTCAG
Source organism: Nitrosomonas eutropha (assembly GCF_003201195.1). Lineage (GTDB taxonomy): Bacteria > Pseudomonadota > Gammaproteobacteria > Burkholderiales > Nitrosomonadaceae > Nitrosomonas > Nitrosomonas eutropha. The sequence goes on along the minus strand of NZ_QICQ01000013.1, from coordinate 19,037 downwards.
CCTGTTACCGGTATTTCGCATCCCGGTACAGCTGCAAAAAGTGTCGGCAGCGCAACCGCTTAATCAGCATGCAACCCGGGAACGGCAACACTTTTGCATCGGCATGCTATTGTTTATCGCTTTTGTGCTGTGGGCGGCTTCCAAGGCGCTGGATGAACCCAAGCTGGGTTATGCTGCCTTGTTTGGCCTGGCTTTTGGCCTCATTATTGAACGTGCGCAGGTGTGTTTCACTTCAGCGTTTCGTGATCTGTGGATTACTGGTCGTACACAAATGGCTAAAGCGATTATCGCGGGTATGGCAGTAGGCACAATTGGTGTTTACAGCTACGTACAACTGGGAATGGATTCTAAAATATTCTGGGCCGGGCCAAATGCAGTCATTGGTGGATTGTTGTTCGGCTTTGGCATCGTGCTGGCAGGTGGTTGCGAAACAGGCTGGATGTATCGCGCTGTGGAAGGACAGGTGCATTTCTGGCTGGTGGGATTAGGTAACATCATCGGTTCCACACTGCTGGCACTGGTGTGGGATGATCTGGCACCCCTCCTTGTCGTAAATTTTGACAAGATCAATCTCCTTAAAACATTCGGACCGCAAGGCGGTCTACTGGCCACCTACATTATGCTGGGTGTATTTCTGGCACTGGTGCTGTACTGGGAAAAATATTTCTTTGCCCGGAAAGCCCGACAAGCTTCGCAAACAGCCTGAACATAAGCGCTTCCCATGAAATCAACTACCATCATCCCTGATTTTCGTCTCGATATGATAGGAGAACCCTGCCCCTATCCTGCTGTAGCAACGTTGGAAGCTATGCCCCAGTTGCGGCCGGGGCAGATTCTGGAGGTGATTTCCGATTGCCCGCAGTCAATTAACAACATCCCGATTGATGCCAGAAATCATGGCTACGAGGTTCTGGAGATTCAGCAGGATGGTCCCACTATTCGTTATTTGATCCGCCGTTAAGATAACGCCCGTCACCAAATCAGCTGAGGTTTGAGGCTAAGGGTGTTTCGAGTAGCCAGGTGTGTTTCCCAAAGATTCTGAAGTCGAATTGAACCAGGCAAGTCTCTGACGAAGCTTGACCACTTCTCCCACAATAATGAGTGTTGGCGGCTTCAATGGATTTTCCTGAATGATTGTCGGCAACGTTGCAAGTGTGCCGGTGAGAACACACTGATTGGGGGTTGTACCCTGCTGAATAATAGCAGCTGGTGTCGTTTTTGGCAGACCATGAGCAATCAACTGTCGGCATAACTCGGAGACGCCCAGCAATCCCATGTAGACGACAATCGTCTGGTTAGGACGCGCCAGCGCTGACCAGTCAAGCTGTACAGTGTTGTCTTTCAGATGTCCGGTTACAAAAACGCAGGAATGCGCGTAATCCCGGTGGGTCAAAGGGATACCTGCATAACTAGCTACACCGGATGCGGCTGTAATTCCGGGAACAACCTGGAATGGGATCTGATGTTGTGACAAAGTTTCGATTTCCTCGCCCCCTCGTCCAAAAATAAAAGGATCGCCACCTTTCAACCGCAGCACACGTTTACCTTCTTGCGCCAGCTTGATCAACAGGTTATTGATTGATGTCTGCGGCAAAGTATGTCGATTACGCTCCTTACCGGCATAGATACGGTCAGCATCCTGTCTGACCATATCCAAAATGGCCGGAGCAACCAGCCGATCATAAATCACCACGTCTGCCTGCTGCATCAGGCGCATAGCGCGGAAAGTCAACAGATCCGGGTCTCCCGGGCCTGCTCCCACCAGATAAACTTCCCCGATCGGAGGTTGATCCACACTATTATTCAAGGTTTCTAATAAATAATCCTGGGCAGCCTGATCCTTGCCGGCAAATACCATTTCTGCAAACGGCCCTTGAAGCATTTTTTCCCAAAAGAAGCGACGATTTTCCTGACGAGAAAAATGCTGCCTGACTTGCCCGCGAAACTGCGCAGCATAAGTCGCCAGTCGACCATAAGCAGCGGGGATTAATGCTTCCAGTCGTGCACGCAACAGCCTTGCCAGTACTGGAGAACCGCCACCGCTTGATACCGCAACGATAATCGGAGAGCGATCCAAAATGGAAGGCATGATAAAGGTGCATAAATCCGGATTATCGACAACGTTTACTGGAATACCTGCTTTCCGGGCTGCAACCGAGACAGCCTGGTTGGTTGCTCGATCATGCGTAGCGGCAATAACCAGCACCCTACCCTGCAAGTGATCCGGGCGGAAGGTTTCAGCGTTATGCGAGATTGAAGAGAATTGCTGCAACAAACCAGTAAATTCCGCATTAATTGTGGGGGAAACGACATGGATATGCGCCCCTGCTCGCAGTAGCAACTTCGCCTTGCGGGCTGCAACACTTCCTCCGCCAACAATCAGACAATTTCGCTGTTTAATGTTGAGAAAAACTGGAAAGTAATCCATACAGACAAAATAGGGCTTAATAAACAAGGAGCCGTCTGGCCTGTTAAAGGTTAATCAGAACGATGTAATAACCTCTTATTCCGGAATTACATATCCGGTTCAGTATCTGTACTTCTGTTACTGCTGATATGTGTTATCTCTTGCCCACGATCAGAACTCAGGCCATGGATGTACCGGTTATTGAACTCTTTCCCGCTTATACAGTTCCTCAATGGTCATACTCATGCCAGCTTCCCCACCGAATACTGTGCCGAGTGTCTTGTTCTGGAGATGTTTGATATTGAAATCGTAGAATTCCTTTTTTAGCGGGAAATATCTTACTTCCTCAATCAATTGCTGTGCGTGTTGCATGTAAAAGATAACAAATTCCTTTATTTCCGGTTTGTTTGCTGATTTTGCATTTACATAAATAAAGAGAGGACGCGATAATGGCTGGTAACTTCCATTTTGTACGGTAAGCATGGAAGGTAGAACACCGCCAGCACCATGATCAATCGCCACAGCTTTCAGTTTCTTCTGATTTTCGATGTAGTAGGCAAAGCCAAAGAAACCTAATGCATTTAAATCGCTCGCCACACCCTGAACGAGTACATTATCATCTTCCGAGGCAGTAAAATCTCCACGACTGGATTTTGCCTTACCGACCACGGCTTCGGTGAAATAGTCGAATGTACCTGAATCAGCTCCTGCGCCGAAAAGTTTGATTCTGGCATCAGGCCAGGCCGGGTTGATTTGATTCCAGTTAAGTATCTTTTCTTGCGCTGCAGGCTCCCACATTTTTTTTAACTCGGCGATTGTTATGGATTTAATCCAATTGTTCCTGGGGTTGACCGCCACCGTCAATGCATCAAAAGCAATTGGCATCTCGATGTACTGCACACCATTCTGCCTACATTGCTCCATTTCAGAAGACAGGATCGGGCGAGATGCATTCACAATATCAATTTCCCCTCTGCAGAATTTTTTGAATCCCCCGCCCGTACCGGAGATACCAGCGGTAACCATAGTGGCCCCTTTTTTAGCAGTTTGAAAATCCTCAGAAACAGCTTCTGTAATCGGGAAAACAGTACTCGATCCATCTATCTTAATAAGCGACCTGGCTTGAATATACCCACTGATTCCACTCAAAAGGATAAAGGCTGTAATTAAAAATCTGGCTCTACTACTGGATTTTGATAAAAACTGTTGCATGATAGTCATCCTGATATTCAAGAATTAAAGAAAAGATATCTGACCTGTATACCCTACAACTCTAACTTCAAGTATTCACCAAAGATAAACGAGATATATTACAGCCTTGTGATGATAAGCTCAGTGCCCAACAGTTGAAGCAACAGCCTGTTGCTGAATTGTTCCAGCAATTTTCTCAGCCCAGTATTCAATCTGTTGAGGGTCTTTTCCTTCCACCATCACCCTGATTAACGGTTCAGTTCCAGAAGCACGCAGCAAAATACGCCCATCATTTCCCAATGCCTGTTCCGCCTCATTTTTGCATATCTCTACTGCTTGATCGTTCTGAAAATCAAAATCTCTGGAAATCTTTACATTGATTAACCGTTGGGGAAAGAAAGTAACATCATGCATCAAGTCGGCAAACATCAAACCCGTGTCACGTAATGCGTACAAAACCTGGAGGGCTGAAATAATTCCGTCACCTGTCGTATGTTTATCACGGCAAATAATATGGCCGGAATTCTCGGCACCCAAGTACCAGTCATTTTGTTGCAGCAATTCAGACACATAACGATCTCCGACATTTGCCCGGGCAAATGGAATCCCAATCCGCTCAAAAGCTTGCTCAACAGCCAGATTGGTCATGAGTGTCCCAACTACTCCACCTTGTAGTACACCACGCTGTTGTCGATGTTTAGCGATAATGTAGGCCAGACTGTCACCATCGTATACTACCCCTTCTCCACTCACCATCAGCACCCGGTCGCCATCGCCATCTACAGCAATACCAAAATCTGCACCGTGTTGCAAAACTGCACCTTGCAGCGTCATGATATGGGTTGCACCACATTCATGATTAATGTTGAATCCGTCCGGATTTGCATGAATAGTTACAACATCAGCGCCCAGTTCATGCATCACATGCCCGGCGACCTGGTAATCTGCACCATTGGCACAATCAACCACGATTTTCCAGCCTCGTAAATCAAGCTGATTAGGAAAAGTACTTTTACAAAATTCGATATATCGGCCTTCTTCATCCTTGAGACGTTGTACTCTACCTAATTTGATAGAAGGTGCTGTTTCTATAGGAAAATCCAGTTCAGCTTCGATTTGAAGTTCCATACTATCAGGTAGTTTTGAGCCTTCAGAAGAGAAAAATTTAATGCCGTTATCATAAAACGGATTATGTGAGGCAGAAATAACTGCTCCAGCCTGAATGCGCAGCGCTCGCACAAGGTAGGCCACAGCAGGGGTTGGTAATGGCCCGGATAGCAGAACATCTACCCCTGCCGCTGAGAAACCGGCTTCCAGCGCAGATTCCAGCATGTATCCGGATATGCGTGTATCTTTTCCAATCAGGATGGTTGGTCGTTTATCTGCAGCCAGTTTCCAATCGGACGCCAGCAATACTTTGCCAACAGCATACCCCAGACGCAGGAAGAATTCGGGCGTGATCGGAAATTCCCCTACCTTTCCACGAATGCCATCTGTACCAAAATATTTTTTCTTCATATCAGTGTCGCTTCCCTGTTGAATTCCAAATCAAAGCATGTAACCGGATTCACAATATCGCAATCAACATCCCACAGACGCGAGCGTCTGATAGATCAACAGCAACCAGCCACTCAATCGTCATATTTGTATTATATGGGCCTTGTTACTGATTACCGTACAACCAACTATTGGCCGGGTGACGGGTATATCAGAAAACCCGGATGAATACGATCCATTGCCGCAAACACTGAAAACGCATCACGAGTTGCCTTGACATCATGTACCCGTACAATCCTGGCACCTTGTCCCACTGCCAGAAGAGCGGCTGCCACACTGGCATACACACGATTATCAACTGGACTGCCCGTAATCATTCCCAGCATTGATTTACGTGAAATGCCGGCCATAACAGGTAGATCCATAGCAATGAATTGATTCAGATGGTGTAACAAGGCGAGATTGTGCTCCAGTGTTTTACCAAAGCCAAAACCGGGATCAATAATGATTCGCTCACGCGTAATCCCGGCTGATACTGCCAATGCAACATGTTGTTTCAGAAAAGCCATAACCTCGGCAACTACATCCGAATACTGCGGATCAAGCTGCATTGTCTCCGGCCGTCCTTGCATGTGCATGAGACAAGCCATAACAGAGCTGTCTGCAACAACTTCCAGTGCACCGGGAGCTTGCAGCGCATTGGTATCATTGATAAGAACAACCCCGGCATTAATAGCGGCTTGCATCACTTCCGGTTTGGCAGTATCAACCGAAACTGGAATATTCATATTCAGTGCAAATTCTATGACGGGCATGATTCGTGACAGTTCTTCGTCCGATTCAACAGATCGACTCCCAGGACGGGTAGATTCACCCCCGATATCAAGGATATCTGCACCTTCCTGAGCCAGGCGACTCACTTGTTCAATCGCTTTCTCCGTTGTATCAAAACAGCCACCATCAGAAAAAGAATCGGGCGTGACATTGATCACCCCCATGATCAGCGGGCGGTTTTCTTGAAGAATCCTTTGCAGTTTATTCACTTGGATAAGAAAAAATGGCCTGTACGTTTTATTTCCCGTACAGGCCATTAATTAAGAATACTACAATTTTTCTAGGCTTCTACTTTTTGAGCAGGTGCTTCTTCTGTTGTTGCAGGCTCACTTTCGGGTTGTTTTACCTCACCGCTTGTGCTGGTTGAACCTTTATCCTGCCGTGGAGAAGAAGAAGGTGATTGCGGCGGACGCGGCGGGCGACCTTCCATAATATCTTTGATCTGGTCACTGTCTATCGTCTCCCATTCAAGCAATGCTTGTGTCATCGCCTCGATTTTATCCTTATTCTCCTCGATGATCTTGCGCGCAAGTGCATATTGCTCATCAACGATCCGACGAATCTCGGCATCGACCATTTTCATGGTTGCTTCACTCAGATTCCTGTGCGTAGTAACTGAACGCCCAAGGAACACCTCTCCCTCGTTTTCACCATACACCATAGGTCCCAGCGTATCGGACATACCCCATTGCGTCACCATCTTGCGGGCGGTATCTGTTGCCCGTTCAAAGTCATTAGATGCGCCGGTTGTCATCTGGTTCATGAACACTTCCTCTGCAATACGGCCGCCAAACATGACAGCAATCGTCTGCAAAATCTGATCGCGATCCATACTGTAACGATCTTCAGCAGGAAGCTGCATAGTTACACCTAGTGCACGTCCGCGCGGGATAATTGAAACCTTGTGAACCGGATCGGTTTTAGGCAGCAAATAAGCCACTACCGCATGCCCCGATTCATGATAAGCAGTATTGCGCCGCTCATTTTCGGGCATAACAACGGAACGACGTTCTGCACCCATCAGAATCTTGTCTTTTGCACGTTCAAAGTCATCCATATCAACCAGACGTTTGTTGGATCGTGCAGCAAACAAGGCGGCCTCATTGACCAGGTTGGCCAAATCAGCTCCTGACATACCAGGTGTACCCCTTGCCAAGATACTGGCTTTCACATCAGGGGATATAGGAACTTTGCGCATATGTACCAGCAAAATCTGTTCCCGACCACGAATATCCGGCAGCGGGACAACAACCTGTCTATCGAATCGACCTGGACGCAGCAAAGCAGGATCCAATACATCCGGGCGGTTGGTGGCAGCAATAACAATTACACCCATATTGCCTTCAAAGCCATCCATTTCAACCAGCAATTGGTTCAACGTCTGTTCGCGCTCATCATTTCCACCTCCCAGACCTGCGCCACGCTGACGGCCGACCGCATCAATCTCGTCAATGAAGATAATGCAAGGTGCATGTTTTTTCGCCTGCTCAAACATATCTCTCACTCTGGAGGCACCGACACCGACAAACATTTCGACGAAATCCGAACCGGAAATACTGAAAAATGGTACTTTTGCTTCACCGGCAATGGCGCGGGCAAGCAGCGTTTTACCTGTTCCCGGATTACCACACATTAGTACACCGCGAGGAATACGACCACCTAGTTTCTGGAATCGGGAAGGATCCCTCAAAAACTCGACCAACTCGGCAACTTCTTCTTTGGCTTCTTCACAACCAGCCACATCCGCAAAAGTCACGTTGTTACTCTTATGATCAAGCATCCTGGCTTTACTTTTCCCGAATGAGAAAGCACCGCCGCTACGACCGCCCCCTTGCATCTGGCGCATGAAAAAGATCCAGACAGCAATTAACAGCAACATCGGGAACCATGACACAAGGATGCTCATCAGCATGGAAGGTTCTTCTTCCGGCTTAGCTTCCACAGCCACTCCAGCCTTTAGAAGATCACTTACCAGCCACGGATCGGAAGGTGAATGGACAATAAACGAGCGGCCATCTGTTTTTGCACCTCTCAAGGTACGACCGTCGATTACTACCTTGGCAATCCTGCCTTGGTGCATTTCACTGATAAATTGTGAATATTCCATGGGAGGCTGTGATGGCTGTCGGGTGGAGAACTGATTGAAGACTGTCATCAATACCAATGCAATCACCAGCCAGATAGCCATGTTCTTAATCAAATTATTCATATTAGCTCCTCAATTTTGCTTCTCGACGAAACCGAATTTTTGAAACGCTGCGGTTTATCTGTATCTGTTACAGGACTGTTACCGCAGTCTATCAGATTATTTTTTCCAGTCCCAGCAAATATAACTCTTTACTTCGATCTCGCGAAGCCTTTGGTTTCCTGATGACGACTTTTGCAAAATCAGCCTGCATTAATTGTCGGAATGCCTCAAAGTCACTCCCCTGAAATACTTTGACAAGAAAGTTTTCACCGGGGTTCAAATGTTCGCGACAGAACATCAAAGCAAGTTCTGCCAGATACATGCCGTGAGCCTGATCACTGACACGAATACCGGTAAGATTGGGTGACATATCGGAAATTACAAGATCTGCCCGTTTCCCATCCAGAACTTTCTCCAATGCGGCCAGAACACCATTTTCACGAAAATCGCCTTGAATGAATGTCGCACCAGGTAAGGATTGCATATCCAGCATATCCAGCGCAAAAACCTTTCCGGTCGGCCCGACAGATTCGAGTGCCACTTGTGACCAGCTGCCAGGCGACGCTCCCAGATCAACAACCGTCATTCCCGGTGAAAAAAGTGCATCGCGCTCGGCGATTTCCTGTAATTTGTAGGCCGCACGCGAACGATAACCTTCGTGGTTAGCCTTGCGGACAAAGTTATCGTTGATATGCGCTTTTATCCAGGCTCTGCTGGTTCTGGCAGATTTCATCAGGTAAAATCCAGTGTTTTTAGGAAGGTTGTAATGCTTGAACTTGATATGGCTCTGCGCCGGCAGCTTACGGCCAGTGCGCACCACCTGAATCCGGTAGTAACGATTGGCAAGGATGGCCTGGCAGAAAGTATTATTAGTGAGCTCGATCGGAGTCTTTTGAAGCATGAGCTTATCAAGATTAAAGTGCTTGAAGGCGACCGGGACCAGAGAACTTCTTTGCTGGAGAAAATTTGCCTTTCTCTAAATGCCGCACCTATCAAGCAGATCGGTAAGATTTTGATTATATACCGGATCAACCCGGATAAAAAAAACGTCGAGACCACGGCTTTGAGCATATCCAAGTCTGGCTTTAAACCAAAACGCAAACCCAAACCTGCGCAACGAATGAAGAAAGCCCTACCGAGAAAATAAACAGCCGAAGAAACTGATTGCTATTTCTCTCGGACAAGATTCCCTAATACTTAGTGATCTGGTATAACTCAGACCAGTTTACGCATATGGAGATGCTTATGAGTACAAAACTGGAACTGCCGATTCAGGAATTTACCACCCCCTATCCGGTCACCGCGCGCGAGGATAGCTCAATTGAGGAGTTACTGGATATCGTCAAGAATCTCAAGGTGCGCCACATTCCCATCATGTCGAATGGAAAAATCACGGGCATCGTCAGCGATCGGGATCTCAGAATCGTTTCGGCATTGAGTGCCCGTGAAAAGTTCCTGGTCCGAGCAGATGATCTAATGACGTCCGATCCCGTGACTTTTCAGGGCAACACCTCCATCGAGGATGTGATTCTGGAAATGTCAGAGAAAAAAATCGGCAGCGTTCTGGTGGCAGATGAAAAGGGAGATCTGCAGGGTATATTCACAGTAACTGATGCACTGGATGTTCTGATTGAGATATTACGAGGCAGAAAATGACACAAGTTCGTGATCTGATGACGCCTATGCCTCAAACCATAGGCTTCGATATTTCAGTGGAAAAAGCCCTGGAGATAATGAAAGAATGTGCCTGCCATCATCTCCCCGTACTGGATGGTGGAAAACTGGTTGGCGTATTGAGTGACAGAGATCTATCAATGGCCAGACATGACTCAAATGATGTTAAAGCCGAACATCTTGTCAAGGATCTCATGAGTGATGCACCCATCGTAATCGAACCTTCCGCCGAAATTAATACCGCTATCCGGACAATGCTGGATAACAAAATCAACAGTCTTATTGTCAGAGTAGAAGGGAACCAGCCGTGGGGTATCCTTACTTCAACTGATCTTTTGCGCCACATTGTAGAAAAAACCTAAAGCAAACCACGCCGACAAGCCTTGGAGGAAATAAAGAATATCTACTTTATTTTCTCCAGCAGCGCTATTAAGTATAAAAATCAAGCCAATAATTTCAGAAACACACTTCCAGCTTCCGGGTTATCACAAACCACATCAGCCCTTACTGACAAGGACTCGACTTACTCGCTTCTGCAGAAATTCAGCGAAATGGACGACTTAGAAAGCGCGACCCAGCCAACCCAAAACGCCAGGGTATTTCTTTTGCCCTGGAGATACCAATACGCGGCCCGGTAATAACTGTTACCGGAGTTGTGGCCGGCAGAAGCTGAAACGGAGGAATATCAACCGGCATGCCACTATGCGCCATAGTAATTCCGAGCGCCTGACAAAGCCGCCCGGGGCCTGCGCAGAGCAAACGTACATTATCCAGCCCGCGTCGTTTCCGCATAACATCCAATCCTCCTGCCAGCGGCTCCAGTGCGCGGATCAGCACCCCGGCACCATGGCCTGGCGGACAGCACACAATATTGAAGCACCAATGTATGCCGTAAGAGCGATAGACATACGCATGGCACGGTGGCCCGAACATCACCTGATTGCGCGGCGTTATTCCACCAAAACAATGTGAGGCAGGATCCTCATGATCATAAGCCTCCACCTCCACAATCCGACCACCTACACCATTCAGCATAAGCGTCACGCCTATCAGGGAACGCGCCACTTCAGCAGAGGGAGCTGAAAAATCAATATCAAGAGATGAAACCAGATTCATACACGACAAACATTCAATAAAATTAGAGCAACTGTTCGATATCTCCAACCAGAGATTCCGGCTTATCAACTGGCGCATAACGTTTAACCACTTTCCCGGTTCTATCTACCAGAAACTTGGTGAAATTCCATTTGATACCCTTGGAACCCAGCACACCAGGTTTTTCATTCTTCAGATATTGGTAGAGCGGATGGGTATTGGTACCATTCACCTCAATCTTTGCAAATAAAGGAAAGCTGATGTTGTAACCGGATGAGCAAAATTCCTGAATTTCACGTTCATTACCCGGTTCCTGGCGGCCAAATTGGTTACAGGGAAAAGCAAGTACAACCAGCCCCTGATCCTTGTATCGTCGATATAACGCTTCCAAACTCTGATACTGAGGTGTAAAACCACATTTACTGGCCGTGTTCACTATCAGCAAGACTTTACCCTTATAATCGCTGAGCAGTTTATTCTGCCCATCAATCGTTTTTATACCATAGTCATAGATATCCATCGCTATTTATAATGCTACTCAGAAATTATCATGATTAGAAAAAACCCCACGGGTGATCAGCCGATCGTCCACGAAAGTGCTTTTGTTGATCCCACTGCCATTCTCTGTGGACGTGTTGTCGTACACGAAAATGCGTTTATCGGGCCATACGTTGTCATTCGGGCGGATGAGGTGGATGAAGCCGGAAATATGGAACCCATTACAATAGGTGCGCATTCCAATATTCAGGATGGCGTAGTCATTCACTCCAAATTGGGTGCAGCAGTTACTATCAGGGAGCGCACCTCAATCGCCCACCGGGCAATTGTACACGGGCCTTGTACTGTCGGCCCCGGAGTGTTCATTGGATTTAACAGTGTACTGTTCAACTGCACAATCGGTGAAGGATGTGTCGTTCGCCACAATTCAGTCGTTGATAGCTGCGATCTGCCACCAGGCTTTTATGTTCCTTCCACACAACGCATCAGGCCAAAAACCGACCTGGCTTCCATCAAAAAAGTAACCCCCCAAGCATCAAAATTTTCTGAGGATGTCGCCAGAACCAACAAAATACCCTTGTACAAGGGTATAAGCGTATTCAGAATGAACTTTAGGGAACTTCGGACAACCCGCAGCGTAAATTGATCATCACCCAGATGCTGCTCATACTCCCTCTTTTATTTTAATATCGCTCAAATCCAGCTTATGAAAAAATCCATATTGATTACCGGTTGCTCCAGCGGCATTGGCTATTGCGTTGCGCATGAATTGCAGACGCGCGGTTACCGTGTTTTTGCCACCGCCCGCAGGCAGGAAAGTGTGGACATGTTGCTTGCTGAGGGATTAGAAAGTTTCCAACTTGATCTGAACGATTCCAGCTCAATTCAACGCGCAGTTGAAGAAACCCTGAATCGCAGCAATGGCCAATTGTATGCATTATTTAACAATGGTGCATATGGCCTGCCTGGGGCGGTTGAAGATCTCAGTCGGGAAGCCATGCGCGCCCAATTTGAAACCAATTTTTTTGGTTGGGTGGAGCTGACCAATCTGATCTTGCCCGTCATGCGCAAGCAGGAACAGGGTCGTATCATACAAAACAGCTCCATACTTGGCTTTGCTGCCATGCCGTTCCGTGGCGCGTACAACGCCTCCAAATTTGCAGTCGAAGGCTGGAGCGATACCTTACGGCTGGAACTGAGAGGGAGCAATATTTTTGTCAGCCTGATCGAACCAGGGCCAATTGCCACGAAATTCCGTGCCAACGCAATGAAGGCGTTTGAACGCTACATCGATATCGAGCACAGTATTCACCGCGAGAAATACCTCATTGTTCAGGACCGGCTGAACAAGCAGGGACCCACTGTCCCTTTCACTCTGCCTCCAGAAGCCGTATTGAAAAAGGTGATCTGTATACTTGAATCACGTACCCCTGATGCCCGCTATTACGTTACCTTTCCGACCCACATGTTTGGCCTTCTCAAGCGCATCTTGCCCGTTTCTGTACTGGATAAATTATTGGCTAAGGCCGGGCACAAGCATCAGTAAAGAAATATAGTGCTCAAATATTTCCAGACACATAGTTAGATTCTTTTCAAGAATTATGCATAATGAATGCTTGGTAATTTATCGTTGCAGCCGAAGGGCAAACTATTGATCGGTATGCTACTGGCTCTCCCGAAAATTGATGAAAATTAGAAATATTCTATGACCATCCCTTCCTATCCCCTGCTGTATCAGCTCAACGCCCGCATCAGACAGTACGAGCTTTCACGCGCTGCTATCTCACCTCCCCCACTGAATGATTGGCCTGATAGTGAATGGGATCGGTTAGCTGAACTGGGGTTTGACTGGGTATGGCTGCTTGGCGTATGGGAAACCGGAAAAGCTGGCCAGCGTGTTTCACGTACACAGCCTGGTTGGCAGAAAAGCTTTAAGGCCACCTGCTTACCGGATCTATCCGAGACAGATATTTGCGGTTCCTGCTTTGCCATTACCCGTTATCAGGTGGCCGACAGACTGGGAGGAAACAAGGCGCTGCAGCACCTGCGCCACAAACTCAATGAACGCGGATTGCGCCTCATGCTCGATTTCGTTCCTAATCACACCGCACTGGATCATCCCTGGATGCAGACACACCCCGAGTTCTATATCAACGGGACACGGGAGGATTTACAGCGCAATCCACAAAACTATGTTGCACTTGTATCGAATTCATCTGGCAAAGATCAGCGAATTTTTGCCTATGGCCGTGACCCTTACTTTGATGGCTGGCCAGATACCCTACAACTGGATTACAGCAATCCTGCCGTACAACAGGCGATGCAAGTAGAACTGCTAAACATTGCCAAGCTGTGCGACGGCGTACGTTGTGATATGGCCATGCTGTTGTTACCGCAAATTTTTGAACGTACTTGGCAGCGCTCTATTACCTCCTTCTGGCCTGCCACCATTCAGGCAGTCCGCAAACAATTTCCGGGTTTCCTTTTTCTGGCTGAAGTGTACTGGGATCTGGAATGGATGCTGCAGCAGCAAGGATTTGATTACACTTACGACAAACGATTATATGATCGGCTACTTAGCCAAGTTCCCAAACCTGTGCACGACCATCTCACAGCAGATATCACTTATCAGCGCAAACTCGCCCGGTTCTTGGAGAATCACGATGAGCAGCGCGCGGCAACTGTTTTTCCACCGACTGTGCATGAAGCAGCAGCCATGATCAATTATCTGGCACCAGGGATGCGTTTTTTTCAGGCTGGACAACTGGAAGGCAAGCGGGTACATATCCCGATTCACTTATGCAGAAGTCCGGTTGAGCCGACAGACTCCAGACTCAGTCACTTTTATCAACAGCTACTGCAGATTCTGAAAAATCCGGTGTTACGACAGGGAAACTGGGTATTGCTGGAATGCTTGCCGGCCCAGAAAGAGAATGGGACTTGGAATAATTTCATCGCATACCGCTGGCAGGGAGAAAACAGTGACTCTCTGCTAATCATCGTCAACTACGCACCCCATCCGGGCCAATGTCTAGTGGAGTTTGCTGATTTACAACCAAAAGAAAGTACCGGGAGCTGGCATGATCTGATGAATCCGAGTGAATCGTTACCAGTTCGGATAGAAAATATTACTCAGCTTTTTGTTGACCTGCCTGCCTGGGGTTACCGCATTCTGGAAAAGCAACCTTAACCTCAACTCATTCAGTGGAGGCACGCCGGGAGAGATGCAATTTATCCACTGTCTGCATCACCAGGGAATAAACGGCCGGCACCACCACTAATGTAAGCAGTGTTGAGGAAACCATGCCCCCGATAACTGCAACAGCAAGCGGGCGATTGGTTTCAGCACCGGCCCCCAGCCCCATCGCTGCCGGCAGCAGTGCGAGGATGACAGTCAACGAGGTCATCAGCACTGGCCGCAGCCGGATCGGACAGGCCTCCTTAAGAGCTGCATCAATAGACTTGCCCTGTTCACGCAGTTGATTAGTTAGATCAATCAACAGGATGGAATTTTTTGCCACCAGGCCGATCAGCAACACCAGCCCGATCATAGAAAAGATGTTGAGTGAATTGCCCGTCAGCCACAAGGCAAAAATACCGCCAATAATGGCAAGTGGCTGTGCCACCATAATGATAAGCGGCTGCAGAAAGGAATTGAACTGACTGGCCAGCACCATGTAAAGCAAAATCAGTGCAAGCGTAAAAATAAATACGGTACTCTTCATCGTCTTGGCCAATTCTTCCGCCTGCCCGGTAAGTTTTACCGTATAACCCGGCGGCAATAATTCAGTAGCCTGCTGAAATACACTATCGGTTGCTTTATCCAGCGGCAGTATAGGGTTGATATAGAACATCGCCGCATATTGCAGATCAAAGCGCCCGATTAACGCGGCACCCAGGGTATCCCGAAATTCAGCAACCGCATCCAGTCTTACCAGCTCATTCCCGTTACTTCTCAGATAAATCTTTTTCAGATCGTCCAACTGGCTAAACCGATCTTCCTTACCTTTAATCCGGATCTCATAGCGTTGCCCATCCCCGGGATCATCGTTGAATCTGGCCACGTCAACACCACCGGTAAACATATTGATTGCCGTGGCAATATCGGTTGCAGATATACCGAGACTGGCAGCACGTGTCCGGTCTATATTCACGATCAGCTGCGGCAAATCAAGATCAAGATCAAGATCAACCTTGCCCATCCCTGGAATTCTTCCCAACCGTAGCTGCATTTCCTTAGCCAGACGCCCCACTTTCTGCAGATTGGAGCCAGTCAAATTAAATTGTAATTTTTCTGAGCGTTGGCCACGCACAATGGAAATCGGGGCAGGAAACGCCCGGACGCCAGGAATTTTATCGAAATGTTCTCTCAGTTCACGCATCAACACCTTCTGGCTCATATTACGGGCGTTTCGATCATACAAGCGTACATTGACAAACCCTTTATTCACCTGGCCATCCTGCCCGGCCCCAATCATTCCAAAATAACTGATAACCTCTGAGGGATACGTTGCCAACACACGCTCGATCAACCTGAGGCGGGAATCGGTATAGTCAATACTTGAACCAAGTGGCGTTCTGAACGTTATTGTAAATACACCTTCATCCGTTTCTGGAGAAAATTCCTTATCTACTTTCCCAAAGAAGAAAATACTGCTCAATACCATTATGATGGTAAGCACAATGACTTTCCAACGATGCTGTATGGAAAACGTCAGCAGCAAAACATAACGCTGATCCATACGATCAAACCAGTTATCCAGCCAATAATAGAGACGACCATGTTTCCGATCGACACGCAAATAACGTGAACACAGCATAGGTGTCAGCGTTAATGAAACAAGCAGGGAAATCAGCACACCAAAGGTAACAACCACAGCAAATGACTTGAAGAATTTGCCGATGATACCTTCCATAAAGATTACTGGTGCAAAGATACATACCAGCGCCAGCGTAGCTGCCATGACAGCGAATACCACTTCGTGACTGCCTCTAATCGAGGCAGCCACCACATCCACTTTACCGTGCCTTGCCTGATCGCGACTCATATGCCGGAAAATATTCTCCAACACCACGATGGCATCATCCACCACCACCCCGATCAGCAACAGCAAAGCCAGCAACGTCATGGTGTTAAAAGTAAAACCCGAGAAATACATGACAGCAATGGCACCCATCAGTGATACCGGAATTGCAGTCGCAATAATCAGCGTTGAACGCACTGAACGCAGAAACAACCAGACGATCAGCGCAGCTAGCAAGGTACCTTCGACTAGATGTTCCTGCAGTGCATATACCAGCTCCTTGATAAAAATCGCATCACTGGAAGAAATACTGATACGCATCCCGGGCGGCAAGCTCGGATTGATATCTTCTGCCAGCCGGCGCTCAACTTCATCGATAATAGCAACCGTGTTGGCATTTGAAACCTTGACAATTCCCAGTCCTAGCGAGGGTAGCCCATTGAATCGGGCCACTTGGCGGTAATCAGCCAGATCATCCGCAATCTCTGCAATTTCCTTCAATCTGATCGGAGCACCTTCACGGTAAGCTACGATCAGATTGCCCACATCTTTTAGATTATGAAACTCTAAATCCAGCTTGATTAATCTCTCCGTGTTTTTACCTGTCAGGAAGCCACCCGGTAGCTGAATATGCTCGCGCCGAAAAGCATTGATGACATCGCTGGCAGCCAGGTTATAGGTAGCCATACGCTCGGGCAAAACATTGATTCGTATCGTGCGATCTCGCCGCCCTCCCAGACGAACCTCACCGACACCATCAATGGTTTCCAGTTTTTTCTTGATGACATTAAATCCATACAGATTAAGTTGCTGTAAAGTCCGATCACCCTGCAGCGACAGCCACATCACAGGCTGTGCGTTAGTTTCGATTTTGCGTACGATTGGCGGGTCGGTATCATCTGGCAAACGTTTCAGAATCTGGCTGATATTTGCCTGCACCTCGTTATAGGCAACATCAATATTCTTATCCAGAACGAAGGTGATTGTTGTCGTTGAGACACTCGGAGAAGAGCTGGATTGCACATGTTCAATACCGGGAATGGTATTAATGGCGGTTTCAATAATGCCGGTAATACTGGCATCAACAATATCAGGGTTTGCTCCAGCCAGTGTCGTAGTTACCGAAATGACTGGAAATTCGATATATGGCCAGCGATCCATTCCAATTCGCTGATAACTGATAACACCTAGCAATACCAGTAATCCTGAAACCATCCACGCCAGCACATGGCGCTTGATCGACAGCTCTGGCAGCGTCATGAATTCGCTTGCCCCAGTATTTCCCTTTGTATAGTGACCTTGGTGCCGTCGGTAAGAAAAGCTGCACCATCCAGCACTATCTGCTCACCTGCTTGTACGCCATCAATGATTTCAACCATTCCATCCTGATTTAATCCGGTTCGCACGACACGCTGTTCAACCTGCTCGCCATTGATAGCATAAACCACCTGGCCTGCCGGCCTGAGCACTACACTCTGCTCCGGCACAACCACTACATTCTCACGCACGCCAAGGATGACCACACCACTAACGCTTGCACCCGCGTGCCAACCAGGCTGGTTCTCAATATAGACAAGTGCATCAATCGCCCGATTGCTAACACCAATTGCAGGCTTCAATTCCCTGATATGGGAAATAATTTCAGTATCAGAGGTAGGTGTGCTCAGCCTAACTTCAAGATTCGGTCTGATATATGAAGCAATACTTTCCGGGAATGGCAGATGTGCACGCAAATGCTGATTACTGATAATTTGTAGCAACGGATCGCCAACCTTGACATAGTCTCCCTCAACAACGGTCTGGGATTCAATTTTTCCATCCATTGGCGAAAACAGGCGTGTCTTAGATTTATTATGTTCAATTGTGGCCAGACGGGATTTCGCTCCTTCCAGCTGCCGGCGCAATGCTATTTCCTGAGTCTTGACATCATCCAACACGATCTGGGAAATAAAATTTCGTTCTACCAGCCGGGTATTACGTTCGACTGAACGCTGTTGGTTTTCCAGCAACGCCTCCAGTCTTGCCACCTCGCTGAGCGCTTCACGTCGTAGCAGCTGATGATCCGCCGGATCCAACAAAGCAATTTCCTGTCCTTTTTTCACATGTTGCCCCTGGCGCACCAATACTTTAAGGACACGCCCAGATACTTCCGCCGCGATCGTGGGATCCATTATGCCCTCCAGTGAACCAATGGATTCCTCTCGTACTTCTATAGACACATTCCTGGCCGTAGCTACACTGACTGCTGGCGGGTTAGCTATTTTTATAACCTCTTCCTGCTTACCACAAGCAGTAAGCATCAGCATCAGAACGATACACAACAGTTTCTCTGCCCTACTCAACACCACAGTCAACGCTCTCCTGTAATCCACAAATGGCAACCACGTGATCTACCACATCAAGATTATCCCAGCTGTAAATTTACCGGATCACTCGGTAGACAGCTGTCTCACACACAATCAGAATGTGTCCCCCGCAAGAGGTAAAGAATCGAGGAATATTATCAAATATATACCCTTTATCTTCTTAAAAATAAAAAGTCTTTTCCTTTTCGTGAGATTTGGAAACAAATGATAAAGCTAGAGTATAGGGCCTGAGAACCTGTTCAAAATCTCTGGGAGTATGAGAA
>NZ_QICQ01000012.1 GCF_003201195.1 Nitrosomonas eutropha | reverse complement strand
AAACGGTATTATTACGACTCACACGATCAGTTGAAGGCCCATCTCCATCGCTTTGTGATGGCTTATAACTTCGCCAAAAGACTAAAAGCTCTCAAAGGCCTAACACCCTATGAATACATCTGCAAAATCTGGAAAAATGAGCCAGATCGTTTTATCTTTGACCCATTCCAGCACACCGTGGGACTAAACACCTAGAGCTCTGACGAGGATAAAATTATCATCAGTATTCACAAGAAGAGACTACTCATTTAGCAAGTGAGAGGAAGCGAATATCTACACAATTACCGGAAAACGGAATGCGGTATTGAAAAAGTAAATTAATCACAATCGATCCATTACCTATCAAGGAGAAATGCATGCTCGTGACATTCAAAACCGATAGCTATGCTGATATCACCATGTTTGGAGAAGACGCGCTAACCATGTTGAAAATGATGGGGCACAGTGAAACCGTACCGGGCGCTATTCTGGCAGCAGATGTTCCTCAAGCACTGCATTGGTTAACAACTGCTTTAAATATACAAAAAGAAATCTCGCCACCAGTCGAGAATAAGGATGAAGATACAAATGAGCCGGTGGTAAGCATGATTAATCGAGGACTGCCTCTAATTGAGTTACTGACTGCCGCAGCAAAGGCAGGTTGTAACGTAATGTGGGAATGAATCGATACCAGGAAAAATTAGGCCTGGTGGGAAGCTCTATCTGGAAAAACCATACTGCTAGGGAGCTGCATACCAGAGGACTGCAAAGTAGTGGCAGACAGTACCCACCATTACAAACAAATGCCAGATGAAGTGACCGTATCGAAAACGTGAGTCGGTCGCAAAAAAGAATACGCCGATCGTATAAGTCACCCCTCCTGCAATCAACCATAGTAAGCCGGATACAGGTATGCGGGTGTACAACGGGTAAATTGCGATGAGAATGAGCCACCCCATAAGCAGATAAAGACTGGTGGTGATAATGGGGTTGTGCATCTTATCGAATGCTTTCAATGTTACTCCGATTGCGGCGAGCCCCCAGACGATCCCAAAGAGTGTCCATCCCCATGGACCACGAAGCACACCCAGCGTGAACGGCGTGTAGGTACCAGCGATGAGGAGATAGATCGCAGAATGTTCGATAATCTTAAATACACGCTTAGCCTTGCCTTGCGGCAAAGCATGATAGAGGGTAGAAGCGAGATACAGCAGGATCATCGTTGCTGCAAAAAAACTCGCACCAATGATAAAGCCTGTATCTGCGTACTGCACCGCACGCATAATAAGAAATGGGGTTGCTATCAGTGCTGCGACCAGTCCTATACCGTGGCTGATGCTGTTCGCGATCTCTTCTCCCAGAGATTGCTCACGTTCGGGTACTGCGAGCAATATGCTCACGATGTTTCAACCTACGTAGTTTATATAGGTGAAGAAAACGACTTGATGGACGAACGACACTGGAAAACGACTTGATGGACGAACGACACTGCTTCCAGGAAGTACTCAAGCCTGATTTTCGTCGGCTGGAGGTAGGCCTTTTGGTATATTTCATGGATGGAGGTTGTTAGACATTTGCGATACCCACGCTAATTGATGCGCATATTAGCGTGGGACGGTTTTTACAAGGCTAATAACATCTAACCTTTAAACTTGTCTTTTAACTTTGCGGCTGCATCTCGGACAGCACTACTTAGCGAATCCCAAGCATCCTCTGCGCTATCCTTAAGATCCTCCCACGCATCCTCGCTGGCCTCAGCCAGTTCCCCCATCTTAGCCTTCGCAGTATCAACCTTTTGCTCAAGTTCTCCTATCTGCTTATCATATTTTATGCGGGTATCAGCTGCAGAACTCTTCGCTTCAGCCCTCAGTTCTGCCAATTTGGCCTGTGCCAACTCAATTTCGGCTTCTATCTTTTGTTTGTATGCTTCTTTCGTGCTCATAATGTCTCTCCTATGTTAATCAATTCAGGATGGATTCTTAGACTTCGTGATAACCCAGGCTAGAAATAATAATACTGCGGATCCGACTATAGCGGTCACTATTGAACCGATGAGCCCCAATAGACCGAACAAGAGACCACCTGCAATGGCACCAACAATGCCAATAATGATATTGCCCATGAGACCAAAGCCCCTTCCTTTCATCAATATCCCAGCTAACCAGCCCGCGATTGCACCGATTGCGATAAAAATTATTAATCCTGTATAGTCCACGAGTTTCTCCTCTGGTTTTATCAACAACTGGGATAATCCGCTTAAAATGGCTTAGTATCTGCAATACTGAAGATCAGGAAAATGTTGGATAATTAAGATGCATACTGATCAGTATGCATCTTTAACGCTTTCCTTAATTTCTTTGCCGGCATCTTCAAGCTTATCACCTGCATCTTCGGCGGCATCAAGAGCTTTCTCCCCAGGTCTTTGATCAAGCGCATCGTTAACGTTATCTTTGAGCGTATCCCCCGCATCTTTAGCCGCATCACCCGCATCTTCAGCAGCATCAAGAACTTTCTCTCCGGGTCTCCGGTCAAGCGCATCGTTAACATTATCTACTACTTTTTCAGTACCTGTTTTAGTTTGGTCACAGGCGGGTAATGCCAGAATTGTTGCAGTCATCATAAGTATTAAAAGGTAGGTATGTTTCATCATTATGTCTCCAATTTTGTTTTAGTTGTATTCACTGGGCTACCCCATTGAATATGGGACTAATACCCCATATTTGTCATTTTAATGACGATACTAAACATTGTATGTACGATACCGTACATAATGAAAATCATTATTTTTCCTATACCCCTTTATCACGCTAGTGGATAAAACATCGATGAGTGTGCCCCAATCTCCATAATTCAGTGGCAAGTTGCATCACGAGGCACCCATGCGAATCATTCAGAAAATTTCCTCAATAAATTGGTGATTATCTCGTGTCTTGCCACCTCAAACTTCCCTCTCAACCAGACCCCTCTCAACCAGACGAATACGACTTCAATAATTTTCAAATCTTGTCCAGAATATCGTGCCCAAAATATGCTTATCCCATATAATATTTTCTTCGTAAACAAGCATCTCATAACGTTTATCTCGTGATCACACTATATAATCGGAGACTGATATGTCTGTATTACCTACTCCGCAACAAAACCATCTATTAGCTGCGTTGCCGGCCGAAGTTCAGGACCGTATATTTCCTCATCTCGAACTGGTCTCACTGCCGCTTGGTAAAGTCTTGTACGAATCAGGGGATACTTTGTGTCATGCCTATTTTCCGACCGACGCCATCATATCGCTGCTTTATGTGATGGAAAGTGGCGCATCGGCAGAAATCTTGATGGTGGGTAACGATGGTCTCATTAGTGTCGCTTCATTTATGGGAGGTGAAAGCACCCCGAGCCGGGGGATCGTGCAATGCGCTGGTTACGCTTACCGGCTACTAGGGAAGCGGCTCAAGGATGAGTTCGATCGCCACGGTGAATTATTACATCTGATGCTGCGTTATACGCAGGCCTTAATTACGCAAACGGCCCAGACAGCGGTCTGCAATCGTCACCATTCGATAGACCAACAACTCTGTCGCTTGCTTCTGCTTTTGATGGATCGTTTGCCAGATAACCAGTTGACGATGACTCAGGAGTTGATCGCCAATATGCTTGGGGTGCGCCGTGAAGGCGTTACCGAAGCCGCCGGAAAACTACAGAAACTGGGAGTGATCGAATACAGCCGCGGACATATCAAGGTATTGGATCGACCCAAACTTGAGGAATTGAGCTGCGAATGTTATGCCATCGTCAAAAAAGAAGCCGAACGTCTGTTACCCAACATTTATTTTCCTGCATCTGGCTACAGTTCAGAATGAGTGCTGGTTAACCAGCACAGTGATCTGTCGTTATTTGATTCTCATATCATTCTTGACAGATTTTACACCCCCAACACTGCGTGCAATTTCGACCGCTCTGTTGGCATGAACTTGCGAACTAACGAAGCCACTCAATTGAACAACACCTTTAAAGGTTTCAACATTGATTTCAGCAGATTTTAGGATAGGTTCATTGAAAATTGCTGCTTTGACCTTTGTGGTGATGACAGTATCATCAAGATACTCTCCGGTTCCCGATTGTTTTGCTGTCGATGCGCAACCCAGCAAAGAAACCATTAGGAGAGTTAAGAAGAATGTGAAAAAATGGTTGTTAAGTTGCGTCATGGCAAGGCTCTCCTGAGTAATTAATAAAGAAAGCTGAACACCCTCTCGATTTTTTAGATTAAGGGGGTACCTGTTTTACTACCTTCTTCGGTACGACATTCAATCTGAATGTCTGAGAACCTGTCGAGCAAGAAGCACCTCGTGCTATTTTTTCTAATTTAATCTTTATTTTTAAATTAGATTATCAGAAAGAATGTACTTAATATGTACGCTAGCACACAAAGCTTACTACCTCTATTGTAGATAATAGCCGGGATAACCTGATAAAAATGGATACTCACTCTTGTTATGCCGGTCCGAAATGGAGAAAGTATCTTATCCCGGCGATTAACTGGTTTTTCATGAAATAAATTGAGCTGTTTTTCGTACCAATCCAGCATGGTCTGAAATGGTGTCTTTGGCTTCAATACCGATTGCGGCGGCTGATCTAATGGCACAATGACCAAGCCTATGATTGTTTATGGGTTTTTATGCATTCTGCAAAGAATGAATCGGTAAACTTCTTATTATTAGTGAGGGTCTTCTGGATCTTGATGGCGTAAACCTGTGCAAAATATCGAGAAAATATTTGGCATCAACAGCGGCCTTACTACCTTTGATTTGGTTATACATTAATAGTCGGAACTGATTTTCTTATTCGAGAGCGTTCCGTATCCAGCGATAGATGAGTTGTATTTGCCCCGGCGTTCCCGCCGCTTTCGGCCATCCCAATAGTTTTTCAGATACCTTGTTGCAACGCTGTGAAATCTCTTCACTCACTGCTTGAAGCTGCTATCTCATAAGCATTAACGTTCTGGGTATGGTAGACACCAGCGATAACCCGAATCCCAGCTGTAAGATTGACGGATAGAGATATCGAATATCTTTGATTATTTGGCAATAGTGATACCGGGAACGTTGGTATGCGGTAGACCTGTTACGGTCATTTGGAACAGCAGATACAGCATCTGAAAAGCATTACGGTTCCACCGAGTATGCGATTCCTGGTTATTTACTGCGTAGTATTTGCCGTGTGACCGGATTGACAGATCAGTATTCGGTAGTGAGCTGTCTGTCACAAGAAGAGCCATCGTGGCATCAGGATTTTCGTTACGGAGGATGGGGGGAGTGCGTGGATCCTTTTCCACTTGGTATTCTGGTTCATCGTCCAGTGAACTACCGAGAAAATTAATGATTGCATGAAAGCTTCGCAACCGGAAGGCACCTTTCATGGGCCATTCTCCCCCCGCTCCGCCAGGACGAATGTCAAATGCAACATCAGTGGGATCCTACTGCTTTGCTTCTTCATTCAATTGCACACGCTCTGTTTCGGATAGCATTTCTGGATCATAGTTGGTAATGAGGATCGGCCCCTGCTTTTTCTGACGAAGAGTAAACAGTCCCTTTTGCTGATCATGATAGATGGAAAACTCCTTTTCCAGTGTTTGAAAGCCTTCGGCAGATACCGATGCTGCAGGCAGGGTCCAGTTGTATTCTATGTTTAGAGGTTCGGCATGAAGCTGGTTTTGATCCTGGATTGCCGATAGATGCAATACTACTTTGCGGAACATCTCGTAGTCTGCTGGAAAGGGAGATCTGTTGCGATATGTTTTCTGAGACAAACCCTCCTGGATACGCACTTCCTGAGCCATCAGCCGTAATAACAGATCGACATCGAAACGTTGGCGAAAAAGCAGCATGAACTTGTTCTGCCGGAAAGGTGTTAGCAGCCGCCAGGTGAATTCTTCACCTTCGATTGGAACGATGCTGATCGTTGGGTTCTCTGCAATACTGCCGCCGAATATCGGCATCAGCGTATTTCCAGCCAATCCACCCAATGCAGGTGTGGCACCGGCATTGAAACGAAAATCGAAGGTGGCTGCCACGTTTGAGATGCCAGTAAAATGAATTGGTTGATGGTGTTGGGCACGGGCGATGTTTGTCAACAGCTGTCTGGAAATGGCATCTGTGATGGTGTCGTCGTAGGCACTGACTGCATGCTGCAGCGTAATCGGTGACAGACAACCTTGAAGTACGGGGAGCAAGCATGGAAGCAGCAACCATAGCAGGTATCGGTATGTATGTTTCATATCAGACGAGGTTATTCGTTCAGCCTTGTTCATGTTTGTTTCTGTTTTTTACGGGATTTTTGCTGTCGGCAGGCGTGACAGAATGATCCGGGCTTTTTTGAGCAATCTGGGTGATTGGCGATGCGTATCATAAAAACGCGGGTTGGAGATGATTGACGCCAGCCAGGCGGATTGTTCAGGTGCGAGAGATGACGCAGGTATTCCAAAATAGTGGCGCGCTGCGGCTTCAATGCCGAATACACCTTCTCCCCATTCAATGACATTCAGGTAAATTTCCAGAATACGCCGTTTGCTCAGAAATTCTTCCAGTATCAGTGTGATGAGGGTTTCCTGTAATTTACGCCATACGGTTTTTTCGCTCGATAAAAACAAATTTTTAGCAAGCTGCTGGCTGATGGTTGAGCCGCCAGCAGCCAGTTTGCGTTGTTTCAGGTTTTTTTTCCAGGCTACTTCAATTGCCTTGTAGTCAAATCCCTGGTGTTGCATAAAACGGGCATCTTCAGTGGCGATGACTGCCCGTTTAAGATGATTGGAAATCTGTTCGTAATCTACCCAGCGATGCTGTAATTTTGCAGCCGGATTCTGTCGGTGCATGGTTTCCAGGCGATCTTGCATGAATGCGCTGGTGGTTGGGTGGTAAGTACGCCAGTAGATGATGTGTAGCAGAAACCAGGATTGATACAGTAATGCAATTGCCAGGAGCAGCAGTAATGGGCGTAACAGCCAGGTGCTGATCAATCCTGGTTGGGGTGTGGTTGGTCGGGATGTTTTGGTCAGTTTCACGAGGCATGGAGGTGCAATTCATCTCTGAGTTGTCGGATGACGTTCTGTGTTTCAGGACGGATACCGTGCCAAAGCAGAAAGGATTCGGCGGCTTGTTCGACCAGCATACCGGTGCCGTCAACCAGATTAGTAACCCCTTGCGTGCTGGCAAATTCCAGAAATGGTGTCAACTTGCTGCTGTACAGCATGTCGTAGACAAGCGCAGTACCATGGAACAAATCTGCGGGAATGGGAGGGAGTGCATTGTGCAGACTGGCTGAAGTGGCATTGATAATGAGATCGAATTGTTGCCCGATAAAATCCTGATAATGTCCGCCAGTAATATTTCCATGGTTCACAAATTGCTGCTGCAAGGCGATTGCTTTGTCAGGCGTGCGGTTGGCGATAGCCAGCAGGCCAGGTTTTTGTTGCAGCAGCGGCAGAATGACACCACTGGCAGCGCCACCGGCGCCCATTAGCAGAACATGTTTGCCTGGCAAAGCAAAATCCAGATTGATTGTAATATCGCGCACCAGACCCACACCATCGGTATTGTCGCCGAGTATTTCATTCTCCTGCTCGAATCTGAAAGTATTAACTGCATGCGCGGCACGGGCGCGATCCGTCAACCGTGTAGCCAGTGCGTAGGCCTCAAATTTAAAGGGAACAGTGATGTTTAAGCCTATGCCACCATTTTCGCGAAAAGTGGTGACGGTGCGTTCAAATCCATCCAGTGGTGCCAGCAGGGTGGTATAGCACATGCTGCGTCCGGTCTGCTGCGCAAACTGGGTATGAATAAACGGTGATTTGCTGTGTGTGATCGGGTTGCCAATGACTGCGTAAGTATCCATCGTGACTGATTTTAAGTATTTCTGAGAATTTTGCTATTCACTCAGCAGCTTATCCGAGCGAGAGAATACCCAGGTGCGGGTAATATGCAGGATATCGGTATCCCGGCTGATATCGGGCGGGAAGGGGGCAAATCCGTTGCGTGCAGCCAGTCGGACAATCCGGATGGCGGCATCATCCAGTATCTGGGTGCCGGAAGAGCGATCAATCCCGATTGATTCCAGGCTGCCATCAGAGCGCACACCTACGGTCAGCTGCAGGCTGCCGTACAGTTTTTTTCTTCTGGCTTCTTCCGGGTAATTCAGGTTGCCGATGCGCTCCACCTTGAGCCGCCAGTCTTCCAGATAGCGGGCAAAGCGATATTCGCGTGTACGTGCGCCGATAAATCTGCGTTTTGGGCGTTTCTGATAGGCCTCGTGGTCTTTTGCGATCTGTGCTTCCAAACGAGCGATCTCGAGGCTGCGCTGCAGTAAGTCGCTATAGCTGTCCGGATTGATGGCGGCAGGTTGATTTTGCTTGGGTTTATCCTGTTCCGGTTTTGCCTGCGGAAGAGGTTGTGTGACATGAGCTTTGCTTTCGGCAACGGTCAGCAGTTTTTTGATTTTGCTTTCCAGTTGTTTTGTTTTCTGAGCAGCCACGGTGAGATCTGTCATCGGCTTTACTCCAGGCAGCACTGGCAGAGGGGTTTTGGCCTGGCGATCTTCCGCCACATTGCCGCCACCATCCAGATTGGTCTGGGCGAATACCTTGGTATCTACGGGTTTGGTTTGGGATTTGCTGTTGACCAGCACCACATCTATGGATTTGGTGATTTTGGTATGCTTTTGCGCAGACGGATTGAGCGATATGCCAGCAACAATCGCCATATGCAGCAGCAGCGAAATCAGTAGTGCTAGGGAAATTTTGCGATGGGGTTGCATGGGGAAACCGGGAACTACCGTGTGCTGCATTGATTTATCAGTCTTCACGCTTACCAAGAAAGCTGGCATGGAGCGTGCGATCCAGCAGATCGATCTGCGAAATGCCGATGGTAACGAATGTGCCTGGGGAGAGATCGGGTAATGAAGGCACCCGGGCTATCAGTGGCAAGCGATCCAGTTTAACCAGATTTTCCTTTACAACAACCGCACCGGTTGTATTGATGTTTTCCTGCAATAACCAGCGAAGGCACCAGTAGCGTTCCATTCCACGCTGAAATTCCGCGTAGGTTGCATAGGCCATTTCAAAATCCCGCATGGCGATCAGCAGCGCATCATCTTCCCGGGTATAGGCGGGTGGATTACCCGATACCAATGCAATCAACTGACGCTGATTGATAAGATCCACATAACGTCGCATAGGGGAGCTGCTCCAGGTGTATTGTGATACCCCCAGTCCCTGATGCGGCGCGGGAGAAAGGCTCATCTTCACCTTGCCATTTCCCTGGCTACGATAAATCCCGGCGAAGCCGGCATCTGCGAGTTGCTTGCCCCATTCGGCGTTGGCAAAAATCATCAGTTCTGATACGACTTTATCGATGGGTGCGCCCCGGCGCCGTTCGGAAATAGAAACACGATCTTGTTCAATAGTAAAACTGTAATCCACTTTCTCACTATTGATATCTTGATCCTTACCACGCAATTTCTCCATTTTGTTGGAAAAATCCCAGAGCACTCTTAACTCATGAGCGAAAGGATAATTTGCCTGATTTTCACGCAAGGTAATTTCGTTAAACTGTTGTTCCAGTACATCGAGGCGTAAGTTGGTAGAAACTTCGATGGTTTCTATCCGGCTGAGTGTGTTGGTGACAGTAAAATCATCCGCCACGTCCAGATATAACGAGAGCACC
Organism: Nitrosomonas eutropha; assembly: GCF_003201195.1. Lineage (GTDB taxonomy): Bacteria > Pseudomonadota > Gammaproteobacteria > Burkholderiales > Nitrosomonadaceae > Nitrosomonas > Nitrosomonas eutropha. The sequence continues at coordinate 66,969 of NZ_QICQ01000012.1, read as the reverse complement.
GGACGGCGGCGTGTTTCGCTCAGTGTGAAATGCTGAATTACGCTTTCCGGAAGCATGGTGATTTTGCGGCCAGGCAGATAAACCGTTGACAGGCGTTTTGCTGCAAATTTATCAAGAAGCGAATCCGGTGCAACACCCAGTGCGGGCGTAGCAATATGTATTCCAATGCGGAAACTGCCAAATGTTAGCGGCGTTACAGAAAAGGCATCATCGATTTCTGTTGTGGCAGCATCATCAATACTGAACGCCGTGACTTCAGCCAGCGGAAAATCTTCCGGGTCCGTGCGGTGGAAATCAGATGGAAGGGAATCCGTGCTGGTTCCTTCCGGGAAGTGTTCATATAAAAACTGGTTGAAATGGTAGTCATGTGTTGAAGGAATGGCGCCGCATTGCTCCAGCAATCTGGGGACACTCAGTCTGGTGGCTGCACAGGCTGCTTCCAGTGCTTTCCATTCAATTGTATTTTTATCCGGCTTATACAGTAGATCATCCAGTAATGGCCTGAATGTATCAGGTAACTCGAATGCCACCAGCTGCTGCACATAACTAGCCTGTTTTTCCTCGGCCAATCGCTTTTTTTCGCGGCTGGCCAGTGCGGCCCGCAAAATTTCCGGGGGGGCGGCTTTGTAGCGGCCGGTTCCTTTTTTATGGAAATAGATCGGATTCTGGTTCAGCAAAATCGTGATGGCAGCGATTTCAACAGGGTTGGGCGTATGGCCAAAATAATCGTTCGCCAGTTCCTGCCCAGTGAATTCATTGTTCTCTTCGCAACATTCCCATAAAAAATCCACATCAATCTCAGCAGCCATTTCCTGTGCCTGCTGCATGAATTCGTGCATGGGTGGATTTTCAAAGCGCAGCAAAATCGCTCCAGCCTTGATTTTGGAGCGTTTTCCATGGACGGATTCAATTTGCAGCGAGGTGGTGTTGTCAGCCAGGATATTGCCGACTTTGAGAGCCCCTGCTTCCTCGTAAAAAACGTTTACCAAATCAATCCTCAGCTCAACCCAGAAAGCGTGCGAAAAAAAACATTTTCTAATGTTATCCGATTCAACGGGTGACGAATAATGAAACAAATAAGCGGATTACGCCTGCAGGATTGATGGTCGAAATCAGCAGATACCAAGATAATCGAACCATCCAGAGAGACAGGGAAATGCGCCGTTCATGGTAACATAATGGCATCATTATCAAAAAAACAAAGGCTGTGAGAAAGAGTATTTTGTGACCAGTTTTCTTGTGTTTCAGCTCAAAAAATATTTCCTCCAGAGGAATCAGCAAGGATTTCCTGGTATGGAAACAACCGTGTAAACGGTTGTGTATACAACTTCTAATATTTAGTCAGATGGTAAAAACACGTTTTGCTCCCAGTCCAACCGGTTACCTGCATATTGGCGGTGCACGCACTGCGCTTTTTTCCTGGGCGTTTGCCCGGAAACAAGGTGGAAAATTTATTCTGAGAATCGAGGATACTGATCTTGAACGTTCTACCCAGCAATCTGTGCAGGCGATTCTCGATGGGATGGCCTGGCTGGGGCTTGATTATGATGAGGGGCCGTATTACCAGATGCAGCGGTTGAGTCGCTACCAGGAAGTTGCGGAGCTATTGCTCAAGCAGGGACTTGCTTATCGTTGTTATGCCAGTAAGGAAGAGCTGGATGCGCTGCGTGAACAGCAGCGTTTGGCCGGGTTGAAGCCGCGTTATGATGGCCGCTGGCGCGATAGCAAGCAGACTCCGCCAGCTGGTGTCACGCCGGTAGTGCGCTTTAAAACGCCACGTGAAGGGTATGCGGTATTTGATGATCTGGTTAAGGGGCGGATCGCGGTAGCCAATCATGAGCTGGATGATCTGGTATTAATGCGAAGTGACGGCACGCCTACCTACAATTTTGGAGTGGTGCTGGATGATCTTGATATGGGTGTTACACACGTTATCCGTGGGGATGATCATGTCAACAATACTCCTCGTCAAATCAATATCCTCAAGGCACTGGGGGCGATCATTCCACAATACGCACATGTACCGATGATTCTTGGCGCAGATGGTGAGCGTTTATCTAAACGGCATGGCGCGGTATCCGTGATGCATTACCGGGATCAGGGATACCTGCCGGAAGCCTTGATCAACTATCTGGCACGACTCGGGTGGTCACACGGAGATGAGGAAATTTTCAGCCAGGAACAATTAGTTGAATGGTTTGATCTGGCGGCAATCAATCGTTCGCCGGCGAAATTTAATCCGGAAAAATTGACCTGGCTGAACCAGCATTATCTGAAAATTGCCGAGGATGCCCGGTTGATGGAACTGGTTACACCCATTCTGCTGGGAAGAAAATACAGCCTGCCGGGAGAGGAAAATATGTTTAAAATCATCAACCTGCTTAAAGAGCGTGTCAGCACGATAGAAGAGCTGGCCGACGCATCTGCTTATTTTTTTCAAGCCGTCGAGCCTGCCGAAGCGCTCAGAACGCAGTATTTCACCGTTGAAATTCGTCCGGTTCTGGAATACCTGATTGATCGTCTGGCGCAGATTGAATGGAAGCGAGAAGCGATTCACCAAGAAATTAAACAGACCGTTTCCTCACATAAGCTGAAGTTTCCCAACTTGGCGATGCCGCTGCGTGTCATGGTCACGGGTGAAGCACAAACTCCGGCGATTGACGCAGTGCTGGAGCTGATTGGTAAAGAAGAAACTCTGCACCGTTTGCGTGACCAGCTGGATGCGTTTCCGCAGTAAGCATACAGCTGCCGTATTTATTTTGACTAAAAATTCCCGTTTGAAGAGCTGTTATGACAATGTCTGATCGTGCTGATTTGCTGAAACAATTACTTGCCGAACGTATCCTGATACTGGATGGTGCCATGGGTACGATGATCCAGAGTTATAAGCTGAGTGAGTCGGACTACCGGGGTGAGCGTTTTGCTGATTTCCCGCACGACCTCAAGGGCAATAATGATCTGCTTTGCCTGACCAAACCAGAGGTGATCCGTGCTATTCATCGCGCTTATCTTGAAGCCGGATCCGATATTATCGAAACCAACACGTTCAATTCAAATGCACCGTCGATGGCGGATTACCACATGCAGGATCTGGTGTATGAGCTGAATGTGGCAGGTGCACGTCTGGCGTGTGAGGAAGCACGCGCCATGGAAGCAAAACAGCCTGATAAACCCCGCTTTGTTGCCGGCGTAATCGGGCCTACTACCAAAACAGCTTCGCTTTCACCGGATGTCAATGATCCCGGTTTTCGTGCCATCACATTTGATGATCTGGTTGAGAGTTACACCGAATCGGTGAGCGGATTGGTTGACGGCGGGGCCGATATCCTACTGGTCGAAACCATCTTCGATACCCTGAACGCTAAGGCTGCACTGTTTGCCATTGAACAGTATTTTGAGACACACGAATTGCGTCTGCCGGTAATGATATCGGTCACAATTACTGATGCGTCGGGACGTAATCTTTCCGGACAGACTCCGGAAGCTTTCTGGAATTCGGTGCGACATGCGCGCCCGCTGTCGGTGGGAATCAACTGCGCACTGGGAGCAGAGCTGATGCGCCCTTATGTGCAAGAGTTGTCAAATGTCTCCGAGGTTTGTACCAGCGCCCATCCCAATGCTGGTCTGCCCAATCCACTGGCTGAAACCGGTTATGACGAAACTCCGGAATATACTGCCCGGTTGATCAAGGATTTTGCACAATCAGGGTTCGTCAATATTGTTGGCGGGTGTTGCGGTACGACACCGGAACATATTGCCGCTATCGTGGAAGCAGTGCAGGACATCCCGCCACGTAAGCTGCCTGATCTTCCTAAGAAGTTGAGGCTCTCTGGCCTTGAGCCACTCAGCATTGATGAGAGCTCTTTGTTTGTAAACGTGGGAGAACGCACCAATGTTACCGGTTCCAAGGCATTTGCCCGACTGGTGCTTAGTGGCAATTATGCGGAAGGACTGGTGATTGCGCGCAACCAGGTGGAGAGCGGTGCGCAGATCATCGATATCAACATGGATGAAGGTATGCTGGATTCGCAAAAGGCGATGGTGACTTTTCTGAATCTGGTCGCGTCCGAACCGGATATCAGTCGCTTGCCAATCATGGTTGATTCCAGCAGGTGGTCAGTGATTGAAGCCGGCCTGAAATGCATCCAAGGTAAGGCAATCATTAATTCCATCAGTCTTAAGGAAGGTGAAGAGGAATTTCTGCTGCACGCCAAACTGGCGCGCCGTTATGGGGCGGCGGTGATTGTCATGGCGTTTGATGAAAGCGGCCAGGCGGATACCTTGCAGCGCAAGGTGGATATTTGCACACGTAGCTACCATACCCTGATTGAACGGGCTGATTTTCCACCCGAGGATATCATTTTCGATCCGAATATTTTTGCCATTGCCACGGGTATCGAGGAACACAGCAACTACGCAGTTGATTTTATTGAAGCCACCCGCCTCATTCGGCAAACGCTGCCTTACGCCAAGATCAGCGGGGGTGTGTCCAATGTTTCGTTCTCGTTCCGTGGTAACGAACCCATCCGCGAGGCAATTCATACTGCGTTCTTGTATCATGCGGTCAAGGCCGGCATGACCATGGGGATCGTCAATGCTGGCCAGTTAGGGGTTTATTCGGATATTCCTCCCGATCTGCTGGAGCGTGTTGAAGATGTGCTGCTCAACCGGCGACCCGATGCAACCGAACGTCTGGTGGAGTTTGCAGAAAATTTCAAGGGCCAGAAAAAAGAGCAGGCTGAAGATCTTGCCTGGCGGGATGAACCGGTGCGGCAACGCCTGATTCATGCACTGGTCAGAGGTATCAATACCTATATTGTTGAGGATACGGAGCTGATCCGGCAGGAAATTGATAGTCAGGGAGGCAAGCCGATCGAGGTGATCGAAGGCCCGCTGATGGACGGTATGAATGTAGTGGGTGACCTGTTTGGTGCAGGCAAAATGTTTTTGCCGCAGGTAGTCAAGTCAGCGCGGGTGATGAAGCAGGCGGTTGCCTATCTGTTGCCGTACATCGAGGCAGAAAAAAAGATTTCCGGCGACAATAAACCCAAGGGTAAATTGGTTATTGCCACTGTCAAGGGTGATGTGCATGACATCGGCAAAAATATTGTTTCGGTCGTGCTGCAGTGTAATAACTTTGAGGTTGTCAATCTGGGTGTAATGATTCCCAGTGCGCAAATTCTGGAAACTGCCCGTCGCGAAAATGCCGATATGATCGGTGTGTCCGGTTTGATTACGCCTTCGCTGGAGGAAATGGCACATGTCGCCAGAGAAATGGAGCGCGAACAGTTCACCATTCCCTTGCTGATAGGGGGTGCCACCACTTCGCGTGTACATACAGCAGTCAAGATAGCACCCCATTACAGCGGGGTGACCATATGGGTACCCGATGCCAGCCGGGCGGTCGGTGTATGCAGCAATCTGATGTCACAGGATATGCGCGATGGCTATATCCAGCAGGTCAAAGCCGAGCAGGAAAAGAACCGGGAGCAGCACAAAAACAAGAAAGGGCCTTCCAAACTGCTGACCTTTGAAGAAGCCCGGGCCAATGCATTCAAAACCGACTGGAACCGTTATACGCCACCTGCTCCAAGTTTTCTCGGATTACGCACTCTTAACAACTATCCGCTGGAAACACTGGTTCCGTACATTGACTGGACGCCTTTCTTCCAGGCATGGGAGTTGCATGGGCGCTATCCAGCAATCCTGCAGGATAAGGTCGTCGGAGAAGCGGCCAGCAATCTGTTTCATGATGCGCAGGTGATGCTCAGAAAGATTATTGAGCAGAAATGGCTTGCGGCCAACGCTGTTATCGGCCTGTTTCCAGCCAATACTGTCAACGGGGATGATATCGAGATTTATGCCGACCGCAGTCGCAGCAAGGTGATCATGACCTGGCATTCCTTGCGGCAACAGACGACAAAACCTTCGGGACATCCCAATCTGGCACTGGCCGATTTTATTGCACCGCGAGAGACCGGGATAAATGACACCATCGGTTTGTTTGCTGTCAGCTCTGGCTTCGGTATTGATGAGCGCGTACGTGCTTTTGAAGCTGAAAATGATGATTACAGCGCGATCATATTGAAAGCACTGGCTGATCGTCTGGCTGAAGCGTTTGCAGAACATATGCACGCACGGGTACGACGGGAATTCTGGGGATATATGAAAGATGAAAGTCTCAACAATGAACAGTTGATCGACGAGCAGTATCTGGGAATCCGCCCGGCACCGGGCTATCCTGCCTGCCCTGATCATACCGAGAAGGGGCCATTGTTTGCGGTGCTTGAAGCGGAAAAACGGAGTGGAATTATCGTGACGGAATCCTTTGCCATGGTACCGACTGCTGCTGTGTCCGGTTTTTATATTTCCCACCCTGAATCCAAGTATTTTGCGGTTGGCAAAATCGGCAAGGACCAGGTTGAAGATTACGCAAGGCGTAAAGGGTGGGCGCTGGAGAAAGCAGAACGATGGTTGGCGCCTGCTCTGGCGTATGAGCGCTGATTACTGCTTGTAGCAACATATTTTTACCCTTCCAGGATTATTTCAGAAATGGCGTGTAATCTTTCCCTAAATCTATGAAATTTTGCGATGATTATCGGCGTAATGTAGGGATGCGGTGGCCGATTTTTTTGTGCGTTTGTCTGGAATATTATTTACTGAGGGGAATGGAAAATGAAATACAGCAGTATCGAGGAATTCAAGAATTATGTTTCTGAAAGGAATCCGGGGCAACCGGAATTCCTGCAGGCTGTTTCAGAAGTCATTGAAAGTTTGTGGCCTTTTATCGTTGATCATTCCCGTTACGCTGAGCAGGGGTTGCTGGACCGGCTGATTGAACCGGAACGCATGATTGTATTTCGTGTGGCGTGGGTGGATGATCGTAGCGAAGTCAGGGTTAACCGAGGATACCGCATTCAATATAACTCCGCGATCGGGCCATACAAGGGAGGGACGCGGTTCCACCCCTCCGTCAATCTTTCCATTCTCAAGTTTCTTGCTTTTGAGCAAACCTTTAAAAACGCATTGACAACTTTACCTATGGGTGGAGGTAAAGGTGGATCAGATTTTGATCCCAAGGGTAAAAGTCCCGGGGAAGTCATGCGCTTCTGTCAGGCGTATGCGACTGAGTTGTTCCGGCATGTCGGGGTGGATACAGATGTACCCGCCGGGGATATTGGCGTGGGTGGCAGGGAAGTCGGTTATATGGCTGGCATGGTGAAGAAACTGACTAACCGGTCGGATTGCGTGTTTACCGGCAAAGGATTGAGTTTTGGCGGGTCATTGCTGCGGCCGGAGGCGACCGGGTATGGGCTGGTCTATTTTGCCGAAGAGATGCTGAATCATGTTGGCCGATCGTTGAAGGACATGCGTGTATCTGTGTCCGGCTCGGGAAATGTGGCACAGTTTGCCATTGACAAAGCCATGTCACTGGGAGCCAGAGTGATCACCGTTTCCGATTCGAGTGGAACAGTGGTGGATGAAGCCGGATTTACACCAGAGAAATTGGCGATTCTGGCTGAAGTCAAGAATCATTCTTACGGACGTGTAAACGAGTATGCTGAAAAGGTAGGCGCACAATTCCTTTCATGTGAAAAACCATGGAATGTACCGGTGGATGTCGCTTTGCCTTGTGCGACGCAGAACGAGTTGAATGATAATGATGCCGCAATACTGGTCAAGAATGGGGTGAGTTGTGTGGCTGAGGGTGCCAATATGCCTTGTACTGCGGGGGCAATCGAACGGTTCCAGTATGCAAAAATACTGTTTGCGCCTGGTAAGGCGAGCAATGCCGGAGGGGTAGCTACCTCAGGCTTGGAGATGAGCCAACAGGCCATGCGGCTTTCCTGGACAAGTGGCGAGGTGGATATGCGCTTGCATGAAATTATGCGTGCTATTCACCGTTCCTGTATCGGGTACGGCCAGAAAAATAATGGCATAGTCAATTATGTGGATGGCGCGAATATAGCCGGTTTTGTGAAAGTAGCGGAAGCAATGCTGGCACAAGGCGTTATTTGATCACGAAAAGCGCTATACATCTTTGTGAATTGATGGCTCTGGCAGCAATAGATGAACGATGCTCCCTCTTATTGCAACATGAATGTGTTGTTTCCCCTGTAGGCTGGGTTGGTTGTAATCAGTTTGTAAATAGATCGGCTGATTGCACTATCGGATTCAATCTTGATCATGGTTTTGAATGGATGGGTAGGTCATGAGTAAAGTATTTGCCGGGTTATTGCTGGCGTTCTGGGCGCAGCTGCTTGTTGCAGGAGGAGATGAGGATTATCTGAAAATAAGGGAAGCATTCCGGATGGGTAATGCGGCACGGGTTGCCGAATATGCCGAGCGTATGAAGCGCCATGTATTGTCACCTTATGCTGAATATTTTCAGCTGCGACTGTCGCTGACAACAGCGGATACGGGCACAATCAGGGCTTTTCTTGCTCGGTACGACAACAGTCTCGTGGCAGATAGATTGCGGGGAGACTGGCTGCAGATTCTCGGCAAGCGTCAGCAGTGGGCGACGTTTGCCGAGGAATACCCAAAGCTGGTCAGCCGGGAAGACAGTTTGCAATGCTATGCATTGCAACACCGGCTCGCGGCGGGAGATAAAACAGCGGGTACAGAAGTTCGCTCACTCTGGTTTACCGGGCGCGATATGCCAGCCAGTTGTGTGGCTGTATTCGATTCATTGATTAGAGCCGGCGCTATCTCGGCGGAGGATGTCTGGACCCGGATCAGGCTAGCTTTTGAAGCCGGCAATACCGGCGTGGCCAAAAGTATAAACAAATACCTGCCGCGTCAGCAGGCACTTGATTTACAGAAACTGGGTGCTGCTGCCAAAGATGCCAGACGTTTCCTTGATCGACAGGCAACGTTTAAATCCCGTGCGGACCGGGAAGTTGTATTGTTTGCATTGTTGCGCCTGCTGCGCAGCGAGACCAATCAGGCATTTGCCCGCTGGCATAAAATGCGCGGACAGTTTTCTGAAGTAGATCAATCTTACTTCATGGGAAATCTTGCCTACTGGGCTGCGATCAGACAGGATACGCGCGCCATGAACTGGTTCATGGAAGCCACTCGGGGCAAGCATGCCTATCCACTGTCTGAAACCAAACATGCATGGAAAGCACGGGTAGCACTACGTGAAGGAAACTGGAAATTCTTGCTGGATAGCATCAGCCAAATGCCTGCCGCCATGCAGCAGGAAGATGTCTGGCGTTACTGGCGTGCACGCGCACTGAAAATCAGCAAGAAGAATGTAGAAGCCAATGCTTTGCTGATTCCCTTGAGTCATGAACACAGTTTCTATGGACAGATGGCCAGGGAAGAGTTGGGTGAGATGCTCAGCGTCCCGGCCACCGAATATCAGGTCAAGCCCCAGGAAATTCATCGTATGGAACAAAATCCGGGGATCCGTCGAGCCCTGGCACTGTATCGGATGAACCAGCGAGTGGAGGCGAATCGCGAGTGGATCTGGACAGTACAGCATTTCAGTGATGCGCAGCTGCTGGCAGCAGCCAAAGTGGCCCAGCGCTATGGTATTTATGACCGTGTAATCAATACTGCAATCAGAACGGTTAACCATCATGATTTCAACTTGCGCTATCTGGCGCCCTATCGTGAGCAGATGCGCCCTGTTCTGCAACAGCAGCAGCTGGATGAAGCGTTTGTATACGGGCTGATACGGCAGGAGAGCCGCTTTATCGCGGATATCAAATCCGGCGCTGGTGCAATCGGCCTGATGCAACTGATGCCGGCCACAGCCAAGTGGGTAGCCGGCAAACTGGGAGTGCGTGATTTTCATACCAGTCTGGTTAGCGATATCAATACCAATCTCCAGTTAGGCACCTATTACCTGAAGCATGTACTGGATCAACTGGATGATCAACCACTGCTGGCTGCAGCTGCCTATAACGCCGGACCTGGCCGGGCAAGGCAATGGAAGGATACGCGTCCTTTAGAGGGGGCGATTTATGCGGAGACTATCCCGTTCAATGAAACGCGCGACTATGTCAAAGTGGTGCTGAGCAATTCGATGTACTACGCTAATAATTTTGAGCAACTTGACCGTCCAACTCTGAAACAACGGCTCGGGATCGTTGCACCGAAGCGCTGATGTATCGAGTATGAAGATTTATCGGGTAGGAGGCTCAGTACGTGATGAACTGCTGGGCTTACCTGTCAAGGATCAGGATTATGTGGTGGTGGGTGCTACGCCGGAAGATATGATCCGCCAGGGCTATCGTCCGGTAGGCAAGGATTTTCCGGTATTCCTGCATCCTGAAACACACGAACAGTACGCGCTGGCGCGGACTGAACGAAAAATCGCTCGAGGGTACAAGGGTTTTGCGATTTACGCCACGCCCGAAGTGACGCTGCAGGAAGACCTGGCCCGGCGCGATTTGACAATTAACGCCATCGCGAGAGATGAAGCCGGCAATATTATTGATCCGTTTGGTGGAATTGCCGATTTGCAGGCAGGTATCCTGCGTCATATCGGCCCAGCATTTGTTGAAGATCCCGTGAGAGTGCTGCGGGTTGCACGGTTTGCTGCCCGCTTTGGTTTCCAGGTCGCACCGGAAACGTTTGAACTGATGAAAGAGATTGTTCATACCGGTGAGACGGAGGCGCTGGTCGCGGAGCGGGTCTGGCAGGAAATAGCCCATGGCCTGATGGAACAGCATCCTTCGCGTATGTTCCACGTTTTGCGGGAATGTCGTGCGCTCGCCCGTATTTTGCCTGAAGTGGATGCATTATTCGGCGTGCCGCAGCCCGCACATGCGCACCCTGAAATCGATACCGGCATTCACGTCATGATGGTTATTGATTATGCTGCATCGCAGCAGTATCCGCTTGAAGTACGTTTTGCCGGATTGACCCACGATCTGGGGAAGGGCACGACACCTCCTGATGAATGGCCGCGTCATATCGGTCACGAAGCGCGCGGTGTGGAACTGGTCATGGATTTGTGTGAGCGTATCCGGGTGCCGCGAGAATCCAGGGATCTGGCGCTGCTGGTGGCGCGTTTTCATGGCGATGTTCACCGGGCACTGGAATTGCGCCCTAGTACCATTGCCGATATGCTGCAGGCAACAGATGCCTATCGCAAAAAAGTGCGCTTCCAGGCTTTTTTGCAGGCGTGTGCCAGCGATTTTCACGGGCGGCCAGGTTTTGCTGATCAACCCTACCCGCAGGCGGAGCATTTAAGCAAGGCACTGCAGGCCGCAAATAGCGTCGATGCGGGCGCGATTGCCATGCAACTCGGTCAATCACATGCTGGGGACACGGATTTACCGATGCGGATCAAGCGTCAGGTCTACGCTGCGCGAGTTGGCCGGATTAAATCTCTTCTTTCAAATCCGTAACAGCGGGCAGGCCGGTATCCGACAATAATTCTGCTTTGCCATTTGAGACAATGAATACCCGGTTGGCCGCGTTAATCACTGCGGGTTGATGGGAGACAACAATGATCGTGAATTCCTTTGATAGATTCTGCAGCGTTGTGCAGATAATGCGTTCACTTTCCGGATCCAGTGCACTGGTGGGCTCATCCAGCAATAACAGTTTCGGCTGATGAGCCAGTGCTCTGGCAATGGCGATGCGTTGTCGTTGTCCACCGGACAGCATGCCGCCGCGTTCTCCGACAATAGTATGAATCCCATCGGGAAGTGAATTGACGAAATCCCATGCACCAGCCTGTCTGAGCGCGCGTTCCGCATCCTCGACGCTGATGGTGGAATCACCCACGAGAATATTGCTCAAGATAGTATCATGCAGCAATACCGTATCCTGGGAAACATAGCCAATCATATGCCGCCAGTGACGCAGATCAATGTTGTGCAAGGATACGCCATCAATCAGGATTTCACCGGATTCTGGTTCGGCCAGTCCGCAGAGCAGATCAAGCAATGTGCTTTTGCCAGCACCTGAAGAACCAATGAGAGCGGTGAACGAATGAACTGGTATTTCTATATTCAAATCACTGAATATGGTTTTTCGTTCATAGCTGAAGACAATATGTCGCAGGTTCAGACCCTGTTCCAGGGTCGGTATCAATGTACCAGTTGATCTTTCTGCCTCCATACGCGCTTCCTCAGCAGCACTGCGCAAGGCCCAATAGGCACTTTCCTGTGCCACAAGCTGCTGATAGCGGCGCTGGGTTTTATTCAGTAATCCCAGCACCCGGGTCAGTAGAAATACCATGACCATGACTTCAGGCAGGGACAATTTCCAGATAACCAGTGCGAGGTAGAGGCCGCTTGCGGTCAGAGCGGCCAGAATGGGTTCCTGCAAGGCCAGCAGAGCCGCCCGGTTGGTTACCTCTTTACGCGTGGCTTTTTCCAGCAGCCGGGTTTGTTCGCGGAGAATAACATCGGCCACATTATCACGCGCCATTGCTTTCAGAGATTTCACCGAACCGAGCACATCAGATAGATAGGTCAGCAAATGACGCAGCAAATGAGTCTGCTTATTACCGGCGCGTTTGGTTGCCCTGACCAGCCGGTGCAATACCATAAATAGGATCGCTCCGATGATCAGCGATCCCAACGTCGCCTCCCAGGAAATGAATAAGGCCACGATGCTGTATACCAGTGCCTCAATTGCCAGCGCCAGTACATTGACACTGTGCTCAAAACCGTTGGCGGCACGATAGGCTTCGGTGGCAATTGAATTTGCCAGCGCACCGGCGGGCTGACGCAGATAGTATTGCCAGCGACTGGCAAGCAGCGCCTTGATCAGATCCAGCCGCAGCGCGGTAGCAACATGGGCGACGGTATGACCGACTTGCTGGTTGGTCAGCAGTAGAATAGCGCCCTTGAGGAACATGCCGCCAACGATAACCAGCAGAATGGTTTCCAGTGTGGGCTCCAGTCCGATCTCATGCAGCATATTAACGATCAGTTGGCCCATTTTGGAATCAACCGATTCGCCTACTGCAATGGACAACAGGGGAAGCAACGCAGTCAGACTAAGTGCCTCGGCGACGCCTGCCAGCAGCAGAGCAATCAGTACGAATGCGCTGCGCTTCGGGAAGACCATGATGTAAGTAATCAGCGTGCGCATGATAGGATGAGTGGGTGTTTACAGATCAATTGTGCCTTCAAATACGGTAATAGCCGGCCCGGTCATCCAGACAGGCTTGTCTTTTCCGTCCCAGCGAATCTGGAGATTGCCGCCGTGCATGGCTACCTGTACTGTCGTATCCAGAAGGCCGCGCAGAATGCCGCAGACAACGGCAGCACAGGCGCCGGTACCGCAGGCCAATGTTTCGCCGGTTCCGCGTTCAAAAACACGTAGCCGGATATGCGCGCGGTCAATAATCTGCATAAAGCCGGCGTTAACTCTTTCAGGAAAAAGTGGGTGGGCTTCAATTTTGGGGCCTTCAGTTGTGACCGGTGCCAGATCAATATCTGGAATGATTTGCACGGCATGAGGGTTCCCTATCGAGACAGCAGAGATTTCAATGGTTTTGTCGCCGATTTGCAATGGGTAAACAGGCATACGCTGTGCAGCCTGAAAAGGAATCTCAGCCGGTTCAAACTGGGGAACTCCCATATTGACGGAAACTTCACCATTGTTTTCGATCGTCGGCGTGATGATGCCGCGAGCGGTTTCCACGCGGATCGTATTTTTGTCAGTCAGATTGTAGTCACGCACAAAGCGGGCAAAGCAGCGGGCGCCATTGCCGCATTGTTCAACTTCTCCACCATCGGCGTTGAAGATACGATAGCGAAAATCTCCACCTTCCCTGGCCTGTTCCACAATCAGTAGTTGATCGAACCCAATGCCGAAATGACGATCTGCCAGCCGGCGAATCGTGGCAGGATCCAGGAAAGTGAGGCTGGCTGGCTGGTTGATTGCATTGATGACAATGAAATCATTTCCCAGCCCGTGCATTTTCGTAAATTGTAATTTCATTTTTAGAGTCCTTCAGGTTTATCAGAAGGTGTGTAGATGTTCTGAGTTGGCTGATGGATGTAATTCAATCCCGGGAACAAATGTCATATTTTCCTGCTTGACCATGATGGAACGCAACTCTACTATATTGAGCACAAAAATATCAGAGCCTGGCTGTGGTAATGGGGGATACACTTCCATTCCCGATCGTCGTTAAATGCGGGGATGAGAAAGGGTGCAAGGGTAGTATTATGCTACGTGTCATTGCTTTGCATTATGCAACTTCCGGTTTTGTGTTGGTAATCCGTCAAATTTGTCGGTATCCCCAATTTCCAGATCATGTTCCTTTTGCTTATCTGCGTACTTGTTTACGCTCTTTCGGAGAGTTTTCCGGAAAAATCCAAATTCAGGGGGCATCGAAATATGAAGCATGTATCAAACATCCGGTTGCGTGTGGTTTATGAACGCGGATTCACTTTGCTCGAATTGCTGGTTGTCATGGTGATTATTGGCCTGCTGGCGGCTTATGTTGGCCCCAAGTATTTTTCACAGGTAGGTAAATCTGAAATCAAAATGGCCCAGGCGCAAATAGATTCTCTGGAAAAGGCGCTGCATCAGTATCGACTGGATGTCGGAACATATCCCAGCACTGAGCAGGGGTTAAACGCACTGCTTACTGCGCCCACCAACGAGCCGAAATGGCAAGGGCCTTATTTGAGTAAACGTTTACCAGCAGATCCATGGGGCAAGCCTTATCAGTATAAATATCCGGGGACACAGAGTGATTTTGATTTGTTCTCATTTGGTAAGGACGGTCAGCCAGGTGGTAGCGGTGAGGATGCGGATATCACCAACTGGTAGCCGTATTCAATCCCATTGATGCGCTACACAGTAAAAGCTTTACTGACCGGAAAAGGCGCTGTGCTGCTTGAACTTGAGGCGGCCAGCGAAGCCGATGTTCGCAATCAGATTAGCGCCCAGGGTGGCGTGGTACTGAGTATCCGGCGGAATTTCTCAAGCTTGTTTTCCAGGCCGCGTTCGCGGTTTCCGTTATCTAATTTCTCCCAGGAACTGCTTGCCTTGCTGACAGCCGGCCTGAATCTGGTGGAGGGGATTGAAACCCTGGTTGAGAAAGAAGAAGACAGTGCGGTGCGCGAATTGCTGCAGCAGATATTGGTGCGATTGCATGAGGGGATGACACTCTCGCGTGCTCTGGAATCTCATCCGCAAACATTTCCGCCGCTGTACGTCGCCACGATTCGCGCCAGCGAGCAAACGGGAGATCTGGCAGAAGCGCTGACACGTTATCTGACTTACCAGTCACAAATGGATCTGGTTCGCAAGAAACTGGTGGGTGCATCCATCTATCCGGTTTTGCTGCTGGTGCTGGGGGGGCTGGTGGCCATTTTTCTGTTGGTGTTTGTTGTGCCAAAATTCAGTGCCATCTATGAAGATATGAGTACGGATCTGCCCTGGATGTCCATGCTGTTAATCGAATGGGGGCATCTGGTGCAAAAAAACGGCTGGATGCTGGCAGGCGTTGTAACGGTTATGCTGGCCGCCGTGTTTTACACACTTTCACAACCGCAAGTTCGGGCGCACCTGTTGCAAGCGCTATGGCGTATTCCGGCAATTGGCGAGCGGATGCGGGTTTACCAGCTTGCCCGTTTCTATAAAACGCTGGGCATGTTGCTGCGTGGCGGGATTCCCGTGACACAGGCGCTGGAAATGGTCAGTGATCTGTTGCAACCACATTTTCGTCCCCGCGTAAAAATTGCCGCAACACTGATTCGTGAAGGTAGCACTATTTCCAGTGCGATGCAGCGTGCAGAACTGACTACTGCAGTGGGCAGCCGCATGTTGCGGGTGGGTGAGCGTACCGGCATGATGGGCGACATGATGGAGCGTATCGGCAATTTTCACGATGAAGAAATCGGGCGCTGGGTTGAGTGGACCACCAAACTGATCGAGCCGCTGTTGATGGCAGTAATCGGAACTGTCATCGGCGGTATCATCATTCTCATGTATCTGCCAATTTTTGAGCTGGCCGGGAGTATCAATTGACGCAGACGCAGGTCGCCCTGCTGGACCAACCGGTAATTGATGCAGCCCAACTTCGCCAGGCACGGGAGCAGGCTGTCATCCATGGTACGTCGCTGATCAAGGTGCTGGAAGAAACCTGGCAAGGTACTCCGGATGAACTGATAGTCGCACTAAGTAGAGCACTGCGTGTGCCGATGCTCTCCATGAGCGATTTGCATGCGTTATATCCGGCTTTTGACAAGTTGCCTTTTGCTCAGGCGGTCAAGCATGAGTGCGTGTTGTTGCAAAAACCGGATCAGTCGTATCTGCTTGCCGTCAGTGATCCATTCCGGCCGAGCCTGCGTGACTGGGTGGAAGAATATGTGCCGGTCAATGCGCTGTGGCATCTGGTACATCCAGCAGATCTGGCTGCCTTTTTTGCGCAGCAGGAACAGAGTATGCGCGCGATGGATAATGTTCTGACTTCTGCCCGGGAAAACCTGATTCAAACTGGTATTGAGGAGTTGTCGCTCAAAACGATACATGAAGGTACCAGCCAGGTGGTGCGCCTGGTGCATTCAACACTGTACGATGCACATAAATCTCAGGCAAGCGATATCCATCTGGAAACCACGCCAGGTGCGCTGTCCATCAGATACCGGATCGACGGCGTACTCACCAGCATTGGTACGATGCAGGGGACGGATCTGGCTGAACAGGTGATTTCCCGCATCAAGGTAATGTCGGATCTGGATATTGCCGAACGCCGCATTCCGCAGGATGGTCGCTTCAAGGTATCCATCCAGGGCAGGGAAATTGATTTTCGCGTGTCGGTCATGCCCAGCATTTTTGGGGAAGATGCGGTGCTGCGAATTCTGGACCGTCAGGCGCTGACCGATCATATTGAAGGGTTGACACTGAATCAGTTGGGATTCAATGTCGCTGCTATTGCCAGCATACGTCGTCTCAGCGCAGAACCATATGGCATGCTGCTGGTAACCGGGCCGACCGGCAGCGGCAAAACAACTTCGCTCTATGCTGCTATTTCTGAAGTTAACCACGGCCAGGACAAAATCATCACTATCGAAGATCCGATCGAATACCAATTGCCGGGTGTGCTGCAGATACCCGTTAACGAAAAAAAAGGATTGACATTTGCCCGAGGGCTGCGTTCAATTTTGCGGCATGACCCCGACAAGATCATGGTGGGAGAAATCCGTGATGCTGAAACCGCACAAATCGCTATTCAGGCTGCATTGACGGGGCACTTGGTGTTTACCACAGTGCATGCCAACAATGTATTTGATGTAATCGGCCGGTTTGCGCACATGGGAGTGGATCCCTACAGCTTTGTTTCGGCACTGAACGGTATCGTGGCACAGCGGCTGGTGCGTTTGTTATGCCCAAATTGCATGGTTTCTGAGCAACCGGATCATCAGATGATCGAGGAATCGGGGATTCCTTTGGAACAGGCGGAACAGTTTGATTTCAACTCTGCAAAAGGTTGCGGGCACTGCCGAGGCAGTGGTTATCGCGGGCGCAGCGCCATTGCTGAGATCTTGCTGTTGAACGATGAAATCCGTGAGCTGATTATCGCGCAGGCACCTATTCGTCGGATCAAGGAAGCTGCCCGGCTGAATGGCACCCATTTTTTGCGTGAAGCAGCGCTGGATATGGTGAAATCCGGGCAAACCAGCTTACAGGAGGCTAATCGTGTCACGGTTGTGGCGTAACTGTATGCAGGTTTTTTTGGCACCCGGCCGGGTCAATCTGGTGGGTTTTGCCCGTGGCATCAAGCCCATGCAGCGCTTCAGGCAGTCGGGTACTTGTGGTCAGGCGAATGCTGCAAGCCAGTGGCAGGCTCCCTTGCAAGTACTGGAGCAGATGATCGGGCAGGTGGATGACAGTTTCAGACGAGGTGCTGAACTACACATCACGCTATCCAATTACTTTGTTCGTTATGGTGTTATTGCACCACAGTCTTCGCCGGCGAATCCGGATGAACTGATGGCTTATGCTGGTTTCCAGATGCGTGAAATCTATGGTGAACATGTTGATAACTGGGAGCTCAGTCTTGGCATATGGGATCCCCACGGCGGGACATTATGCGCGGCCATTGCCCGCGATTTGCAATCAGAACTGGAAGCACTGGCACAGCGTCATGAAATGCTACTTGTGCACATAGAGCCCTATCTCGCTGCGGCACTGGATCACTGGTCAAAGCAGTTGAATGACAAGCAGATATGGTTTGTTCTGGTGGAATCGGGGCGTTTCTGCCTGGTTTCATTGCTTGATGGCGTGTGGTGCGGTGTGCGCAATCAGAAAGTAGTAGAGAATTTGCAGGAAGAACTGTTATCGGCACTGGTGCAGGAGTCGATCATGTCCAGTTCAGGTCAACTGAGAGAGCGGGTTTATGTGTTTGCTCCCGAATTGGCCAGGCCACTTCCTGATGTATATGATTCTCGCTGGCAATTTGTGCACTGGCCGGATGAAAGCTATCCTGTGCCTGCACATTTCCCGTGGATAAAAAAGGTGGATGACAGGCAGAATCATGCGTAGTCTAAAGCTAAATTTCCCCTATCGCGGACAGCGGCTCCCGGTGGCCGATTATATGTTGCTGCTGCTAGGCGTTGCATTGCTGCTGAGTGCGGTTTACCAGCTCAAGCAAACCATGTCGAAGATCACTTACTGGGAATCGCGCGAAGTACGTATGACCCAGCAGCAGAAGCATACCAGGCAACCCAGAACACCAATGGCACGTATTAACAAAGCAACACAGCAGGAACTCGAACAGGTAAATGATATTTTACGCCAGCTCAATTTTCCCTGGGAAGCGTTGTTTGATTCGCTGGAGCTGGCCGCCAGTAAGGAAGTTGCACTGCTGTCGCTGCAGCCCAGTGTATCCGGGCGTACTGTCCGTATTTCAGGTGAGGCAAGAAATCTTGCCGGCCTGGTGGAATATGTTCAGGCACTGGAACAGGAACCTGTATTTAGGAATGTGCATCTGGCCAGTTATAAAACCCGGCAGGATGATTCGCATCACCCTATTGTTTTTTCAATCATGGCAACGTGGCACGAATTATTTTAGAAAACTGGCTGGTCAGGATACGCTGGCATGCTACCTGTCTGGGTACTATTGGCAAGACGGGAGCGGGATTGCTTGTGCTGACACTGGTATTTTTTATGGCGGCCGTATTGCCCCAACAGCAGACCCTGAAGGAATTAAAAAACAGGGTGCAAACGGTACAGCAACAGGAGCAACCTGATTCTGTGAGACAGGCAGGGCTGAGTGACAGCCAGGCCCTGCAGGTTTTTTATGATTTTCTTCCGCGCAGTGATTCCTCCCCGTACTGGATCAGTGAGCTTGATAGGATTGCGCGAGACAGTAGCGTGGAATTGAACAGCAGTGATTACCGGCTGACGATGGAAAAAGAATCTAAGCTGATCCGTTATGAGATTCAGTTGCCATTGCGCGGAACTTACCCCCAGATTCGTGCGTTTCTTGCAGAAGCGCTGCAGGCGATGCCAACACTGGCGCTGGCGGATATCGCGATTAAACGTGAAACCGTACAGACTGGCCGTGTGGAGGCACGCTTGAATATGTACCTTTATCTGAATGACTATTAGGGAGACGCTGATTAAATGGCTGCTCGGATGAGCTGCAGCACTACGCGGTGCTCACAGCCTCGCTTATCTACTGGATGTATCTCGTCAATTGCTGAATCTGGTTGCGGGATCTGATATGGCCAGCGCGGTTTATCGGAAATGGATGCTCTGGGGTGCTCTGGCGGCTACTGTACTAGCAGCATTGCTGGTTGATGATGAGAGTGAACAGGCTGTGGATGATGTAGTACAGGCAGTACAACCGGTATCTGGTTCTTCAGGCGACAAACACACTGTTGGACAAACCCGTGAAACGTTGCCGGTCGATCAATTGGGAAAACGAAAATTTAGTGCCAGGGCAGATGATATATTTGCTGTGACTTCCTGGGTGCCGAAACGCACTGCTGTAGATAGCAGTTTTAACCCGCAAATTCTCCAATCCAGGCAGGAAGAAGTCAGGCGACAGCCGCCGACACCCTCTGCGCCACCATTACAGTTTGAATATCTGGGTCGAGTGGTTGCGGAAGGAAAAACCCGGATATTTCTGGCCCAGGCAGATCAAAATTATGTTGCTGGTGTGGGGGAAAGGATCAATGCGGAATACCGGATTGGTCGGATTCAGGAGGATGCAGTTGAACTGATTTATCTTCCCTTGGGTGTCAGGCAAACACTGCTTATCAATTAGAGCTGTCCATAAAGGGTGTCATGAATAGAGGGAGAAATTTTTTTGTGCTGCTGCTATTGTGTGTATTGATCACCGGTTGTGCAACACAAATGACACGAAACCCCTCCTTCCTGGAAGGAAAACAGCTGATCGCGGAAGGTCGGCTGGAAGAAGGATTGAGCAAGCTGGAGCAAGCTGCGCGCGAGGAACCAGATAACAGGGAAGTGAGTGCGACTCTGGCCAGAGAACGTGATTCCATCATTGGCCAGATTTTATTCGAGGCAGATGGCTTCCGGATGGCAGGCAATTTGGAGCAGGCGGAGCTGGATTATCAACGAGTCCTGGGTGTCAGTGTCAATAATGAACGTGCCCGGGAAGGATTGGAAGCAGTTGAGCTGGAGCGCCGTCATATTGTGCTGGTGAATCAGGCAAAAGAAGCGCTTGCGCATCATGACGTGGAAGGTGCGGAAAAAATCGTAAGAGGGGTACTGGCAAATAATCCCATGCAATCCGAAGCCAGGCAGCTGATCAAGGCGCTTAGTGAACGGATTGCACGGGCCGAGACATCCGAATTATCCCTGATCTCCGAGTTCAGCAAGCCAATTACCATGGAGTTTCGTGATACATCACTAAAAGCCATATTTGAACTTATTTCCCGCACGGCTGGTATCAATTTTGTGTTTGATCGCAATGTTCAGCAGGAAGCAACGGCTTCGATGTTTGTACGGGACAATTCCATTGAAGATGTGCTGAAATTGTTGCTTCTGACCAACCAGCTCGCTTATAAGGTGTTAAACAGCAACACGCTGTTGATTTATCCGGATACGCCGGCCAAGCAAAAAGATTATCAGGAGCTGGTAGTGCGCAGCTTCCATGTCGCTAATACCGATGTCAAACAGATGGTGGCTATGATCCGTGGGCTGGTCAAGGCGCGTGATATCTACGTTAACGAAAAACTCAACCTGTTTGTGATCAGAGATACGCTGGAGATGATCCGGTTAGTGGAACGCCTGGTTGCAATCAATGATTTTCCTGATCCCGAGGTGATGCTGGATGTGGTTGTATTGGAAGTGAAGCGTGATAACACACTGGAGCTGGGGCCGAATATGCCTACTTCGGTGACATTCAGCGCCATCCCTGGAGTGGGTGCACCTGCCCAGGCGGCAGCTGATTCCGTGGTGAAAATGAGCATGATCAAGAATGCGGGATTTGAAGGTCTGCGGAGTTTTACCATTAGTAATCAGGCAAAAATTGATTTTGGCAGAACGCTGACTAACGCGGATGTGCTGGCCAATCCCCGTATTCGCGTTAAAAGTCGGGAAAAGGCAAAAATCCATATCGGCAACAAGGAGCCGGTGTTCACCGTGACCAATACCGCCAATGTCGGGTCGGCTGCTTCAGCGACTTATATTGATGTCGGATTGAAATTCGAGGTTGAACCAGTCGTTAGAACCAACAATGAGGTAACACTGAAAGCATTGCTGGAGGTCAGTAGTAATCTGGGCGAGAAGAGATCCGGAGGGGGAGATAATGCGGCCACAGCCATTGTCATCGGTACACGCACTGCGGAAACAGTGTTGGAATTGCGCGATGGGGAAACACAGGTACTTGCCGGATTGATTCAGGACGATCTGAGCCGGGT
This sequence comes from Nitrosomonas eutropha, assembly GCF_003201195.1. Lineage (GTDB taxonomy): Bacteria > Pseudomonadota > Gammaproteobacteria > Burkholderiales > Nitrosomonadaceae > Nitrosomonas > Nitrosomonas eutropha. The sequence goes on along the minus strand of NZ_QICQ01000012.1, from coordinate 45,136 downwards.
AAAATCGGGTATCGCTGGACTGACCGAGATTCCGATACTGGGGGATATTTTTTCCAAGCAGGTCAGGAAACATAATAAAACCGAAATAATTTTGCTGATCACACCGCATATTATTCGTAATGTCGTTCAGCCCAACCATTTTGAGAGTGAATTTTATTCCGGTACAGCCAGCGCTGCCGGAAAACTTCCTGTTACTATCCGGAAAACGGCTCCGCAATCACTAGCCATGGAATCCTCAGGCAGCGCTTCAGTCGGTGGTGGCTATGCCGCATTTGGCCAGGCGGCACGATCTGCCGGATTGCTCGGCACGGAATCTGATCCGTTTGAAGAAGCTATCACCCAGGCAGGAAGTGTTGCGTCACCTTCGCTGACATTGCGGGCACCGGAAAGCGTGACAATGGGACGGGAATTTACCACTACTGTCAGGCTGGTGACACAGGATTCCATGCTGTCCGGTGAGTTGAACCTGATCTATGATCCGGAGGCGCTGGAGTTGATAGATGGCGGAGAAAAATCCGGCATGCGCAACCTGAAATTTGGACGGGATCAACCTACTGGAATGACGGCAGTATTACGTTTCAAGGTGATTAGTACAAATCCGGGTTCAACCGAAATCGCGTTACAGAATCTGCAGGTGCGAGATGAAACCGGACAGGCGATTGAAGTGGACGTGCCACCGACAGCAACTATCCGGATTCAATAAAGGTATCTCTGAAAACGATCGTGCAAAAAGTGTTTCCAGAAAACTGTCATTTTCAGGCTTGTCGAGGTTTTACGCTGGTTGAACTAATGGTTGTGGTGGTGATTATGGGAATCCTGGCTTCTGCTGCAATGCCGTTAGGTGAAATGGTCGCCAAGCGAGAAAAGGAGCAGGCGTTGCGTACTGCACTGCGTCAGATTCGTACAGCGATTGATGCTTACAAGCAGGCGGCGGATGAAGGACGGGTGGAGAAGAAAGCTGATGAAACCGGCTATCCCCGCAAACTGGAAGATCTGGAGATGGGGGTAGACGATACCAAGGATCCGGACAAGAAAAAAATCTTTTTTATGCGCCGGCTGCCGCGTGATCCCATGTTTCCCGATTCTGATGTAATGGCTGCCGAAACCTGGGGTAAGCGCAGTTACGCCAGCTCACCCGATCATCCTGAAGAAGGGGACGATGTTTATGATGTTTATTCATTGTCGGAAAAGGTGGGGTTGAACGGGATTCCTTATAACCAATGGTAAAATTTGCTGATGGGTTTGTCATCAATCGTTCAAAGCCGTTTTTTTAGTGGCCATCATCTAGTTGATGCAGATCAGCCTGATGGACATTTTATACGGTTGCGTGAGCGTGGGTTTACACTGATCGAGCTGCTGGTTGTCATGACAATTATTGCTATTTTGCTCACCATTGTGTCGCCACGTTACTTTACATCCGTTGATCGGGCGAAGGAAACGGTGCTCAGGCAGAACCTTGGTATTTTGCGCGATGCTATCGATAAATATTATGCCGATACTGGCAAATATCCGGCTGATTTGAATCAGCTGGTTGAGGATCGCTATATTCGTGCAGTACCGGTTGACCCGATTACTGGGGAAAATATCTGGGTGGAAATACCACCTCCTGATCCTGAAATGGAAGGCGTATTTGATGTACATACCATTTCCGACAAGCAGGCGCTGGACGGGACGTTTTATGAAAAATGGTGATGAAACGGATCAGAGAAGAACAGGGATATATTTATATCTGGATGTTGTTTGCTGTTATGCTGGCGGGCGTGATGCTGGCTGCCGCCGGATTGGTATGGCAAACAGAAGCCAGGCGGGAGAAGGAGCAGGAATTACTGTTTGTGGGAGATCAGTTTAGGCGGGCGATTGAATCTTATTACAATGATTCCCAAGCCGCCGGGGGAGGCGCCGGGCGCTACCCGGAATCGTTGGAACAATTACTTAAAGATGAGCGTTCCCCGGTTGTTAAACGGCATCTCAGAAAAATTTACTATGATCCGATGACCGGCAGCCACAACTGGGGGCTGATCAGGCAGGAGGATGGGGGGGTCATCGGTATTTACAGTCTTTCGACAAATGTGCCGATCAAGCGAACCAGCTTCCCGGCGGATTATGCGGCGTTTGAAAATGCCGAGAGTTATCAGAGCTGGAAATTCACTCTGGCTACCAGTGGTACCGGAGGACAGGGGACGCAACAGATCGATGATCAAAAAAATGTGCCGGGCAGCATGCCTTGATGCCTGATTCCCGAGTGTTTCACTTAATCCATTTGCGCAGGATCAGTCTGCTCCGGATGTAAGCGCTTACCCATCCCCGCAAAATTCTGTGGATCAACCAGTTGATCAGTGATTGTTTTTTTAAATAAAGAATATTGAAACCAACCGAATATACCGTAATCACAAGAACCAGGCTTGTTGTTTGAAAGTCTTAGTATAGATAAATAGTTGCCGAAGGCCGATACGAAATGAATGTTATTTTGACGATATTATTAGCAACGCTGCTGGGCGTGGCGGGATGTACCCAGCTTCCCAAGACAGGAAATAAAGTTATGGGTGATTCGGAGGCGCCCGAGAATGCAGCACCCGTTACTGAACTCACTGCTGATCTTCTTTTTGATTTCCTGCAGGGAGAAATTGCTTTGCAGCGGAATCAGCCAGGCGTTGCTGTGGAAAGCTTTATCCGGATGGCAAAGGAAACACGCGACCCGGGAATCGCAGAGCATGCGACTGATATCGCACTGCGGGCGCGTCGTTTCGATGATGCCCGGGAAGCCATTGATTTATGGGCAACGCTGGAACCGAATTCCATACAGGCACATCAGGCAGCTGTAGCGCTGTTTGTTGCGACCGGCCAATTGAATAAAGTGCGCCCTCATATTGAACGGTTGCTTGTGCTTGAGCCGGAAACCGTCGATAAGGCTTTTATGCAGCTTAACAAGCTTCTGTCTCATCATCCAGACAAGGAGGCAGTACTAAAGCTCATTCGGCAGCTTGCAGCGTCCTATCCTGATCTGCCGGAAGCCCATTTCGCTGTTTCACAGGCCGCATGGGTTGCCCGTCAGTTCAAATCGGCATCAGAAGCCATGAGCCAGGCGCTCAAGCTGCGACCGGAATGGGAAATGGCTGCTGTACACCAGGGACAGATTCTGCAGAAAATTGATACAGACAAAGCACAGGCCTTTTACAGTCAGTATCTTGACCGGTTTCCCAGAGCCAATGATATGCGAATTGCCTATATCCGCATGTTGATGGAGGAAAAAGAATTTGATCGGGGGCGTGAACAATTTCAGAAACTAGAACAGGCCAATCCATCCAATCCGGATATCGCGCTGGCAATCGGTCTATTATCTGCCGAGCTGGATGATCTGGAAAATGCCGAAAAATATTTCAAACGTGCCTTGCAACTGGGGTTTGAGGATGCCGATACGATTCATTTCAATCTGGGACGTATCTATGAGATCTCGCAGCGTGATGCGCAGGCAATGGATGCCTATCAAAAGGTGGCAAGTGGAGATCGTTATATTCCAGCGCATGTGCGCTATGCTTATTTGCTGGCAAAACGGGATGGCGTGGTAGCTGCCAGACACTATCTGAAGACGATCCAGGTTTCGGATGAGCGGCAACGTACGCAGTTGCTGATCTCCGAAGCACAGTTGCTACGAGATAATAATGATTTCCGGGGAGCGTATGATTTGCTGGATGCCTATCTCCGGAAATATCCGGAACAAATCGAGCTGCTTTATGATCGCGCCTTGATGGCAGACAAGATTGGCAAACTGGATGTGCTGGAACGGGATCTGCGTAAATTAATCCAGCTGAAACCGGATAATGCTCATGCCTACAATGCACTGGGTTACAGCCTGGCCGAGCGTGGAGAGCAGTTGCCGGAGGCATTGGCGCTGGTCCAGAAGGCGATTGAGCTCTCTCCTGATGATCCTTACATTCTGGATAGCCTGGGCTGGGTGTATTACCGGATGGGTGATCCGAGAAAAGGGATCAAGTATATAAAACTTGCTTTTGATACGCGCTCTGACCCTGAGATTGCAGCACATTACGGAGAATTACTCTGGATATCCGGTGCTAAACAGGATGCTGAAAAAATCTGGCAAACAGCACTGGAAGATCATCCTGAAAACGAGCTGCTGCTGGATACCATCAGGCGGTTCATAAAATAGACAGCAGCCAAGGAACTTCTGAAGAACGTCAGCCAGTCAGTTGCCGATAGAGTGCCGGAATAATTTTGATGAGTCGTTCCGGCCGATTGATGATGGCGTAGCCACCACGGCCGAACAGATAAGGAAAATAAGCTTGTGCTTCATGGTCGATGGTGATGCCAAACAATTGCAATCCTTGCCGCCGGGCTTCGATAACCGCTTGGCGAGTATCTTCAACGCCGTAGCGACCTTCATAATGATCCAGATCGTTGGGTTTGCCATCAGTCAGCAACAGAATCAGGCGGTGACGTTCTGGTCGTTGCGCCAGTAACTGGCTGACATGGCGCAATGCTGTGCCCATCCGGGTGTAGTATCCTGGCCGTAATGCTGCAATACATCGCAATGTCCGGCTGCTGAAAGGTTCGTTAAAATCTTTCACAGTCGTCATTTGCACAAAATGGCGCTGGCGTGAGGTAAAGGTGTGAATTGAAAAACAATCCTGACAAGCGGCAATGCCAGTGGCCAGTGCAACCAGTGCTTCTTTCTCGATATCCAGCACCCGCCGCCCGCCAATCCAGCTGTCTGTGGAGAGAGAAACATCTACCAGCACCGCGACCGCCAGATCTCGTGCTTGTTCGCGTGCAGCAAGATAGAGCCGATCTGTACCCATGCCATGAGCGGCCTGATCCGCTTGGGCGCGTACGAGTGCATCCAAATCCAGTTCTGCGCCATCCGGCTGGCCGCGTAAAATTTCCCTACGAGGGCGTAATGCCTCGAACTGACGGCAAATCCGGCGAAACTGCCGCCGGGCACCGTCACTGGGTTCCCATTGCTCTCCGGTTTCACTGGCGATTCGGCACAGCACCTGACAATGGGCAGCGTGATATTGTTTGCGGCGATAATCCCATTCAGGGTAAGTTAGTTTCGCAAGCAGGCTGGCTGGATCGGTATCTTCTGGTGCCAGATCAAGATCAAATTTCAATACTGTGGAGGCGCGCCGTCGATGGGTAGTAACGGCCAGCTCTTCCATTGAATCAGCTACTTCTCGAGCGCCTGCTTCATTATCATCTTCTACTGGTCGGTTGACATTCACCATTTCCGACCAGGTGATCAATTTTTCAAAACGGTTTAGTAATAGGGGATCATTACGTTCGCTCTGGTCAAATTTTCTCCGCCGGGCTTTTCTACTGCATCGATCTTCCTGATTGACAGAATGATCAACCCGATCTTCATCAGCGGACAATATTCGGGTAGTACCCGACGGTGAATCTATTTCTATCGTGCCCCATAATGGCACTGGCAGAAACGGGTGGTAACCTTTATCTGCACGCAGATCACTGAAATCCGGTTCGGGTTGTTGGATGCGTGCGAGTAAATTGATTGCTGCCGGATCAGTACACGGTTGTCCAAGCAGGGCAAGTACAATGGATTCTACAATGTGCTCTTGTGTCGGTAGTGAACGGGGTGGACGTGTTTGAAGTAAATGAGAGCACAGTGTCTGATATGTTTTTCTTAAGCCCAGATAGCGTTGACAAATAGCAAGACTGGTTTGCCAGGCACAATGAAGAAAATAAAGATCAGTCTGGAATGGATCATCCTTTGAAAAAGCGGATTGATGACAATGCTGGCTTATTTCGTCGAAATGTCCGGATTGCTTACTGCTACTTGCTGCCGCCTGCTGCATTTCATTCTCGGTAGCGTGCGCAGTCGCAATGACATTGGTTGATCTAATCAGCGTTTTCTTGCCTGTCATAGCAAAAAAAGCGGCTAACCAGAAGTAGAGTTGCCGATTGAGCGATGCTTCTGGGAACAAGCAAATCTCGGCGGGCAGTAATAATCGTTCCGGGCCAAGTACCGCCAACGGCAGTTTTTCTTGGTGATGACCCAGGCGCTGTTTCCAACTTGGACGATTTCGTACCGTTTGTAGCGTTGTGGCCGTCAGTAACAGACCGTGATCACCGCCCATACCATGAAAAAATGTGCGCAACGCTGCATGAATGGATTCCAGCGAAACGGCGGCCGAAGGATAGTGTGGGTAACTACTTTCAGACTGGCCAACTAGTCGGTGCCAGAGACGGCCGATTTGTTCTTCCAGCTCCAGCCATTGCCACATGGTGCTTAACCGAAAGTAGCGTGGATCAGTTCAAATAAACCTTGTTGCACTTCCGGCTCATCGCTTAATGGTTCGATCAATGCGGCTTGTGCTGCCTGCAGGGGATCAAGCCCAGCCGCCATCAGTGTGGCGCAGTACACCAGCAACCGGGTGGAAACACTTTCTTCCAGATCAACTTCTTTCAGCAGTCGCAGTTGGGTAGCTAGATTGACCAGCGCAGTGCAATGTTCTCTTGCGAGGCCGCTTTCATTGGCGATAATTTCCAGCTCAATTTCCGGTGGAGGGAAATCAAAGGATAGGGCGATAAAACGTTGGCGGGTACTGGGTTTGAGTGATTTAAGAATGTTCTGATAGCCGGGATTATAGGAGATGACTAACATAAAGTTGTCCGGTGCCTGCAGAATTTCATTGGTGCGCTCCAACGGTAACATACGTCGGTCATCCGTCAGGGGGTGCAGTACGACCGTCACATCCTTGCGTGCTTCCACAACTTCATCCAGATAACAAATACCGCCTTCGCGGATGGCGTGGGTTAGCGGTCCGTCCATCCATACTGTTTCCCCACCTTTGATCAGGAAGCGACCAGTCAAATCGGATGCAGTAAGGTCATCATGACAAGAGATCGTGAAAAGCGGCCGCCCCAGTCGGGCGGCCATGTGAGTAACAAACCGTGTTTTTCCGCAACCAGTCGGCCCTTTCAATAACAGCGGTAAACGTTGCCGGTAGGCGACTCCAAACAGTTCGCACTCATTGCCGACTGGAACATAAAATGGCAGGTCTGTCGTTGTGGATGTCACGAATATATTCCAGGAGTAGCGAGCAACTGTTTCATTTGTGGGTTGGTTGCAAGTTCGGCGAAGATGACACCTGATTTTTGGTAGGTCCTAATGCGGCGTAGATGTACAGGATTGCACCGGCAACAAAGACGATACCGGACAACAACCGCATCCAGTAGAATAAATCCAGTTGCTGCTGAATTTCCATGAACCCCATACCGACCACGCGTTGTAAATGGGTTTGCAGCACCCCGGCAAAGGTCAGCGTAAAAGTCATGAACGCCATGGAAGCAGTCATCACCCAGAAACCCCACATATTCAAAACCTGGTTATATGGTTGCACGCTGCGCAATTGTGGCAGGGCGTAAGTGAAGAAAGCCAGATTGAGCATGACGTAGGCACCATAAAATGCCATGTGTCCGTGAGCAGCGGTGATTTGCGTACCATGACTGTAAAAATTTATGAATGAGAAACTGTGCATTAGCCCCCATACCCCGGCACCGAAAAAAGCCATCACCGGACAGCCTAAGGTCCAGAGCATGGCGGCCTTATTGGGATGATTGCGTCCGCTGCGGTACACCATGTGGAAACACCACAGCACCATAGCGAAGAAGGGCAGCACTTCCAGAATCGAGAACAGACTGCCGATCCATTGCCAATAGCCTGGCGTGCCAATCCAGTAATAGTGGTGACCGGTGCCTAGCAATCCGCTGAACAACGCTAGACCAACAATCACATACAGCCATTTTTCGATGACTTCACGGTCCACGCCAGTCATCTTGATTAACAAAAAAGCAAGCATCGATGCCATGATTAACTCCCATATGCCTTCCACCCAGAGATGCACGACATACCACCAGTACATTTTGTCCAGTGCGAGGTTATCCGGATTATAGAAGGCAAATAGAAATAACAGTGCCGCCCCCCACATGCCAAGTAGCAGAACTGTGGAGACAACGGTTTTTCGTCCCTTGAGGACTGTCATAGAGACGTTGTACAGAAATAACAGGAACGCAACGACTAACAACACTTTGACCCATAAAGGCTGTTCCAGAAACTCCCGGCCTTCATGTATCCCCATCAGGTAACTCACCACGGCAGCCAGTGCAGCGAAGACGAAGATAAACAATTGCAACCAGGCAATTTTCGGGCTATGGATATCTCGCTCGCTTTCTTCAGGAATCAGAAAATAAGCTGCCCCGAAGTAACCTAGCAGCAGCCAGATCAGCAGGGCATTGGTGTGAATCATCCGAATAATGTGGAATGGCAAACTTTCTGCCAGTAAATTAGGCAAGGTATAGACGGAACCGGCAAGGACACCGGCCAATACCTGTACAAGGAACAGCGCTAATGCGGCGATGAAATAGGGGTAAGCAAGCTTCTGGGTCGAATATTTCATGGATATTTTCCTTCGTATGATAGTTGTTCAGGTGAGTTAGCCTGCGGTATTTGGAGGCCATCCTTGTGTATCAATACGACTGACCCACTCAAGAAAATCGATTAAGTTATCCAGCTCCTGTTCGCTTAAATTGAATTGTGGCATCTGGCGACGTCCCGGTACACCGGTTGGCTGGGCTCTCATCCAGGCCTTTAATCCCATTCTTGCACCCTCCGGATGCTCACGTCCGCCATAGCGGACCCAAACATTACCCAGTTCTGGAGCAAAATAAGCCCCTTCACCCAGTAGCGAATGGCAATTGATGCAGGCATTGTGCTCCCATACCTGTTTTCCTTGCGCAACAGAGGGCGTGAGTGTTGCCTGATCAGTCGAACTGTTGACAATATATAGATGGGTATGGATTGAAAGTGCAATGAAAAGTAGCAGGAAGAAAGCTGTCCCGCCGTAAAAAATATTACGGGCAGCCGATTTAGTAAACCTTTCACTCATCGCTATTCTCCTTGTTCAAATATTTTGGGTAATTATAGCTGTGACCGGGTTGCTGGTATTTTAGGGCTGCAGAGTATAGCCAACTTGTCGGCATTTGTCTGATGACTCAGAACCTGCATGGAGGCTCTTGTACATCGCCGTATTTGCTTGCCTGGATCCATTCCCGCAACTACCTCAACTACCTGCTGCTTTATCGTCTGGAGCGGATGCATTGCGCTAAATAATACCGTGTTACAGCTCGACCTGTATGCCGAGCTCGATCACGTGCTCTGGCGGCAGATGGTAGAACGCCGTTGGCCAGGCGCTGTTGCGTGACATAAATGCAAACAGGCGATCTCGCCAGAGCGCCATTCCGGGGCGTTCGTCGGTGGGGATCAACGAGGCACGGCTGAGATAATAGGTCGTGGTGTCGAGATCAATCTTCAATCCCAATGTTTCACATGCTCGCAGCGCCACCGGAACATTCGGACTTTGCATGAATCCATAGTGCACAATGATGCGGTGAAAACCGGAAGACAGCTCCATGACTTCAAGGCGCTCTGCTGCCGGCACACGCGGCACCTCTTCGGTAATTACAGTAACCAGGACCACTTGTTCGTGCAAGGCCTTATTGTGAATTAGCTGGTAGAGTAATGCCGGCGGTGTATCGTGCTGGTGGATAGTAAGGAAAACTGCCGTACCAGACACACGCACAGGAGGATCAGTCACGATACGTTGGAGAAAATCTTGGAACGACTCGGTTTCCTTATGTATTCTCTGTATGAGAAGCTGGCGCCCCTGCTGCCAGGTAATCATTAAGGTAAATATGAACACGGCTATGGCCAGCGGGAACCAGCCACCATCCGTGATCTTGAGTAGATTTGAACTGAAGAAGGCCAGGTCAATTATCAGGAACCCCACCGTCACTGCTACTGCGGTCAGGATGTTCCAGTGCCAGCGTTCGCGCATCACAAAAAATGCCAGAATGGTAGTGATCACCATAGTACCTGATACCGCGATACCAAAGGCACCCGCGAGGTTATCCGAGGAGCGGAAGTGCAGTACCAGCCATACGGCAGCAATCATCATGAACCAGTTTGCCGCAGGCACGTAGACCTGGCCGATTTCCTCCGAGGAGGTTTGCACCAATGTCAGCCGTGGGCTCTGCCCAAGCTGAATCGCCTGCCGGGTCAGCGAGAATACACCTGAAATGATCGCCTGAGAGGCAATGATAGTGGCGAGCGTTGCCAGGCCTACCAGGGAATATAGGAATGATGGCGGCGCTAGGTGAAAAAACGGTTGTGCCTCATGTGGGTCGAGCAATAGTAGCGCCCCCTGCCCGAAATAATTAAGTAACAAGGCTGGCAGTACCAGGGCAAACCACATTAGCCGGATCGGCGCTCGCCCAACATGTCCCATATCCGCATAGAGAGCCTCGGCGCCGGTTAGGGCGAGAAACACGCCACCGAGAACTCGGAAAGCGCTCCAGCCGTTATCAGTGAAGAAATTGATCCCATAATAGGGGTTGACCGCGACCAACACCTGCGGATGGTGAATGATCCCATTCAATCCGAGCAAGGCGATTACTACAAACCACACTAGCATGATCGGGCCGAAGACTCTGCCGATGCGCGCGGTACCTCGCTTCTGTACCATAAACAGCAGCACCAGAATAACGGTGGTTGCCGGGATTATGTAGGATGTCAGTTGTGGTGCTGCCACTTCCAGCCCTTCCATGGCACTCAGTACCGAAATCGCTGGTGTGATCATGCCGTCGCCATAGAGCAGCGCCGCACCAAACAATCCAAGGACAATCAGTACGTTGCGCTGGTGTTGTGGCGATCCGCGCCAGGGGCGCAACAGTGCCAGCAGAGCCAGAATACCGCCTTCGCCGTGGTTGTCAGCGCGCATGATAATTAGTAGATACTTGATCGAAACGAGGATAATCAGCGCCCAGAAAATCAACGACAGGATACCCAGGATACTTTCAGGCGTTCTTGAGTCGGGCGCTATATTGTGCAGTGCTTCGCGAAACGCATATAGAGGGCTGGTAGCGATATCACCGTAGACCACACCCAGGGCGGTTAGGCATAAAGCAGCAGTGAGGCGGGGGTTTGTGTCCTGCTCGTTACGTGATCCTTGCCTGTTACTGGCAGATGATTCCGAATCGAGTGCCATGTTTTATTTTCTTTTTTTCGATGTAGGGAGATTACTGCTTAAACTACCCATTATGCAAACCTACTGTAAACCGTAAACGGCAGTATATTTGACGAAGCATTGGATGACACGCACAAATGCGAGAGTGTAAGAATTTTTGTGTAAACGGTTATTTGGCAGGACACTGCCGTGTGACGCAGTACCAAGCCTACGACAGTGGATCTATATGAGGTGTTCTGCGCGGTGCTATACCTACTGCGCACCGGTTGCCAATGGAGATTCCTGCCCAGTGAGTTTCCCAAATGGTAGCGTGTGTATGCCTTATTGGCACAAATGGAGTGAGCCCGATCAGCACGGTGTGAGTGTGTTGGAGCAGGCATTAAAAAATCAGGTTGGCGCGGCCCGCGAGAAACGGGGGCGCAACGCTTGCCGCACGTTCTTGATCGTGGACGCGCAGAGTGTGAGAAACACGGACATGGCGGGCCAGAAGGGCTATGACGCAGGCAAGAAGGTATCGGGCATCAAGCGTCTATCGCTGTCGATACCCAGGGCTTGCCGCATGCCATTGCGGTGACGACAGCAGAAGTGACTGATCGCAAAGGTGCGTTGCAAGAACCTTGGAACACTGCAAGCCAAGCTTGGAGCAGGTCCAAAGTATGCTGTGCGACAGCGGCTATGTGGGCCAGCCCTTTGCACAAGGTGTGCACGAAATCCTGGGCGTGCATGTGCAATACAAGTACAGATTGCCAAGCGCAGTGAATTGCATACCTCTACCGTTATCCCCAAGCGTTGGGTGGTGGAGCGCAGTTTTGCCTGGCTGGAGAAGAATCGACGGCTGTGGAAAAACCGCAAGCGTAAACTCCATACCAGCTTGCAATTCATTCATCTGGCCTTCCTGGCACTACTACTCAAAAGATCGTAAACAGGTTCTAAACATCTAAGAGGCTGTTTGACTCAGCTTCATCATCAAACGATCCAATGCATTGGCAAATCCGCGCTGATCAGATTGACTAAACGCTGCAGGTCCGCCCGTTTCCACCCCCGCACTACGCAATTCTTCCATCATATCGCGTATCGATAATCGTTCACGTATGTTATCTACGCTGAAAAGCTCTCCTCGATGGCTGAGCACGAAGGCTTCTTTATCAATTAACTGTGCTGCCAGTGGAATATCGCCCGTAACCACCAAATCACCAACGCCCGCGTGTAGCACAATATAATCATCCGCCACATCAAAGCCACGGGGTACTTGAACCGCTCTAATCAAAAGCGAAGGTGGTGTATATACAACATCTGATTCGCCACCAACGTTAAAGGCCGTTTCCAACGTTGTGCTGCCCGAAATAAAATATCTTTGATCACGACTGGACATGCATCCGCATCGACCCAAATATGCATCTTATCTCCTAAAACCCATGCTCTAGCGCATGGATAATTGTAGTTATTTCCGGCTCAAAATCGCATTGAATGCTGGTTGATCCAGTTTTAAATGCAGGTCGTTACATGTATGCTGATGCAGCAATTTGCTAAATTCGTCTGCTGTCACAGGCTTGCCCAGCAGGAATCCCTGTACTTCATCGCACATCATGCTTTTTAATTTCGTGAGCTGCGAATCGGTCTCGACGCCCTCAGCCACCACATCCATTCCGAGTGTATGGGCAAGTTTGATGATTGCGGAAACGATGGCGCTGCCTTCAGGTCCGCACTCATCCATACCGCTGGTGAAAAAACGATCTATCTTCAGTTGCTTGGCACGGAAGCGTTGCAAGTAGGCAAGGCTCGAATAACCTGTCCCAAAATCGTCGATGGCGATCTCGAAGTTGTTTTCCTGAAACTTATGGATCATATCAGTCGTTTTGGGTGCATCCTGCATCGCCACGGTTTCTGTGATTTCAAACATAATCTGTTCACATGGGATTTGTTCAGACTGGACGATATCCAGCATCATTGTGATCAGATCCGGTTGCTCCAGTTGTCGGGGAGACAGATTGATGGCCACCTTGATTGCTGGCAAGCCATCTTCCTTCCAGCGGCGTAGTTGTTGGCAAGTTTCGCGCACCACCCAGTAACCTATTGGGATGATTTGCCCGGAACGTTCAGCGATCGGGATGAACTCCATCGGTGACAAAAGTCCGAATTCTGGATGGCGCAGACGGAGTAGCGCCTCGGCACCGACTAGCTCACTATTGCTGCCACGGAATTTTGGCTGAAAATACAGAGAAAAGTAGCCAACTTTGAGTGCTTCGTGCAAGACACGCTGAATCTGCAGCGCGCGAGTGGCCGCTTCATTCATGCTCGTCTCAAAAAATCGATAGGTGCTGCGCCCACCCCGTTTTGCTTCGTACATCGCGGCATCCGCGTTCTTCAGCAGTTTTTCAACGGTATCGCCGTCTTGTGGAAATAATGTAATTCCGATACTTGGCATCACCTGTAGAGGCTGGTTATTGGCCCATAGACCTTGGCGCATGCGGCTGAGTATGCTATCTGCCATTTCTGAGGCATCGTCCGTAGTCGCGATATTTTCAAGCAGTGCCACAAATTCATCACCTCCCAGCCGGGCGACCGTGTCGCTGCCGCGCACGCAATGCAGCAACCTCAGCGCGAACGCCTTCAGGACTTCATCCCCAGTTGAATGCCCAAGAGAATCATTGATGATCTTGAATCCATCGAGATCCATAAACAGGATGGCAAACATATTCCCATCGCGCCTGGAAATTTCAATCGCACGTTCCATCCGCTCTATAAGCGTCCAGCGGTTTGGCAAATCCGTCAAGGCATCAAATGTTGCCATGCGGACGATCTGGTCGTTGAGGCGGGATACTGAGCCAGTAAGAAAGTTTGCCCTCGCATCGTAGCGAGATAGTGTGAGTGTAATGATCAGGATCAGGAATGTGAGCAAAATGATGGTAGTGGCGAGCCATTGCGAATCGATATCGTTGGCTGTGCTGCTAGTTGATCCGGGTGGAAAATAGGCGGCAGCCATGCCGGTGTAGTGCATCCCGGTAATCGCGATACCCATCAGGAATGACGCACCGATGCGCTTGGCGACCAGGTGGACCTGGTCCGCGTCGCTGAGAATGTAAGCAATCCACAGTGCAGCGTTAGCCGCAGCAATGGCAATGACAATCGAGGTGACGAACAGCAGCGGATCGTAGTGAATCGCAGGTTGCATCTCCATAGCAGCCATGCCGGTGTAATGCATGCCGGAGATACCAAAGCCCATCAGAGTGCCGCCGATGAGGAGACGGGAAATCGTCAATTTAGTTTGCGTGACCACATACAGCACAGAATAGGAAAGCAGCATGGCAATCACCAGTGAATAGCCGGTAGTCACAAAATCGTAGCCAAGTGGAGTAGGCAGCGAAAAGGAGAGCATTCCAACGAAATGCATCGACCAGATACCAATTCCCATCGCTGCAGCACCGCCGGCAAGCCACGTATAGCGCAGCCTGGGACGCGTCAATACGGAAATATGGCCCGATAGATCAAGAGCGGTATAAGAGGCAAGCATGGCCACCACAAGTGACAAGCCAACCAGCCAGGAATTGTATGTGGCTTGCATGACAGTTCCGGTACAGGATTAGTAACATAGAGGATAACGGCAACGAGAGCACTTCTTTTAAGCACTGCCACGGTACTTATAATCTATTTTCTGAGATCGTATCCCTGATACAGCAGCTACATTTCCTGATTGGAGTACTTGAGAGTTTTAGTTGGACAGACCAAATTTACCCCTGGAGTTCGTGAATGATCTGTTCGCCTGGTACATTGTTTACAAACCAGGCCGTAGCCTTTGCCAATAAATATGTCACGCTCCATCTCCACACGCTTGAGCTTCGTTGGAATTCAAGGGAGTACCACTCGATACTGAAGCCGTGGTAGTTGCCTGATTAGGCTGATATTGAAACGGCGCTAGGCTTGGATCAAAGTGTAGTGGCAGCCAAATTTCTTGGATAGCCCTACGAACAGGTAGACACAAGTGGGCCTGGGCATTGATTTTTATCGTGATGAAGTAACTGGCATGCTTCATTTTCATTCCAAGTAAACGTTTGGCAGTACCAATCATTGTTCAATCACAATATAACTAACGTATAGAGGCGGAATAACCACATCGTATCAGGTGTTCTGTCGTTGTCCTGCTTGGATTTCTTTGACTATTCTTTCGATTGAATTTTTGTAGAATACCCGGTTTGTTTGGTTCTCTTTTTTACGGTTGATCCCCACCGATTTAACTATCATGGCTCATTCTTTTGATGTGATTATCATCGGTGCTGGTGCAGCCGGATTGATGTGTGCGATTGAGGCTGGCAAGCGAGGGCGCAAGGTGTGGTTGATCGATCATAGCGCCAAGATCGCCGAGAAGATTCGTATTTCTGGTGGTGGGCGCTGCAATTTTACCAATCTGCATACCCAGCCCCAAAGCTACCTTTCTCAGAATCCGCATTTCTGCAAATCGGCACTTAGGCGCTATACGCCGCAGGATTTCATTGCACTGGTGTGCAGGCACGGTATCGCTTTTCATGAAAAGAAGCTGGGGCAGTTGTTTTGCAATGATTCCGCCAAACAGATTATCGCTATGTTGTTGGCGGAAGCGCATGAGGCAGGTGTGAAGCTGGAAACCTCGGTGCAGGTGCGTGCCATTGAAGCAGTTGCGGGCGGTTATTGGCTTAAAACCAATCAGGGCAAGCAAACTTGTGCTTCGCTGGTGATCGCGACTGGTGGCCTTTCGATTCCCAAGATTGGAGCGACGCATTTTGGCTATGAGGTTGCCAAACAATTCGGGTTGCGCGTGATTCAGCCGCGCGCGGCGCTGGTGCCGTTGATTTTCGATGGAGCATTGTTGGCACGTTGTCAGGCATTGAGCGGGCTTTCGGTCGAGGCGGATGTGCGTTTCGGGAAACAGATTTTTGCTGAAGGATTGCTTTTCACTCACCGAGGGTTGAGCGGGCCTTCCATTTTGCAAATCTCATCGTATTGGGAGGAGGGAGAGCCGATTGTGATCAATCTTGCACCAAGTACGGATGTGTTGGCATTTTTAAAAGTGCAAAAACAACATCAGCCCCGACTGCATATCAACAATGTATTAGCGGAAATCTTGCCTAGGCGACTTGCCCAAAGTATTTGTGATGAACGGAATGATAGCGGGCCATTGGCCAACTTGTCCGATGTCCGGCTTGCGGCGCTGGCTAGTGCTGTTAATGATTGGCATATCAAACCGGTTAGTACTGAAGGTTATCGGACGGCTGAAGTGACTCGGGGCGGGGTAGATACACGTGAGTTGTCTTCGCAGACAATGGAGGCAAGCAAACAATCTGGCCTGTTCTTTATCGGCGAAGTGGTGGATGTTACCGGTCACCTGGGTGGTTTTAACTTCCAGTGGGCCTGGTCCTCGGGTTACGTAGCCGGGCAGTATGTATAGACTTGTTTTGGTACCGGCATGGCAGCCAGTGCTGCCTGGTGAGTGCATGATGATCTGGGCATAGACTTTTATCGTGCTGAAGTAGCTGGCAAATCGCACCGCTCATCTTGCCTGTTCCATCACATCAATTTGAGTTGCCAGTTACGCTGCGTGGCCAAAGCGATAAAACGCAAGAATACCGAAGAGATTGGGAAAGAATGCGACCTTTTTATCATGATTCATTACTCGCCTTTCCAGGATGTTCACTTTGTGTTTCTGGCATAGTTGCTCGAAATCGTGCAAGGTACAAAGGTGAATATTCGGGGTGTCATACCATTGATAAGGCAGATTGGATGAAACTGGCATGTGTCCGGCAGCAACCTGCAAGCGGTTTTTCCAGTAACCGAAGTTGGGAAAAGAGACGATACCTTCCTTGCCAACGCGCAATATCTCCTGAATGATATTTTCTGTGTTTTTCATCGCCTGTAATGTCTGCGACAGGATGACATAATCAAACGATGCATTCTCAAACCCGGACAGGCCGGATTCAAGGTCGCTGTGTATGACATTGATTCCTTTTTGCATGCACGCCAGAATATTGTGAGCGCTGATTTCCACGCCGTAGCCGCGTACATCGAGCTTGTTACCGAGGTAGTGCAGTAACGTCCCGTCACCGCAACCCAAGTCAAGCACGCTGGATCCTGGTTTGATCCAGGCTGCGATAGTGGCGAAATCCGGCCGCAATGTCAGGACTGATCTGCTGATTTCAGTTGTTGTCATGTCCAAATAAGAAACCGTTAACCGGTTCTGCTAGATAGAGATGTTATCCATGTAGGCGCGCACCAGCTGGTGGTAGTAGTCATCCTGCATGAGAAAAGAGTCGTGCCCGTATGTGGAAGGTATTTCCGCATAGCTGACATTCAGTTTATTGTCGAGCAGTGCTTTGACGATCTCGCGTGAGCGTTCCGGAGAAAAACGCCAGTCAGAGGTGAATGAGAGTACCAGGAAATCTGCTTGTGCACGCGCAAACGCTGCACTCAGGTTGCCATCATAATCCTGTGCCGGATCAAAATAATCCAGCGCTTTTGTCATCAACAGATAAGTGTTGGCATCGAACAGATCGGCAAATTTATCTCCCTGATAATGCAGGTAGGATTCAATCTGAAACTCCACGTCATAATTGAATGCAAGCGAGCCATTACGCAGTTCGCGGCCAAATTTGCTGGCCATGGAATCATCCGACAGATAGGTGATATGACCGAGCATACGGGCCAGGCGAAGCCCTCTGCGCGGGTGGGTGCCATGGGAATAATAGTCTCCGCCATGAAAATCCGGATCGGTCAGAATCGCTTGTCGTGCCACATCGTTGAAAGCAATATTCTGTGCCGTTAATCTGGCAGAAGCGGCGATCACCGCGACATGGCGCACTCTTTCCGGAGCATCAAGCGCCAGTTGCATGGCCGACATGCCCCCAAGACTGCCCCCAATGATGGCAGCAAAACAATCAATACCGAACTGGTCAGCAAAACGCACATAGGTTTTTGCCCAGTCACTTGTTGTGACCAGCGGAAAATCCGGGCCGTAGCGTTTTCCGGTTCTGTTATTAATGCTGATGGGGCCGGTAGAACCATGGCAGCCACCCAGATTATTAATGCCGATGACAAAGAATTTCCGGGTATCAATCGGTTTTCCTGGACCGATCATGTTGTTCCACCATCCGGTATTCTTGGGATTATCTGCGTAAACACCAGCCACATGGTGGTTGCCGGATAATGCGTGACAGACCAGAATTGCATTGGATCGCTCCGGGTTCAACTCTCCGTAGGTTTCATAGACCAGTTCATAGCTGTCCAGTACAGCCCTGCTTTTCAGGCTGAGTGGGGTGTCAAAATGTACGCGTCGCGCCGAGACGATACCGATAGAATCAGAATCTTGCATGAACATCTGAAAATAATAAAACTGACTGTAGATGTGAAAAATGAATGCTCATTGTATCTAATTGTATTACTGAAAATTCAGTATTCCTTAGGGAGGTGGATGTATCAGCTATTAAGTTTCTGCAGCAGATCATGAATTTTCTCCGGCTCGTCCGCCTTGAGTATCTTTTGTATCAGACGCGAAATATCGGGCAAAGAACTATCCAGTACCTCCCGTTTCACAGTCAGTAGCTGTGTGGGATACATGGAAAACTGCCGTAGCCCCATCCCGAGTAACAGACGGGTATATTTTGCATCGCCTGCCATTTCTCCGCAGATAGAAACCGGTATGCCGGCTTTTGTCGCACTCTGGATGATCCGAGCCAATAATCGCAAAATGGCCGGATGCAGCGGATCAAACAGATGCGCAACGGTTTCGTCGGTCCGGTCAATTGCCAGTGTGTACTGAATGAGATCATTGGTGCCGATGGATAAAAAATCCAGTTTGCGCATGAATAGCTCAAGGCTCAGCGCAGTTGCCGGGATTTCCACCATGCAGCCGATTTTAATAGTTTCATTGAAAGGCTTGTTTTCATCTCGTAAACTTTGCTTGGCAAATTCGATCATTTGCAGTGTCTGATCAACTTCCCGGCTGCTGGAAAGCATCGGAATCAGGATCTGGGTATGGCCCAGGCTTGAAGCGCGCAAAATGGCGCGCAGTTGCGCCAGAAACATGCCTGGTTCGGCCAGGCTCATCCGGATCGCACGCAGGCCAAGCGCCGGATTGGGAGCCATGCGATAGGCGCTTCTGAGATTCTTGTCCGCACCCAGATCAAACGTACGAATGATGACAGGTGATCCATTCATGCCTTTGATCACCGTGGAATAGGCTTCAAACTGTTCTTCTTCATCCGGCAGATCATCCCGGTTCAAAAACAGAAATTCACTGCGAAACAGACCGATTCCGGTTGCGCCATGTTCTTTTGCCCGCTCGACTTCTTGCGGCAGTTCGATATTGGCAAGCAAATCCACCGGAGTACCATCCCGTGTCACTGCTGCTACAAAGCGGAGACGCCAGAGTTTGCGTTTCTCCAGCTCAAGCTGGTTTTGCTTCAGACGATATTCGGCGAGGATATATTTATCCGGGTTGATAATGACGATGCCCTGATTGCCATCCACAATCAGATTGTCATTCTCGCGGATAAGCTGCTGGGCGTGCTGCATAGCCACGATCGATGGAATATTGAGACTGCGTGCAACAATAGCGGTATGCGAGGTTGGCCCGCCCATGTCTGTCAGAAAGGCAGAAAATTGATACTGCTTGTATTGCATGACATCAGCCGGACTCAAATCATGTGCTACCAGAATACCGGAGCCATCTTGTTTCACCGGCGGGGGCGTATACCCCGGATGTCCGAGCAACACCTTCAGAACCCGTTCAGCTATCTGGGCAACATCGGTTTTGCGTTCACGTAAATAGGCATCTTCTATTTCCTCGAAGCGTGCAACCAGGACTTCCATTTGTTGTGTAATTGCCCATTCGGCGTTGCATTGCGCTTGCTTTACAATGTCCAGTGCAGCCTGGGAAAACATCGGATCATCCAGAATCATCTGGTGCAGTTCCAGAAATGCATTGAATTCAGCCGGTCCAGCTCCTTGTACAGTAGAACTCTTTAGTGTTTCCAGCTCCAGCCGCACGGTGGAAAATGCGTTGTGTAACCGTGCCAATTCAGCATCAATTTGATCCTTTGGCAGCTGGTAATGAAGGATGTTCAGCGCTGCTGACGAGGCCAGATGAGCACGTCCGATCGCAATTCCGTCGGACACACCGACACCATGGAGGATGAAACTCATTCACCTTCCCCGAAGTAATCATTGATCAACGCTTTTAATGCTTCCATGGCCTGAATTGCATCGGGTCCGATCGTTTCCAGCTCGACCACTGTACCCTTGCTGGCGGCAAGCGTCATGACACCCATGATGCTTTTGGCATTTACCCGGCGACCGCTGCGTGTCAACCAGACTTCACTCTCGAACCTCTCTGCCAGTTGTGTCAGTTTGGCTGATGCACGCGCATGCAAACCCAGTTTATTGAGGATAGTTAACGTCTCAGTTGGCATTGCCGGTTTCCTGCGATATATGAAGGATACTTTCCCGTCCGCCTGTCAGAACTTTGTTAATCAGCTGTGGCAGGGGAATATGCCGGTGTTGTACCGCACGCAACAACATGGGCAGATTTAGCCCGGCCAGGCATTCAACGCGCCCATCCTGAATCAGCCTACAAGCGATATTAGCTGGCGTGGCGCTCAAAATATCCGTCAGAATCAGAACACCGTCACCCTGATCCAGCTGCTTGAGTACTGCCTGCAACTTTATCGCCTCAGTATCCGGATCTGCAGCCGGGGACACAATATGATTAAGCAACAGCGGGGGACGCTCGCCCAGAATATGGATGACGCAGTCAATCAGACTGGCCCCAAACTGCTCATGACTGATGATCAGGATTCCGATCATTTTGTGATTTACCTACCTGTTTACTAGAAATGAATTTCTGGATTTTATCATCAAGGTATTTCTAAACAATTCAATTACTCGTGTAATTTGTATTCGTATTAAAAATGCATACGGCGGTATCTTTTTCAATGGCGGCGGATTTAATTTAGATGACGGTACAGTGCACTGTCAGATCTGGTAAGTAAATATTAAGCAGGTTGTAAGCTATTTCACGGCAGGTTTCCACAAAATGAATCATGATCACACAATAATTGTAACAATTACGTATGTAGAGGCGTGTGGTTGCAGAGAGAAATAGAAATCAGAGTATATGCTGGAAAAATTTAATCCTACTGTCAATTTTCGGTGATGGAGCAATTCTTTGTAACTGTTCTGCTTTCAATTGAGCATTTTCATATGCTTGGCGGGGTAGCTTTTTTGGCAGCGTTGCTGGCCATATTGGCCGCCTGGATCATGCTGTGGCTTGTCCAATATTACCTGCTTCGCTATGGCAACAGGTTATGGCGGGCAACGGTATCGTTGGGCCATGTACTCAAGAGCAAGTTTATTTGCAATCCATACGTGCACCGGTGGATGCGCCGACATCCCGGCAGCATCCGGTTTCTGGCGGAGCGTGCTGATTACACCCATTTTTTCGGCCTTCCACTGACACTTCTTTTCTTGTCGCTTGCCGTTACGTTGGTTTTGCTTGTAGAAGTTGCTGAAGATGTCGCTACTTCCGATTCGATCGTTGTGGTTGACCATATTGCTGCCCGGTTGATTTCCACATTTCGTGCGCCAGAACTTATTCCTGTTGCCATCTGGATTACGAATTGGTGTGCACCGCCGATAATCGGCATATTGCTGGTGGTGGCATGTTTGTTGCTATGGCTGGTGAACCGCAGATTTGCTGCCATAGGCTTGATAACTTCGTTACTGGGAGCCTCCCTGTTCAGTGTGCTGAACAAATTGATTTTTCAGCGGCTCCGGCCGGATGGCGCTGTGCTGTTTGAACCATCCTATTCCTTCCCAAGCAGCCATGCCACCCTGTCAGTCGCTTTCTATGGATTTCTGGGGTATTTGCTGATCAGATCTGTGCAGAAGTGGGATACACGGATCAAATTATGCTTTGCCATGATGGGATTTATTTTTCTGATCGGACTCAGCCGCATTGTGCTCGGCGTACACTACCTGAGCGATGTCTGGGCGGGCTATTTGGTGGGGTTACTGTGGCTGATCTTGGGCATCAGCGTGAATGAATGGCTTGCTGCAACCGGGCGAATTGACTGGAATTTACCACTTGACCGGCGTCGGAGAATACTAGCGTGCTCCCTCATGCTTGTCGCAGTAATTGGTGTTGCCGGTTATTTATTTGCCCAGGCACTGGTTTTTCGCAGTCTGCAATAGAAGCATCGTCTAGTTTGACTAAGAAGGTTTAATGCCCAAAATCAGCGGTATGAGCTGCAGGCCGGTATTTGCATGGATAAATTATTATGCGTTACTACTACAATGGATTGTAGCGAATGAATCTTTGCGGCAACTTAGGTCAGCAGCTATTGCCGAACCGGTAACACTGAGTGTGAGAATTATCAAAATGAACTCTTTGATATTTATAGCTATCACTTTTCTTCAGTTGGTTTGATCGATTTTGAGCACATAACGTGGGAATTAAGGCAGGACGCGAAGCGGCGTCGGTTTGAATGAATTGTTAGTCGGCATTTACATGGGAAATTCAGCTGAAGTGAGTTTCCAGGAAAATAACCCGTGGCACTCTCGTCATTTCTACCGCGCGGGGTGAATCAGTGCGAGCTTTTGTACCTAGCCCATTGCCGCGCTTTGCCGCCGAACATGCACGCCAGCAACTGAATACCAGTTTCTCGATAGCTACTGCTGCCGTATTCTGAAGCATTCCAGAGTTGTGCAAAGGTTTCCAGGGATTCAAAATGCATACAGTAGTATCTTTTTCAATCAATCTGCCATGAGGAGAAATTGTGAAAAAACTGATAATGGGTGTGCTTTTCCTGGCCTTCATGTTGTCCGGAGCTGTCTGGGCAACGCCGTTTACCAGCCTGTACGCGTTTGGCGATAGTCTCTCGGATGGCGGTAACAGCCCGACTGCGGTAACGAGTATTTACAAGCTGCTGGGAAATAATTGTGATCCCACCCATCCCTGTCCACCTTATGTGGGCGGGCATTACTCCAATGGACCGGTAGCGGTTGAATATCTGGCAAATTCAATCCTGCCTGGTGGCGCTAATTCAGGCAATTTTTTTAATTTCTCCGTCGCCGGAGCAACCAGCGGTATCGGTAACTATGGTGATAGAGGGTCTGCAACCTCATCCGGCATTTTCGGATTACCTGGCATTAGTCTGGAAATTGAAGGTTATCTGCTTGCTTCGGGAGGCGTGGCTGATCCGGATGCGTTGTATTTTGTCTGGGGTGGAGCAAATGATTTTCTGACATTAGATTCCCCCACTGCTGCAGCGCAGAATATCGCAGCCAATGTAGACAAACTCATGGCGGCTGGAGCCACTCATTTTTTTGTGCCCAACCTGCCTGATCTGGGCCTGACACCGCTGGCTGCAGAAGGAAATGTGCAAGGGCTGGCCACATTATTCTCCACCACGTTTAATACGGCGCTGTCTTCCGAGTTGGCAGCGCTGGGTACGCAGTTTCCTGTTGCTGAAATTCTCCAATTTGATACCTATTCCTTTTTCAATCGGATTGTTGGTGACCCGGCTGTGTATGGTTTTACCAATGCACAGGCAAGCTGCCTGGCTTTTCAGGCAGGAGGGGTGCAATGCAGCAACCCGGATCAATACATATACTGGGATGACCTGCACCCTACCACGCAAGCGCACGCTCTGTTTGGTTCTGTTTTTGCCCGGGCCATCCCTGTGCCGGGAACACTTTTTTTGCTGATGCTGGGCTGGCTGATACTTGTTTTTGCGCGCGGGAACTGGATTTGCAAGAACCTGGCCAGGCCAGTTAATTCCATGGAACTGGTTGGCTGATTGCCGGGCTCTGTTTGAATCTGGTGGTGATGCAGGGCGGGCAAGCATAGTGCATCACCTGCAAACTACCGGGTTATTTCGAGTGCTTCCCGGTAGCTTTGCCAGTCAAAGCAGGGGCCTGGGTCAGTTTTCCTTTGTGGCGCAATATCGACGTGCCCGACAATGTCATGAATAGGGTAGGTTGCCTGTAGTGCTTGGGTGAGTTTAACCAAACGGGCGTACTGAATTGGTGCAAATGGTTGATTATCACTGCCTTCCAGCTCAATACCAATGGAAAAATCGTTGCACCGGGTGCGGCCTTGCCAGCAGGAGGCGCCGGCATGCCAGGCACGCAGCGTGCAGGGGACAAACTGGATGATTTCCCCATCACGGCGAATAAAAAAATGGCTGGAGACTTTTAATCCTGTCAGCTCTTGATAATACGGGTGTGCTTGAGGGTTGATCTGGTTGGTAAACAGTTCAATGACGCCTTCACCGCCAAATTCTTCCGGGGGCAGGCTGATGGCGTGGATGACCAGCAGGCTGATATCATTCCCGTCCGGCCGTTCATCGCAATTGGGAGAAGGAATGTATCTGGCGTGAACGAGGTAACCGTCCGTATCGATTAGCATGGATATGATTGAATTGCCGGCATGAGTTCTGAAATTTTAAGGGTGCCGCCATAAAAACGCCCGTTAACCATTTTAATTGAGTGATTATCTTGCAACGCGGAAAATTTATTACTTTTGAAGGGATAGACGGGGCGGGGAAAAGCACCCATCTGGCCTGGCTGGCGAGTTTCCTGCGTGATAAGGGGCTGGAGGTAATCGTGACGCGTGAACCAGGTAGCACCGCGCTGGGTGAACAATTACGGCAATTGTTGCTGGATCATCGCCAGGCGATGCACGCTGAAACCGAGACGTTGTTGATGTTTGCCGCGCGGAGAGAGCATCTGGACAAAGTGATATTGCCAGCATTGGAGCGTGGTGCCTGGGTAATTTCAGATCGTTTTACTGACGCCAGTTTTGCCTACCAGGGCGGCGGCAGGGGAGTGCCATCAGCCAGGCTGGAAATTCTGGAACAATGGGTGCAGAAAGGGTTTTCTCCTGATCTGACGGTGTACTTCGACGTACCGGTGACAATCAGCCGCCAGCGGGTACAATCCGCCAGAACGGCCGATCGCTTTGAGCTGGAACCAGATCTGTTTTTTGAGCGTGTGCGACAAGCCTATCTGCAACGCGCCAAACAATTTTCTGAACGGATCAGAGTAGTGGATGGCAGCTTGTCGCTGGAAGAAGTCAGAACAGCCATGGTGGAAGTTGTAGAGAAATTCTGGTCGGCTCAAGCGAGCTCCGGATACAGAATGTAAGTTTGGCATGAGTAAACAGCCAGATATCAGAGAGACGCCAGATGGGAAGAATATACTGAAAGACAGTGCTGTCGTTGTATTCCTTGCTATTAGATGATTACCCGGACTTCAGCCATAAATCATTCCAATCAGGTTTCATCCATATCCAGCCACACTCCATTCTGACGACAATGCCTCCGCCTGCTGCAATACGGTCTGCACCGCCGCATCCTGCAGGTCGGGTGGGTAGCCATATTTGCGCAGGATGCGCTTGACCAGCACGCGCAGCCGCGCCCGGGCCGATTCACGGTGGGCCCAGTCAACGGCAATGTTTTCTTTCAGGCTGACCAGCAGCTCGTGAGCGATAACCCGCAAATTGTCGTCACCCATCACCTGCACAGCAGATTCGTTCTCCGCCAGCGCGTCGTAAAAGGCGATCTCATCAAGGGATAAGCCCTGTTCCTCGCCGCGATTGCGCGCGGCGCGAATGTCCTGCGCCAAATTGATCAGTTCCTGCAGCACCTCGGCGGTGGTGATAGCATTGGCGTGATAACGGGCAATGGCGTCTTCCAACCGCTCGGTGAAAGCGCGAGTCTCAACCACGTTGGTGCGGGTGCGCGAGCGGATGCTGTCATTGAGCAGCTTGCGCAGCGCTTCCAGCCCCAGATTCTTTTTCTCCATCTGCTGCACTTCAAGCAGAAACTCGTCGGAGAGGATGGAGATATCCGGCGTCTGGATGCCAGCAGCAGCAAGGATATCGACGATCTCGGTGGAGACCACAGCACGGCTGACGATCTGCTGGATGGCTAGTTCCCGATCCTGCCGGATAGCCCCTGCACCGCCCGCCGTCTTGACTAGCGCAGCACGGATGGCCTGGAAGAAACCGACTTCCTCGCGGATGCCGCGCGCTTCATCCGAACTTGCCACCAGTGCAAAGGCCTTCGATAGACTCAGTACGCCATCGGCAAAGCGCCGTCGCGCCTGCCTCGAAGCCTCTGGCGTCTTTTCTGCCGCCGCCCATTGCTGCTGCTTGTCGAGTATCCATTCGATGGCGCTGGCCATCATCGCCAGCCGCTCGCTGGGCGTGCCGCCAAGGCCGGTTTGGTAGTCGAACCCAAAGAACATGTCGCGCACAATCTCGACCTTCTCCAACAACACCGCCACGGCCTCCCGCTCATCAATACCGGTTTTGTCTTGATCCGGTTTGGAATACTGGGCGAGGGCCGACTTCAGGTTCTGGGCAATGCCGATGTAATCCACGATCAAGCCCGCCGGCTTGTCACGGAACACCCGGTTAACGCGGGCAATGGCCTGCATCAGGCCGTGGCCACGCATCGGCTTGTCGATATACATGGTATGTATGCTGGGCGCATCGAAGCCAGTCAGCCACATGTCGCGCACGATCACCAGCCGCAGCGGGTCCTGCGGATCACGGGCACGCTTGGCCAGCAGATCACGGCGCGCCTTGTTTCCGATGTGCTGTTGCCACTCAACCGGGTCAGACGCCGTGCCGGTCATCACGATCTTGATGCTGCCGGCGTTGTCATCGTTGCTGTGCCAGTCGGGGCACAGCTTGATGATCTGGTCATACAGCGCCACACAGATGCGCCGGCTCATGCACACCATCATCGCGCGGCCTGAGAGTGCCGCCACCCGGTCCTCGAAGTGCTGCACCAGGTCGGCGGCCACCAGGGCGAGGCGCTTGTCGCTGCCCACCAGTGCCTCCACGGTGCTCCATTTCTGTTTGGTGCGTTCGGCGCTGGCCTCAACTTCGTCTTCCAGCAGTGCCTCGATCTCGGCGTCGATGTGCGGTTTCTCGTCCTCATCCAGTTCGATGCGCGCCAGCCGCGATTCGTAATAGATCGGCACCGTAGCGCCATCTTCCACCGCACGGCTGATGTCGTAGATGTCGATGTAGTGGCCGAACACCGCCGGCGTGTTCACATCGGCGGCTTCGATGGGCGTACCGGTAAAGCCGATGAAGGAGGCATGGGGCAGCGCATCACGCAGATATTTGGCAAAGCCGTAGGCAATCTCACCGGTTTTGCTGGCCACTTTTGCTCTGAAGCCGTACTGGCTGCGGTGCGCTTCGTCGGCGATGACCACGATGTTGGACCGATTCGTGAGCGCGGGGAAATCGGTCTCGTCTGCCGCCGGGGAAAACTTCTGCAGAGTGGTAAAGATCACGCCGCCCGAAGCGCGGTTGAGCAGGGTGCGCAGATGCTCGCGGTCCTGCGCCTGCACCGGCGTCTGGCGCAGCAGGTCCTTGCACATGGCGAAGGTAGCGAATAACTGGTCGTCCAGATCGTTGCGGTCGGTGAGCACCACCAACGTGGGGTTGGCCATGCGCGAGTCGAATACCAGCAGGCCCGCGTAAAACGCCATCAGCAGGCTCTTGCCGGAACCCTGCGTATGCCAGATCACCCCGGCCTTGTGATCACCAGGCGGTTGGACCTTAACGCTGGGTAGCCCGTAGACAGCCGGGTCCTCGGCCACTCCGAGACGATCCGATGGCTGGCTCGCCCGTAACGTAGAAACTACCGCCTTCTTCACCGCGTGAAACTGGTGGTAGCCGGCGATGATCTTGATCAGCCCGCCACCGGTTTCGCCAAACACGGTGAAATGGCGCAGCAGGTCGAGAAAGCGTCCTTGCTCGAACACGCCCTCGATCAGCGTGGCCATCTCCGGCATGCCTTTGGGTTCGATGCGTGTGCCGTCGGTGGTGCGCCATGGCATAAAACGCTCAAGGTCTGCCGATAGCGACCCCACTCGTGCCGTAATACCGTCGGAGGTCACCAGCAGTGCGTTGGTGTTAAAAAGTTGCGGAATCTGCTGTTTGTAGGTTTGCAATTGGTTAAATGCGCCCAGCAGATGTGCTCCAGCGTTACCCGGTGCTTTCAGCTCAATCACACCTAACGGTAACCCGTTGACGAATACCACCACATCGGGCCGCCGGTTATTTTGATCGTTGATTACCACAAACTGGCTCACAGCCAGCCAGTCGTTTTGTTCTGGATGTTCAAAGTTAATCAGCGCGACCTTGCCCGCCGTCAGGGTGCCATCGTTGGTGTAGTACTCCACATCTACACCTTCCGTCAGCAGCTTGTGCAAGCGGCGGTTCTCCTCCAGCAGTGAGGGCAGCTCTGACTGCATCACTTTGTGAACCGCATCCTGACGCGCTTCCAGCGGTAGGCCAGGGTTCAGACGCGCGACTGCATCCTCGAAGCGCTTCTTGAGCACAACCTCATCATGACTCTCGTGCTCAGACTGCTTACCGTCGGGGCCGATGATTTCCTCTTGCTCAATGCTGTAGCCTAAAGCACGTAACTGATCCAACAGTGCTTGCTCCACGGCAGCCTCCGACAGAAATGCCATTACAGTACTCCTTGTTCTTCGATGATGCGCGCGGCATCGAGTACGCGCAGTTCGCCTGAGAGCAGCTTGGAAAATCGTCGCACCGATGCGAGTGCATCCAGCCCGGCGCACTCGTGCACCCAGGTCAGCAGCTCGGGGTTGACGGGGATACAGGTCATTTGATTGGTTTCCTGCTTGCGGCCACAAACTTTTCCGGCTTGTTTTTTACCAACTCCAATTGGTAACGACGGCGGTCAAGAACTTGCAGAAACGCCATTTCATAGCCAGCAGCAATGATCACTTTGCCGTTCGATTCAGAGACGTCAACGCCCGTGCTCTTGCAGAGCTTTTTGAGTGAGGTCTTGTCGATGTCCTTTATTTCCTTTTGCGTGCGAATCGAGGCGAGATAGCGTGCGGCGCGGGGATGTTTGGCCGCGTACTGTTTGATACTGTCGAATTCGATGTAAGTCAGTTCTGCCTGGATCACGGCCACATTGCCGGGCACTGCATTGAGGATTGCCTGTTGCAGCTGGCCCGCAAACTCGAAGCCGCTCGGGCGAAGAATGTGAACATTCTGTTCGTCAATGAGCAGGTCGAAATCACTGTCTAGTTTGAAGATAGTATCTTCGACAATCTGCAAGGTGTCGTCAAACCAGCGAATCAGGCGTCCCTTGTTCTTGACGATACCCTTGAACTGGGTCGCTCGCCGCAAGGCGGTGAGCTTGTGCTGCTCGTCGTCCGTCAGCCGTACGAAGTAGCAAAATATATCAGCGGGCGAGGTAAGGGCAGCTGCATCCATGGGCAGGTTCACTACCTGATGCAAATCGCGCATGCCAGCGGCCATATCATCGGCTAACGGCAGATAGAGCCACTCCACACCGCCGTGCTTGTCCGAGGGTTCATATTTTGTGGGGCCGTCTTTATCCTGCTGCATGGCCTGCCAGGTCGCCTGCGTCATTTCGCACAAAGTCGTCTGTACCTTAGCATCCACCGGTACGGCCACAAACGTCTGCCCGTTTCCGTCGTCACGGCCGACACCGAATTCGATGAGCGTTACTTTGTTGAGATCAAACGCAAGATTCATTCAGCCTCCAGGTATACGGTGTCGCTCAGACGGTAGGTGGTGAGCTTCTCATTTGGCGAGAGGCTGACACGGCGGGTGATGACAGCGTATCGCGTTTTTCCGGTCAGTGGATTGCCATCAGCAGGCGGATAGACGGTAAATACGCGGTAGCCGAACACGGCAAACATCAGATTCATGTAGTGCAGATTCAAGTGCCAGAACAGGAATACGATGAGCGACAGCGCAGCGAACGTCGCGGCCAGATCGCGTAGCGTGCCGAGATCTTCCGAGTAGAAGGGTAGCAGCATCGCAAACAGGTAGACTAGAATATGGTCGCGATGATCGTCGGCTGTACCGACAGTCACCTCGCGCCGGTCGTTATTCCGCTTGGCCGTGCCGATACGCAGCCATAGGAAAGCGTTGGGCAGCAGGACCATCGACGTGCAGAAGCCGATGAAGTAATGATCCGGGATCAGGCTGTTGCCGCGAATGGCCCAGAGAATAAACAGCGGCGAGATACTGCTCAGCACCATCAGCAGTCGTGCTGTCTTGAGCCCTTCGCTGTAAGTCTTTCCGGGAGTCGTGCTCATATCCCGGTCCTCTCCATGAATTTCTCGGCATCTACGATACGCAGTTCGCCAGCGATCAGTTTCGGGAGCAGGGTGTCGTGGAGTTGGGTGAGCAAGTGCAACTCGTTTTGTGCTGTAAAAATTTTCTCTCTCAGTTTTCTTGCTAAGACAGAAAATTTTTCGAGCAATACTTCAGGTGGTGACACAACTTCAAGTCGATAAACATTCTTACGGTTCAAACCAGGGACGGCTGCATCAGTGTTCATATCACGCAGCGGGAGTGACTCAAGCAAGTGATAACAAAAAGGTAGCGAAACCAAAGGCTGTACATAAAAAACTGTATCTATTGGGTAGCTGGGGGATTGCTCCCAATACAAACTGCCGACAGTTCCCTTTCGCCCCACAATAACGGCTTCACTATCAATAAGAGCTATATTATGAACACCTGTGATACCACCAGAGCCATATACTGGAACGTTGCCAGGGCTTCGGGCTTTAGCTGGCAATGATTTACCATAAGCAAGACTCAGAAAATCAGATACTCGTCGAATTTCCCACCCCTCCGGAATCTCGCCCAGTTCTGATTCGACGAGCCGGTCGGGGAAGAGGTCGTAGAGGTGCGCGGGCAGGCCGGGGAGTGATTGGTTGCGTTGCCAGCGGCCTTCCAATTTGGCGCGGACGGGGCCGAAGTCGATGAACCAGTCCTTAAACAGGGCGCGGGCCATGGCCTCCAGGGTCTGGTTGCGGCGGCGGTTGAGTTCGATCTTGTCGTCCAGCGTGCCGAGGATGTGGGCGATGGCGCGTTGTTCAGGTACAGAGGGTGCAGCGATTACAAGTTTTTCGAGCATCCCTTTGGTGAGTGCGTTTCGAGTTGCGCCGGCGGATGCCAGAGCGAGTAAGTGCGCTTGCATCGATGGACTTACGAGCGAGTAACGCAGAAATCTTGCGTCAAGCGTTTCCGGCCGTGGACGGACGATTGCCACATGCTGGTTTACTCGTGCCGGCAACACAGCAGGGTCAACTTGGCAGCAACGCGCGACCGAATCACCGGTGATGTTGAGAAGAACATCATCGGCTTCCACAACGACGTTGCGGAGTTCGTCAGCTTGATCGTCGTCGATGAATGCGAGACCTTCGTGAACGAAGCGGTCGTTGTAGATGTTCTGGCTGCGAATCAATGACGTAGCTCCGCCGCGATACGCCTCCTTGCCGCCACGAGGAGTTGCGCCGCTGCCAATCTTGGAGCATACGGCCCCAAGCGTAAGTGGATGGAATTCACCCCCCATACCCAAGCTCCCTCAGGTTGGCCTCAATTTCGACATCCAGCCGCGCCGCTTCCTGCTGCTGCTCGCGCCACTGGGCGCTGAGCCGCTGCATCTTGTCGGCAAAGGCTTCACCGTCGTCCTCGGCGGCTTCGGCGCCGACGTAGCGGCCGGGGGTGAGCACATGGCCGTGCTTGCGGATTTCTTCCAGCGTGGCGGCCTTGCAGAAGCCGGGGATGTCCGCGTACTGGGTCGCTCCCGGCATCCTGCCTCCCGCGACACTAGCACTTCCCTGTGCGTCGCCCGCTACCTTCTCGCCGCGCCAGGCATGGTAGGTGTCGGCGATCTTCTGGATGTCCTCGTCGGTAAGTTCGCGCCGGGTGCGGTCCACCAGCGTGCCCATGTTTCGGGCGTCGATAAACAGCACCTCGCCGCGCCGGTCGCGCAGAGTCTCCCCGCCTTTTGATAGAGAGCCGCGCTTGCCGTTGGATTTGTCACGAGCCAGGAACCACAAGCAGGCGGGGATCTGCGTGGAGTAGAACAACTGCCCCGGCAGGGTAACCATGCAGTCCACGGCGTCGGCTTCCACCATGGCCTTGCGGATTTCGCCTTCGCCGCTCTGGTTGGAGCTCATGGAGCCGTTGGCCAGCACCACGCCGGCGGTGCCAAAGGGGGCCAGGTGCCAGTGGATGTGCTGCAGCCAGGCGTAGTTGGCGTTGCCCACGGGCGGCACGCCGAATTGCCAGCGCGGGTCTTCGCGCAGGCGGTCGCCGCCCCAGTCGGAGATGTTGAAGGGCGGGTTGGCGAGGATGTGGTCGAAGCGCAGGTCGCGCAGCTCGTCCTTGTGAAAGCTGCCTTCGTTGTTCCAGCGGATATCGGAGTCGATGCCGCGCACGGCAAGGTTCATCTTGGCCAGGCGCCAGGTGGTGTAGTTGCTCTCCTGGCCGTAGATGGCGATGTCGCCAATGCGGCCGCCGTGCTCCAGTACGAACTTCTCGCTCTGCACGAACATGCCACCGCTGCCGCAGCAGGGGTCGTAGACGCGACCGGCGTAGGGTTCGAGCATCTGCACCAGCACCTGTACCACCGAGCGCGGGGTGTAGAACTCGCCGCCGCGCTTGCCTTCGGCGCCGGCGAACTGGCTGAGGAAGTATTCGTAGACCCGGCCAAGCACGTCTTTCGATTTGTCGCCGCCCTCGTTCATGGCGATGCCCGAGATCAGGTCGATCAGCTCGCCCAGCATCACCTTGTTCAGCGCCGGGCGGGCGTAGTCCTTGGGTAGCACGCCCTTGAGGGATTCGTTGTCCTTCTCGATGGCGCGCATGGCGTCGTCGATCAGGGTGCCGATTTCAGGGCGTTTGGCGTTGGCCTTGAGGTGTGACCAGCGTCCCTCCTTGGGTACCCAGAAGATGTTGTCCGCGAGGTACTCGTCTTTATCTTCGGCGGCTGCTGCACTTTCGGCCGCTAGCTCCGCATGGCGAGCCTCGAAGGCGTCGGAAATGTATTTGAGGAAGATCAGCCCCAAAGCGACGTGCTTGTAGTCGCTGGGTTCCATGTTGCCGCGCAGCTTGTCGGCAGCCTTGAAAAGCTCAGCTTCAAAGCCGAGATGATCGGTGGTTTTGTTGTTATTGGATTTAACCATTGGGTATTTCCTTGTTCTTTTCTATTTGCTTGTGGCTTTAGCTGCTGGCGATCGCTGCCTCGGAGCGCGCCTGGCATTCTCTACTCCCGATAGTGCCAGCGGGTGGGTTAATCTATTATCAACAATTTTTATGTTGGTAAAATGCTGAATAAATAGAGATTTTACTTTTTCGGGAAGATTATGTCTGGCAGGAGTGGAATATCATATTAACTCTCCACAGGGTGCCTGGCACGCAGCAGGCCGATTCCCAGCATGGCCATGATGATTGAAACCAGGGGATTTAGCACGTTAAGCAGAGCATACGCGGCGTAGTCCAGTGTTGGTACACCCAGTGTTGCGGCGTAAAAAACACCTGCTGTTGTCCACGGGATCAGGCCGGCGGTCAGTGTGGAACCTTCTTCAGTGGAACGCGATAACACGGCCAGATCCAGCTGTTTTTCCCGATAAGGTTGCCTGAACAGCTGGCAGGTGAGGATGATGGAAATATACGTCTCTCCCATAACCAGGTTACCGGCCAGGCCGGAAGCAATAGTGGCGGCAATCAGGGCACTGGCTCGGTTGATTGGCGCAATCAGCCGCATCAATAGTACTTGCAAGAATCTGGCACGATACAGGATGCCGCCCAGTGCTAGCGCCATGATGGATAACAGCAAAGTCCAGGCCATGCTGTATAAACCGCCGCGTCCAAGTAATTCGTCAATATTGGCGATGCCGGTATGGCCGGGTGTGTTCAGCCACAGCGCGTTGATGACATTGACAGTATCTCTTCCTTGATAGGCCACGGCGATCAGCATTGCCAGCAGGATGCTGCATGTCATACTGGTTTCGGCACTGTAGCGTTTCATACTCATGCCCAGCATCACTAGCAGGGGTAACAGCGTTATCGCCCCGTTCATTCGATAGGAATGTGCCAGCGCGCTGCGGATTTCTGCCAGATGTGCTTGCGGAAGATGATAATCGCCGTACTGCAGTCCCCATACGAGAAAAATAGCCAGAACAATTATGAATGTGGGCAGCGTGGTGTACAGCATTGAGCCGATATGTCGGTATAGATTCGTACCAGCACTTATTGCCGCGAGATTGGTGGTGTCGGAAATCGGTGACAGCTTGTCACCAAATGTTGCGCCGGAGACGATCATGCCGGCCACCAGTGGCAGCGGAATACCCATGGCATTACCGATTCCGATCAGTACTACGCCGATGGTGCCGACGGTGCCCCAGGAGGTGCCGGTTGCAACCGACATCAAGCTGCACAATACGAAACCGGTTGCCAGAAACAAGGAGGGACTGAGCCAGTCGAGACCAAAATACAACAGACTTGCGATAGTACCGCTTTGCATAAAGCTGGCGATCACCATGCCGATCAGCAGGAAAATGTAAATCGCCGGCAATGCCCTGACGATGCCTTCATCCATCATGCTGCGAATAGCAGTAAACGAATAACCCAGGCTATGGGTATGCAGGCCTGCCCAGATCAACGCCAGAAAAATGAGTGCGTGCAGGCTGATTTGAAACACGAACAAACCCGATGCAATCAGCAGCAGTATTCCTGTAAAACAAATGAGTGCCTGCCAGAAGGAAGGGAGCGGGTGTATATTTGGCGGTTCCTCTACGGTGGTGTCGTTGTGTGTCATGGTTTTGGTGATTATTTATGGATCAGTTAATGTCAATAACATTGCGTGATTACCTGATTACCTTGCTTTCCTTGTTCTTTTTTTGGGGGGATGCAGACTTTATCACCAGGATATTCAAACAGCCAGATTGGGTGCCAGTGTTTCCGATCCGGGTCATGCTTGTTGGAAATCGCGCTAAACTGCAATGCCTTTATTAAAGGCAGTTTCTTTATTTAATGAAAAACTATTTTTTTAAGATAGGGTAACTTCAAAAATGACTGTGGCTGAAATTTTTCCATGGCAGCAGACAATCTGGCAGCAGATCCGGCAGCCGGACAGTTTGAGGCGGCATCATGCCCTATTGCTAAAAGGGCGCAAAGGAACTGGTAAGCTGGGTTTTGCTCTTGCTCTGGTGCGATCCATGCTGTGTGAACAGGTAGATGCAGCAGGGAGGGTATGCGGAAAATGTCAGGATTGTTACTGGTTTGAACAGGGGCTGCATCCGAATTTCCGTTTGCTGGAGCCGGAAGCGTTGTCAGTTCAGGATGGGACGGCAGACAGGAATAGCGAAGAAAAGCAGGAGGAGGCTGGTGGTACAAAGTCTGGCAAAAAGCCGAGTCAGCAGATCACGATTGCGCAGATCCGTACACTGGATGACTTTATCTATCTGAGCGCACACCAGAATCGCTACAAGGTGGTGTTGATTCATCCGGCCGAGGCAATGAATGCAGCTGCTGCCAATGCGTTGCTGAAAAAGCTGGAAGAACCGCCGCCAGAAGTGTTGTTTATTCTGATAGCGCACGGAACGTCAATGATTCCGGCAACTATTCTGAGCCGCTGTCGGCAGATTGCCATGCCGACGCCGGATCGTAAACTTGCAAAAGACTGGTTGATTCAACAGGGAATTGCACAACCTGATTTCCGTTTGGCCATGTCGAGTTTCTCACCATTGCTGGCATTGCACTATGACGAGCAACAATCTTCGCCTCATGCTGATTTTATTCAGAGTTTATGTGTGCCGGAGAAATTTGATCCAATCGGATTGGCAGAAAAACTGTACAAGCAGGATTTATCCAGTGTGACCAGCTGGATGCAGAAATGGTGCTATGACCTGATGAGCTGCCACCTTAGTGGAAGGGTGCGTTACCACCTGCAGCAGATGGATGCCATCAAGCGGCAGGCGGCAGTCATAGATCCGGTTGCGGTTGGATTTCTATGGCGTGATCTGGCTGCTTCACAGCAACTGGCACACCACCCGCTCAACCCCAGGCTATTTCTGGAAGAGATGTTTCTGATCTGTGCTGAAATAATACATCCGGCAAGCTCAGAAACAAGGTAATAACTACTGAATGCAGGATTCGCTGGTTGGGTCGATGGTGCAAGCCCAGAGCGTTCTGTGAATACCTGCTGCACGATTAAACAGGTGGTCGGCCTGTTGGGATTTTTGCTGCTCCAGCGTGAGGGAAGCTTTTTCGGGAATGAAGTATTTTTGTACCCAGAAACGTATTCTGCAGAACTCTTTCTCGTTTGCGCACAGCTTGTGAATGGCAGAGCTGTATATCGTTTTATCTGCTTGCCGCCCTTTTTCTATCAACACCATATTCACAAATTTTCCTGAATTACCCATTTCAACTTTGCGTATCAGTTGCCAGCCAATACCGCTGGGTAGTGCATTTTCATCTACCTTGACCACAGTTTCGGATTCGGCGGTGGCCGGGGCTGTTTCTTCCACAGGTGTAGAGGCTGCAGCATGTTCTCCATCCTGTACTGAAAAAGCCAGGCTTGACCAGGTGATTGCGAGAGCAATCAGCAATCCTTTTCCTATATTGTTCATGTGTTCCCCTTATGAAAACAGCTTGTTATATTGAAAGGCGCCTCAAGAAACTTACGACACCTGATCTGCTCGCGACAGTTTTTTAAGCTGACCCGAGATGTATTATTCTGTCTGCACGAAGTATTGCCCAGGCTGCTTGAGAAATATAAAAAATCCGGCCATAACAACTTGTTTTCGTAACACCCGACAGACTAACGTTTCTGATCTTATCCAAAGATTGGATCACTGTGCAACGATTGTGACTGGAAATCGGTAGCTTGCATGTTTGTTTCATCAGATTTAACCAAGAATTTTTATTTGGCAGAAGATTCTTTCGGAGCAGAAAGAGGAGTCTATGAAACATAAAATTACGACGAATTTGAGTCATCCACGCAAGCATCATGCTCGCGTGCGTAATTATCGTCCAGGTGCGTCCCCCGGTTCTTTGGAAGCTCTGCCGGCTGCAGGGTCAGGGACGACACCGATGCCATTGGCGTGTATTTCACTGCTGCGTTATGGAAAAAATGGGGTGATTGAAGAGCAACGTGGGCTTGCAGCACACGATTGCCGGGCGCCTGCTGCCAGCGCAGCAGACGTTATCTGGTTGCATTTACAAGGTCTACCTGCTCCAGAGCAGTTGCAGGCGTTGAGTGCAGTGTTTGGTTTGCATCCGCTTGCGCTAGAGGATGTATTCCATCGGGAGACCCGTTCCAAAATAGAAGCCTACGAGGCGCAGCAGTTTGTTGTGCTCAATTACCTGCATCAGGACCAAACGGGTAAATTCAATACCGGCCTGGTGAGTATTTTTCTGGGAAAGAACTATCTCATCAGTATTAACGATGGTCCAGGTGATCTTTTCGAGCCTGTTCGGCGGCGTATTCGCAATACGGGCAAGCCGTGCGAGCATGGTGCCGATTATTTACTATATGCACTGGCGGATGTCATTGTTGATAGTGGATTTTCGTTGCTTGAGGAACTCGGCGATCAGATTGAAGCGCTGGAAAATGAAATTCTCGACAACCCAGGTCACGAGGCGCGCAACAAAATTCATTGCATCAAGCGTGAATTGGTTCAGGTGCGTCGCATCTGGTGGCCGCAACGTGAGGTTATTGCCGCACTTATGCGCGATGATGGACATTTTCTGTCGGATATCACACGTCTTTACATGCGTGACTGTTACGATCACTGCGTGATTGTGATTGACTTTGTTGAAACCTATCGTGAGATGGCGTCTAATCTGCTTGATACTTATCTGTCCGCAGTGAGCCAGCGTATGAATGATGTCATGAAGGCACTTACCATTATCGCCACAATTTTTTTACCCCTTATGTTTCTCACGGGTCTGTACGGTATGAACTTTGATACTGAAAGCCCGTGGAATCTGCCTGAGCTGCACTGGCGTTTTGGCTATTTTTACGTGCTCAGTGTAATGGCCGTTGTGGTTATTGGCATGCTGATTTATTTCCGGCGCAAGCGTTGGTTGTAAGAACCTGTTTATGATCTTGTAAAACTGCTGATAATAATGTTGGGGCATGAGAAAAAATTATCCGAGCGACATCAGTCGCGAACAATTTGAAATTATCAAGCCGTTGTTGGAGTGTGCGCGCTGGAAGACCTACCCCAGACGCATAGACCTGTCCGAAGTATTCTGTGCGGTGCTCTGTATTTACTCAGGAGCGGCTGCCAATGGCGCATGCTGCCCGAGGAGTTTCCCAAATAGCGCACAGCACACTCGTACTTTTCCATCTGGAGTGAATTACGCGAAGGTGGCAGGCCGTAAGGGGGCTTTGCTGGTGGCTGCGTCGTTGCAAACATGGGCTGCAGCAAGGACAAAGTTTGCTGTACGACAGCGCCTATCTGGGCAAACCTTTTGCCCAAGGAGTGTGCGAAATCCTGGGAAAGTTTGTGACGGTACAAATCGCCAATCATAGCGAGCTGCTATACCTTTAAAGTCATGCCTGGGTAAATCATACCCAGGTGCTGGATTGTGGGACGTAGCTTCGCGTGGCGAGAAAAGAATCGGTGACTGTGAAAAAACTGTGAGCGATTACTCAATGCCAGCTTACAGTTCATTCACTTTTGGCATTTCTGGTGATCCTGCTAAAAAGAGTTGGAACAGGTTCTGAGAAGTGCCCTTGTGTGCGAGCAGAACGATTATAATCGTACCAATTGTGCCAAAGGGGGATAACAGTTTATGAGTGATTTGCAAATCAGCCTGGTTATTATTGGTGTTGTGATTATTGCCGGGGTTGTCATATTCAACAGAATTCAGTTGGCTCGCCATCATCGCCGGGTTCAGGATGCGTTCAGACATGAGCATGATGATGTTTTATTGAGTGATGAGCATAAACCAATATCTGTAGATGAACGGATTGAGCCACAATTTGGTGATGAAGTACCGTCAATTCAGGATGATGCGACGGATTTGGCCAATGTTCCGGCGAGTGCTTTGTCTGAACGGCATGTGGCGAACGATCAGCCGGTACAGAAAGAGCCCGGTGTGCAGAAGAAAGCTGCTAGCGTTGATAGCATGATCAATTATATTGCCGATATTCGCTCAAACTCACCTATCCCGCATGAGAGACTCATAGATCTGCTGCAACAGAAGTTCGATTACGGTAAGCCAGTGCGCTGGTACGGCCTGCAGTCAGAAGGACAGCTGTGGGAGGAGATTTCGCTAGATACGCTTAGCCCCAGAAATACGTATATCGAATTGAAAGGATGCTTGCAGCTTGTGGATCGCTCTGGACTGGTAACAGAAATTAATTTATCGAGATTTCGTGACATGGCCGAAGATTTTTCTGTGCAGATTCACGCGGAAGTTGATTGTCCTGATATTGCGGATGCGTATGCCAGGGCGGTTGATCTGGATAGATTTTGTGCTGATGTCGATGTGATTATGGGTGTCAATATTATCAGTAAAGATGGTGGTGCTTTTGTTGGAACCAAAATCCGTGCGTTGGCGGAGGCATCTGGTTTTAGGCTGGAATCCGAAGGAGTTTTCAGATACCGGGATAGCGAAACGAATGAGGTGATGTTTTCCCTTGGCAACTTTGAGTCTGCTCTGTTTTTGCCGGCAAATATGCGGACGTTGACTACTCGGGGCATTACTTTTCTGTTAGATGTGCCCAGGGTCGCAAATGGTGAGAAAGTATTTGATCAGATGGTCCATATTGCCAGACTTTTTTCATCGACATTGAACGGCCTTCTGGTGGATGACAACAGAGTACCGCTGAGTGAAAGTGGAGTAAAAAGAAGTAGGCAGCGGTTGGCTGATATTCAAACTACAATGGCGGCACATAGTATTGCTGCTGGTAGTGAAACAGCCCTGAAGCTATTTGATTAACAGTATCTCAAGTGTTCCGTGGGAGTAAGCCATGGATAAATCTGGTGCTGTGCAGAATCATCCGATTCAGGTTCAGCTGGAAATTGGGAAGCGATATTACTGGTGTCGATGTGGTCTCAGTCAATCACAACCATTCTGTGACGGTTCTCATAGAGGTGCCGGAATAAACCCTGTGCCATTTACGATTAGGGAAGCTGGCTCGGTTTGGCTTTGTGTCTGCAAAAAAACAGGTAATGCTCCTTTTTGCGACTGTTCTGGTAGTGAGCCATGATTTTTTATGCATTCTGATTGGATCTGGGGCTTGGGTGCACGAAAACCATGAACTACTGCGATATTGAAGCAGAGATAGTAGGGGTGTTCAGAGTGGGTTATTAATTTTTGACAGATGTGGTTTGACAATGCGCTGGATTCTAACCGGATTATTTTTGTTGTTGGTATTTCCACTGCCAAGCCGTGCAGCTCAGGACGTGTGGATTCTGATAGATACTTCAGAGCACCGGCTTAGTGTCATGCGCAAGGATAAAGTCTTGCTGACTTTTGATAATGTCGCTATTGGTCGGTATGGCGCTAGCCGCTCAAGGATGCGAGGAGATAATCAAACACCGCTAGGATCGTTCCAAATCAGTTGGGTTAAACAACATGACCGCTTCTATCGTTTTTATGGCATTAATTATCCTAATCGAGAGGTTGCGGACTTGGCTCTTTCAGAGGGGAGAATTTCGCGACAAGTCTGGGAAAATATAATGAATGCCATTGAATCCACGGGATTGTCACCACAGGATACATCGCTTGGTGGTTACATAGGTATTCATGGCATAGGTAAGGGTGATCAGGCAGTACACTCTCGTTTCAATTGGACAAATGGATGTGTGGCTCTTACTAATGTCCAAATTGATCAATTGAATCCGTGGGTAAAACTGGGTACGCGTGTGGTAATACGATGATAGTTCACTTCGTGAAAGGATTCTGAAAAATACGATTGAGTAAAAAGATGTCGATGTGCCTAATTTATTAAGGCCTGTTCCTGTTTGATCTCAATATTGATTTAAAGAAGCAAGTTCGTATCGTTGTAGCTCTCACCAGCAATAGGAGCTTGCAATGCCCCGGTTGTTGCTCAATGCAGAACTCTGGCTGAAGCTACTGGCCATTTTGCTTCACAATCACCTCTACAACAAGCAAGATTTGCGTATGACTGTCGAAGGCATACTGTACCGCATGGTACCGGTTCATTCGGGAGCTGGAGCAAGGTTTATAAACGATGCACCGCCTGGTCTGTCAGCGGAAAATGGCTCAAGGTATTTCAGGCTCTGGTGGTTGAGCTGGACATGGAGCGGGTTTTTATCGATGGTAGCTATCAAGGCTCACCAGCACAGTGCGAGCGGTAAGGATAAAGCAATTGGAAAAAGCCAGGGCCGGTAATACCCGCAAGATTCACATGGCGGTGATACTCAGGGACTTCCCATCGCATTCAATATTATCGGTAGTCAGATCAATGATTGCACACACGCATTGGCTTTGCGATCCAGGCTGGGCGCGGCTCAATCCATTATCGCAGACAAAGGACTATGACAGTCAGGCCATTCGCGATCAAATCGAACAACAAGGTGCCAAGGCAGTCATTCCAGGGAAGGAGTAACTCCAAAACAGGTAATGCAGATCCGGACCGGGGACTATACCGATACTGACACCTGGTAAAAAATATTTTCACACGGTTGAAACAGTGCCGGGCGGTGGTCCCGTGCTTTGATAAATTCAAACATAACCACGAAAGCCTCGTGGCTATGGGTTTGTACCTTCCTGTGGTTACCAATGTGAAATGGGAGCAGACCTTTGGATAGTCAGTTGATTTAACTGCGGCAACAGAATACTTTAGCCTTGACTTGAAAATAATAACGCCGTAAAATTCGCAGTCTTTTTTAGCCGCTATATAAGGCGAGAGGGTTTTGTGTAAAACAAGGCTATAGGAAAGCAAAAGAAAAACATAGGTTGAAGGCGTAAAAAAGAGTCTGCGCTATTTTAATGAAAACAACCTGCATAATAGAATTAAAACTTGATGTATGAAAAGCTGGGAGCAAAATGCCGACAATTAGTCAATTGGTGCGCAAGCCACGTAAAGCAAAGCAAGTAAAAAGTAAGGTTCCTGCTCTTGAGAGCTGTCCCCAGAAAAGAGGGGTGTGCACTCGTGTTTATACGACAACGCCTAAAAAGCCAAACTCTGCGCTCAGGAAAGTGGCCAGGGTGCGATTAACCAATGGTTATGAAGTGAGTAGCTATATTGGAGGCGAGGGGCATAATTTGCAGGAGCACTCGGTTGTATTGATCCGTGGTGGAAGAGTTAGGGATTTGCCGGGTGTTCGGTATCACACTGTGCGCGGAAGTTTGGATACGGCTGGTGTGAAAGATAGAAAGAAAGCGCGTTCAAAATATGGTTCAAAAAGACCAAAAAGTGCATAAGATATATAGTTCAGTGTGCGTATAGCTGTGTGAGATTAATAATCAAAATATTGAGATAGTGCAAAATGCCTAGACGCAGAGAAGTGCCCAAAAGAGAGATTTTACCGGATCCAAAATACCATAATGTGGAATTGGCTAAATTTGTAAACGTATTGATGACGCGTGGAAAAAAATCAATTGCTGAGCAAATCATATATGGTGCTTTAAGTCACGTAGAGAAAAAATCGGGAAAGGATCCGGTGGAGGTATTTACACAGGCGCTGTCAAACATCAGGCCGGTCGTAGAAGTTAAAAGCAGGCGGGTAGGTGGTGCGAATTATCAGGTTCCGGTTGAGGTTAGGTCGGTGAGAAGGAGTGCTCTGGCTATGCGGTGGTTGCGAGACGCAGCTCGTAAGCGTAGTGAGAAGTCAATGGATTTAAGATTGGCTGGTGAATTGCTGGAGGCTTCTGAGAATCGTGGAACGGCAATTAAGAAGCGTGAGGAAGTGCATAGAATGGCAGAATCAAATAAAGCATTTTCTCATTTCAGGTTTTGAAGAGTTGGCTGCTTATATATAAAGTACAGCTGTAGCTATTTATCAGAAAAAACAATCTTAGGGTGTGGCAGTGTCAAAAAGAAATCCGTTAGAGCGATACCGTAATATAGGCATCATGGCTCATATTGATGCAGGAAAAACAACAACAAGTGAGCGTATATTATTTTATACAGGTGTTTCTCATAAGTTGGGAGAGGTGCATGACGGTGCTGCCACTATGGATTGGATGGAGCAAGAGCAGGAAAGGGGCATTACAATTACTTCTGCCGCCACAACATGTTTCTGGAAGGGGATGGCGGGCAATTACCCCGAGCACAGGATTAATGTAATTGATACACCAGGGCACGTAGATTTTACGATTGAAGTGGAGCGTTCATTGCGGGTTTTGGATGGAGCTTGTACGGTATTTTGTTCGGTTGGTGGTGTGCAGCCAC
Source organism: Nitrosomonas eutropha (assembly GCF_003201195.1). Taxonomy (GTDB): domain Bacteria; phylum Pseudomonadota; class Gammaproteobacteria; order Burkholderiales; family Nitrosomonadaceae; genus Nitrosomonas; species Nitrosomonas eutropha. Next base: position 1,845 of record NZ_QICQ01000012.1, on the reverse strand, counting down.
AAACAGAGACGGTTTGGCGGCAAGCAAATAAGTATGGCGTTCCGAGGCTGGCTTTTGTAAATAAAATGGATCGATCGGGTGCAAATTTTATGCGTGTCCGTGAGCAAATGATAAGTAGGCTTAAGGCAAATCCTGTGCCAATTCAATTGCCTATCGGAGCGGAAGATAAATTTGCTGGCATCATTGATCTCGTGAAGATGAAAGCTGTTTATTGGGATGATGCAAGTCAAGGCACGAAATTTGAGGAGCGTGAAATACCGGCTTCTCAACAAGCTGATGCGGCTACTTGGCGCGAAAAAATGATAGAGTCTGCGGCCGAAGCAAGTGAAGAGTTGATGAATAAGTATTTGGAAGCGGGTGATTTGGCAGTGGAGGACATCAAGCAAGGGCTACGTGCAAGAACAATAAATAATGAAATCGTGCCAATGCTTTGTGGGACAGCATTCAAAAATAAAGGTGTGCAGGCTATGTTGGATGCTGTTTTAGATTATTTGCCTTCACCATTAGATGTACCGGCAATTAAAGGTGTAGATGAAAATGGCTTGGAGGATGAGCGTGGACCAAGTGAAGATAGTCCATTTGCAGCTCTAGCATTTAAGATTGCGACAGATCCCTACGTTGGGCAGCTAATATTTTTTCGGGTATATTCTGGGACTGTTAAATCAGGTGATACTGTATTTAATCCTGTTAAAGGAAAGAGGGAAAGGATTGGTAGATTGTTGCAGATGCACGCTAATCAGCGTGAAGAAATTAAAGAGGTTGGAACTGGCGATATTGCTGCAGCAGTAGGTCTGAAGGAAGTTACAACGGGGGATACATTATGTGATCCTAATCATGTAATTACTCTGGAACGTATGGATTTCCCGGAGCCAGTTATTCATGTAGCGGTAGAGCCAAAAACTAAGATTGATCAGGAAAAGATGGGGATTGCGCTTAACCGTTTAGCTCAGGAAGATCCATCTTTTAGAGTTAGAACAGATGAGGAATCTGGCCAGACGATTATTTCTGGTATGGGTGAACTCCACCTGGAAATTATTGTTGATCGGATGAAGAGAGAATTTGGAGTGGAGGCAAACGTAGGTGCTCCACAAGTTGCATACCGAGAAGCGATAAGAAAGCAAGTTGAGATTGAGGGTAAATTCGTTAAGCAAAGTGGTGGTCGTGGTCAATATGGTCATGTATGGTTGCGAATGGAGCCTAATGAAGCAGGTAAGGGATTTGAATTTGTTGATGAAATTAAGGGTGGTGCTGTTCCGAGAGAATATATTCCTGCTGTTGAGAAAGGATTGCGGGATTCATTATCGAACGGAGTGCTTGCCGGATACCCGGTTGTTGATGTAAAAATCGCATTATTTGATGGTTCATACCACGATGTTGATTCCAATGAAAATGCTTTTAAGATGGCTGCATCAATAGCGTTTAAAGATGGTATGAAAAAAGCCAGCCCAGTTCTTTTGGAGCCAATGATGGCAGTAGAAGTGGAAACACCATCTGAGTTTATGGGTAATGTGGTTGGTGACTTATCTTCACGTCGTGGAATTATTCAGGGAATGGAAGATATTCCAGGGTTTAAGGTGATACGATCAGAAGTACCATTGGCGGAGATGTTTGGGTACTCCACTATACTTCGATCTGCTACTCAAGGTAGGGCAACATACTCTATGGAGTTCAAGCATTATTCTGAAGCTCCAAAAAATGTGGCTGAGGCAATCATCAGTAAGAAATAAAGCTATTCAAATAAAAAGAGGTTGACGTAATGGCGAAAAGTAAATTCGAGCGGGTGAAGCCGCATATAAATGTAGGGACGATAGGCCATGTGGATCATGGGAAAACGACGTTAACGGC
>NZ_QICQ01000011.1 GCF_003201195.1 Nitrosomonas eutropha | reverse complement strand
CCGAAGATCTTGTGAATAGGCATGCATAACCTTCCCCATCAGTTGTGATAGAGAATAGTCTATTACATGCATATATTTAAATCAAAAATGCTCTAGCTGGATTCCGGCTTAGTCGGATGACGTCGCTGACGTTCATTGCCAATCAGATTTACTATTGAAAGACATGGCGCGCCCAGCACGATTCGAACGTGCGACCCCCGCCTTCGGAGGGCGGTACTCTATCCACTGAGCTATGGGCGCGTGAGAAAAACGATCTGCTGACATGCCGTTTTATACTCCACCCAATGAGTTCGAAAAACGACAAATAACATTGGATGGAAGGTTATATGCCCGGGCATTATACTATTACCTTCTAATTACCGCTCGAACACATCAGAGATGAAGGCGCCGTAAATAGAATTACTCCTCCGTTTTTTGCTCCTGCCCCCTGGCTGGTTTCGGCCAGGAAAAATAGACATAACTCTTTTGTGGCGTTCTGGCTTCCTTAAAACGTTTTAGCGCTTCTCGATCAACTTCTTTGTCCCACCAGATTGCACGAGCTTCTTTCTGTTTCTCGATAAGGTCAGGCCGTTTTGCAAGCAACTCCCGCATGAATTTTGTATGTTCTGATTCGTAAGAATAATCCATATTGTCTATCCGTAAAATTATTAACTTATGAAATCTGCTCTTTTAATCTCCGGGTTACAGAATATTCTATCCATTATATCTGATTGTCGTACTGCATCCGCCCTGAGACAGATTCATTCACGACAATCCTTCAATAAAATTCCGCAAAGATTCACGATAGGATCATCAACCTGGTATTAAAACAGGAGGAGAGGATTTTTTGTCAGAGCAACTAACACGATATAGACAAACACAATTTGTGCCAGGATCCAGGCAGTTACCTTTCCCCGGCGGGTCTTAGCCAGTCTGAAAGCTGTATAACCCAACACAATATAGACTAGCAAACCAATAATCTTGGCCGCCAGCCAATGTTCAACAAGTGGATTCCTGTGCGCAACCACTGCCATCGTTACAGCACTCAGCAATAAAATTGTGTCGTTAACATGCGGTGCAATTTTCACCCAACGTTGCTGCAACAGCGGTGAAATACGCAACATCCATATTCCACGCAGCAGAAATAATGTGTAACTGGCCACAACACTCGTCACATGCACATATTTCAGCGCCAGATAGTCAATCACCATCCCTGCACCAAATCAGCCATACCTTCACTATCCAATTTTAAATGTGGCCACCCGTATCTGATCAGGCCTTGGCCCAGGCATACGCTTCATTGTAATCAGAAAAAACAACCACATCCGCATCAGTAAACAAATTGGAAACCCATGCACTCCATACTTGCCACTGGCTATCCGTCACTACCGCGACACGATTAATTTTGCTGCCGTGTTCACGCATAAACCGGATCTCTTCCCAGGCAACACCTACTGTGTAAGACACCATATCACGCCAATCCAGCAGTAAATTGGCTTCCCCATTGAAATGAAATTTGTAGAGCACCTCATCTTCAAATTGCTTGAAGTCATCCAGAGTAAATTCCCCGATAATTGCGACAACGATAAGATTGCCGGTCTCTTCAATATTGATCATTGGTCATAAGCTCCGAGTAATGAATGCTAAATCATAGATAAATGGTAGTTCTGATGCAATCAGGCTTTTCAACCAAGTTGTCGGCTACGGGATATCAGTCATCAAGGGTAACAATGTTTGTCCGTCGCGTTGATATTCCTCGAATGCTCAGTAACCCACCCACAACTATCAATCCCATTCCTATCCAGGCTGAAACGGGTAACCGGTCACCCCACAAGAACAGATCCATCAGGCCTGCAAACAATACCGTACTATAGGAAAGTGCCCCGACAATAATAATATTGCTCCTCCGGTGCGCACGAGAAATTGCCAATTGTGCCAATGTTGCCGTTACACCAATACCCAGCGCCAATATTAGGCTCTGCAGATTCACCGGGCTAAACGCAGTAAATGCCAGCCATATACCAGTAGTAATCGTACACACTAGCGTAAAATAGAAAACGATACGCCAATCTGATTCACCCTGTTCATTTAACTGCCTGACATTTAAATGTGCGATACCGCCAAACAGCCCAGAACCGACACCAATCAGCGCCATATACCATTGATCTTCAGCTAGAGTAGGGCGAAGCAGCATGACCACGCCAATAAAACCCACCGCTACTGCCACGATCAATACCCAGCTAAATTCCTTTTTCAAGAATATTACTGTTAAAAAAGCAAGAAATAAGGGCCAAGTATTATTCAGAGAAATAGCTGTTGCCAGCGGCAACTTCAAAATACAATAGAAAAACAGCAGCACCCCACCCAACCCGGCCAAACCCCTCCAAAAATGGGTTTTCCAATGTTTTGTTGCGATGGATTTGCCATAAAAACGCATAACAGCAAACGTTGAAATCACCCCCACCAGTGAACGGTAAAATACCAGTTCAGCATTGGAAAAAAATGCAGCAGCAAGTTTTACCAGCTCCCCCATGCAGGCGAACATGAATCCCGCCACTAGCATCCATAATGAGGACATTCTGGCTGTAAGATCCAGATTTAGGGTAGATGCTGTTCTAGTTCTCGCCGGAGGAAATGATGAAAATGTTCCATCCCTGCTTCCATTGGCATCTGGTATGGACCTGTTTCATTTATTCCCTGCTGATACAATGCACGCCGGCCAGCCGTAATCCGTTTACATATTTCATCATCTTCCCTGGCGGTCTCCTGATAGGCAGCCTGCTCCCTCTCCACAAATTCTCGCTCAAACAGGATGATTTCTTCAGGGTAATAAAATTCAACCACATTCATGCATTGCTCTATTCCGGTTGGCAAAATGGTACTGACAACAAGGGTATCGGGGTACCATTCAACCATGACATTAGGATAATAAAGCAGCCAAATCGCACCATGTCGCGGCACTTGTTGATTATTATGCTGCAACACCTGCGTATGCCATTCCTGATATATCTCTGAGCCCGCTCGATTAAAATCACGGTTTACGCCGACAGTCTGGACGCTGTACCAGTCACTAAATTCCCATTCAAGCTGACTGGTGTCCACGAAATGACCCAGACCCGGATGAAAAGGATCGACGTGATAATCTTCCAGATAAACCTCAATAAAAGTTTTCCAGTTGCACTGGTAGTGTTCAATTTGCACACGATCCAGTGCATACTTTGAAAAATCCAATTTATCACGAACCTTCATTCCGGCAACATCCTGATTCACATCACGCTTGCCAGCGAAAATCAGCCCGTTCCAGTGCTGTAAGGCTGTTTTACCCAGATTTAGGCATGGATTTTTGCTGAAATGTGGTGCGCCCAGCAATTTACCATCCATTGCATAAGTCCAACGATGAATCGGACAGACTATATTGCGGGAACTACCACGCCCCTCCAGAATAATTGCCTGGCGATGCCGACAGATATTCGATAGTAGTTCGATCCCGTTTTCATTACGAACCAGAACCTTGGCATTATTCTGCGCAGCCAGCACGTAATAGTCACCTGTTTCCGGCACCATCAGTTCATGTCCAACATAGCCCGGTCCCTGATCAAATAACAGCTGTTTTTCCAGCTCGAATATCCGTGGATCCAGATACCAGTCAACAGAAAGTTGTGGATGCGCAACAGCAATATCAGAAGTATGTACAAAGCCAGACATATATTTTCAGTATCACCCTGCAATCAGAGAATAAACCCTCAATCCAATCAAAAAAGAACCCGATTGATAGTAACAGGGTACCTTAGCAGCGAATATGATCTTTTTCCACAAAATCAAAAGATATTATTCAAACTCGGTAAAACACTCTGTTACAGGCATCACGGCATTGAATAACACCATAAATCTATCGGTCAGAGATTTTAAACCACGCTGCTTTATTCATAGACTATAATCGAATAACAATATTGGACTTACACTCATCTGAACTGTTAAAGCGATACCGCATTATGCTCCTTTGTCGCGGAACACTATTAACAACAGCTTAATTGTCATGCCACAAATGACTTAACTCGCAAAACCTCAAATACAATGAAAACGGATAACAAGCAAACAACTCTTCAGTTGCTCATCACGAGCATATTCGTATTAAGTCTAGCTGCTTGTGACAGCCAGCAAGAAACAGCAACAGCCAAAAAAGCAACTGTCCTTCCCCAGGGGCCTACCACGGGAATACTGGCTGATTCGGCAGTGGAAGGCGTATCCTACTCTGCCTCATCAGGTGCATCAGGTGTTACCGATACAACCGGCCTTTACAAATATACGCATGGTGACAATATTGAATTCAGTCTCGGCAAATTGAATCTTGGCAAAATTACCGGAACGGGGCTTACTACTCCGATTGAACTGGCTGCCGGTGATCAGAACAAACTACTAAATTTGCTGATCTTATTCCAGTCACTTGATGCTGACAATAATCTCTCAAACGGCATCTCCATCCCCCCGGCTGCTGTAGAGGCACTGGACGCTTCACTCGATCTGACCGTGGACCCGAGTATTTTTACCACATCCCCGGCACTGGTTTCTGCCCGGGAAGCCGCCAGCATATCCGGCAACATAAAAACAGCCGATGAAGCCAATGCTCATTTCTTATCACAAGCAATCAACCTATTGAGCAATTATCTCTGGGTAAACCAGGATGATAACAGCGTAAGATTTTTCCGTTTTTCAAATGATGGTAGTGGAGAATATCTGAACGGTGTGATCACACCGGATGACTCCTGTGATATGAACCGCGCCTGCGGCAGCAAACTGGTTTTCACCGCTGGAATAGAATATGGCACCACCCAGGCAACAGAATACGACGAACGTGGCTTTAAGCTTGCAAGCACACCTGAAATAGATACCAACATCCAGTCAGGACTATCCCATCCACGACCTAGCTGGCGTATTTATACCAATGGGAATGAGCTGATTATCTCTGACATTGTCATCGTACAGCGTGCAAGAGAACAGCCTGGCCTGTTTGATGAATTGTTCCACATTACAAAACCGCTCGAACTGAGTTCTGATGATGAAGTTGCCGAAACCACCGTTCAGGAGACCCGTTACCGGAAAATGGATAACTCGCAGGGCATCGTTGGCGCCTGGGCAGTAGACAAGGATACTGTCAAGTCACCTGTTTTTCTATTTTTTCCGGATAACCGCTACATGTTGATTGATCCAACTGGCAGCGCAGCTCATTCAACTCCTTCTGAATGCGCGAAACCAGGCGTCGAGCTCGCCACCTATTCCTTTGATGCAGGCAGCGGCACGCTCAAACTATCCAGCTTTACTTACAATACAACTGGTTGTGCCGGTCTGTCAGAATATGTTGGCAAACCGATTACCTTCAAAATAGATAATACAGATGCACAAAGTGCAACTCTCTCCGGGGAAGGATTATCCTCTGTTACATTGCACCGCATCTCTCACTGATTGATTTTCCAAGAAACTCCGAAAGAATATCTGATCACGTTATTCTTTCGGAAAGTTGATTCCGGATATTTCCGGTATGACAGTCATTCATGTTGCGCTTGATGTTCCGGTTAACCGGTTGTTTGACTACCTTGCTCCGAATGCCGATTCAGCCGATATTGGCCGGTGCGTACGCGTTCCTTTCGGCAACCGGCAACTCTCTGGTATTATCCTGTCCGTCAGCAATTTACCGTCCGTTCCGGAGAGAAAACTAAAAACTGCCGGCCTGATCGATCAAGCAATCCCTCCCCTGCCCCAGTCGTTACTCGAACTATTCGAGTTTTGCAGTCACTATTATCACCACCCGATCGGACAGGTTGTCATGAATGGCCTGCCTGCTTTGCTGCGAAAACCTGGGTATACAACCAGCAGGATACCGAAACAGATCCAGGAATGGATACTGACTGATGCAGGCAGAATTATCACGCTTTCCGACATTCCCGCCAGATCCAAAACCAAACGTCAGCTGTTTTCCCTGCTACTGGAAAACGGAATTATTACAGCTGACATTTACAAAGCAATGTCACCTCATTCCCGCAAGCTGCTGCATGAATTCAAGGATTTGGGGTGGGTTGAACAACGCACTGCCTTACCGGGAAAATTTGCATTCAGTACAGTACCCACCCTAGCTCCAACCACAGAACAGGCGCATGCCATCGCCGAAATTCTCGCCAGAATAGGTACGTTTACCCCCTGGTTGCTTCATGGCATCACTGGCAGTGGCAAAACAGAAGTCTATCTGCAGGTGGCCGCTTCTCTGTTGGCCCAACAAAAGCAGATTCTGGTTCTGGTGCCGGAAATTAATCTTACTCCGCAACTGGAAGCAACTTTCCGCAAGCGATTTCCCAATACACCACTGGTTAGCTTGCACAGCGGATTGAATAGCAGCGAGCGTCTGCAAGGCTGGTTGCAAGCACAATGTGGGGAAGCCAACATTATTCTGGGTACACGCCTGGCAATTTTCACTCCCATGCCCAGGCCGGGCCTGATTATTGTCGATGAAGAACAGGATCATTCTTTCAAGCAGCAGGATGGATTGCGCTACTCTGCACGTGATCTGGCGGTGTACCGTGCAAGACAGGCCAACATACCCATCGTTCTTGGCTCAGCCACCCCTTCCCTGGAAAGCTATCACCAGGCGCGTATCGGCCGCTACCGGTTACTGCAGCTGCACGCGCGAGCAATCAGTCAGGCAGTACTGCCAGCTATTCATTGTATAGACATGCGTGTAACGCCCGCACAGGAAAGATTGTCGGAGCCCATACTTGATGCATTACGCCAATCTCTTGATCAAAAACAGCAAAGTCTAGTATTTATCAATCGACGCGGCTATTCCCCGGCACTACTCTGCAAATCCTGTCGCTGGATTGCCACCTGCAAACGCTGCTCCAGCCGCCTGGTTGTCCATTTGCGCAATCGACAACTGCGCTGTCACTATTGCGGTGATCAGCAGCCGATTACACCCGCATGCCCGCAATGCGGAGATCCAGATATTATGCCGTTTGGCCACGGTACACAACGGATTGAATCAGCGTTAATCAAACAATTCCCGAACGCGCGCATTCTACGTGTTGATCGTGACAGCATCCGCCACAAAACCGCCTGGCAAACCATGCTTGATACGATTCACCAGGGAAAGGTGGATATTCTGGTTGGCACCCAATTACTTGCAAAAGGACATGATTTCCCAAACCTTGCCCTGGTGTGTGTGCTCAACGCCGATTCATCCCTTTACAGCACTGATTTCCGCGCTGAAGAACATCTTTTTTCACAGCTGATGCAAGTAGCAGGACGTGCCGGTCGCGCCCATATTCCTGGCACCGTTCTGATCCAAACTGAATTTCCGCAGCATCCGCTGTACTTGGCATTAATACGTCAGGATTATGCAGCATACGCGCAAACGCAGCTGAAAGAACGCAAATCAGCCAGTTTTCCACCTTTTGTCTATCTGGCAGTATTACGTGCAGAAGCCCCGGTACTCGCAGAAGCCTTGGAGTTTTTACACCAGACGGCGGTAATCGCCACTATTGCTAAAGAATACGCCCACATCCAGCTTTTCGATCCTGTTCCCGCTACCATGACTCGGCTCAAGGGACTGGAGCGTGCACAGCTGCTGATTCAGGCTGTTTCACGCAAGTGCCTGCAAATATTTCTGAGTGATTGGCACCAGCGTATTACTGCATTACCAGCTCGCAGCAAGCTGCGCTGGCATTTGGATGTTGATCCACTGACGCTTTAAAAACAGCCCCCAGCACCGGGATCGGTTCGCTCACAGTGATTTTTCAGAGTACTCTAATCTGTATTTTCTCAATCCCTGGTATCGCGAACCAACAATATGGGGATAGGTGCTATCCGAGCAATCCCTTCAGCCACACTGCCAAGCAATAGTCGACTGAAGCCCGAATGACCATGCGTACCGATCACAATCAGCTCTGCCTGCCAGCGCCTTGCCTCTTCCACCAAAATATTGGCAATTCGTTCGTTATTTGATGGAATCAAGCGCGTTTCAACCGGGATACCGGCTGTCTTTACTGTTGTTTCAGCTTCGGTAAGTATTTTTTCTCCACAATCGTGGATTGTTTTCTGCAATTCTTCGTAATTAAAGTAATTCTCATCCACCAGATAGATTGCATCTTCATAAACATGTACAAGCTCCAGACAAGCTCCCATTCGCTTTGCCAATTTGATTGCCTCCTGCAAAGCCAGGTTTGAAGTAAAGCTGCCATCAATTGGAACAAGAATCCTCTGGTACATCAAATATCTCCTGCAAACATTAATCTGATCAATACATCTCTGCCGCATATTCTCGCGCATCATCCATCTTATCCCGTATTACATCAGGGAATATTCTAGGCGAGGCGAGTCGGGCCAGTCAGGCACTGCGCAGACGAGAATATCTGATCGCCACTATAGCCAGCATGGGTAATATAAACCCTAAAATTGTCACTATAATCAGCAGAACACCCAATTCACTATAATCAGCCGGAACCAATATTTCACCAGTATCCACTTCTCTGACCTCACGCGTGACCGTAAAAATCTGGTTGATATACTTGGTTGTCAGTTGCGAAGCAGATAAAGCCAGGTTGGTAAATGAAGCCATGACAGCAAAAAAGGTTGCTTTGAGTTTCTCGGGGGCTGAATTCGCGATCCACGCCAGCATTGGAATCATGGCGATCTGCCCCAGCGGTGATTCCAGAGCTGTATCAATTACCGCAATAAAACGCGCATCGACAATTCCGCCCGTATGTGCCGCAGTCCATACATGCAAGCCGAAGTACATCGAAATGATCGGCAGTGACAAAATGGTACCCGCTACGGTTAATGCGCCAATAACATAAGCCATTGATCGCTCGGCCATAAACCGACGGAAAATAAACATACCGGCAAGCGTCAGCACAGAGCCAATCAAAGAAAGTGTAGCCAGAAACTGCTGATCAAACCCCAGTTCATCAATCATCCACCAGGTCGAGCCCGCACCGGGTGTGGGAACGGCCCGGAATACAAACACCAGTAAGGCTGTTCCTACCAGAACATTGCGCGCCTCACTTTCCAGCTCGGAGGTCAGTTTCCAGATCAAAAACAGCACAATCGCCATCGACAAGCTAAAAACAATTTCTTCGGCACCGGAAATCTGCACAAGCCCGACTCCCAAGGAGACAACTGTAAAAACCAACCCGCCGCCCAGTATCCACCAATTGATTGGGGGTGTTTCGACATGAGCACCGGTTAACACTTCGATTTCTTTGATATTTAGCCCCTGAACGGAAAAATGTTTTATTTCACGCCATTTTAACCATCCGGCCAGCCAGATTCCGCACACTGAAACAAAAGGAATTACCAACGCAAGCTGATATATCAGCAGATAGGCCTCACCCTTGCCAGCTTCGGAAAGAGTTGCAACATCTTTCATCAGCACAACGTTTGCCACTGCCACTAGAATACCACCACCAATAATGGCAACACGCCCCAACGTCTGCATCGTAATGTGCATCTGCTTGCGCGCTTCCAGATCAATCAGTTGTCCATCCGGGTTGACGCGTGGCACAGCCTCTACAGTCATGGCATCGGCCACTACATCCTGCAACACATAACCCACCGGTGCAAGCAACGCCGCCAGCACATACCACTGCGCCAGCGGCGCAACCTCACGCATCGCCTCGGTATGGCCAAGCAATCCGATCATGATGAAAAGACTAGTCGCGATCAATCCTGCTCCCAGATAGACCAGCAAGCTCTTCCAGCGCCACAGCAGATCCACCAGATGACCCATCGGCATTTTCAGTGCCCATGGCAATGTCATCCAGAAGCCGAGTGCAGCCAAAAATTCTGCCGACAACCCCAGCCTTTCCTTCACGTAGAAAGTACCAACAATTCCTGTGAGGCTTGAAATACCGGCCGCCAGATAAACCATCAGGGGCGGCAGGTATGAAAGACGCATTTCCCTGCCCAGAGTCAGTAAATTGAGATCAATCCACCGAAACAGTGCGGCGGGTAATCGTGTGGCAAATTCGATATTCACTCGGTATGTAGTCAGCCTGGACGTTTACCAATTTGCACCTGAATATCCAGCTCTTCTCCATTACGGAGAATAGTTAGCGTTGCTGCTTTACCTGGGGGAAGAGATGCCACAATATTCAGCATTTCGGAAGCATTGAAAACAGGCTTGCCATTCACTGCCGCTAAAATATCCCCCGGTTTGATTCCGGCATCATCCGCTGGCCCATTCTTAAGTACGCCCGCAATCAGAGCTCCATCAGTTTTCTTCAGCTTTAGGGACTCCGCCAACTCCGGCGTTATATCTTGCATACTCACACCAAGCCAGCCGCGCGTAACGCTACCTGTTTCGATAATCTGCTGCATGATTTGTTTAGCCGCATCCACCGGGATAGCGAATCCGATGCCAAGCGAGCCGCCGGAACGTGAATAGATCGCGGTATTGATCCCGATCAAATTACCGGAAATATCGGTCAACGCACCACCGGAGTTACCGGGATTGATTGCCGCATCGGTCTGAATAAAATTTTCGAATGTGCTGAGCCCTACCTGGGAACGCCCCAGTGCACCGATAATTCCCATCGTCATTGTTTGCCCTACACCAAACGGATTACCGATTGCCAGCACGATATCCCCCACTCTAGCTTTTTCAGAATCGCCGAAGGCAATACTGGGGAGCTTGTCCAGATCAATTTTCAGAACCGCCAGGTCACTCTCAGGATCCGAGCCAATCAAGTTTGCTTCGGCTTTTCTTCCATCCATTAACGCCACCTGAATCTCGTTAGCCGCTTCCACCACGTGATGGTTCGTGAGAATATATCCTTCCGGGCTGACGATTACTCCGGATCCCAAGCTGGAAGTACGCTCAGTTCTCGGACTAAAACGATTGCCAAAAAATTGCTGAAAGACAGGATCATCCATAAACGGATGGGAGGGTACTCTTACCTCCTTGCTGGTAAATACATTCACCACGGAAGGCATCGCCACTTCCGCTGCTGTATGAAAACTACCAGTATCAAGTGCTTTTCCGCCATCAGCCTTGACTGCTTCACGGATGGTCGCCAGCTTGCCGCGCGGCGTCCACGGCAATAATTCCGGGCGCAAGGTTGAAACAACAAAAAAGATGGCGAGGAGAACAGTGATGGTTTGTGTGAAAAGCAGCCAGAGTTTTTGCATGGAAAATCCTACATCCCAAATGAACAAAAAAAGTATTATGCACCAAAATATACTGGAAAATTACCTGAATGATCTGCTGGACGTTCAGCAATTCCGTGATTATTGTCCCAACGGGTTACAGGTGGAAGGGCGAGCTTCGATTCAAACGCTCGTCAGCGGTGTAACTGCTTCCCAAGTTTTGATACAGGCAGCGCTGGATTTGCATGCGGATGCCATCATCGTGCACCATGGCTATTTTTGGCGCGGAGAAGATACCTGCCTGCGCGGCATCAAGCGTCACCGTATCGCCACGCTCATCAAGCATGACATCAATCTTTACGCTTACCATCTGCCTCTGGATGCCCATGCTGATCTGGGCAACAATACCTTGCTCGGAAAAAAGCTGGGAATAAAGGAAGAAGGCCGTTTCGGCGAACAGAATATCGCTGCTTACGGTTATTTTCAGAAACCAGCCAGCCTTGACGAGCTGGATGGTTTACTGAGTTCAGTGCTTGGCCGGAAACCACTAATAATCGGCAATCCGCTTAAACCTATCCGGCGTATTGCCTGGTGTACCGGAGCAGCTCAAGGATATTTTGAGGAAGCTATCCGGTTGGGCGTAGATGCATTTATCACCGGTGAAATTTCTGAACAGAACGTACATACAGCCAGAGAATCCGGCACGGCCTTCATCTCAGCCGGGCATCACGCCACCGAACGCTATGGAATTCAGGCGCTTGGTGATCATATCGCACAAAAATTCAGTATTGCACACCATTTTATTGATGCAGAAAACCCTGTATGACTAATCCATTAGCAATGCAGCAGAACAAAAGCAGGCAGCCGCTCTCAAATAGCAAACAAGGCATGATCTATTTTTTTTCATCCTTGTTATCCAGTTGTTCCAATGGTTTATTTTTTTTACGGGGGAGCGTCCACCAGACGAGAAAAATGAACAGACTCAACGCCAAGATTGCTTCAAGTGCTAAAATCCACATATTCTTCCCTAAAAAAATGTTTTTACAAAACAGACACTTTAACCGAAATCTGCTAAAAACCCAATTCATCACCCTGCTGATCTTAATCCCACTCGGATTAACCAGCTGCAAAACTGAAACTATTTCCACCCAATCTTCCACATCCCAAACCCCTGCAAAAGTGGCTGCCATTCCCGCAGCGCCACAATCAGCAAGCCCTACTCAAGATACCAGGGACAAGGAAGATAAAAAGCTGCTTAAAGCTGCTAGTTGGTCAATGCTACCAGGCTGGCAACATGAAAGCCTTCTTCCGGCGTGGAATACCTTTATACAAAGCTGCAGATCTCTCGAACGACGCCCCTCCTGGCAGGATGTATGCACACAAGCTACAATCATTCGGCACAGCAGTGAACAAGCTGTCCGAAATTTTCTTGAAAATCACTTTGCACCTTATCAGGTGATCAATCCGGATGGCACCACCACTGGCCTGGCAACCGGTTACTATGAACCTCTGCTTAAAGGCAGTCGCAAATATTCCAGTCGCTTCCGCTACCCGATTTATTCCACTCCCGACAACCTGCTGGCAGTCGAGCTCAAAGACGCGCTGCCCGATGCAAATCAGGTAGCGCTACGTGGCCGTCTACAGGGACGCAAAATTATTCCTTACTACACCCGCGCGGAAATCGAGAACAACCGCAGTCTGCTGAAAGGAAAAGAACTGTTGTGGGTAGAGGATGAGGTCGAGCTGTTCTTTCTCCAGATACAAGGATCCGGCCGCGTCGTGCTGGAAAATGGTGAAACCGTAAAAATCGGCTACGCGGATCACAACGGTTATCCCTACCGCTCTATCGGAAAAATATTGATTGATCGGGGTGAACTGCCCGCCTGGCAGGTATCCATGCAGTCCATCAAACAATGGGGCCGACAAAACCCTGCCAAATTGAAATCCTTGTTGCAGCAGAATGCGCGTTATATTTTCTTTCGCGAACTGCCAGCCGATCTTGCCGGACCGATCGGTGCGCTGGGAGTCCCTTTAACGGCGGGCAGAAGTCTGGCTATTGATCCGGAGAGTGTCCCACTGGGTGCCCCAGTTTATCTTTCCACCACTTGGCCCAATACAGCACAGCCACTTAACCGCCTGATGGTTGCCCAAGATACAGGCAGTGCTATCAAGGGTGGGGTGCGTGCTGATTTCTTCTGGGGACACAGCCCGGAAGCTCAGGCCCAAGCGGGTAAAATGAAGCAGCAAGCCCAGATGTGGGTCCTGCTTCCCAAGCAGTACAGGGAATAAAGGACTCAGAAGGTAGCCACTCAGGCGGATAAGGTTGTATCACTTACTCGTGGCCTGATCCAGCCGCTTTTCGATTTCTGATTGCGGGATAAAACCCGGCACCACTGAGCCATCTGCAAAAATCAGGGTTGGTGTACCAGTTACTCTGTTCTGACGGCCTGATTCCAGCAGTATCTGCAGCGGTGCATCACAATTCTTACCAGTAGGAACGACTGATTTCAGCATAAAATCATCCCATGCTTTGACCCGGTCTTCAGAGCACCAAATGGCTTCGGCTGTTGTCATGGAGCCGTTAAGAACAGGATAAAGCAAGGTATAAATAGTGATATCCGTCACATTAACCAGCTCCTTCTCCAGCCTTTTACAATAAGGGCAATTTGGATCGGAGTATACAATCAGCGTACGTTTTCCGTTCCCTTTGACCATTTTCAGCGCATGTTCCAGCGGTAAAGTGTCAATTGCAATCCGCCGTGAATCCCGGATCTGCTGCATGCGCTCACTGGTCAAGCTTGCCCGCTTCTTAGCATCCACGATATGCCCCATGAAAAAATATTCAGCCTTCTCGTCCGTATAAAAAATTTCCCCGTCGATCACGGCCTCATACAACCCCAGATAAGGCGTCTGCGTCAGGCTTTCTATCTTGCTCCCCGGGAAATGAGCCTGAATCGCCTCTTTCAGATCAGCCTCATTCGCCTGAGCAATTCCAGTAAATAACAATCCCAGCAGGCCGAATGAATATAAAAACAAACGCATACCATTTCTCCAGTATAAAAATCCAGTAACCGTAAAAAGCCGAATTCAGCTCAGCGCATGACGCATCAATCTGTTTTTCAGAAGTGGAAAGCGATTGGTCATCCCGAGCCCCAGATTCCTGATGCGCATAATGGCCGCATCCTCGCTGCCAAACAGTTTCTGCAGCCCATCTGTCACCCATTGCATAGCAAGAATATCTTCCTTGCGATTACGTTCGTAACAGCGCAGCAAAGAAAACTCACCACAATCTCCCAGTTCGTCAAACTGCAAAAGAACATCGGCCAACTCACGGGCATCGCGCAATCCCAGATTAACTCCCTGGCCCGCCAGTGGATGAATCCCATGCGCAGCATCACCAATCAAAGCCAGCCTCGGTTTGACGAGTGATTTGGCTTGTACAAAGTTCAGCGGAAATCCACGTTGCGACGTAACCAGTTGCATCATTC
This sequence comes from Nitrosomonas eutropha, assembly GCF_003201195.1. Taxonomy (GTDB): domain Bacteria; phylum Pseudomonadota; class Gammaproteobacteria; order Burkholderiales; family Nitrosomonadaceae; genus Nitrosomonas; species Nitrosomonas eutropha. The sequence continues at coordinate 62,947 of NZ_QICQ01000011.1, read as the reverse complement.
CCAACTCATGCTCTGCCGCCCGTCCAACCTGTTCGCATAACACCTCGGGAGATAAAGTAAGCAATTCATCAGCCAGCACTGTATTCGCTGACCACACCATCGAAACCCGTTTTCCCGGCAACGGCAGCAGTGCAAGAACGCCATCACGGCGGAACCACTGATAGGCAATGTGATGATGAGGCCGCTCCACCTCAAAATTGGCGACCACCCCGGTTTGATAATAGCTATGACGATCCATCGTAATTCCCGCTTGTTCACGCACGCGGGAATTGACACCATCCGCCCCGACCAGCAGCGCCGTCTGCAAAACCGTGCCATCAGACAAGGCCAGCTCAACGTAGGATTCATGCCAAGTAAGTGAGTCATATTGCGCCGGACAAAACAGCTGCACATTTTCTGCCTCCGACAACGTCTCCCAGACAGCATGCTGCAGCTGGCGATTCTCGATGATGTAGGCAAGCTCCGGCACACCACTTTCATACGCACTGAAATCAATCCTGGCTGCACTGTCGTCACCATGCACCCGCATTTCATGGACAGGCGTCACCCGCGCCGCATCCATCTGCTGCCAGACCCCACAAGCATGCAAGAATGCTACACTGCCGGGGCTGATCGCATACACACGCCCATCCCAGCTGTCATCAGCTGGCAAAGGTGCTGGCGGCCGTGATTCAATCAACGCCAACCTCAGCCCGCTATCCTTCAAAGCAGCCAGCAAGCTGGCACCTACCAGCCCACCCCCAATCACTACAATATCGAATTTCATTGTCGGATTATACTAAGGAACCCCCACCCAGATCATTGTTTTCAAGCGCGTAGCAGAAAACAAACCCACAAGATTTTTTTAAAAGACAGAAGAATCTTATATTTTTAATCTCATAACTACACTATCTAACTCTCGAATCCTCTTTCCGTAAGATATACGAATAAAAGGGGCGAATGATACAATTAAACACTTTTCTTACTGGAGCGTTAGTCTGCCAAACAGGGAGTAATATGGCTACAATTGAATCTATTTTGCGTGAAAATCGGATATTTCCCCCTGCCAATGAATTTGTCAGGCATGCCAATATTACTGGGATGAAAACCTATGAGGCCCTGCGCCAGGAAGCTGAGCGCGATTACGCTGGCTTCTGGGCAAAACTTGCAAAACAGTACATTACCTGGCACAAACCTTTCACTCGTATTCTTGATGACACCAATCCGCCCTTTTACAAATGGTTTGACGATGGTGAACTGAATATCTCGTGGAACTGTCTTGATCGGCACCTGACAACACAGGCCAACAAAACTGCAATCATTTTTGAATCTGATGAAGGCGAAGTAATACGTTGCAGCTACCGTGAATTACACCAGCGAGTATGCCGTTTTGCCAACGGATTAAAAGCGCTCGGCATCCGTCAAGGTGATCGCATCGTCATTTACATGCCCATGCGGATTGAAGCCGTGGTTGCCATGCAGGCATGTGCGCGTATTGGCGTAATTCACTCAGTAGTATTTGGCGGCTTCTCGGCGAAAAGTGTATATGAACGTATCATCGATGCCGGTGCATCTGCTGTAATCACTGCAGATGAACAAACTCGCGGAGGAAAGCGCCATGCACTGAAAGCAACTGTAGACGAAGCATTGGCGATGGGCGATACAACTTCAGTACATAGTGTTATCGTTTTTCGGCATACCGGCACTGATATCCCCTGGCAGCCGGAACGAGACCGCTGGTGGCACAACCTCACCGCCAGCCAATCTGATGAATGCGAGCCGATATGGGTCAATGCCGAACACCCTTTGTTTACACTCTACACCTCGGGATCAACCGGAAAACCGAAAGGGGTACAGCATTCCTCGGCCGGCTATCTGCTTGGAGCGATAGTCAGCATGCAGTGGGTATTCGATTATCATTCGGAAGATATATTCTGGTGTACAGCTGACGTGGGCTGGGTTACCGGACATAGCTACGTTACTTACGGACCGCTTGCCATTGGGGCAACCCAGGTAATTTTCGAGGGAACTCCGACCTATCCCCATGCCGGGCGGTTCTGGGAAATCATCCAGAAACACAGGGTCACAACCTTTTATACCGCACCCACCGCTATCCGCTCACTGATCAAGCTAGGTCCTGACTTACCTGAGAAATATGATCTCTCTTCATTGCGTTTGCTTGGATCGGTTGGTGAGCCGATTAACCCGGAAGCATGGATGTGGTATTACACAGTCATTGGCCAGTCACGCTGCCCGGTTGTCGATACCTGGTGGCAGACTGAAACCGGCAGTCACATGATTGCCCCTATTCCTGGCGCAATACCAGCCAAACCAGGTTCTTGTACTCTTCCACTACCCGGTATCGATGCTGCAGTAGTGGATGAAACGGGGCTCCCGGCAGAACAGGGAAAAGGCGGATTTTTGGTTATCAAACGTCCCTTCCCCTCAATGTTGCGTACCTTGTGGAATGATCCTGAACGTTTCAGGAATACCTATTTTCCGGCAGATATTGCCGGCGGCCATTATTATCTTGCGGGGGATTCGGCTCATCGTGATCAAGACGGCTACTTCTGGATCATGGGACGAATTGATGACGTTTTAAATGTCTCCGGGCACCGCCTGGGCACCATGGAAATCGAGTCCGCACTGGTAGCGCATCCTCTGGTTGCAGAAGCAGCTGTTGTCGGGAAACCGCACGAAATCAGGGGAGAAGTGATTGTGGCATTCGTTGTCCTCAGGGGAAAGTTGCCTGATGACCAGCAGGCTGCCGAAATTGCTGAAACTTTGCGCGAATGGGTTTCCAGCGAAATTGGCGCAATTGCTCGCCCCGAAGAAATCCGATTTGGTGAAAATCTGCCCAAAACGCGTTCTGGTAAGCTCATGCGGCGCCTCCTGCGCTCCCTGGCAAGAGGCGAAACCATTACTCAGGATATTTCAACACTGGAAAATCCGGTGATTCTCGAACAATTTAGTCAGACGATATAACCGGAACCTGTCAACTTATGGAACAACTCCCAGCCATCATCGATTATCCGGATGGTATCAGCGTCATTGATGCTCGCTACCACCGGCCGGGCCGTGCTGCCATCCATCTGATCACGGAAGGAAATAAAGCCGCTCTGGTGGATACTGGTACCCGTTTTTCGGTTCCCGGCATTATGGCAGTGCTGGCACACAAGCAAATTGCTCCTGAACAGATCGACTATATCTTTCTCACCCATATCCACCTTGATCATGCCGGTGGTGCTGGTGAATTCATGCAGCAGCTGCCCAATGCCAGACTGGTGGTACACCCGCGTGGCGCATCGCATATGGTCAATCCTATGAAACTGATTGCTGGTGTCATGGCCGTGTACGGTGAATCAGAATTCCGGCGTATCTACGGTGAAATCCAACCGATTTCTGCAGAGCGTATCATCGAAGCACCTGACGATACGCTAATCAAACTGAACGGCCGCCCATTGCGATTGCTGGATACACCCGGACATGCGCGGCACCACTATTGCATTCACGATGCCGGCAGCGCCTCCATCTTCACTGGTGACACCTTTGGTGTGTCGTATCGTGAATTCGATGCCAACGGACTGGAATTCGTTTTTCCGACCACTTCACCAGTGCAGTTTGACCCTGAAGCCGCACATGCCTCCATTAACCGACTCATGGCGTTGCGCCCGGAACAGGCATTTCTTACTCATTATGGGCGCATCCGCAACCTTCCGCACCATGCATCACAGATGCACGCACTCATCGATGCCTTTGTCGGCATCGTACAACAAGCCGCAGAAATTCCAGATCGGCAACCTTTCATTGTAAAAGCATTGCAGGACTTGCTCTGGGAACGACTAATCACCCATGGGTGCACCCTCACCCGGGATGCTGTCCTCTCGATATTGCAGACCGACATCAGACTCAATGCACAGGGACTTGAAATCTGGCTGGAACAGACCCTCAGGCAACCAGGTCAGGCTGCAGGCTAAACACAGCATCTCTGGCAGGCTGTCCGCCGCTGCAACCTGCATCCCCCGATAGTCTCCTCGCAACAAAGACAATGCGCATAACAGATGACTCACCCGGAGCACCCTACTGCTGTGGGCCAAAATGGTTAACGATAACTTGTCCACCGGAAATCACCAGATCGGGATATTCCAGCCGCTTCAACTGCTGCTCAAGATTGCCGCGAATTGCGATCAAATCAGCCGGGGCGCCAGGTTGTATTGTCCCCAGCAGGGGAATACCCAGATACTGACCGGCTTTTGCCGTGGCTGCCCGCAATGCATCCGGCAGCTTCATTTTTGCCAGATGCATCAGATACATCAACTCTTGTACATCGATTCCCCAGGGAATATCAGGGTGAGCAATTTCCGCTCCGTACAGCAATTCACCACCAAGTTCTGCCCAAATTGCTGCATTGTGCGCGATCCCGTCACATTTTGAGAGGGTATCGAGCGTACCGATGATCGTAACATTCTGTGCTCTGGCTTGTTTCAGCAACGGCTCAGGAATTAGATCACAAGGCATGTGCGCCCATTCATCGACTCCGGCATTCAACGCTACCTGTACACCCGATGACTCCGCCACATGAGCCGATACCTTACGCTGATGCCGGTGAGCTTCATCGACAATAGCCCTGACAACGGGCTCTGACAACATGGGCCATGCCGACTGGCCATGCGAAGCGGCATATGCGTGATGATGAGAGTCGGCCTGCACGGTATGCGCAGTATCATGGTGTGCGTGACCATGATGTGGAGACCAGGGCGCACCTGTTTCCCCGCCGGGTTCAAGTGCAATCTTAATGACCACTGCACCCTCACCAATCAGATGGCGTACGGCTTCCCGTGCTTCTGCTTCGCTGGTAACAGGAATCGCCAAACCCCTGGCGCCCATCGTAATGATCGGGTATCCGTGCGGCGCGGTGATAATCTGTCCTGAAGTAAGCACACGCAAACTGCCATCTCCCCCATAAGGCTGGTGCACAGGACCACCCACATCTCGCACCGTGGTCACCCCATGCCTCAACACGATATCTACCGGCACTTTCTGAAAGGTCAAGTGCGCGTGTAATTCGATAAACCCTGGTAATAAGGTTGCATCACCCAGATCAATCTCAGTTGATGCATCACCCGCCTTGAATGAATGACGCGGCCCGATTCTTGCAATGCGCCCATCTTTTACCAGCACCGATAAACCACTGTGCATTTCATTTCCGTCAAAAACCCGCGCAGCGTACAGTAGCAAAGATGAAGGGCCGGTTTCCTGTGCATAAACCTGCACAGAAAAAAATATCGCCATCGTTACCGCAACCTGGAAACAGCGAACATGCTGCATGCAATTAGAAAAAACATCGGTAAAGTTTTGCATCCTTATTTTCTATCCTTGATTGATAATGGGTATTTTTCAACAGTAAGATAAATTGATAATGCCTGTCCGTGCCGCAAGCGCCGCCATCAGAAAATCTCTCATCTCGACTTAATCATCTCCTCCCGGTTTAGTCAGATGCGATAACACCTCCCCCGGACAGACCGGCTGATCCAGCCTAATACGCTGCATGACAAGCTTAATCTAAGTTAATTTGTAGTGATCTAATTTAAACAGACACCTCGATAGGTGGATAAAATTCACTTTAAGAGGACATACTAATGAAAGCACGCAGGAAATTTGACACTCAATTTAAATTGAAAGTTGTTCACATGATCAAGGATCACAACCTTAGTGTGAGCGAGGTCTCCAAAACGATGGGGGTGGGGGAAACGGCGATTCGTCGTTGGGTCGCGCAGTATCAGGCAGATCTAAACCACCCTGCTGTTTGATAAAAGCAGCCACTTCCGATTCAATCATTGCTGCCAGCAACTTGCGCGCGCCTTCCCGCAAAACTACCCGCAGCGAGTCATTTTGTTCTGGATCGTTCAGTTCTAAAACAGTATCATCTGTCATTATGGTGTTTCCTTTCCAGTAGTTGATCCGCCAGATCTTTACCAACAGGTTACACCACTTCCTTTTTCTTTGTCATACACCAGATTTGATCATAGTTCCCAGCTGAATTAGGAAAAGCGTATTATCATCAACTGGAAAGGTCAGTCAGAATTGACTGACTCAAACTACCGAGTGCCCGGAGCGGCTCAGTTTCCACAGTCGAATCTATCCTCGTAGCTTCGTTGTAGTCAACTTACGGGAGGAATTTCACCTCCAAGAGAGCACCCGTGCCAGCCCACAAAACAAAAAGGTCAGAAATATTTAGACCCTCGCATGAGCAAAATAAGCTCCCACTCACTTTCAATAATTCCGTGGAATTAAAGCAACTCTATCTGCATCGTTGGGTACCAAATCTGAAAATTCCTCTTTTCTACGGGATTTGGATTGCACTAGGAATCATCGCCTGGAATTCAAGCTATTGGGCGTCGACCTGGGTATGCTACTTGGGAATGGGCTACATACAGATGGGGATTGTGACTTTTATGCACGACTGTACACACAGCACTTTGTTTAAAGTTCGCTGGAAAAATCAGGCATTCGGAATTTTCGCAATGATTCCACTCATTATTTCATTTACTTCCTTTAAGGAAGACCATCTTATTCATCATAGACATAATCGCACTTCGAAAGATCCGGATGCATTCACGATGGGAAAACGTGGAGTAGGCGATTTCATACTTTTCTATGCTTACGCAATCATTGGTGTGTTCTTGACTGCAATTCAGTTTACATTAATTTTTCCACTAAAGATTTTGCGTGGGAAGAAAGCGTTGATCCATTGGAGTGAGATAGCGCTTCACATAGTTGTAATGTGGGCCGTATTTGATTGGGCAGCCTCCCAAAGTATTACAAATCAAGTATTTAATGTGTGGTTTTGGCCACTTATTTTTTTTGGTTTTTTTAACAGCATGCGATTCATCGCTGAACATTATGGCTGTCCTTGGGATGCTGGACCATTGGTAGGAACTCGGACGATCATCAGTAATCAATTGAATTCATTTTTTTGGAATAACATCAATTATCACATCGGACATCATGCCCGCCCTGGTGTACCTTGGTACAACTTGCAAAAATTACACGCATTGCTGCTTCCTGAAATTGAGCGAGCCGGGGCACTGATTGATAAAAGCTATTTAGTAATTTTCATTCATGCGCTCTGGCAGGGTCCCGAGACCGCAGCCACAACAGAATCCCGGAATTCATCTTCATCCAAGTCCTTCACTAGAAATATTGATTAACCTGGAATGTTGACCAAAAGAAAGACCTGATTTGGGAGAGTATCCGCAAGAACATCTCCGCCCAACAGTGCGCTACGCGAACATAACTATTCTGCTTGTGTGCACCATGACTCAATAATCTGAGGCCTCGCACAGCGGGGTCTGCAGAATGCACCTGAATTAGCTGTGGGAGATGGTACACTGAAATTTAGCTCACTGAAACACTGGCCCAACAAGACCTTCAACTCATCACTCCCCTCAAGAAAAACATGAAGGCCGTACCCCGTACCGAGTTCGAAAAGGCTATTCTGAAGTGTCCGTAAAATCGGGATAGAACCCCGTTGACCGAATTATTAGGCTGCACTCTGGCTACCCTCACTCAAATGTAGCAGCGGGAAAGGCATTCCTTGAGAATCAGTTAGTGAGCAACCAGATAACAGACCCATTGGATAAATAAAATGCTGCTGCACGCGGGTTCTGCTCATTTACATCTCAAGACCTCTGCATAACTCTGATAATTTTGTTGTAGTAGCGAAGGGGATTTCCAAATGATACTCTTGTGCGCTTTTAACAGAAAAATGAAGTTTTATTCATTCTTCAAAGGAGTTTTTCACCCTTATGCTGCATTGAGGCGGACTACTCCCCTTTTGAATGGCTCATCCACAAAAATTTTGTTGGCAGCTTTTTTCAGATTCATGCAGATGCTTTTCAGCACGACTTGGGCATTGACTTTTATCGTGCCGAAGTAGCTGGCGCGCCCCCATTCCAAATAGGCGTTTGGCTGTGCCAAAACACTGTTTGACGATATAGCGTTTTTTTACTGATCAATTTGTTTACCAGCTTCTGTCGTGCCGAGAGTGGTTTGTTCTTGTATGCCCAGTGCATAATCGCGCTTTTGATTTTGTATTCTTTCAGAAACTGCCGATTGGCGTTGGCTTACTGAACCTTTATCCACATACACTCGATTCGCCTCGATGTGCGCGCCAACGATGATTGTTTCGAAATGTACCATTTCGCTCTGGTTGGCAGGAGCGGTATGCACCCCGCGCACGTAGCACCACCATGTAACTGCGGTAGCCAAAATGCGATTTTTTACCTTTTTTGAGCCAGGTCGCATCCGCACTCTGTTCTTCGATATAGGTGATTTCCGGCTGGCTACCATCCTCAAACTGAACAGTCTTACCTTCGGCATCCACCTCCAGTGTGATTGTGATGATCTTTTTAGGACCCGCCGCTGACTCAATGAGTGTGGCATCAATCACCGCACCCGTCGTACCCTTGACCATCAAACGACCATCAAACCGTGTGATTGAATCTGTTCATTGATAGAGGCCAGAAGACCATCCAGCCTGTCGTTGACCACCAGGCGGTTGCGAAACCGACACAGAGCGGTTTCATCCGGTATCGCATCCGACAAACTATGCCACTGACCAAGCAGAATCGCCTTCAACATCATCAGCATGCCAAATGGTTTCTGCCCTCCACCATTTGATAGCTCGCGCTTGTATAAACCAGTAAGCATCGGACGTAACGCTCCCCAGTCAGTCAACGCGCCAATCTTCATCAGCACGTTGTTTTGTTTCAGACGTTACGCCAGTTTCAGGAATCCAAAACTCATCTGCATCTTCTATTCCTCTCACCTTTTACCTTTCGCCATTTTAGTTGTTTATTTGGCTAACGTGGGGAGGTGGTGCAGGAGTCTTTCTACTTGTAGTTCACCTTCCAATTTTATTTTTTGTGCCACAGCATTGATGCTTTCTGCATAAACTGGCCAGATAAAAATAAAACTGAATCGGGAAGTTATTTTTAATCTGGCAGCTGTTATCAGATTATCATTAGTATAATTTCCGGAAATTTGTAGCCATCACGAAGTCTCTATCTGCGATACTGCTAACAATTTCCAGCATGTCTGATGTTTGTTCCGGTTGCTACATACGGTTGTTTTATTGGATACCGCTCTATGCACCATGCGGTAACTGATAGCCATATTTAATTCTGCTAGTATTCCCGGCAGTGCCATTTACATTGTTTACCTAAAGATGAACAGCGAGAACCTCCTTTTTCTCCTGATACTGTTGCCCTTTGCCGGAAGCGCTCTGGCAGCCCTGTTGCCAGCCAATGCCCGTAATACGGAAGCATGGTTATCAGGGTGCGTAACGATCGCCTCATTTGCAATCGTTGCTTACCTCTATCCATCTATTTCAACGGGAGAAATACTCCGTAACGAAATCGAATGGCTGCCCGGATCGGATCTGAATTTCACACTCAGGATGGATGGTTTCGCCTGGATGTTTTCGATTCTAATTACTGGTATTGGTTTTCTCGTGGTGCTCTACGCACGCTATTACATGTCTCCCGAAGATCCGGTTCCGCGTTTTTTCTCCTTTCTACTGGCTTTTGCCGGTGCCATGCAGGGGATCGTCATCGCGGGAAATTTAATCCTGTTGGCGATCTTCTGGGAACTCACCAGTATTTTTTCATTTCTACTGATCGGTTATTGGCATCACAATGCAGCAGCGCGTGATGGCGCACGCATGTCACTGATCATCACCGGAACCGGCGGGCTCTGTCTGCTTGCCGGGCTGATTCTCATCGGTTACATCACTGGCAGTCACGATCTCGACAATGTACTGGCCTCTGGCAACACAATCCGGGAGCATACGCTCTATGTTCCTGTGTTGGTACTCATCCTGCTGGGTGCACTGACCAAAAGTGCACAGTTCCCATTTCATTTCTGGCTACCTAATGCAATGGCAGCACCAACACCAGTATCCGCCTACCTGCATTCAGCAACCATGGTAAAAGCGGGTGTGTTTTTGCTTACTCGGTTATGGCCGGTATTATCCGGCACCGATGAATGGTTTTTTATACTGGGGCTGGCTGGTATGGGTTCGTTTCTGCTCGGCGCCTACTTCGCTATCTTCCAGCAAGATCTCAAAGGGTTGCTTGCCTATTCGACCATCAGTCATCTCGGCCTGATTACGGCCTTGCTCAGTTTTGGCAGCCCGTTGGCTGCGGTGGCTGCAATTTTTCATATGATGAACCATGCTATTTTCAAGGCTTCTCTGTTTATGGCTGCCGGCATCATTGATCATGAAGCGGGCACGCGTGATATGCGCAAACTGAATGGGCTTTTCAGCTACATGCCGATTACAGCTACGCTCGCTATGGTGGCCAGTGCAGCCATGGCAGGAGTACCACTTCTCAATGGTTTTTTATCGAAGGAAATGTTTTTTTCTGCAACACTCGGGCAACATTCCGGCTCTGTACTGGATAGCGTACTCCCCTATGCAGCCACGATTGCCGGTGCCTTTTCGGTCACCTATTCCGTACGCTTTATTCATACTGTCTTCTTTGGTCCCAAACCTTCGGAGCTTCCCCGAGAACCTCATGAACCTCCCCACTGGATGCGGCGACCAATTGAATTTCTGGTACTCGCCTGTCTCATTATTGGCATAATCCCTAGCATAGCCATCGGCCCTTATCTGCATACCGCTGTGACTTCGGTATTGCGCGAATACACGCCACTCTATAGCCTCGCCGTGTGGCACGGTATCAACACGCCTCTGATCATGAGCATAACGGCGCTTGTCAGTGGCACACTGCTCTACCGGGCTCTACAAAATTACCTCGCCCAAAGCGAAGATGGCCCGCCTGGCATACGGCAATTCAAGGGCCAGCGAATTTTTGAGCGATCACTGGTTGCACTCTCCTGGCGTTGGGCACGCTGGATGGAGGAAACATTCGGCACACAACGTTTGCAGCCACAACTGTTTCTGGTTATTTTCATCGCGTTAATTGCGGGATGCTGGCCATTCCTCGAAACAGATCCTGATTTCAGCCTGATAGCGGTTGCCGGGATTGATCCCGCTTTTGCAATACTCTGGGGAATTGGAATCGCTTGTGCACTCGGAGCCGCGTATCAGGCCAAATATCACCGGCTGGCTGCACTGATCCTGATGGGGGGGGCGGGCCTTGCCACCTGTATCACTTTTGTCTGGTTTTCCGCACCTGATCTGGCGGTTACTCAACTGCTGGTTGAAATCGTTACCACTGTGCTGATCCTGCTTGGCTTACGCTGGCTACCAAAAAGGATGGAACAAATTGACAATGCGACAACACTGATTGCGCGGACACGCAGATTGCGTGATTTTGTACTCGCCGCCAGCTGTGGAGGAGGAATGACACTAATTGCCTATAAAATAACGACCAACGTCGAACTGCCGGAAACCATTGCTGGATTCTTTCTGGAACGGGCCTATTCAGAAGGCGGCGGCAACAATGTTGTCAATGTTATTCTGGTTGATTTTCGTGGCTTTGATACGTTTGGAGAAATTACGGTACTAGGTATTGTGGCACTTACTGTTTATGCGCTGCTGCGGCGCTTCCGCCCTGCACCGGACAGTATTGAAATTCCGGAGCAACAACGTATGCAAAATGACTTTGATGATCGTCAGCCTGATCGCAAGGTTGGTGAGACTGTGTACGATTACCTGATGGTACCCACCGTGCTCATGCAATGGATGTTCCCGTTCATTATCCTGCTGGCTATCTATTTATTTCTGCGTGGCCATGATCTGCCGGGAGGTGGGTTCGCCGCTGGCATCACCCTAGCTATCGGTCTCCTGCTGCAATATCTCGCCAGTGGTACCCGCTGGGTGGAAGATCGTTTGCACATCCTGCCAATCCGCTGGATTGGCCTTGGCTTGCTGCTGGCGGCATTGACTGGGATGGGATCCTGGTTGTTTGGATTCCCCTTTCTGACTTCTCATTCCACTTATCTGGAGATACCACTGATCGGCAAAATACCTATTGCTACTGCATTGTTCTTTGATCTGGGTGTTCTTTTGCTGGTGGTCGGCGCAACCGCCCTGATGTTAATCGCTATTGCACACCAGTCGATCCGTAGTTACCGTGCGCGTGCCATTGAATCTGCCAAAACCGGAGAGGACAACTGATGGAGCTAATTCTATCGCTTGGTATCGGAATACTGGTTGGATCAGGTGTCTGGCTACTGCTGCGTCCGCGCACTTATCAGATCATTATCGGGCTAGGATTGCTCTCTTATGCCGTCAATCTGTTCATTTTCAGCGCCGGTCGGCTGATAGTGGGCAGGCCACCCGTTACACAGACCGGTGTCCGGGTTGATCCGGCCACCTTCGCTGATCCAGTGCCCCAAGCACTGATTTTGACGGCGATTGTCATTGGCTTTGCTACAACAGCGCTGTTTCTGGTTATTCTGCTAGCTTCGCGCGGCCTGACAGGTACCGATCATGTAGATGGCGAGGAATCGGACCGATGAAACTGTCTCCAGAACATCTTGTTATCGCACCTATTCTGATTCCACTCATCGCTGGTGCATTACAACTTTTTCTTGATGATCGCGGACGTAAGCTGAAGGCTTCCCTATCCATTCTGTCAACTGTTGCTCTGCTGGCAATCTCGGTTCTGCTGCTACGTTTTACTCACACGGATGATGAAGCAAGTGGGGGTAAAATTGCTGTCTATCTGCTCGGTAACTGGCCGCCTCCATTCGCTATCAATCTGGTACTGGATCGCTTGTCCGCCATGATGCTGGCCCTGACTGCCACGCTTGCTCTGCCCACTTTAATATTTTCAATGGGGCGTTGGCACAAGGCTGGAGTGCATTTTCATACGTTGTTCCTATTACTGTTGATGGGGTTGAATGGTGCATTCCTGACCGGGGACTTGTTCAATCTCTTTGTATTTTTTGAAGTCATGCTGGCTGCATCCTACGGATTAGTATTACATGGATCGGGCTTGCTCCGGGTAAAGGCGGGGTTACACTACATCGCCATCAACCTCGTCGCTTCACTCCTGTTCCTGATCGGGGTCGCTCTGATTTATGGTGTTACCGGCACCCTCAACATGGCTGATCTCGCCATACGCATCCCACAGATCAATGAAACAAACCAAACGATGCTGGAATCCGGGGCAGCCATTCTGAGTGTGGCCTTCCTGATTAAAGCGGGCATGTGGCCATTGAGTTTCTGGTTGCCCGAAACCTACGCCGTAGCGCCGGCACCATCAGCTGCCATCTTTGCCATCATGAGTAAAGTTGGTATTTATGTGTTGTTACGCTTGGCACTACTTTTTTTTGGAAGTGATCCCGGTTTTTCAGAAGGGCCAGGAGCACAGATACTTTTGTATGGTGGTCTAGCAACCATTGGCTTTGGCACCGTCGGTGTCCTCGCTTCACAGACTCTGGGACGATTTGCTGGTTTCTCAGTGCTGATCTCATCTGGCACATTGCTAGCAAGCATGGGTCTGGTACAAGCCGAGGTGACTGCCGGCGCTCTGTTTTATCTCGTGAGCTCCACGTTGGCAATCAGCGCATTATTCATGCTCATCGAACTGGTTGAAAGAGGGCAAAACCTGGCAGCTAGCGTGCTGGCCGTTACCATGGAAGCTTTCGGTTATCAGGATGAGGAAATAGAGAATGAGGAAATTGTAGGAGTGGCTATCCCTCGAACGATAGCTGTTCTCGGCACTTGCTTTGCAGCTTGTGCCATTTTGCTAGTTGGCCTCCCCCCTCTTTCGGGTTTCATTGCCAAATTCGTCATCCTCTCCGCTATATTTAGCCCTGATATAGCAAGCCAGATAGATATTATCCCGGCAACGTCCTGGTGGTTCATGGCACTACTGATTCTTTCCGGATTAGCTACACTGATTGCCATGAGTCGCTCTGGCATCCATGCTTTCTGGGCACCCTCGGTCGACACCACGCTGCCACGGGTACTGTTTATCGAAATCATACCGGTTGCTGTGTTGCTATGTACAACGCTTGTATTGACTATACAAGCAGGGCCGGTAATGCGTTTCATGGAAGCAACAGCAATCAGCCTGCATGCACCTCAGCCTTATATTGAAGGTGTAATGAATGCGCCAACCATGCTGCCACCGCCAATGGAGGTAGTAGAATGAGCAGACTATTCCCTTATCCACTGCTTGTTGTTTCGTTGGTTATCACATGGCTGATGCTGGCTGGCTTCTCACTCAATCAGTTTTTACTGGGTTTGATAACCGCCCTTATTGCTGCGCTGGGGTTGGCGGCACTGAGCCCAGTAAAACCACGATTCAGGCGATGGGATCTACTCCCCAAGCTATTTGCAATTGTGTTTTATGATATTGTGCGTTCCAATATTGCTGTCGCCGGCATTATTCTGCATGGTGGTAAACGGATCGGGAAATCAAGTTTCATGGCTATTCCGCTTGATCTGCGCGACCCTACCGGATTGGCTATCCTGGCTGTCATTATAACAAGCACCCCCGGCACAGCCTGGATCGACTACAACTCCACGCGCAGCATCCTGATACTGCACATCTTTGATCTGGTCGATAAAACCGCCTGGTTAAATCTGATCAAAAATCGCTATGAATACCTGTTACGGGAGATATTTGAATGAGTGCCACTATACTCTTCTGGGCCGCCACTATCGCACAGATCGCGCTGGCAATTGCCATGGTGCTAGCATCAGTTCGCATGATCAGAGGGCCGCGTGCCCAGGATCGCGTACTGGGATTGGATGCACTCTATAGCAACTCGATGTTGCTGCTGCTCGTTTTTAGCATACGTACTGGAAATCCACTATATTTTGAAATTTCACTGATTATCGGAACTCTGGGTTTTGTGGCAACAGTGGCACTTGCTAAATTCATAATGCGCGGAGAGGTAATTGAATGAATCAAGCCAGCGATTTGCCCCTATGGGCCGCGTTACTCATTGCCATCTTTCTGCTTATTGGCGCCGGATTAACTCTGATTGGTTCTTTCGGGCTCTATCGTTTGCGCAGCTTCTACGACCGTATTCATGCGCCCACACTGGGAACAAGCTGGGGGACAGCTGGTATTGTTATCGCTTCGATTGTCTATTTCAGTGTAGTGGAATCACGGCTCATTCTGCACCACCTGCTGATCGGCGCATTTGTAACCGTAACTACGCCGGTAACGCTTATATTACTGAGCCGCGCCGCACTGTATCGCGATCGTGCAGAAAACGGTCCTGATATTCCCCTCCTGGAACCACCCAATAATCCATCCGAAGTATCAAGCACGGAGAAAGAATCAGCTGATTCTCACAATAACACTCACACCATAGAGAAGTAATTACGCAATACCGCTTTCCATCGATTTGTTACGGGAGTTTTGTGCGGGTTATTTGCATAGGCTGCTCTTGGCTCTTTTTATAGAATAGAAGCTTCGTTACGTCCTCTGACTTTGGCAGCCACTACCCAATTCAAAATCCAGATGTCGAATAACTACACTATTTTCTCAGGACCTGTAACGGTGGCTGGGATAAGGTTGTACGTGTTCCAATCACGCCAAATGCTGTCACGCTGATTATACTGACCAGTACGCCGATTACCCAAATCCATGGGCTGGGTGAATAAGTAATGTGTAATGCATATTTGCCAATCAGGTAACCAAGTACACTAGCCCCTGCTGCCGCAAAAAAACCTGCCAGCGCCCCGAGTACTGCAAATTCCACTGCCCACGCACGCGCAAGCTGCTGCTTTCTTGCTCCGAGTGTGCGAAAAATTGCGGCTTCATAAATTCTTTCATCCTGAGTTGAAGCAATCGCAGCATACATCACAGCAAACCCCGCTAGCAGAGTAAATAGAAATACAAATTCAATTGCGTGCGTTACTTGCCCAATCATATTTTGTACTCGTTCAATCACACTTGCCACATCAATAATCAGGAAATTTGGAAAAATACGAGTCAGCTCCTGCATGATTTGGATCTTATCAGGGGGCAAATAAAAACTGGTGACGTAACTTGCAGGGTAATTGTCGAGCAATCCCGGACGAACTACAGCAAAAAAATTCACCTGGAATGTATCCCAGTCCACCTTGCGCAAACTCGTAATTGTTGCCGAGAAATCCCCGCCCCCCGTATAAAAACTCAGACGATCTCCCAGTTTGAGGCCAAGTGTCTCGGCAAACCCTTCCTCCATTGATAACTCGTGTTCAGAAGGGATCACTTCCTCGCTCCACCAGTGTCCAGCCACAATTTCATTATCCGGTTGCAACGTATCTGTCCAGGATAAATTGAATTCACGATTGATTAGCTGCTTTGCCCGTGGATCAGGATAATCTTCGAGATTTACTGCTCGATCATTGATCTCTAACAACCGACCACGTACCATCGGAAAAACTTTCGGTCGTGGAATAGCATGTTCATCGAAAAATACCATCAACCTCTCCTGCTGATCCGGCTGAACATTAACCAAGAACCGATTGGGTGCATTCTCTGGCAGACGTGCTTGCCAGTCCTGGAGTAGATCATTGCGCGTTAGCGTCAATGTCAGTAATGCCATTAGCCCCAGCCCCAGTGCAGTAGCTTGTACCAGACTGGGAATAGCCCGCCTTCGAATATTGGCCAGCCCGTAACTCCACGGGCTAGAACCCGGCGGGCGGGTCAGCAGAAACAGTCTGATCAGTAGCCAGCCGAACAGGCCAAAGAATATGACCGCCAGCAGGAAGCCCAGCATGATCATGATTCCCAGCTTGAATGATCCAGCCTTCCAGATGAACAATATGGACAGTATGACTATCCCGAACCCATAGCCAGCCAGACTGTGCATATTGGCCAGTTCCAGATCACGCCGGATCACGCGTAATGCAGGTACTTGTCGCAAATTCAGGAGTGGCGGTAAAGCAAAACCCAGCAACAACACCATACCAGTCAACATCCCCTGGATAGCAGGCAACGTACTCGGTAATGGCAATGTAACCCCGATCAACTCCTCCAACCAGTATGACAAAAATTCCTGGGTAAGCACGGCAAATATGCATCCCAACAGGCTTGCAGCCAAACCCAGCATAATGAAGTAGTAAGAATACAAGCGTAGCAGATCAGATTCAGTCGCACCCAGACAACGCATGACCGCACAGCCATCCAGATGACGTTGAATGAAACGGCGAATAGCCAGGGCAATAGCAGCTGCTGCTACTACCACGCTGGCCAGGGCTGCCAAATTGAGAAATTTGCCAGCGCGATCAAGCGCCGAACGGATTTCTGGACGCGCTTCCTGAATACTCACTATACGTTCGCCTGGAGACAACCTGTCTTTGACCCAGTGCCTGAATTCTCTTACCTGCGTCTCATCTCCTGCTACTAAAAGCTGATAGTTAATCCGGCTACCAGGCTGGATCAGCTGGGTGATAGCCAGATCTTTCTCATTCATCAGCAATCTGGGATTCATGCTGACAAAACCGACAGAATGATCCGGCTCACTTTCTACCATGGACATCACTGTCATTTCAGCAGCCCCTACCTCAATCTTGTCACCCAAAGTCACTTTTAATGCATTAACCACCTTCTCATCCACCCAAACTGTTCCAGGTTTAGGGATTCCCTGGGCAATCCTGATGGATTGGGCAATATTTTCTTCTGTCGGTGGATTGGCCAGCTTCAGTTCCCCCCGCAGCGGATAACCTGGCGCGACTGCCTTGATACTTGTCAGAAGGCTATTGTCACCAAAACTGACCATACTGGGGAATCTGACCAGATGAGTAGTCCTTAACCCGATCTGCTTTGCGTGCTCAGCATAAGAGGGTGGTACAGGACTATCGGAAGTTACCAACAGATCTCCGCCCAATAACTGATTACTTTCCAGCACCAGTGCTTTTTGCACCCGATCTGAAAAAAAACTGACGGTTGCTACACTGCTCACCGCTATAACGAGTGCAAGCGTAAGGATATACAACTCTCCCGCTCGCCAGTCCCGCAGCAGCATGCGCAAAGAAAGCCTGATCATGTTCATTTCAGGGTGACCTCGGACAGATAATTCAAAACAAGAATGACTGGAAGCCAGGGTAGCTGATTCACATCAGGATACTTCTAAAAAGCAGTCTTTCAGGAAAATCGTGGTGTTGCATGGTACCCATCAATCAACTGCCCGACCGGCGACCAGTTCGATAACCCGGGAGCACCGGGCAGAGAGATTTTTGTCATGCGTCACCAGAACAAGTGTGGTTCCCTGTTCTCGATTAATCTGGAACATCAGATCAATAATCTGGGCTCCAGTTGCCACATCCAGATTACCAGTCGGCTCATCGGCAAACAACATTTTAGGATGAGTGACAAAAGCCCGTGCAATCGCCACACGTTGTTGCTCCCCTCCAGAAAGCTGTCTGGGATAATGGCCAACTCTTTCTTCCAACCCTACCCGCACCAGCCAGTCATGTGCGATATCACGGGCATTGTCAGCACCTGATAGCTCCAGTGGCAACATGACATTTTCAAGCGCAATCAGTGACGGCAGCAACTGGAATGATTGAAACATGAATCCCAGTAGCCTGCCACGCAAACTGGCGCGTTCATCTTCGTCCAGCTTGAAAATATCTTCTCCATCCAGAAAAACAGTACCATGGGTTGGTACATCCAGCCCTGCCAGCAAACCCAGCAAGGTCGACTTTCCCGAGCCGGAAGCGCCAACCACAGCAATTGATTCTCCCGCACTGACTTGCAGATTGATATCCTGCAGAATAATCAGCCGCTCTCCCCCTGTTTCAACCTCTTTAGTTAAATTGCTAGCCTGTATGATAGGCTGATTATTACCATTTACAGGAACCAATTGTTCAACAATCAACTTTCTAGCCATGAAAAAACTATTGTTTGTCATATTATGTTTATTCGGTACCTTTCCATTCAATTCAGCCTGGTCGGGAACAAACACCAAAATCATGGTGCTGGGGGACAGCCTGTCCGCAGGATATGGGCTGCCACCGCAATCCGGATGGGTAAATCTGCTGGAACGGCGATTACAAAGCCAATCCGCTGGTTACAAGGTGATAAACGCCAGTATCAGCGGGGAAATCACCTTAGGCGGGCGCAAACGGATAGAACAGGCACTTAAAAACAATAAACCGGATATCGTCATCGTTGCACTGGGAGCAAATGACGGTTTGCAAGGCCGTTCAATCTCATCCATTTACGAGAATCTGGAAGCGATTATCCTGACCTGCAAACAGTACAACGCCACCCCACTCTTGATCAGCATGCAATTACCGCCCAATTATGGCATAAGTTATACGCAAAAGTTTCGTGATATCTACCCGCGCCTGGCAAAGAATCAGCAATTACAACTGGCTCCATTCCTGATGGAAGGTTTTGGCGATCAAACCGGATTTTTTCAGGCGGACGGCATACACCCCACTGCCCAGGCGCAGGAAAAAATGCTTGATAATATCTGGCCTGCACTGGTTTCCGTGTTGAAGTCACAACAAACACAGACATCCACTGCCAGCAAAAATCTGATTGATGGAACTGATACAACAACCGGATTGCTGCACTAAATTTGTATAGAGATAACCCCCAATTTCTTGATAAAAACATCAAGGTATCTTGAAATACGGATCCAGATTTCTCAAAAATACCCGTAACTCATCCGGAAGGGGTGCTTCCAGGCGCAAAAGTTCGCCGGTTACCGGGTGTGTGCAGACAAATACCGAAGCATGCAGAAACATACGCTTTAATACCAGACCGCTTCCATCATCCTTCTGTAATTGCCTGTTCAACCCGAAATCACCATATTTATCATCCCCGGCGATGGGAAAACCGAGATGCGCCAGATGCACCCGAATCTGGTGGGTGCGTCCGGTTTTAAGTTCGGCATCCAGCAGACTGAAAGCTTCCCAGTTTTTTTGTAGAGCAAATAGCGTATAAGCCTGCTGCACTTTGTCATGATCATTCCTGCCGGTAGCTATTGCCACACGCCGCTCTCCTTCTGCAGTCAAATATTTATACAAAGGTAAGCGGACATTTTGTAGCGAATTTTTCCATTTCCCACGAACCAGTGTCAGGTAATGTTTACGGACTGTCCCTTCGCGGATCTGTTTATGCAGCTCCAGCAAAGTTTGCCGTTTCCGGGCAAGCAACAGCACACCTGACGTTTCACGATCAAGGCGGTGTACCAGTTCCAGAAATTTCCAGTCCGGGCGCTGTTTGCGCAACTGCTCGATCACACCATAGCTGATGCCACTGCCTCCATGAACTGCGGTTCCGGCCGGTTTATTGATCACTAGCAGATAATCATCCTGATACAGAGTATCAAATTGTTCTGCCCGGTAAGGCGCCTGCCGGGATATTGGCTTTGCCAGCTTGAGAACGGGTGGAATGCGCACCTTGTCATTCAGCAGCAAACGATAGCCTGCATCAATGCGCTTGCTGTTAACACGCACCTGCCCGCTGCGCAGCAATTGATAAATATGACGTCTGGGTATATCCTTGAGAGCTTTGATGAGAAAATTGTCAATACGTTGGCCTTCGGCTGTTTCATCAACCTGTTTAACAACCGCATGTTCCGATATAATGCCCGGCATAATTTTCTCTTTACCGGGCGCCCCACTTTTACCTATACTTTTCAAACTCAAATTCCTGTAAATCTGTTTTTTCACCATGAAGCGATTGCGTGGTCTATTAAGAAGTCATATACCCGGAGTTTCGTTTTCATACGCTGGATGAATCCAGTTTCCGGCTGGTTAATGTCGCTCACCATATTTAAAAGTAGCGATGGTAATTAATTTACGCGCTCGACATATACATAGATTCAAGTTCCTGATCCCATACCCAACCATACAAGGTATGTTCTCTGCCGGCCCTGTGTCTCACTCATTTTTGACCCGGCCAGCCGGGGATCAAAATGCCGAGTGACAGTTATCGATTGATCTATTTCAACAGGATATCGAAACCATTATCTGTACCATGTCCAACACTCTGGCCACAGACAAATCTGTGCAAAAATACCAGGATGCCACACTGACAGTGAACGAAAGGTTTACCCGTACACCGAGCGCGGGAGACACTAAATGAAACGCATGTTATTCAACGCGACCCAGCCCGAAGAGCTGCGTGTTGCTATTGTAGATGGGCAGAAGCTCATTGATATTGATATTGAAACCCTGGGCAAGGAACAACGCAAAAGCAATATTTATAAAGCTGCTGTTACCCGCCTTGAACCAAGCCTTGAAGCGGCTTTTGTTGATTATGGCGCCGGGCGCCATGGTTTTTTACCCTATAAGGAGATCGCTCCCACCTGTTTTGACAAAAATACCGAACGATCCAGTCACCGTATCGGTGAACTACTGCGCGAAGGCCAGGAGCTGATTGTACAGGTTGACAAGGATGAACGCGGAAATAAAGGTGCTGCGCTCACCACCTATATCTCACTGGCTGGTCGTTACCTTGTTCTGATGCCCAACAACCCGCAAGGGGGAGGTATTTCACGCCGTGTCAGTGCGGAAGAACGGGCAGAACTGCGTGAAGTAATCAACCATCTTCAGGTGCCCGATGGCATGAGTATCATTGCGCGTACCGCTGGTATTGGGCGCAACGAAGAGGAATTGCAGTGGGATTTGAACTATCTGGTGCAACTCTGGCGTGCAATCGAGGGAGCAGCCAGTAGTGAGCGTGGTGTCTTTCTGATTTATCAGGAAAGCAGTCTCGTAATTCGCGCCATTCGTGATTATTTCCATGCGGAAATCGGCGAAATTCTGATTGATAACCCTGAAATATATGAGCAGGCATACCAGTTCATGGCCAATGTCATGCCGGCAAACGTTGACCGGCTAAAGCTCTACCAGGACGATATTCCTCTGTTTTCTCGTTTTCAGATTGAGCACCAGATTGAAACAGCCTATTCTCGCCAGGTCACACTGCCTTCCGGTGGCTCGATTGTGATTGATCATACCGAGGCACTGGTTTCAATTGACGTTAACTCGGCGCGCGCCATACGTGGCTCTGATATAGAAAACACTGCACTCAACACCAATCTGGAGGCTGCTGACGAAATCGCCCGGCAATTGCGTTTGCGCGACCTGGGAGGCTTGGTGGTCGTTGATTTTATCGATATGGAAGTCACCCGCAATCAGCGGGAAGTGGAAACCAACCTGCTGAAGGCATTGCGCCTGGATCGTGCGCGCGTCCAGATCGGCAAAATTTCCCGTTTCGGATTGCTGGAATTATCCCGTCAGCGTCTGCGGCCTTCTCTCGGGGAAGGCAACTACATCCCCTGCCCTCGCTGTCATGGTACCGGCCATATCCGGGGAACAGATTCATCTGCGCTGCACATACTCAGAATTATCCAAGAAGAAGCCATGAAGGAGCAGACTAGCATGCTGCAGGTGCAGTTGCCGGTTGATGTCGCCACATTCCTGCTGAATGAAAAACGATCAGAAATATACCGGCTTGAAGCACGCCTGAAAGTTGGCATCATCCTGATCCCCAATATCTACATGGAGACACCCAACTACACGATTAACCGGCTGCGTCATGAGGATGTCAAATCAACAGAATTGCCGCCAAGCTATGGAATGGTGGAGAAAACCACTGAAGAAATCACACTGCCATCTACTTCACAAGAACTCAAGGCAATCCGGCCAAAAGCTGCCGTAACTGGTATCAAACCCGAACAACCCGCACCAGTCCCAGAAGAAAAACCCCGGGAACAACTTTCATTCCTGGACAAATTTTTCAGTCTGTTCAGACCGGCAAGCAGCAGTCGGGTAGAACCTGAACAGACAGCAGAGGAGTCCCAAGCTAGACCTCTCCGTAGCGAACGAGGCCGAAACAGGCGCGATCGAGGTCGCAACAAGCGTACAAAAAACAATATTCCGGGAACAACAGCAAGCGAGACATTACAGGAGGCAGGCAATCTGCCGTCACTTGAACAATCAACTGGACATCCCGTTGAAAGCACGAGCAACGATGATCATCATCATAAAGCCAGCCGGCAAGGGCAAGATCAGTTACAAGAATCGGGAGCGGAAAGTAATCTGCCTGATGCAACGACAACCGGAGAAGGCACAACGCCTGCAGGGGATTCTGTCAGTGAAAGAAAAACAGATAGGAGAGGCCGTTCACGCCGTCGTCGTGGAGGTCTGCATCGTGATCGGGAAGAGCGGACAGATGCAAATAAAACCACTGAACAGGGAGAGGTAACCCAGATTACAAGCAGTGAAAATAATGAGCCAGTTGTACCTTCTGCTGATGGCAAGGAAGATAGGGAGCTTTCATTCCTGCCCCCCACAGAACCGACTCAGCATATTACGTCGATAGCATCAGTCGACGATATTACAGCAGAGCAGGAAGTGGCCTCTGCCAAGGTAATCGAGCCAATAAATACCGATGCTGAATCAAATACTGGATCACAGGCTGCTTCGGAATCCCGTCAGCCAATCGAACTACCTGATCTCACCCAAAGTGGACTGGTCATGATAGAAACAGCCCCGGATAAAATAGCCGAAGTACCAGAGGAAGCCTTGGCACCAGTCAAAAGGCCGCGTATCAGACCCAGCTACTTAGCGGAACCGGATACAACAAGTTCTGAACCTCTGGTACAAATAGAAACCAGAGATTGATACGCAACAGCTAAATGGCACTTTTAAAATAAGTGTGTCTATGATGACGAACGCGCCGACTGTAATAGTTAGCGTGTCCGTCATTGTGCGGCCCATAAGACTGATGGGTCCACTGTAGGGCGCCGTTGCCGCTACAATTTTCCCCTTGGATGATGGCGGGCATGCAATTGCCTGAGTCGTTCACGTGCAACATGCGTATAAATTTGTGTAGTAGAAATATCGCTGTGACCTAACAACAGCTGGACCACTCGCAAATCAGCACCATGATTCAGTAAATGGGTAGCAAATGCATGACGCAACGTATGTGGCGACAGTTGTTTTACAATCCCTGCCTGTCGCGCATGGCGCTTGATCAGATACCAGAACGCCTGGCGAGTCATGGCATCTCCCCGGGTTGTAACAAACAACATATTGCTGTGCTTACCAGCCAGCAGTATCGGACGCGCTTCTCGCAGATATAAATCCAGCCAGTACAGTGCCTCATCTCCCAAAGGAATCAGGCGTTCCTTGTTGCCTTTACCCAAAATACGCACCACCCCCATATCCTGGCGGACTTGAGAAATGGCCAAACTAACCAGCTCGGAAACACGCAACCCTGCAGCATAAAGTATCTCCAGCATGGCACGATCTCGCAATCCGAGTGGTTGCTTGATATCCGAGACTGCCAATAGCGCTTCTACTTCAGATTCAGCCAGGCTCACGGGGAGATGACGAGAAACTTTCGGGCTATCTATATTTACAGCAGGATCGATAAGAATCTTTCCCTGGCGCAGCAGATACCGGTAAAACCGTCTGATACAGGCTAATGCCCTGCTGGCAGTGCTTGCTTTCGCCCCTTGCGCAATCCTGTCGGACAGAAATGCCAATAAATCAGCCTGCGTTACGTCATTCAATAACCCATTTGTCTGTTCCCGCCGACTGAGCCATTCAACCAGCTGCATCAGATCAGCCCGATAACTGGCTAGTGTATTACGGGACAAACCATCTTCCAGCCACAAGACATCCGTAAACTCATCCAGCATCCGGATATTGGCTTCAAAGGTATTCATCAATTACAAGGTGTTTTATTGACAGGAAACCCATAGTTATGGGTACGAGCAAGTTCGGTTAATTGATAATTCCTATCAATAATGGCAGAGCAGGAATTTTCAAACTATTCCACAAATCCGATCAGCGATTGAGGATAATTTCCAGTACAAACTTGCTACCAATATAGGATAGAACAAGCGCAACAAATCCAGCCAGCATCCAGCGGATGGCAGTACGTCCACGCCATCCGTACAGATGTCTACCAGCGAGCAGGGCTGCGAATATTCCCCAGGAAATGAAACCAAATAATGACTTGTGCGTAAACGGTACCGATTTGCCAAACAGCTCCTCTGAAAACACGATACCGCTAAGCAAAGTGAGACTAAGTAGAATAAACCCGATCCATACCAGGCGGAAAAGCATTTTATCCATCACCAGCAGCGGTGGCAACTGTACAAAGAGCGAGGACACAACAGAATGATGCAGGCGACGCTCAAGAAGCGTCATAAGAGCTGCATGCAGGGCAGCAATCGTGAACAGACTGTAAGCGAGCATTGCTGTCAGCAAATGCGCCTTGAAAGCCGTCATCCCGGCATGTGCTAGCGGATGGACGGAGGGCAGTAACAGCGGAATCAGAACAGCGATCGCCGCTATGGCAGAAATCGGCGCGATGAGATTTTGTAATCCCTGCAGCGAGGATAAAAAACCTGATACCCAATAAATCAAGGCAGTCAGCCATACAATAGCTGAAATGGCATTGCCGACACCAAAGCTCAGCATATCATCCATAAATACCGAACGGTAAAGCACCACGCCATGCATTACCAGAGGAATGAGCATCATAAACTGCTGTAACTTCACATTCGGAACCGTTCCTGCAGCATTCGCCTGCAACACTGGCGCAACTGTACGCAAGGTTTGCCAGAAATACCATCCGGCAATCCCGTAAAGCAATGAAGTACTGAGATAAGTTAGAATACTGGGCATTGGCAATCTATCTGAACAATTGGTGGAAAACAACCAGTCTACCCTTCGTCCGGATAAAGCTGAAGTGCTGTTTGACAGTTTCCATGAAGTTTAGCATAGGGAACAACTCTCACCGGCGGATACCGTTTCAACAGGAGCCTACATGTTTAACAATTTAACCGAACGACTTTCCGGCGTCATCAAAACTCTGCGTGGTGAAGCACGCCTGACCGAAAGCAATATTCAGGAAGCCCTGCGTGAGGTGCGCATAGCCCTGATTGAGGCCGATGTCGCCCTGCCTGCAATTAAAGTATTTATTGAACAGGTCAAACAACGCGCCATTGGTCACGAAGTACTGGGTAAACTCTCTCCCGGACAGGCTTTCATCGGCGTTGTCCATGAAGAGCTGATGGCCATCATGGGTGGAGACAAAGCGGATATCAATCTAAATGTTGCTCCACCTGCCGTCATTTTAATGGCAGGCCTACAGGGTGCCGGCAAGACCACCAGCAGCGGCAAGCTGGCAAAGTGGCTGATGGAACAGAAAAAAAAGAAAGTGCTGCTGGTATCCTGTGACATTTACCGCCCAGCCGCAATTGAACAACTGGCACTTCTGGCCGAGCAAACTGGAGCTGATTTTTTTCCGGTAAAAACCGGCCAGCAACCAGCCGAAATCAGTACTGCTGCTCTAGACTTCGCACGCAAGCATCATCATGATGTAGTAATCGTTGATACCGCTGGGCGACTGGGTATCGACGAAGCCATGATGCAAGAAATCAGCCAGCTGGAACAATTGCTGAATCCGGTTGAGACACTGTTTGTTGTCGATGCCATGCAGGGACAGGATGCAGTCAATACCGCCCGGGCTTTTGCGGAAGTGTTGCCACTGACCGGGGTGATTCTTACCAAACTTGATGGTGACGCACGCGGAGGGGCGGCACTGTCCGTCCGGCACATCACTGGTAAGCCGATTAAATTTGCTGGTGTTGCTGAAAAACTTACCGGATTGGAGCCGTTTTATCCTGATCGCATGGCCTCGCGTATCCTGGGCATGGGGGATGTGCTCGGATTAATCGAGGAAGCACAACGCACCACTGATCAGCAAGAAGCAGAACGCTTGATGAAAAAAATGAAATCAGGCAAAGGCTTCGATCTGAATGATTTCCAGCAGCAATTTCAGCAAATGAAAAAAATGGGGGGCATGAGTGCCATGCTGGATAAATTGCCGCACCAACTCAGTCAAGCCGCCCAGAACATGAATGTGGATGAGAAAGTTATCAATCGTACCGAAGGCATTATCAACTCCATGACGCCTCAGGAACGAGCCAAACCGGAAATCATCAAAGCCTCCCGTAAACGCCGTATTGCTGCAGGTTCCGGTGCTTCTGTACAGGAAGTCAATCGTTTACTTACGCAGTTTGAGCAGGCACGCAAGATGATGAAAATGATGAATAAGGGAGGAATGGCAAAAATGATGAGAGCAGTCAAGGGAATGCTCCCCGGTATGCGGTAGAACTGCGTGTTCAGTCCCGGATGATTGTATAGATAAAACTTGTTATCCGCTGTTCATGGCGCGAGCTGTCACGAGAGCGCTGATTTCCTCAAACCATCCGAGAGAGCCATGAAATGATAATAGTTTTGCATAAGAATGCTCGTACTACACCAGCGATACGGGCTGAAATTACCGCAAGCGTTGACTTTGCTGTGGTGCTGTATACCAAATCAGCATAGCGGGTTTATGCTTCGTTACGCTGGTGGCGCAGACGCAAGTGAAATTGTTGTTCGGATTGGATAAGCCAGCTGTGACGAAACAAAGAAATAATACTTAATGGCAATAAAAGAAGCAGATTTACATTTTTTACGGCGCTGCATTGCACTGGCGGAAGAAGCGCTTGAGGCCGGCGATGAGCCGTTTGGTTCTGTGCTGGTTTCCGGTGAAGGTGTCGTACTCCTGGAAGCCCGTAATCAGGTAAGTAGCGGAGACCAGACACGTCATCCGGAATTTGAAATTAGCCGCTGGGCAGCGACACATATGACGCCGGAAGAAAGAAACAAAGCGACAGTCTACACTTCTAGCGAACATTGTCCGATGTGTTCCGCCGCGCATGGCTGGGTTGGATTGGGGCGGATTGTGTATGCCAGCTCAGCCCGACAGTTATCAGATTGGTTGGCAGCGCTTGGTGCACCACTGCCTCCTGTCAGCCTGTTTCCAATTCAGGAAATTGTACCGGGTCTGATCGTCGAAGGGCCTGTAACAGAGCTCGCTGAGCAGATGCATGCGCTGCATATTCGCCGCTTTCATCGCACACATCGTCCCTCGGAATAGCAAAAACAGTGTGTGCCGTTTATGGATTGCTGGATACAGCAAGCCAAAATGGGGATTGGCCTTGCGTCGGCAGTTGTTTCACGACTTCCAGTGTTTGTGTATCTATCACTACGACCTGGCTGGGGTTCGTGACGCCGACATAAATCAGACGTCCGTCATGGCTGGCACGCACGCCATGTGACCCCTGTCCGACATCAATCCGTTTGACAACTTTGAACGTTATAGCATCAATGACATCGACCATAGGGTCAGCCGTTGCACCGGTAAAAACATACTGGCTGGCAGTCACGGCATCTATACCGGCATGCCCCCGGCCAACAGGAATTACCGCCAGTATTTTTTGCGTCAAGAGATCAACAGCGGCGACTTGACCAGTGAAATCACGAATCCAAAGTGTCTTCCCGTCGTCCGATAGATCAAGATTATGCGGCTGATCAATGCCAGGTAGCGAAAATTCATCTGTTTTTTCCAAGGTCCGCATATCGAGTACAGCAATGCTGCCACTGCCTTGCAGGGTGACATACGCCCGTGTGCCATCGGGCGTGAAACGTACGTTGTGAGGTGCTTTGCCAACAGGAATGACCTTACCCACTTTTTGCGTGGCAAGCTCAATGACAGTGACCGTTCCATCTCCGGCTCCGACAGCCAAGCCCTGTTGGTTATCCGGACTAACCGCCACTCCCTGTGCAATTGGACCAACGTCAAAAGTTGACAGGAGTTTGCCACTGGTTGTATCCAGCAGATAAACATTGGATGAACCTGCTTCGCTGACCAGCAGGTGGCGGCCATCAGAACTGACAGCGTGGTAATGGGCGCCAGGCACGCTCCAGGTGGTTCCTGTCTGTAGGTTTTCCACCACACCATCTGTCTGCAAGGTGACGTAAACCGGAGTGGGAAATAGTGAATGAGGCTCAACCGCATCGGCCGTATTGATCATCAAGGCGGCAAAAACCAACCCTGTTACGCAACGGAAAACAATCCAATACAGTTGCCGCAAGGAAAAAATAAAAGGAATTATTAAAGTGATCATGTGATTCTCCTGAATGTAAATATACTTTATGTTACTGCGTTACAAATATATTAGATAATGTAGTCACAAGATATCTGCCCAGAGGGCGGACATCTAATTTGTACGGCGGCAAGGAAAGAAGAGGTATTTTGGGTGTGTCTGTAGCAACGCTACTTTTTGAGATGAAGGAAAGTATTTTCGGCGAAATACCTCAGCTTATACAGCACTTGATCATAATGCCTTTGCGTCCTCCGGTTCTTCTTTGGAGGAATAACAACCTCCACTCCCCGTTTTTCCGCCTGTTCAATAATGGCATTACTGTCATGCCACGATCTGCCAACAGATGATCTGCATCCATCCCTTCGATCAAGCGGCCAACTTGCGGGCAATCAGCAGTGGTACCTTGTGTAACAAGGATTCTGACCGGCATACCATGCGCATCCACGGCCAGATGTATCTTGGTGTTGAGCCCCCTTTCGCCCGATTCATCTCCTGATTATCCCCTCTGGCCCCGCTGGCATGTGGGTGAACCTTGCCGTGACTGGTATCTATCATCAGCCATTCATAATCCGGATCATCCATCAGGATTTCCAGCAGTTTTTCCCAGATACCCTTGTCACGCCAGCGAATAAAACGGCGGTGGGTATTGCTCCATCCCCCGTAGTCCGGGTAAATCCCGCCATGGGGCTCCTGTTCGCATAATCCATAAAACAGCATTGATAAACCGGTGATTATCTGTAGCTATCCCTCCCCATGCCCCTTCTCTACCTGGTAAATGCTCCTCAAGTAGCGACCATGCCTTACCTGAAATATCATGCCTACGATGGGCTGGCGTCATATGAAATCCTTTTAAAAAATAAAAGGATTTCATATCTTTAGCCTCATGACTACACTATCCAGTACCAGAAAAACTTAACTTAAACTAACTTAATTAACAACATAATAAATAAAATAATTATTATCAGAGGAACGATAACAGCCTTCCAATCCGAAGAAGTCGCTTTAGGGCTGTTCTTCATCATTTCCAGCGCTTTAGGAAATAAAATTATTAAGAACATTATTAACGCTAACGCAGAGCCAATTTGCATCCAATCCATACCCAAACCTCTGTTCCTTCCACTTATTCCACTCTAAAAACAAAGCCCCGGCTTGACCGGGGCTTTGTTTAGCTAAAGTAGCTGACAACTAATCATCATTACCCATAATCCCTAAAATTTGCATCAAGCTGATAAAGATATTGAAAATGGTCATATATAACCCGATTGTTGCTAACACATAATTAGTTTCGCCACCATGAATAATACGACTCGTGTCATATAAAATGAAACCACTCATGATGAGAATAACTACAGTTGATATCGCTAATGACATTGCAGGTATTTGTAAGAAAATATTTGCCAGAGCAGCAAGTAAAACTAACAAAAAACCTACCATCAAAAACCCACCCAGGAAACTAAAATCTTTTCGTGTGAAAAGAGCATAGGCAGATAATCCTATAAATATCGTGCCCGTGCCCGCTAGTGACAATGTAATGATATCGCCACCATTAGGCAGAGAAGCATACATGGTTAACATGGGACCTAATCCAAATCCCAATAAACCTGTAATCAGAAAAACAATTCCGATTCCTGCTACAGATTGGGCAAAACGAGGTAATACAAACATTGCAATCAGCATGGCACCTATCACAGAAATTAAATATGTCATCGGTGGCATATTTAAGAACATTGAAAGCCCTGCAGTTAGACTGCTGAACAATAGCGTTAACGATAACAGCATGTAAGTGTTACGCAATACCTTGTTAGTCGTTAAAGCAGATGATGCGCTATGAGCAACTGTTGAATAGCTTCGATTCATTTTAATGATCTCCAAATATAAGTATACAAATTACTGCTGTTTTTGTTATAGCAGGCTATATTGACCCAGATGCCTTATTTATAGTTCATCTTGTAAGTATAACTCAGTAGCGTTTAGTTTTTTAAATTGGTGATTTCTCTCTTGTAAAATTTATTAACAAAATCCAGATGAAAGAAACGAGTTTGACCTGGTCAAGCAAAACCGGACAACCCGGTTAAGCAGAGCCTGTAAAGCTTTTTGTGTAAACACCTTGCGCTGTTTGGTTGCCTTGCGGATGACGCTGTTGAGCGACTCGATGGCATTGATCGTATAGATCACCTTACGAATCTCAGGCGGATAATCAAACAGGGCAATCAGGTTGGGCCAGTGGGTGTTCCACGATTTTCTGATTTGCGGGTACTGCTTGTCCCACTACTCGGCAAAACGCTCCAGAGCAAGCTGCGCTGCCCCTTCGGTGGGCGCGCTCCTGGCAAACCTCCTTCAGA
Organism: Nitrosomonas eutropha; assembly: GCF_003201195.1. Classification (GTDB taxonomy): domain Bacteria; phylum Pseudomonadota; class Gammaproteobacteria; order Burkholderiales; family Nitrosomonadaceae; genus Nitrosomonas; species Nitrosomonas eutropha. The sequence continues at coordinate 31,721 of NZ_QICQ01000011.1, read as the reverse complement.
GCGGTCGTAACGGCCTTGTAATCCTTCCAGGATACGTATTTCAGTGAGTTGCGCACCACATGCTGCACAATGCACAGTTGAACGCGTGTCTGCGGGTATTCAGCAGCGATAGCATCGGGGAAACCCTTGAGTCCGTCCACGCAGGCAATCAGGATATCTTGCAGCCCGCGATTCTGCCACTCAGTCACAGCATCCAGTACGCGCTCTGTCACTTTGGAGACCAGGGTAGGCGACACATCAGCGTCGTACATTTCCCTGAACGCATCAACGATGTCGCGCGTGCTCATGCCCTTGGCGTAAAGCGCCAGAATCTGGTCATCCATCTGCGTTAGACGCGTCTGGCCCTTGCGCACGATCTGTGGCTCAAAAGTACCAGCCCGGTCACGGGGCACCTCAATACCAACCTTGCCATGAGCGCCCTTCAGTTGCTTGGATGATGTGCCGTTGCGGCGGTTATCTGAACCACGCCCGGCAGGATCATGCCTGGCATAACCCAAGATGCTCGTCCAGCTCGGCTCCAAGGACTGCTTCAACGGTCATTTTAACTAGCTGCTGGGCAGGCTACCCAGATCTGCTTCAGATTTGATATTTTTTGCCAAGCGGCCAATATGGACTTGCAACTGGTTCAGGCCGAGTTAATTCATTTGTCAGTAGTCATGGAAAATTTCTTCACAGGGGATGAAGGCTCGGACGCTTACACAATAGATTTTACAGTCTCAGCTCGTTATTCTAACGAGACATAAACACTTTTGACTTCTGTGTAGTTATCAAGGGCATAAGATCCCAATTCACGGCCGATTCCAGATTGTTTAAACCCGCCAAACGGAGTTGCGACGTCAAAAACCTGGTAACAATTCACCCACACCGTATAGTGGCCCCCGATTTTCAGACAATAAATTAAGGTGGTAACCTGCTGCAACTGAGGAGCAGGTTATGAGCGAAACGAAGCGCAAGAATTTTAGTGGCGAGTTCAAGGCCAAGGTAGCACTTGAAGCGGTCCGTGGCATCAAGACGGTTAACGAAATTGGCCAGGAGTTTGGGGTTCATCCGACACAGGTTGGTATGTGGAAGAAGGAGCTGCAAGAGCAGGCATCCAGCCTGTTTGATTCCAAGCGCGGCCCAAAGCCTGCCGACCCGTCAGCTAGCCCGGAGCGCCTGTATTCCGAGATCGGGCGGTTGAAGATGGAACTGGACTGGCTCAAAAAAAAGTCCGGGATCAGCCAGTAGAAAACCGCAAGCAATGGGTCAGCGCCATCGAACCACTGGCGCTGACCCGGCAATGCGAACTGGCGGGAGTTAACCGCTCCACGGTCTATGCGCCGCACATGGCCGCAAAACCGGACGAGCAGGAATTGGCACTGCTGGGACTGATTGACGCCGAATACACACGTCATCCGTTTTACGGCAGCCGCAAGATCAAGCATTATCTGCGTGGTTTAGGTTACAAGATCAACCGCAAGCGCGTACAGAGGTTGATGGGCATACTGGGCCTTGCCGGCATGGCGCCGGGGCCGAATACCAGCCGCCCGCACCCGCAGCACAAAGTTTATCCGTACCTGCTCAGAGGCGTGAATGTGATCCGCCCCAATCAGGTATGGAGTACGGACATCACATACATCCGCTTGGCACGCGGGTTCGTGTACTTGGTGGCCGTGATCGACTGGTACTCGCGTAAAGTGCTGTCGTGGCGGTTATCGAATACGCTGGATAGCGGATTCTGTGTGGACTGCCTGGAGCAGGCATTGCAGACATATGGAACGCCCGAGATATTCAACACCGATCAGGGCTGCCAGTTCACCAGCGAAGCTTTTACTGGCGTGCTGTTAAAAAAAGAAATCGCCATCAGCATGGACGGGCGTGGCCGGGCCTGGATAACATCTTTGTGGAACGGCTCTGGCGCAGCGTCAAACACGAGGACGTGTATCTGAAAGGTTACGTCACGATGCCTGAATTGCTGATAGGTCTGACAGAATACTTTGTGCTTTACAACACAGAAAGACCGCACCAATCGCTGGGCTACGACACGCCAGATCAGGTATACCGTACAGCGAGTGGTGGCGGAGCAAGGATTGTGGACAAATATAGTGAGAAAGAAAAATCTCACACAGAAGTAGAAACAAAAAAAGAAACCGAAAACCGGGGCAGCGCCGTTCCGCTGCATGAAGAAGGTTACCCTCTTAAACTCGATACATTATTGTCTTGACGGAGGGGTCCACTATAGACAGCACGATGAAACAAGTGAGATTTCAGTCGATAAAGGGGTGATCAAGCAGATCGGAAAAAACCTGCCCAAGGCCGACGAGGAGATTGATCTTCAGGGTCGACTCGTAATCCCGCCCTATGTGGATGCCCATTTGCATTTGGATTATGTATACACTGGCAAAAACGATGGGGCCATGAACTCAAGCGGCACACTGTTTGAAGGTATTGCACGCTGGCATGATGTGAAAAAAACTCAAACCTTCGAAGCGGCCAAGGAACGCGCGTTGAAAGGTATTAATGAAGAGGTCTCCAAGGGTGTCCAGTTTATCCGCACGCATATTGACGTAGATGACCCCAAGCTGACAGGTTTGAAAGCTATGCTGGAAATACGCGAGCAACTCAAAGACAGTATTACCATCCAGATTGTAGCTTTTCCGCAAGAAGGGATGTATGCCTATAAGGGCGGCGAAGAAATGGTTGAAGAAGCGTTGAAAATGGGCGCAGACTGCGTCGGGGCCATCCCGCATTTCGAATGGGCGCGCGAGATCGGCGAAAAATCCATCCACCGAACCGTAGAGTTAGCCGTTAAATATAACAAACTGATCGATGTTCACTGCGATGAAACCGATGATGTTATGAGCCGTTTTGTTGAGTTGCTCAACGCACTGGTGATGTCTGAAGGTATTGGCTCCCGCACAGCGGCCAGCCATACTTGCTCTTTTGGCTCCGCAGATAATGCTTATGCTTTTCGTATGATGAGATTATTCCAAAAGTCAGGGCTGAATTTCATCTCTTTACCAACCGAAAATGCTTATCTGCAAGGCCGACAAGATACCTACCCAAAGCGTCGTGGTCTCACCCGCGTGAAAGAATTATGGGAGAGCGGTATCAATGTCTGTTTTGGCCAGGATTCCATCAATGATCCTTGGTACCCGGTAGGTAATGGAAATATGATGAATATCCTGGATAACGGTATTCATCTGGCACAGACAATGTCGTTCGATGAATTAGATCGATGCCTCAATCTAATTACATCCAACGGTGCCAAAACGCTGAATGTTGAAGATCAGTATGGCATCGAGGTGGGTAAACCGGCTAACTTTATCGTCTTGAATGCAAAATCGCCATTTGAGGCCGTACGCCAACGGGCTGACGTATTGGCATCTATCCGCAACGGCGAATATCTATTTAAGCGTCCTGAACCTCGCTACGAGGTTGAATTCGATGCCTTTGAAAAGATTAGCTAAATAAATACTTGACAGAAAATCTAACTTGGCATTAAGAAATAATAAGTTGCGGATTTTTTCTGGAAGGGAGATTTTCTGAATTTAGTCGATGTGAAAGAGGAAGAAAATGAGCTAAATTCAGAAAATCTTCGTCGTCACTTGCTGGCATAAAAATACCATTACGAAAAAACCTCGCATCTTGGCACTCCTGAGTGTTTGAAATTACTTGACCAATCACTAGGGTCTATTCCTGTTTAATCTCAATATTGATTTAAAGAAGCAAGCTCGTGTCGTTGTAGCTCTCACCGGTAATACGAGCTTGCAATGCCCCAATTACTGATCAATGCTGAGTTCTGGTCGAAGCCACTGACCATTTTGCTTCACAATAACCTCTACAACAAGCAAGATTTGCGTACGACTGTCGAAGGCATGCTGTACCGCATGCGCACTGGTTGTTCCTGGAGAGATTTACCCAAGGCATTCGGGAGCTGGAACAAGGTTTATAAACGATTCACCGCCTGATCTGCCAGTGGAAAATGGCTCAAGGTATTTCAGGCTCTGGTGGACACGGAGTGGGTTTTCATCGATGGTAGCGATATCAAGGCTCACCAGTGTGGGTGCAGCTCAATCCATTGTTGCAGACAAAGACTATGACAATCAGGCCATACGTGATCAAATCGAACAACAAGGTGCCAAGACAGTCATTCCAGAGAAGTGGAACTCCAAAACAGGTAATGCAGATCCGGCCCGAGGACTGTACCGATACCGACACCTGGTAGAAAATATTTTCTGCACAATTGAATCAGTTCTGGGCGGTGGCCTCGCGCTTTGGTAAACTCAAAAAACTACGAAAGCCTCGTGGCTATGGCCTGTGCCTTTCTGTGGTTACCCATGTGATGGGAACAGACCCTAAATAAGGAGTCGCATATGCGTACCGATACCCCCCCTCAACACGAGCATCATGACCATCAACATGATGATCACTGTTCCCATGCCGTATTCACAGACACTACAGCACACGAAGATAACTCAGAAAAACCATTTACGGACCCTGTGTGTGGAATGGAGGTGTCACAAACCAATCCACAAAAAACCGTGGAGTATAAGGGCAAGGATTACTTCTTTTGTAGCACCCAGTGCATGGAAAAATTCAAGGTCACTCCCGAAACCTATTTAGGTCCACTCGAAATTCATACTGCAGCAGAGCTTCCAGCGGCAGGAGCGATATATACCTGCCCCATGCATCCGGAAATACAACAGGATCATCCGGGGAGCTGTCCGAAGTGTGGCATGGCGCTCGAACCCTTGATGCCCAGCCTTGAAGACGACAACCCCGAGCTAAAAGACTTTACGCGCAGATTCTGGTGGACGCTGCCCTTTACTATCATCGTCGCGGTGCTTGCGATGTTCGGTCACCAGCTAGGGTGGTTCAACATGGTTACGCAAACATGGGTAGAGCTGGTGTTATCGCTCCCGGTGGTATTGTGGGCAGGGCAGCCGTTCTTTGTACGGGGCTGGCAATCGGTTGTCAACCGCAGCCCCAATATGTGGACGCTGATTGGTCTCGGTACGGCGGCTGCATTTGTCTATAGTACTGTGGCAACGCTAGCGCCAGGAATTTTCCCTGAAACCTTCATGTCCATGGGGCGAATCGCCGTTTATTTTGAAGCAGCGGTAGTGATTATTTCGTTGACGCTTCTGGGTCAGCTCCTTGAGCTACAGGCTCGATCACAAACGTCAGCAGCAATCAAATCGCTACTCGGTTTGGCGCCGAAGACGGCGCGGCGCATTAACCCGAACGGCACAGAGGAAGATGTGCCATTAACCCACGTTCATGAGGGCGACCGTTTACGGGTGCGTCCCGGCGAAAAAGTACCGGTCGATGGTATAGTCGAAGAGGGCAGCAGTTCTCTGGATGAGTCCATGCTGACGGGCGAATCACTTCCCGTGAGCAAACGCGCCGGTGACAAGGTGATTGGCGCGACAATGAACACCTCTGGCGCTCTGGTCATTCGCGCAGAGAAGGTGGGTTCTGCCACTGTGCTGTCGCAAATTGTGCAGCTCGTTGCGCAGGCACAACGTTCACGTGCGCCAATGCAACGCATGGCTGATCTCGTTGCCGGCTATTTTGTGGTGGCTGTAGTGGTTATTGCCGTGGCCACGCTGATTATTTGGGGTTTGTTCGGCCCTCAGCCAAGCTGGGTGTATGGCTTGATCAATGCTGTCTCCGTGCTGATTATCGCTTGTCCATGCGCACTGGGACTCGCCACGCCAATGTCCGTTATGGTAGCAACCGGACGGGGCGCGACACAAGGCGTGCTGTTTCGCGACGCAGCTGCCATTGAGAACTTCCGCAAGATCGATACCTTGATTGTCGACAAAACCGGCACGTTAACAGAAGGTCGGCCGACTTTCGAGCAGGCTGTACCCGCCAGTCATACGACAGCCGATGAAGTGTTGCGACTCGCTGCGAGCTTGGACCAGGGCAGCGAGCATCCGCTTGCACATGCCATTGTGAATGCTGCTCGCGAGAAGGATCTTGCACTCAGTACCGCTAATGATTTTGAATCAAGTAGCGGCATTGGCGTTCGAGGTCAAGTCGAAGGAAAACACCTTGTATTGGGCAATACTGCGCTGATGCAGCAAGAAAACGTTGATGTCACAGCAATGGCCGGTACGGCCCAGTCCTTGCGCGAAAAGGGGGCAAGCGTCATGTATTTGGCAACAGACGGTCAACTGGCAGGCTTACTGGCCGTCTCAGATCCGATTAAACAGAGCACACCGGAGGCTGTGCAAGACCTCAAAGATGCCGGAATTCGTATCATCATGGCAACAGGAGACGGCGTGGCTACGGCCAAAACCGTTGCGCAGCAATTAGGGATTGATGAGGTGCATGGCGAGGTCAAACCAGCTGACAAGCTTGACCTGGTGACAAAACTTCAGTCTGAAGGTCGGGTTGTTGCTATGGCTGGCGATGGTATTAACGATGCTCCGGCACTAGCAAAAGCCAACGTGGGCATTGCGATGGGCACTGGGACGGATGTAGCCATGAACAGTGCGCAGGTAACACTGGTCAAAGGAGATTTGCGCGGCATCTCGATTGCACGTCACCTATCCGAGCAAACAGTTGCCAATATGAAGCAGAACCTAGGCTTCGCGTTTATCTACAACGCTCTGGGCGTGCCGTTGGCAGCTGGAGTGCTGTACCCGTTTGTCGGCCTTTTACTCTCCCCCATGTTTGCCGCATTGGCGATGAGCTTGAGCTCTGCTTCAGTAGTCTTTAACGCGCTTCGTCTCCGTAATTCAGATTAGAAGCTGCCGTAAAAAGCCAAACGGGGCTTGGTGACAGTTTAAAAGTACGCCGTAACCTTTACGCGCCTGCCTTTCTTGTTGAAGCTAAACGGGTTGTTGCTCTCTAATTCGAGCATGTTTACGTTCAGTTTTAAGATCACTCTTCATCTTCTCGGCAATGATTTTATGCTGAAATTCAGATTTTTTCAGCAGAGCTTTTGCTCCATTAAAATCTGACGGTCCATGGATCCATAATCCCTATAATTATGTTCCCGATAGTTTGGCCGATTTTACTCCTGGCGCACCTATGAACGAGGATTACCGCTCCAATAATCGACCTTACCGAGCCAGATATGTTTGAGATTGTTACCGGTCCAGTGCTTGCTGATGTCATGTTGATACTTTGCACAGTCAGGCACCAGATGGCGCATTGGCCACGCTGCTGCGTGTCGAAAATTTACCCGACCATCCGATCTGGTCGGTACTGATCAAATCGTGCTGCTTAATCTCACCAATAATCTGCTGTACGATCTTGCAGTCAGGGCAACGCCGGCCTCTTTTAATTCACCTGCGATCCCTTTACAACTGATGCCAGGAGGCTACGAGCATAATCCTCTGTTCTTCTCTGCTGCAGCACTGACATTTCTTAACGGGCTGGCGTCTGACCAGACCTTTGCATTCACCGTTCCAGATAACATCAAATTACGCTACGTGCAGTCGATCGGTAATGTAAACGGTATATTGTCTACTGCTGTTAGGCTTGTTTAACATAATTGTGTCCGGTGCCGGACATCATGCCTGGCTCGCGTGGCATGATGGGAACCACACAGGAATCACTACTCCATTGATGAGCGTTTCCGGGGCTTTTATAACGGTTATTTTTAAAATTTATCAGTATAATCAATAAGTTACAGTAACTAACAATTCCGAACTTTTTTGAAGAACTTGTGGTCATTTGTCCAACGCATCTGTCGGACAAGTTAAATCCCTTCTCGATGTGCCATAACTAGCTGTAACAGCCTGCATTTGAAACAGGGTCAAACTAGCATTCAGCGCAATTTTCAGCCAGCAATAGCCGCATCTATTCACCCCCGCAACCCAGAGATAACTGCAAACGAGCCTGCATTTAATCTTTCTAAACCAGGAATAACTGCGACTGACAGCTAAACGGTTTCAGGACGTCGCGCAATATGCAACTTATTAAGTATCCGAGGAGGCGCGGTGATTCTTCGTGCAAGTTGTCTATGTCAAAGCATCATCCTTGAAATCGATGGTCCTGTTCACGACATGCTGTTTTGTCACTGTTCCATGTGCCGTAAAGCTCATGGAGCAGCCTTCAGAGCACGAGGACGAGTAAAAACAGCGAATCTTCGATGGGTACGAGGCGAGGAACTGATTGCGCTTCTACGAATCATTTCCAGGTGAACACAGGGGCTTCTGCTCAGTCTGTGGTTCGAATATCTTCACCAAATATTCCTCACAGCGATAAGAACCAGGCCTTGCACTTGGAATACTTGATCATGATCCGGGTAACAGGCCTACTTGCCACCTGTTTGTTCACTCAGAAGCACCGTGGTACGAGATTACGGATTCTTTACCGCAATATGATACCTTCCCTCCTGGTTACACACCTAACCAGATCAAAGCTAATTGCTTGAAGTGGAAACGTACTATTACTGCCGCGTGCTCTGCTCGTTCGGATCGGTGCCATGTCCGCCGATACAGCAGCGCGGGTGCTGCAGGTAGCATGCCGGCCTTAGCGTGCTTTATTTCCATTTTCTTAGGCGACCCCTATCACGTCTTCTTCGTTTGCTTCTCGCTATCGAAGAAGCTGTTGTCTGAAGGTACCCTGAATCGAAAGGCCCAGACAGGTCAATATTAGTCACTAATGCGACAATTTGTCGCATTCTAAATTAACGGATTTGAAAGGATAATCGGTATATAACAAACACTGGTGCTGTGTTTGGGCACCATTGTAATTAAAGTTAGTTAAATAATTAATCATACATGATGACATTAAAACGCTCTTTTTGGGTTTGGCTGCACCGCTGGGCGGGGTTGGTCATGGCCTCTTTTCTGATCATCGTGGGTATTACCGGCAGTCTGCTGGCGTTTTACCCTGAGCTGGAACAGCTGATCAATCCCCAGTTTTATCCCAAACAAACGCTGGCGCACAAGTTGGATGTCGCCACACTGGCTGAACTAACCGAGCAGCGCATTGCTTCTCATGGCCAGGTTGATGTTATTGCACTGGAAGGCAATCAGGGCGCCACACTGGCTGGCGTGAGCACACGCCTGGACAAAACTGGTCAGCCAGGTGAACTAGGATTCGATCAGATCATTCTTGATCCTTATACCGGTGAAGAACTGGTGCGGCGCCAATTCGGCGCAATTTCGGAAGGAATGACCAATTTCATGTCATTCATTTACCAGCTACATTACGCCCTTGCGTTGGGTTCATTTGGCATGTGGGTGCTGGGCATTTGTGCCCTGATCTGGACGCTGGACTGTTTTGTCGGGTTTTATCTGACCCTGCCGCAGCGCCGCCGCCAATCCACGTCAATGGCTTCTGTTCACTCTTCCTGGTGGCAACGCTGGCAGCCTGCCTGGAAAATCCGCTGGCGATCAAGCCCTTACAAACTCAATTTCGATCTGCATCGTGCCAGCGGCCTGTGGCTATGGCTGATTTTGCTGACTTTCGCCTGGTCCAGCGTTTACATGAATATGTGGGATACGGTTTATACCTGGACGACGCGTGCAGTGCTTGAATTCAAAGCTCCCTGGACTGAACTGGAAAAGCGGGAGATTCCGCTGGCTGCGCCCAAGATCAACTGGCGGGAAGCACAATCCATCGCAGAGAAACTGATGGCTGAACAGGCAGATCAACATGATTTCGCGGTTGAACGGGTGGTTGCCCTGGCATTGAATCGTATGAATGGGGTGTATGTCTACACCGTGCGCAGCTCCAAAGAGATACAGGATAAGCAGGGAAGGACGAGTATATATTTCGATGCCAATTCAGGTGAGCTCAAACTGGCACTGCTGCCAAGCGGCCAATACAGCGGCAACACCGTGACCACCTGGCTCAAAGCCCTGCACATGGCCAATGTATTTGGGCTGCCTTATCGGATTTTTGTCTGTGTGCTCGGTCTGGTCATTGTCCTGCTATCGGTGACCGGCATTATTATCTGGATGAAAAAGCGGCAGGCTCGTTTCAGTGTGAGCAGTCGTCAACAGGAATCGTCTTATTGAATTCACCAACATAAGTAATTGTGGCCGGTTATCGTGTTGTGTCTGCTGTTGTTCATTCATGGCTGCACCACACCGCCGCCGCGTGAGCTCAGCGACATTGATTTGTCCATTTCGGATCAATGGTTCGCCCAGGTTGCAGCGGACGAATCCGATCAAGCCATGTAATCGGGCTGGGCGTGATCCTTTGATGACCGGTTTACACAAGCTCATCGATCAGGCACTGACGGATAATTTTGACCTGAAAGCGGCTGCGGCACGGGTTGAAGCAGCGATGGCGCAGCATTACTTCATCTTGCTGGAAGCCAGACTGCAGATTCGGGTGGCCGAGCAATCTGTCAGCGATTGCGGCACCATTGCCAGCCTGGTGCGAGACTGGTTTGAACGGGAGCTGCATGCGTACTGGATGTACGGTTGGTGCTGACCGATCTGACGCAGGCATGCTCACAACTGGCACAGGTTCAAAATCAGGTGCAGCTTATTATCCGTCAGCCGGAGATTCTGCTGGGTGTTATCCGGAAGGCGCGATTCCTGCCATCGACACGGCGGTGGTAACCTTATCCGCTTCAACTGTCTAGCAGATGCTTCCCGTACTCCCGCCACAACTACCGGCCGGACTGCCTTCCGAACTACTGACCCCGCGCCCTGATCTACTGGCTTCATTTGCACGACTGCGCGCGACCGATGCCTGTCTGGACAGCGCGTTACCTCCCATCATGTTCACTGCTGCTGGAGGCACACGCGACCAGGCACTGACCAATCTGATTGACCCGAACTCGCTCGTCTGGAATTTGTTTGCCGGCGCGTTCCAGCCGCTATTCACCGGTGGACATGTTCGCGGCGGCATCGCATTGGCTCAGGCACGGGCAACCGAAACCCTGCACCGTTATAAGGAAACTGTGCTCAATGCGTTCGTGAAGTTGAACAGGCGTTGGCAGCAGAAGAATGACTGCGTACGCAGGAAACCCAATTGCGCGCCGCTGTGCAGCAGACGGAAACTATAGCTGACAACTAGCGCTGTATGCCTATCGGCAGGGATTTATTCAGATCCTGACATTGCTGGACAGTTACCGCAGTACATTCAATGCACAAAGCGCCAATCTGGCAGTTCAACGCCAACTGCTCAACAACTGCATCACTCTTTATCTGACGCTGGAAGGCGGCTTTTGAACGATCGACAACCATCCTCAGCAAACGCCTCATTGTGAACACCCGCGTATATGATCATACGAAACCCAGCATGACCGTATCGTCTGGTGATAGTGATTTTGTTCAATCCTGCAAGCTGTTCTGGCTGATACACCGGACAAACTGGCAAAATCAGCTTGTGGGCTCGGATCGAATCGAGTGCGACGTTATGTCACATTCCAAATCCTGTTTTTATTCTGTATAACTTCCCCGCATTAAGTATACAGCTAGCTGTACATCGCCGATATCCATTATGAATGTCAGTCACGACATTGTGCTCAATTTTATCGCCAACATCACGACGAAAGCGGATCTTAAAATCCAGACCGACTCGACCGAGGTAAGTACCCAGCCGGAATCAAAATGATCAGGAGAAAAAAGAATGGAAGAATCCTCTATCACCCTACTGTGGGTTCTCTTAGGAACGGCTCTAAGCAATCCACTGTTTGGGGCTGAAGAAAACCGCGTAGTGAAAGAGGAGCAGGATATGAGGAAAACGTCTGCTTTAGAACAAGGGCGGGCGCATCTGGCGCAGGGCATAAAGATGAGATCCGATTCCATAATGCAAGGACAGGAGACTGCAGATGGTTCCGAGGGAAAGGATGCTGGGCAGGTAGCTCGTGATGTAGAAGTGGCAGTACCCACTGGGTATGTCACGCAGTTGCCGGCGATGACAGTCACTGGCGCCCCTGCTTATCCCGAATCGAGTGGCTACACTACTAACCGCGCTAACAGCCTCACCAGGACGGATCTGCCTCTGAGCGACATCCCCGCCTCAATCCAGGTGGTACCGCATGAAGTGTTGCGCGACCGCGCAGTGACCCAGCCCGGCCAACTGCTAGAAAACGTCAGCGGTGTGCAGACCGAAGCCAGCTACGGTGGGAATCACGGAATGTTCTTCAATATACGTGGCTTCACGACCCACAGCAGCAGTCGCGATGGATTCCAATACAACGGCAACCTGGTTACCCGCGATGTGCAGAACATCGAACGGATCGAAGTGATGAAAGGGCCGTCCGGTACGCTCTACGGCGGCGTTGGTTCGCTAGGTGGCCAAGTTAACACGGTTTCAAAACGACCGCTCTACTACAATTATGGTGCAATCAATCTGCTGTGGGGGAATTACCAGCAATGGCGACCGACCTTTGACATCAACCGTGTCCTGGGTAAGGGTTTTTCCGTGAGATTGAACGGTGCGTACGAGAACAACGGTACCTTTCGTGATGGTGGTGGATTCGAATCATATTCCCTAGCCCCGGCAATATCCTGGCAAGGGGAAAAAACCAGTGTCACGTTATTAGCGGAATACAATCGCTTCGACCAGGATCTATTCGACTTCGGCCTGCCTAATCTGCCGAACTTCCGTCACCTCTCCCGTACCCGTTACTTCGGGCTGCGCAAAGGAGACTACCCTGACCTTCCAGGCGATAGCGGACTCAACGAGACTTACGTGGGTACTGCTATTCTCCATCACCAGCTGAGCCAGACCTGGGGCCTTCGGATCGCCACACAGTACCATAGAGCCACTCAGGATTCGACCCAGTCCTTTCCTGACAACTACCTGTACACTGGCGACAATAAGCTACACTTCACCCATTACATGAATGGCCATGAGTGGTCTCGCGGACACGCTGTGCAAGCTGAGTTGCGCGGACAGGTCTATACCTGGAACTTTGAGCACAACTTGCTGTTCGGCACGGAATACAGAAAGATCGTAAACGGGTTTAACAATACCGACCAAACGAGTTTTGTCCTCGACCTGTTTGATCCTGGCATGCGCTCTGCTCATCACGAGCCCATCATTCCTGGTGAAGGTTATAACGAGGGCCGGGGAGACGATATTGGAATTTATGCACAGGACCTATTGACACTGACATCTGCGGTGAAGTTGTTAGCTGGTCTTCGACTGGATCGTTTCCATAACGAAGCCAAGAGCAGTGATTATACGAATAGCGCGAACCAGATGGCGCTGTCTTGGCAGGTCGGTGCGGTGTGGGAATTAAATCCGACAGCTGCGTTGTTCACCCGTGTGGGTCGGTCGCACTCGCCAAATATTACACGCAGTATCGATGCCAGCGTGTTTAACGCCGAAGTTGGTACCCAGAAAGAAATTGGTGCCAAATTTAACTTTTTTGACCGGCGACTGAACGCTACGCTAGCAGCCTACAAGCTAACCCGTCGTCACATTCTTACCAGCGATCCGAACGACCCTCTACGAAACATCCTTGCAGGACGTCAATCTAGCCACGGCTTCGAACTTGATGTCAGTGGTGAGTTGACACGGCGCTGGAAGGTAATTGCCAGCTATGCCTATACCCACGCCGAAGTGAAAGCGGATGGCTTCTTCCCGGTCGGCGATAAGCTGCCCGATGTCCCTCGGCACAGCGGCAATCTGTGGACGACCTACGAACCCGGTGGTGTTCTGCAAGGCCTCGGTGTGGGCGGTGGCATCTATGCTGCCTCATCGCGCCAGGCAACTCTGCCGAATTCCCACAAACTGGGGGCCTACGTACGCATGGATACCACCGCCTACTACGACACTGGTAACTGGCATGCCCAATTTAACGTCAACAATCTGTTCGACACCAAGTACTACTACGGCGGCGCGAGTGGTGTCTACAACTACACCCTAATCCCCAATCCACCGCGCACATTTTTACTAACGCTATCTTACCGCTTATGAGTCGGATGCTGGTGTTTACTCGATTACGATCTGAATGAAACCAGCATCGCTCTGCTTCCACATTCATCTCGTGGTGCAAATAGCATGGTGGATTCAATCAAAGTCGATCCCTTGATTCGGATTTTAGTACAGCAGGTGAGTACACAAAAACTGCCAAAGGAGGCATAACTCATGAAAATGATTGAACAGTGGTGGACCGAACCCGATACTGGTGACCAGTCGATGGAGGACGAGCATGGTGAGTTCTGGGAGCGAGTTGCCTCGCAGACCTTTGATGTCAGCCTTACGGACAAAATCCTGCTGGATTTTGGTTGCAACCAAGGTGGATTCCTGCGCAAGCTGTACGACGAACACAAATTCCGCCAGGCCGTTGGCGTCGATTTAGCCCGCAGTTCGATCGAAGTCGCCCGTTCGAGATGTGGTGATCGCCCGATCGAATACATTGCCACCGACACTATGGCCGATTTTGAGAACCGGTTCGATATCGCCATCAGCACGGCGGTGATCTATCTGATAGAAGATCTGAGAGACCATGCTCAGCAGATATACCGAGTACTGAAGCCTGGTGGTATCTATTTCGCTACACACCCGGACTACATGAACGACGACGCTGGTACCGAACTGCGAACGGCAATCAATCGCTTCGCCGCCATCAAGGTCAAGGAGCACACCTTGGATGATATCGCTGATGCCTTCATCGGGGTCGGCTTCAAGACCAGCATCAAGCGCATCGTGCCCAAGGGCTACACCTCGCTCTCAAAACCGAGCGCATGGTACCAGAAGGTTATTAACCATGTCGACGCGGAGTATGTCCACAACTATGCCTTCCGCTGTGAGAAGGTACGATGAAAGAGACTGCGGAGGTCTTTAGTGACCACCTTCTTGTGCCATTTTCACTCCCATCATCTTAAACAAGATTAGAGAGTTTCCGACTATGAAAAACATTTATCTATCTGACAGCATCGTCGATCTGAAACGGCACATCCTGGAAGCTGGAGAACGCATACTCGCATTCGGTGCTTGTGGCCCGGAGAATGCGCAGTTTCATCAAGCCCGCTACAAGTTGTACTCCATCGCTAGCTCCGACGTGTCGGTTAGCGACGCGAGCGTGATCGCCGCTGATGCGGACGTTCTTGCTCTAGCCCGCGACGTCTTTCCTATCTCCTGCGACGCCGGTGTTCTCGAAGAATGTCGGATTGCAGAAAATTTATTAGGGGAATCTAACCTGACCTTCGGCAAGATCTATCGCGCCTACCATGGACAGATCTATCAGGGCCTGATGGAGGACGAGCTGACCTGGCTCGAACGTGAAGGTCAGCTGCGCTCCTGTACTGAATCTACTTATCCGTCCGCTGCCACTCAATGCTGTCGCATCGGCTACATAGGCGGTGGCGCGCTGCCGCTTCCGGCCATGCTGTTGGCGCAGCGACTCGGCTATCAGGTCGTGGTGTTGGATCCTCACACCAGATCCGCCGCCTTTGCCACGGAGTTGATTGCCAAGGTGGGGTTGGACCATCTGGTCCGTGTGATTTGTGTCGATGGCAGTAAGTACGATTTCAGTGATTGCGACTTGGTATTCGTGTCGAACTGGATCGCCAACAAGCAACCTTTGTTACGCCATCTGCGGAAGTTCACCAATATCCAGTACTTCATATTCCGCAGCGCGCCCCGTAATAGCTTGGGTTTCATTATCAATGACATGATTGATCCCAATCGTGTGTGCGAACATGGTTTCAGGTTCCGATATCAGACAGAGAAACGACCAGGCCTCTCCCTGATCTCGCTGATATTCAGCCTGCTGAGTCAATCGGAAGCTACCGAATCGACAGAGACCATCCGTCGTGCCGATGACGAGCCAGCCAAGATGGCCACTAGCAGGAAACGACTGGTGGTCGATTCGATCACCGATCTGATCGGTAATACGCCGATCTTGAAATTGAATCCAGCCAAGACTAGCCTGACGAATATCGACTTGTATGCCAAGCTCGAGCACCTCAACCCGTTTGGCTCGATCAAGGATCGGACGGCATGGGCAATGCTACGCCCGCACTTGGGTACTCTGCAGTCCAGTAACAAGCAGTTGTTGGAGCTATCGAGCGGCAATGCAGCGCGTGCACTTCAGGCAGTGGCATCTATCTATGGCAGCGCCCTTGAGACCATTACCAACCGTATCCGTATTCAGGAGATGCGCCGCATGCTGGTAGTACAGGGCGCCAAGGTTTCACCGATGGCGGGAGACGTCGACCCCACCGATGCCATGGCAGCCTTGCTGTACGTCGATGCGCGCGCATACGAGCAGCGCGATCGTTATCTCTATACCGATCAATACCGCAATCCCAACAATGACTGCACCCACTACGCCACCACGGCGCAGGAGATCCTGGAGGATCTCGGGCCGGTCGACTACTTTTTTGCACCAGTCGGCACTGCGGGTTCCAGTATCGGTATCGGCCGGCGCCTTCGGGAAGCGAACGAGAAATTGAAAGTGTCCGGTATCGTTTCGACCAAGGACAGCGCCATTCCCGGCATCCGTCACATGGATGAGATGTTCTACGTCGGCCCCTTTGAGGAACAAAAGTATGACCAGTTAGTTGGCATCACGGCGAGCGAGGCACTTGATGGCATGCTCGCCCTAATCCGTGACTATGGAGTGATGGCAGGCCCTTCCAGTGGCGCCACCTATCTAGCTGCACTGCGCTACCTGCGAGCCATTGATGCCAAACAGACAGAGCGCAAGAGCGCTGTAATCATCGTCTGTGATCGGGTGGAACTGTATCTGAGTTGGATCGAGCAGATGCGTCCCGCGCTGTTCGAGGATTATGAGACACCCGAGGCAGAGCACGCCACCGTTGCAACCTCTGCGACACTGGGGGCTTGAGATGAGCGGAATCGCTGGGTTCGTTGGGCGCGAGACTCCGGCGGCCTTGCGCATTAGGGTAGTCGAGGACATGGTGCGAACCGATGCCATGCAACGGCGCGGGCCGGACAGCCGAGGTACGGTGGTCGCGGATGAACGGGTCGTACTGGGCAATACTCGTCTGCGCGTGGCCGATATACACAATTCTGAGGCAGACATGCCAATGCAGAGTGCCGACGGCATGCTGACCCTGACCTTCAACGGTGAAATCTACAATCATCTCGATCTGCGGCGCTTGTGTCCGGACTATCACTTCCGTACCAAATCGGATACCGAGAGCCTGCTTGCCATCTACCAACGTCATGGCCTGGACATGCTAAGCATGCTCGAGGGCATGTTTGCCTTCTGTCTGCACGATCGGTCGGCCAGACGAACGCTGCTGGCTGTGGATCCAACGGGACAAAAGCCACTGTACTACACGCTTGGGGACGGGGACGAACTGTATTTTGCCTCGGATATTGAGACCATTTTGCGTATCCCTCATCTCAACTTCAGCTGGGACCGCGAAGGTTTGGCCCAGGCCGCGGGCATCATGTTCGTATTTGGCCCCCATACTCATATCCGCGAGATCAAGAAGCTTGAGGCTGGATGTTGCCTGGTCGTCGAACAGGGTGAACGCCCGCGTCATCGGCGCTATCACAAGATCGTCATCGGTGATGAATTGCAACAGGATGTCACCGCAATCACCGAACGTATTCGGGACGCAGTGGCTGCAGGCTGCACACGCTGTTTCGACCTGGAGGTTCCGTATGCCTATTTATTAAGCGGCGGCATTGATTCGTCCAGCGTGGTAGCCCGAGCTAGGAGCCAGGGCTTGGAACTGCACACCTATGCTATCGGTTTTCCCGAATCTGGGTTGAGGGCAGGTGCCATCATGCATAACGAGTTCAGCTACTCTCGGCTGGTGGCCGAAGCCTTCGGCACGGAGCACCGGGAAATTGAGGTGACGAGCCAGATCTATTGCGAGGCCATGGACCGTTGGTGGTCGCTGTGCTGCGAACCGAATGGTGCACCCGAGGCGGTCTGTCTGTTCCTGCTGCTCGAGCAAATCGCCGCCGACGGTTATCGCGTAGCGTTTTGTGGCAGCGGGCCGGACGAGGTATTCGATGGTTACAGTCATGGACACAGGCTGAAAATCACCCCCTCGAGGCTGGTAGCGGGTGCCTATTTCGATTATTTCAATGCGGTGGGGGATATCGACCTCGGGCAACTGATGCTTGAGGTCGATGCTCGCGCCGCCTTCATTTCCGCCGTGCAGCCCTATCTCGATCTGTACGCGCATGATACGCAGGACAGCCAACAGCTCACTTGCCTGCTCGATTATCACGGCGAGTGCGTAGTCTCTGAATATCGTCAGATAGACATGGCCAGCATGGCGCACAGTATTGAAGTCAGAATCCCACTAGCCGACCAGCAGGTCATTCAAAGCGCGTTTTCCTTTCTACCGAGGCTCAAGCACTATGAGGATTCAGAAAAATGGATCTTCAAGCAGGCGATGGCACCCTGGCTCCCTAGCGCAATCTCGAGCCGAAAGAAGATTGGCTTTCCAGTGCCGCAGATGGTATATGCATCGCCCGAGTTTGAGGCGCGTATGGAGAGTTCGCTGGAGCCGGATAGCGGCCTTGATAAGCTTGGTCTGTTTGACATGGCCTATCTCCGACGGGCTTGGCGCGAGCGAGGGAGCCGCGGCTATGACATCTTCTACCGCTTGCACGGTATGGATGTCATCGCACGCCGCCACTCGTCTTACCTAAGTCCCAAAGATCCGACGGCATACCAGTGATAAATACCGCTCAATTCAGCATAAATGGAGGCACCCAGAAAGACCAGCTCGATCTGATGTCAGTGATGTCTACGTTATCCCTATGCGGATTACGACACCGACGGCAGGTCGAGGCTGAACCTCTGGCGATCCAACTTTACCAGAGACGGCTGCCTAGGCTGGCTATTCCGTGATCAGCATAGCGGCCAAGGCCACGCGGCGCGAATGGATCGGCTTAGCAGTAATCGCCCTGCCATGTCTGCTGTACTCCATGGATCTGACGATCATGACCTTGGCACTACCGACCATCAATGCAGCGCTGAACGCCACTAACGCACAGATGTTATGGATGGTGGATATCTATGGCTTCATGGTTGCCGGCTTCCTGATCACCATGGGTACTATCGGCGACCGCATCGGGCGACGGCGACTGTTATTGATTGGTGCAGCGGCTTTTGGCATTGTCTCGGTCCTCGCTGCACTGGTCAAAAGTGCCGGCACCTTGATTCTTCTTCGCGCCTTGCTCGGAGTGGCCGGCGCAACGTTGGCGCCGTCCACGCTCTCACTGATTCGCAATATGTTTCACAACAAGAACGAACGGACGACAGCTATCGGCATCTGGATGGCTAGCTTCTCGGCCGGAGCAGTAGTCGGCCCCTTGCTGGGCGGGATACTGATTACGCATTTTCATTGGAGCTCGATATTTCTCATCTCCGTACCTGCAATGTTGCTGTTGTTGGCACTGGGTCCCTGGCTGCTGCCTGAATATCGCGATCCGGCCCCGGGCCGTGTCGACCTGTGTAGCGTACTGTTATCGCTAGGCGCCGTATTGGCTGTTGTGTACGGTATAAAAGAGGGGGCAGGACAAGGGCTGAGTTGGTGGCCTGTTTTATCGCTGCTCGTTGGTGTGGCGCTGGCCGGAGTATTTCTGCATCGTCAGACGCGACTGGCCTATCCCATGGTGGATCTGCAGCTGTTCAGCAGGCCAGGCTTTTCCGCGGCCATGCTCAGCTACGCATTCGGCTTCTTTGTGTTGTTCGGACTCTCAATCCTTCTGACCCAGTATCTGCAACTAGTGCTCGATCTTTCGCCATTCAAGGCCGCCTGCTGGCTTGCGCCCTGGGGGGGTGCCTTCATGATTGGCTCCGCCACGGCACCGCGCATCGCACGCTATTGGCATCCCTGCCGCATCACCACCTGTGGCCTGTTGTTGTCGGCATTGGGATTTGCCCTGTTGACGCAAGTAGGTGGTTCGTCTGACAAGGAAGTAATTATTACCGGGACAGTGATGCTGGCGCTGGGGCTGACACCGCTGTTCACCTTCAGCGTCGAGCTAATCATCGCTCAAGCCCCTTCGGAGCGGGCGGGGGCTGCGGCAGCATTGTCCGAGACAGGCTCCGAACTCAGTGGTGCGCTGGGCATCGCCCTGTTGGGCAGCCTCGCTAGCCTGATCTACCGCATGGAGTTTTCTCCTGAATCATTATCGGGCGTGCCCGAAGATGCTCTCACATATGCAAATGGTTCCCTGAGCGCGGCGGTCGCCATCGCTGACAAATTACTGGAACCTGCAAGGATCGAGTTGCTTACTGCCTCACGGCACGCATTTACCGCCAGCATGCAATTCATTTCCGCAACGTCGATGCTGATCGTACTGGCGGCGGCGCTGATTTCCTGCCGCACATCTTGAGTCGCGGCAGACGAGCTTAGCACAATCACATTCTGACCAACATGGTCACGAACCTGTTCAACCATTGGGATAGTTAAATTCGCTTTAACAAAGATTTTCTTTATCCCCATCAATCATCCATCCAGTCGTTGAGTTCATCGTTGTAGGCCAACATCGCTTCTTCCGCGCATTCGTTGATCAAGTGCAGATAAATCATGGTCGTCTGAATCGAAGAGTGCCCAAGCTGACGTTGAACAAACACCAATGGGTCAATACCCGAGTTGGACCGCTGCATGGCGCAAAGTGTATGAGTGGCGTAGGTATGACGCAGCATGTGGGGATGAACCTAGATGTCGACACGCGCGTGGATAGCGTAGTGATTCAGGTCTCTCATAAACCTTCGGCTGACGTAAATGTCACGAGGTTTGGATCCCTTCGTTCGGATTCCATGTCCATCTCGGGGGTCGAGTCGAATGCGAATGTTGGCCTCACCGTTCGCAGAGAGATTGGGCACCATTACATACACCAGTGGGAATGTAGCGATTTCTTCTCGACGCAGACCTGTTTGCAGCACTAATTAATGTCTTAATCTCGTCTTTGGACAGAAATTTCGGAAGAGTATGGTGCTCTTTTAGGCTGACATCCCTCACCATGATTTTTCCGCCAGAGGCATCGGCGTGGGCAAAATAACCAGTTCGATTGATGTTGCGCTCTTCATAATCAAATGGAAGAGCATCTACCCAATCCTCATTGAAGGCGTATTTGTAGAATTCACAAACATATAGCAAGCGTTGGTTCACCGTACTGCGCGCGAACCCAATCGTATCCAGACAGTAGTCCCGATATGCTGCAACGAGGCTGTGTGCTTCTCCACGTTGAACATCACACCAATTCAATTCATGAGCCTGGAGAAAGCTGAAGTAATCATACATGGCCCTTCCAGTACTTAACCATGAGTGCCTTGATCCAATTGCACCGCGCAGGAGGTAATGCCGCATGAAGCTATTCGCATGGACGCAGCTTTCCATCAAGTCATACAGAAGAATGGGGAATCCAGGATAGGGCTGCCCCTTGAGCAAGAAATACTCGGTAGAGTAAATAAGTTCCATGGGTTCTTATCTGATGAAGCAGATCAAATGCCTTGATTCTTGAGTATTACGACTCTATACCTTTTTAATCCAATCCAAGAAGATACATGATAAGATCACCGCCCTCATCACTATATTCTGCGCGAGCGCCTCAAAACTTCGAACCAATGTGAAATAACTTAACACTCAGTCCAACAAAAAAACATATCAACGAGTTGTTCACTATCAGCACGAGGTTGGAAGCCACGGCTTTCTTAAGTGTGATTCATTAACGCTTCTGAGCAGATAGGCGAATCCATCTCCTACCAACGTATCAAAAAAGTTATCCATCGATTTTATTTTCCCCCAACTTCTTTCTGTTATTCGTCTCAAGGAGATAAGAAAGAGAATACAGCTATTCTAACGGATGGCAAGCCCCAGAAGAGTGCTTTATCGGGTTGCAGGGGACCCTGATGTGACTCGCAGGGCGCGTGAAACTCGCGCTAAAATCCTACAATGGACGGGCCTGTCCACCTGTATCGGTATTAGCCCGACTAAAACCCTGGCTAAACTTGCCAACCATATTACCGAGAATGCAGACAGAAAAACCCGGGTTGTATAGCATTTACTTGATCCTCCTGCTCTTGCATTTCTTGCGCCAGATAACAACACCCGTCATGGTTAGCATTGCGGTCAATATTCCCGTGATGCATATCAGTACACGTCCATATATACCTAATATCTGTCCACTATGTATTGGGAATTGCCAAGCAAGAAAACGATCCGCTCTGGTACCACTGTCATACCCTCGGCGCCCTGTCAATGTACCGGCGTTACCGTCAATGAACACCTGCTCCGTTTTGATCGCAAACACTTCGCTTCCCCTCCCCTTCTGATCAAAAGCCACGCGATATACATTCAGGGCAGGCATATACCTCACAAACGACAATTCCAGATTATCATTTCCAGCCGGCAACCACTGATGCACCACCAATACCGCATCTGAAAAACCCAATACTGGGTCAACACCTGATTGCAACGTCCCGGGCAGCGTTTTACGTGGATCAGGTGTCAAATCCCCGAACAATCCTACGATTGGCCTGAATACCTCCGCATTCAGGTTGAAATACGTGCCGCTCATTGCCATCATGAAGAGCACAGGCCACAACCACAGGCCACTTGCTCGGTGCAGATCAAAATTGAATCTGACCTGACCAGCCTGTCTCTTGATGCTCCACGATGGTTTCCAGCGCGACAACCAGTTTCTGCAAGAATTGTTCTTTTCCTTTGATCTCAATGGCGGAGGGAGTGTCAGATAAAAACCAACGAGACAATCCACCATCCAGATAAGGGCAATGCCGCCCAGCAACCAAACACCCCAGCGCCCCGGCAGGTAAAGATTAGTATGCAACCTATACACCATGGGAATAACATGTGCTCGATCCATGACAAACGCGCCGCGCACCCTCGCTCCCAGTGCCTCACCACTAAACGGATTCAAAAACAGCTCCCGCATCGTGCCCTGCTCCGTTTTCAGGTCAACCCTGATACTTTCTCCATGGTCACGCTTGATCCGTATCGTGATAATCTCAGCCTCAGGATCAAACTGCTGCGCATGTCTGGCCAGTGTATCCAGCGACAACACTGGCACAGCACGCTCTGGCACATGAAACAACTCTGGGTTTAACCAGGCATCTAGTTCGCGCTCAAAAGCAATCACACTGCCAGTCAATCCCAGCGCAATTAGAAAAACGGCAATGACCAGCCCGACATAACGATGTAACCTTACCCAAAATGATCTGGATCGCACACCTGAACGAATAGTAGATGTCATGGCAGTCAGAAATCCACCGTTGCCGACAACATCAACGTGCGCCTATCTCCCAATGTCAAACCACTGGCTGCTGCAGATGACCAGTATTGTTTATCGAATGCATTCAGAATATTGGCACGGATCGTCACAGGAGTTGCAATATGCCTTATCGCATATCTCGCGCCCAGATCAAACCGCACCCATGAGGGAATTTTCTGGGTATTCGCAGCATCCAGATATTGCGCACTCGTGTAGATGGAGCGCGCTGTCAGTGTCAACCCGGGAATAACTCTGATATCCCATTCACCACCCAGATTAGCAGCTACCTTGGGTACGCCTGGCGCAGTGTTTCCATCATTGAGACCCCCTGCTGTCTTGGTCAATTCACCATCAAGATACATTACCCCTCCCTGGATACGGACACCGGAAAATGGCTCACCAAACACATTCATTTCCACCCCTTGATTCTGTTGCTTACCATCCACAGCAAAAATAAGGGTTGCGGGATTGGTGAATCCGCTGGGCTGCCTGATTTTGAACAGGCTGACCGTCGTCATCAGCTTGCCGAAATCCATCTTGATACCTGCTTCCACCTGCTTGGTTCTGGACGGTGGAAAAATATCATTGATATTGACAGCCCCGGCGGCAGGCGTTGGTCCTTGGGTAAGCGCCTCGATGTAGTTGGCATACAGCGAGACTTTCTTCCACGGTTTGACCAGCAGCCCCACCGCAGGTGTTACAGCATCTTTATTATAATGTTTTGTCCTGGCACCGGTGACTGGACTATAGCCATTCACCTCCACCTGCTGTATGCGGGCTCCCAAAGTCAACTGTATCTGTTCATCCAGTATGGATAGGGTATCGGTCAGCGCAATACTCGACAGATGCGTTTTATTCACAATTGGTAAATGATGAGACAAGCCGCCCGTAACTGGCTCAGGATGTTCAACTGGATTAAAAATATTGGATTGGATACTGTCAAAACTCTGCCGCGCATTCCCATATTCCAATCGGAAATCACTCATACCCAAATTGATCGCATGCATGATAGCACCAGTTTCAAACATGGCATGCAGGCCAGCTTCTGCCGACAGCGCATTTTCCTTATACAAATACTGGAAGGGTTGCGTCATGAAATCCCCACCGGCATTCTTTACGCTCACTGTAGCCCGCATAAAATCGTTGTCTCCCCGCCTCGCACCAATGGCTGCATAGGCATTGAAAACCGGAGAGATATCGTATTCCACTCTAAATACGCCATAAATATCTTGAACATTCGCATCAGTCCACGATGGCGTCATACCAGAATCAACACGTCTAGCTGACGGAGGCTTCACTCCACTAACCACCCCAACCCGCTCCAATGGGGCCTCTACACGGCGATCCTGATAGGCAACATCTGCGAACAAACGTAACGCTTCTCCACGGAAATCCAGTGCCAGAGTATGGATGTTACGCCGTATGGATTGATGTCTGAATGGGGTATCACCATTCTGATAAACACTGTTAAGCCGGATACCTAGACGATTGTCCTTGCCAAAACGCCGCCCAATATCCACATGACCGCCAAATTGACTATCGGAGAGATAAGAACCGGTAAGCTGGATTACTGGCCTGTCAACTGCTCGCTTAGGCACGACATTGATTGTTCCGCCAACCCCACCGCTTGGCGCCATACCATTTAGTAAAGCATTCGGTCCTTTAATGATTTCCACACGCTCTGTCGCTTCCACCGGTATGGAATAAGTCGGCACAATGCCATACAATCCACCAAATGCCACCTCACTATTGAGCACCGTAAAGCCACGGATACTGAATTGCTCAAAGCGCCCGGAAGACGGATTGACGGATCTGACAGAAGCATCATTCAACATCACATCCGCCACTGTTCGTGCTTGCTGATCTTTGATCGTTTGTGCCGTATAACTCGTTATGCTGAAGGGGGTTTCCATCAAATCTTTGTTACCCAGTAATCCTACGCGCGCCCCTCGTGCCTGCTGTCCTCCCGTATACATACTAGGCAATTCATCTGGTCCCCTCCTGGTACTTCCCTGCACCTCGATCACGGGCAACTCCGTCACTGCTCCTGCCTTTTCACTCTCATCCTCTATAGCCAATCCCTCCATCGGCATAGTACCTAGCAAGGCACCGACCATGACGCTGACTCCATACATTTTATTGTTCGACATATTATAATTTTTGATAGTGTTGAAAAATAATGAAATAAATGGGGGGTACGCCAGCC
Source organism: Nitrosomonas eutropha (assembly GCF_003201195.1). Lineage (GTDB taxonomy): Bacteria > Pseudomonadota > Gammaproteobacteria > Burkholderiales > Nitrosomonadaceae > Nitrosomonas > Nitrosomonas eutropha. The sequence goes on along the minus strand of NZ_QICQ01000011.1, from coordinate 6,412 downwards.
TAAGCTGGCAAATAGATATGCTGGGGATGAGCATGACGCAGAAAATCATGGTGGGATATATGCCAGGCATATGCTCCTGCATGCGAAAACAGAACAATATCTCCCACTCGAATTTCACCCACCATTTCATCAAAAGCCAATAAATCCTTAGGGGTACACAATTGCCCCACAATATTGACCTTCCCATGCCTCAAACCAGGTCTGGAATATGGTTTCTTCCAGGTCGAGACAGGAATAACTTTGAATGGATGGCTATGATTTTGGGCATAAGGTGTACGAAAATGATGCGTACCTCCTTTCACTACGACATATGTTCCATTCCCCGATGTTTTGATGTCGATCACTTCTGCTACATATACGCCGCAGAAAGCAGAAACATACCGACCCATCTCAAACCGGATTTTTGGAATGTTTTTAGCGGCTCCAATCAGCAGATTGTTCAAGCCATGCGAAAAATGACACCAGTCAAACTGCTGATCGATGTCTTTGTAATTGACACCAATCCCACCTCCTACATTAATGTGATCTATAACAAGATTGAATTCCTCTTTCCATTTCACTGCCTGTTCGATATAGGCAGATAACAGGCGTAAATGTTGAGCGGCATCTAATTGATGTGAAAGTAAGTGAAAATGGAACCCCTGGAAATACAGACAATCACTGTTATCCCTCACCATTTTCAGGCAATCTGACAAATGCTCCACACTGATGCCAAATTGAGTCGGTTTCCCCCCCATCATGAGAGAAGTTGCTCGTAAATCTTCAAAATGAGGATTCACCCGCAACAAGATTTCCGCTGGCTGTTGATAGTGTCTTGCAATGTGCAACAATCTTTCTAATTCAAACCGACTCTCGATATGCACAGTCACATTGTTCAAGATGGCCAATTCGAGTTCTGTATCTAGCTTCCCAGGCCCGCTGAATATCAAAGGCACATCTGGAAAATTCTGCCGCACCCATTGAATCTCCCCCCCAGAAGAGGCTTCAAAACCATCTACATGTTCTGCCAACGCAGATAATATAGGCAGGTCAGAATTAGCCTTGATCGCATAAAAGAAATTCACTCTGTCCGGTAAGCTACTCTTGATATTTCTCGCATGAGATGCAAGTGCCCCAAGATCATACAAATAGGCGCATAACGATTTATCCGGATGAGCCAAATCATGGATGACCGATATGAATTTTTCAGCATCAAACATCATGACAACCTCCCCATCGGGTTAATCAGAGGCATATATCCGGCCAATTTGTCAGCCTGCATCCTGAATCGGTTGCTCAGATTCGCCTTGCTCGGGAATGCATGGCCATTGATCAACCCGTCAATTCTCCCTTCTGAAAGCGCTGTTCCGTAACGGGATTGATAATGCTTCAAATGATGCTTTACCTCTTGCCACAGTAAGCGTTCCAGATGCACATCACCCAGACTGATCTGATGGATTGCCTCACAAAAATTATTGACGAATAGGCAATAACAAATCCGATTCCAGCCTTGTTCAGAGGAATACCAAAGACTTTCGTGGGTTCGCGCACTGACTCCGGAAAGCTTATCCTCCGGGTATGATTCCAGAATCAGCTTGACACCTTCAAAATCCCTCAGATAGACATGAGTGGGTCTGTTATCAGAAAGTCCGATCACTACATTCTGCAAATGCGGCTCAAAAACTATGCCATGCGCAAAATAGCATTCGAGGATCGGATACATGACTTTCTGTACATAAGCAGAAAACCACCGGATACGAGTACTTTCCGAATTCTGCCCCTCAGCCTCGCTCAGGGCGGAAATGATGTCGCGTAAATAAGCGCATCCAAGTGTATGATTCCCAAACAGCGCCCCTGCCAATAAGGGCGTAACTCCGTTATCCAGATGTCGCTTATCGAAGTTCTTACGCAATATCACTCCGAACCCCTCTGTAACCTCCCTACTCGTATTCTCATCTGGCTCTTTCAAGTCGACAGACAAGAATGCGGGTTCTGCCAAAATAGACACGCCTGGGAATTTTTCAGAAATGGACTCCATGACCCCTGCCATGATTTTATTGATCTGTAACGCACTCTCCAGCTCATAAACTGCATTCTTGCGAATGCAGTTGGTCAATCTGACGTGTAATGAGAATTTGTAGAAATAGGGGTTTTCCGGTTGATACAGAGTACGTATTGATGATGTAGGATAAAAATGTTTTCCGGCTGAGCCAATATTTTTCAACTTCCCTTGACTGATCGCCGACCGGACAAGAGGATTGTCCAATAACCATTTGGCTTGCCATGGGTGACAAGGAACCAGAATATAAGGAAGATTTGGCCTGATTTCGGAAGGTGCCATTTGAGCAATGATTTCCGCACAATCAGATTCTATGGTCGTTTTCTGATAAACAAAATTTTCATGGACAGCAAAATAATGCAAAGGAAATCCCTGACCGAACTCGGGAGAATATTTCCTGAGATCATTTTGGCTGAAGCCTTGTCTGCTTTTTGGTGCAGGATGGAAAGGATGACCGTAGATCAAGGATTGCTCAGAACAGAGATATGCTTCCAGAGGATTCTCTGGCAATGTATCTCTTCGATCATCTTCAAGAATCTCGGCAGTAACACTGACGCTATCTTCAATCTGATCCAGCAATTCTTCATTAAAACTTTCATTATGCTTGATCGCCAGATCATGAATAATCAGGTGCGCCAGACCTTTCCAATCTTGGTGCATCCATGATTCCCCCGTTTTCTTGGAATATATCGAAGAAAGATATATAAAATTAGCCGTATCAGAATATCTTTCGACCGCCACAATGATTCGAGCCTTTATTCTCGACATGGATATTTCCAGCACCTGCTTACCCGCCAGAGCCAGCCTGATTGAAACCGGCCAACTGCCAATATCTCTAAGATTACATATTCGGGTTGCCTTCTCTGGCATTCCAACTTCCCTGCAATAACAATTCAATAGCGTTTCTGCACAACGCTGCCCTGCGATGACATAAGAAGCGGATACTTGCGGTAATTTATATGCAGGCACTGCCATAAAGCCTCCTTAAAATGATTGTTGAGTCTCAGATCGTGAACAGATTGAGAAGAAAAATACTAAGGCACAGATCATCAAAGCGCTCGATACCAGAAATGGTGCTTTGATACCTGCAATACCTACCAGAAAATCACCTGTAATCGCCCCTGCTGCCATGGCGCACCGGCCAGTCAACTCGAAACGAAAGAATGTTTTGGTAGCACCCAGGATTTGCGTCACACTGACCAGATATAGATTGATTCCTGTAAAAGAGATAAAAGTGCCCATCCCGATGCCAGCTTGGCAAATAATCACCATCATCCATTGCTGGCATTGCCATTGCCCTATCAGTCCGAGCATCACCAGCATGAATCCAGTGCATAACAGAGTCACATTTCTTAGTTTCCTGATAGGCTGCAATAAAGGAACGCTGCATAAATACGCAATACTGGGTATTGAGAACACAGTCCCCAAAAGCGAATCTGGTATGACCTTCACTTCTGTCTGCAAATACGTAATGAAATGGGGTGCATAAAGTGATGCTGAAAATAAAATCAGCACCTGCGCAATATATGGCTTCCATAGCTGATATCCATTTCCACTTCGCATCAGATCCTTTCCTGTTGCTTTCTTTTGAGAATTTTCTGATTCGCTCGGTAGTGATAATGTCAGCAGAAAAGCAGTAATCAGCAGCAAAAGGGCCAAGAGCAGATAAACCTGTAATGGCCTGCTGAAATAAAGAATGACACCTCCCAGTAGTGAAGGCCCAAGCACTGCAGCAACCCTGGTAATTAGCTGCAACGCTCTGATTCCCGTCACAAGCTCATCTTGATTGAGTCGACACGCCAAATAGCTGCTGGAAGTAGCAAATGTCGGTGCCACGAAACCTTGCAGAATCAGTCCGCACAAAAACATGGCAGGACTATCAGCCACTGACATTCCTGACATGATGACTGCCAATGCGATATGACTCGCAATAAGGGCTTTCCTTTCCCCGATTCTTGTAGTCAGCACCATACGCAACGGGTAACCAAGGAATGCTGCAAGCACTGGCGCTGCATAGCATATCCCCAGATATGACAGGCCATCCGGGAAACTGCCTGTCAGAATCGTGGATAAGAATGGCGGAATGCTGAATGCAGCAAACATGGCCGAGAAATGGCCTGCGGTCACCAGTTTTAGGAAATACCCGTTACGTCGCATAGCATTCCTTGCTTTCATGACAAATCAATTGTCAGGCTGGAATCAGAAGCTACGTTTCAGGGGATTCATCACATGCTGATAAGCATTTTCGCTAGTATCAGCAAATATTTTCTTTCTGGAAAACTGGCTCAATCTGATTTGAGTCTGAAATAAATCCAGCGCGTTGTATCGCTTATCCAACTCAGGGAATTTGTCCTGGTAATCTTCAATGACACGAGAGGCCATTTTCCAGAACTCGGATTCATCAAGCCCTTGATGCATATGCAGGAAACGGGCAATTTCAGCCAGATGGACAAAAAATATCGCATCATGCAGATACCAAACCAACTCCTGCGGAGTGGCATCCAGTACGGATCTTTCACCGGGAGTCAACCGATATTTCGGAGCATCCAGCAACATGGGGCAGGATGCCGGCTTCTGAAGATAATCACGCGCAAATCTGATTCCTCCCGGCAGATCCCTAACTGCCACCCTGACAGGCAATCCATCCCGGAAGAACAGAATAGTATTTTGCGCATGCGCCTCAAACCCGATACCGTGTGCATACAGCAAATGTATGAATGGCTTGAGCAAAACATCGAGCAACTTTTCTGTCCATGCCTGCAATCCATATGCAGCAATCCAGTCATCCGATACGGACTTGTTCTGAGAATCCAGAAAACACAGTGCCGTAGCAGGTATGGCAAATTCTTCCGGCTGGAGATACGTATGGATGCTTTCCCGCCATATCGTACCGATTAACCCGAATTTTCTTCTTTCTACTATTTCAGGCAGATGAGATTTGTCATCATAAATACCAGCCACCTCTTTGATAAAATTAAACCTCAATTCATCCTTCAGATAGAGATCGCTTTGCAGTATGGAAGCAAGCCATTGGGAAATTATTGCGCTATTGGCAACGTTATGCGGGGAAAGCAGACGATCAGCAGATGTATTAATGATTGATAATGCAATCTTGACTGTATGGGCACTCTTCCTGGTCTGATTGGAGAGAGATCTTAGGGATTGTTGTGGACTGTACTTATCTGTATGACTTCCCAGGAATATTACATCTCCATTGGCAATATCATCTACATATTCAAATACAATCTTTTCCTTCCATTGCCACGGATGTACTGGTAGATAAATATAATCTTCTACTCGCTTGCCAGCATTGATGATGATTCGGGCAAATTCATCCAGATATGTTTGCTGCAATTCATCTGCAATCAACTTGTCAATGTTCAATCCATCAAGTGTATAGATTTTTGCCCGATCTCTACGGATCGCCAGCCATGTCAAATTAATCAGACTACCAAAATCATTGGTGTATTCCTGATTCTCCTCCAGATTGAATCCCATTCTGGATTTGTAGCAAGGGTGATATAGATGCCCATTGAATACCGCCGTTTCATAAGCATCAAAAACAGAATCTGATGTATTCAAATCCGCAATCTTCAGATTTGAATTAAATCTTAATGCTTCCGCATTTTTTGCAACTGTATTGTTCAATTCAGAGATAAAAAAGCTGTATTTATTCTCTTCCCCATCAATTTCTGGTGCGATCTCTCCAAGGAATAAGGCAATCGATAGCGCCTCACCCCTCGATTGTTCTGATATTCTGATGACAGGATCTTGTAACCTGATTCTGCCGTAACTGACAGTCCTCACTCCCTTGGTTAAATAACTGACAGATTTTCCATTGGCATCTATCGCTTTAATGGCGTACTCGGAACAACCTATCGAAAGCAACCTCTCCGAATACTCAAGAATGTTCTCGAACAGCATGGATTCAAGAAGCTGTCGCAAAGTCCGGCGACGCGCAGCAAGATAATTGGGGTTTGGTGCCTGAAGCAGAATTTCCCGATCATCCATCCTTAGTTAACTCCTTTTTATTTTTATAATTTATATGATAATAATCATATAAATTATAACTATTTCTATTATCATATTCAAGCATTAGCTATTACTGACACAACACGCTGACAGCAAAAACTACTACCACTTACCTTGTTCCCTAGGTGTTTAGTCCCACGGTGTGCTGGTGTAACATATAACCAGCTACGGAGGGATGATTTATGGGACAGATATTACACGGAAGCGCCCGCACGACAGCGGCGGTACGTCGAGCGATACAAAATAGTCAAGAGAGTCTGAATGTTCTGGCCAAGCGGCATGGGATTAATCCAAAAACGGTAGCGAAGTGGCGGAAGCGGGAATTCACCCACGATGCACCGA
>NZ_QICQ01000010.1 GCF_003201195.1 Nitrosomonas eutropha | reverse complement strand
ACCTGGACATCTTCACGCTTAAGCTGACGCCAGACCTTGTCGGCACCATAGACCTGCATGTTGGTCTGCCAGACCCGCTGTATTTGCGGCAGCAGTTCATCATCACGCAGGACGCGAGCACTGCGCAAAGCCGGATTACGCTGCTGCGCGAAATATCGCCGATACCCTGATGGGGCGACCTGCAAAACCTTGCAGATCGGCTCGACCCCATGGGCGTCGCGGTGCTGGTCGATGAACGATCTCAGGATTTGAGTTTGCGGTCGAGCTCCGCCTGAGCGAAAAAAGCGCTGGCCAGCTTCAGAATCTCATTCGCCTTGCGCAATTCCTTTACTTCGCGTTCCAGGGCTTTGATGCGGTCGCGCTCTTCGCTGGTCACACCGTCTCGCAAGCCGGTATCGGTCTCGTGTTTGCGCACCCATTCAAGCAATGTGTGGGCTGAACAGCCGATCTTCGGCGCGATGGATTCAATCGTCGACCACAACGAGGGATACTCACTGCGGTGTTCCTGCACCAGACGGACTGCGCGCGCTCTTACTTCGGGGGAATATTTATTTGATTTGTTCATGGCTCCATCTTCTCAGATAGTGGAGCCTCCTCAAAACCCGGGGCGGTTCAAGATCCAGCGCACCGGCCGCCCAGGCAGCGGCGATTTCACCCACGCTATGGCCGGCGACAGCGGATGGTGTCACCCCCTGCTCTCTCAGTAGAAGTGTGACTGCAACCTGAATAGCGAACAGCAGAGGCTGCGCGACAGCTGTGTTACTAAGCCTGGCAAGCTCACTTTCGGATTGCAGCGTCTCAAGCAGAGAAAAATCTGTCAAGGGGCGCATGGCGATATCGATTTCCGTAAGAATTTCTTCAAACCGGGAGGATTCAGTCAGCAGCGCACGCCCCATACCAGCCCACTGCGCGCCGTTACCTGAATAGATAAACGCCACATCGCCACTTTGTGGCAGGCTATCCTCAATGAAGATATCCGCTGAAACATTATCCAACGCATATTGCTGCAGCAAATGAATTGTCGATTCAACAGAGCCGGAATGGAGCGCGAGCCGTTTTTCCATACGATCACGCTGATTGACAGCAGCATGTGCCACGTCATAGAAATCCTGCCCGGATTTATCGTGTAACAGATCTGCATAACGACCCGCCAGCTCTTTTAGTGCTGTTTCGGAACGGGCTGACAGAAAAAGAGGTGGCAAGGATGCCGGTAGCGGTTCCGTCGTTGCCAGATCACGGCAACGATATTCCTGCAGCAGCACATGCGCATTGGCACCACCAAAGCCGAAGGAATTCACACCGGCAATCAGAGCTCGATTATTCTTTTTCGCCAGTTCCAGATACTCGGTCACCGGCCTCAGATTCAAGCCGAGAAAATCAATATTTGGATTGGGCGTTTCCAGATGAATCTGTGGTGGCAGAGCATGATGCTTGAGCGCCAGAATTGCCTTGATGATTCCTGCCATGCCGGAAGCCGGTTCCATGTGTCCAAGATTGGCCTTGACCGATCCGATCGGCAAAGGTTTTTCGCGCTTTTTGCCATAGACTTCACCAATTGCTGCTGTTTCAACAGGATCTCCCACCGCCGTACCTGTGCCATGCGCTTCGATAAAATCGATGTCTCGTGCTGACAGACTGGTTTTGGCGAGGACGCTCATCATGAGCTCGGATTGTCCATCACGGCTGGGAATGGTAATGCCAGCCTTGCGTGCGCCATCCGTATTGATACCAGTGGCCAGGATCACCGCCTGAATATCGTCGCCCTCTGCAATCGCCTGTTCAAACGGCTTGAGCAGCAAGACTGCCCCGCCTTCGGCACGTACATAACCACTACCGGAAGCATCGAAAGCCTTACAGCGGCCATCAGCAGACAGCATGGATGCTTTGGTAAAACCAACGAAGGGATAGGGATGCAACAATAAATTAACCCCTCCCACCAGCGCAGTGCCTGCCTCACCAGTTTGCAGGGCCTGACAAGCATGATGCAATGCAACCAGCGACGATGAACAGGCCGTGTCAACCGCCAGCGAAGGGCCATGCAGATTGAAAACATAGGAAAGACGATTGGCGGCAATGCTGAGCGTGTTGCCGGTCATCATGTGGGGCGAGAGCGACGCCAGATCATCCAGTCCGCGCGTGCCGTAATCCAGGCCGGAAATACCCACATAGACTGCACAATTGGAACCGGACATGGATGAAGGCGGAATACCTGCATTTTCCATGGCCTCCCAGGATAATTCGAGCAGAAGCCGCTGTTGAGGGTCCATCCAGGCTGCTTCGCGCGGAGAAATACCAAAGAAGCTCGCGTCAAATTCATCGATACGCGACAGAACGCCTGCTGAATAAGTAATGCTGCGACCAGGCTCGGAACGTTTGTCATGCTGAAGCTCACTGATCGCCCAACGCTCGGGCGGGATACTGGTTACAAGATCACGTTTTTGCTTCAGTGCATTCCAGAAATCTGTTTCGTCACCAAGATCACCAGGGAATCGGAAGCCGATACCAATAATTGCAACCGCTTTTGAGGTCATATCTCCAGATCAATATCCATGCAATCCGCTTCACGTTAACTCAGGGAAGTTCTTCGGATTTATTGCGATCACCATCCCCTTATTGAAACTTGAATCAGTTTGTCGTCATTTGAGAACATGACGGGCGATACTATCTTATCGTCATGAAATGAACAACAGGAAAACCGGTATTATAAATGCCTATATCATATATGAAACAGTCAATCATTGATGAGCACACAGTTACCGGCAAACTTCAGTATTGATTTTTCAGATCATAGCTAAAGCAACAAAAGGTTTATTTAAAAAAAGTAAAAATGATTTTATAAAGATAAAATCTATTGTCTCCAAACAGAGACATAGTAATTTTGCCTGATTGCCAGACTGCTGGTGAAATTACAGAAAAATCTGGATAACACAGTTGAATCCCGGATTTGGCCGAGAAATGCTGAAGGGCACTCTAAAAATTGGTTACTCAGGGACAAACGAAGGAAAAGAATCCGCAGAAAATCAGGATGCTGAACACGATGTACATGTACAGCACATTATTACGATGCAATGAATATGGGCAGACGGACTATCAAACCTGTGAGGCAGGTAAATCAAGCGAGAACGCTTGATCAGCCACGCCTTATTTTTGCCGCTATCGTGACAAGATCGTATCAGTGGCTCGTGGCAAGGCTTCCGGGTAATCCCGGCTGGAGTGCAATCCGCGACTTTCATGCCGCAGCATGGCGCTGCGAACAATCAGATCTGAAGTACATACGAGATTACGCAGCTCAAGCAAATCGCTGGTTACCCGGAAATTGGAATAGTACTCATCAATTTCCCCGCTCAGCAGTCTGATGCGGTGTTGTGCCCGCTGCAATCGCTTGTTGGTGCGCACGATACCGACATAATTCCACATGAAACGACGCAGCTCATCCCAGTTATGGGAGATAACGACTTCTTCATCCGCATCCGTCACCCGACTTTCATCCCAGTCAGGCAATGGAAAATCCGGCGCAGGCGATCGGGTAAGGATATCTTCAACCGCTGAAAGACCGGTTACCAGACATTCCAGTAAAGAGTTACTGGCCAGCCGGTTGGCGCCATGCAATCCAGTGTGCGCGGTTTCACCAATCGCGTACAGATTATCGAGATCCGTTCTTCCACGTTGATCGATCACGATGCCGCCGCAGGTATAGTGCGCTGCGGGAACTACCGGAATGGGTTCGCGTGTGATATCGATGCCCAGCTCCAGACAGCGCTGATAGATTGTCGGAAAATGCTGCACCAGAAAATCGGCTGACTGGTGCGATATATCCAGAAACACGCAATCCAGTCCACGTTTTTTCATTTCAAAATCGATTGCACGCGCCACGACATCGCGCGGAGCAAGTTCAGCTCGCTCATCGTGTTTAAGCATAAAACGCTCGCCATCGGGCAATTTCAGCACCCCGCCCTCTCCTCTCACTGCTTCAGTGATCAAAAAGGATTTTGCATGCGGGTGATACAGGCAGGTGGGGTGAAACTGGATAAATTCCATGTTGGCAACCCGGCAACCCGCACGCCATCCCATGGCAATACCGTCTCCGGTTGCTACATCCGGATTGGTGGTGTACAGGTAGACCTTGCCTGCCCCGCCAGTAGCCAGAATTGTATTTTGCGCCGCTATCGTACGTACTTTTCCGGCATGAATATCAAGCACATAAGCACCGTAACAGCGATTACTGCCCCGGGCATGAGATAGTTTCTCACTGGTGATCAGATCCACTGCAATATGATGTTCCAGCACGGTAATGTTCGGGTGCTGAGCCGCCTGCCTGGTGAGCGTGAGTTGCACTACCTTACCGGTCGCATCATCAGAATGGATGATACGGCGAACACTATGGCCGCCTTCGCGCGTCAGGTGATAACCGGTTTTATTGTGATCATCGCGTGTAAAATTAACCCCTCGTTCAATCAGCCACCTGACCGCTCGCGGGCCGTTCTCTACAATATGACGTGTCATGGCTTCGTTACACAGCCCCGCACCAGCAATCAGCGTATCGCTGATATGTGCTTCCAGCGAGTCTTCCATCGAAAGTACAGCTGCAATCCCTCCTTGCGCCCAGGCACTAGAACTATCGTAGAGTGTCCGCTTGGTAATCAGCACGACTTTTTGAGTTTCAGCCAGCTTCAGGGCGAGTGTCAGCCCGGCGAGACCGCTGCCGATAATCAGTGCATCGAAACGAGGTGGTTGCATAGATAGCAATAATTACTCAAAAATAATTGAAAGTGAAAATACTTCCTGAAATTACCACACTTTTTGCCAGGATTTCGAATCCATCAAACTGTGCTGGCGTTCCCGTCAGCAAAAATACGCTAGAATACAGACAAAGGTTTCAGGGGAGGCTTAACCGGTCAAAATCCCGATGGATTCAAGAAAAACAATAGCCTGACGTCGGCACTTCCCGTCGTCCAATTTACAGATCTAATACAGGAGAGTTTCAGCATGTCGATGGCGGACCGTGACGGGGTTATCTGGTATGACGGAAAACTGGTTCCGTGGCGCAATGCCACAACACATGTGCTTACCCATACCCTGCATTATGGAATGGGAGTATTCGAAGGATTGCGCGCCTACCAGACACCCCGGGGAACAGCTATTTTCCGCTTGCCTGAGCATACAGAACGCCTGTTCAATTCGGCACATGTTTTCAGAATGAAAATCCCTTTTGATCAGGCCACGTTGATACAGGCGCAACTGGATGTTGTTCGGGAAAATGGATTGGCCTCTGGCTATATCCGTCCGATTATCTTTTATGGCTCGGAAGCCATGGGGCTATCTGCCAAGAATCTGTCTGTCCATATTGCAATCGCTGCCTGGTCATGGGGAACCTATCTGGGTGCCGATGCACTGGAAAACGGCATTCGCGTGAAGACTTCCTCGTTCACCCGACATCACGTCAATATCAATATGTGTCGCGCCAAATCGGTATCCACCTATACCAATTCCATCCTCGCACATCAGGAAGTTGCGCAGGATGGCTACCAGGAAGCCTTGTTGCTGGATGTAGATGGTTATGTGGCAGAAGGCTCCGGTGAAAATATTTTCATCATCAAGAAAGACAGGATTTACACGCCTGATCTGACATCCTGCCTGGAAGGCATCACACGTGCGACGGTCATTCAGTTGGCGGAAGAAGCCGGCATGGAAGTGGTTCAGAAGCGGATTACGCGTGATGAAGTCTATTGCGCAGACGAAGCATTCTTTACCGGCACGGCGGCAGAAATCACACCGATTCGCGAACTGGATTGCCGCACGATTGGCAATGGCAAACGCGGCCCGATTACCGAGCAGTTGCAAACCTCATTTTTTGATTGTGTCAACGGCAAATCAGATAAACATGCTGATTGGCTGCATTACGTTTAATTGTTAAACCAGACGAAATTTCCTATGAGCACTCCTTCTACAGTCACTTATCCGCAAGCAATTGAAATCCATCCGGATGATTTACCACTATACTGCCCAAACCCGGCTATGGATACAAAAAGCTGGCATCCACGTGTTTTCCTCGAAATAGAAGCGACCGGCAAAGCCATGTGTCCTTACTGCGGCACACGCTATACCCTGATCGGCACACCGAATCCGGATCATCACGGGTAACACGGGCAAAAGACTGGCTTTCGTATCATTCATTATTTATCCGGATCAAGGAATCATCACTGCATGAATACACTTCCACGCCGCGAAATCTTCAAGGCTTACGACATACGTGGCATCGTAGAAACCGCACTGACTCCGGAAGTAGTGGAACAAATCGGCCATGCCATTGGTTCCGAAGCACGCGCACGTCAGCTGACAGCTATTGCAGTGGGTCGCGATGGCCGTTTATCCGGTCCTCAACTGGTGCAAGCCTTGACGAACGGTATCCGTAAAAGTGGAATTGATGTCATCGATATTGGCATGGTCGCCACCCCGGTGCTGTATTACGCTGCTCACGAACTCTGTCATTATTCTGGGGTAATGGTAACCGGCAGCCACAATCCGCCAGAATATAACGGTCTCAAGATCGTGCTGGGAGGCGAAACGCTGGCAGCCGAGACCATTCAATCATTACGGTTGCGTATTGAGCAAAATAACCTGACGCATGGACAAGGCGGTTATCGCCAACACGACATCATCCCCGCCTATTTGCAACGCATCGTGGAGGATGTCAAGCTGGCTCGGCCAATCAAAATCGTGGTGGACTGCGGCAATGGCGTAACTGGCATTCTGGCGCCAGAACTGTATCGCCGCCTGGGCTGCGAAGTAATCGAGCTGTTTTGTGAAGTGGATGGTACTTTCCCGAATCATCATCCCGATCCTTCAGTCCCGGAGAATTTGCAGGATGTCATCCGCACACTTGCTACTACCGATGCTGAAATTGGTTTTGCCTTTGATGGCGATGGTGACCGGCTGGGCGTCGTCACCAAGGATGGAAGCATCATTTTCCCGGATCGCCAACTTATGCTGTTTGCTGCCGATGTGTTGTCCAGAAACCCTGGCGGCCAGATCATCTACGATGTCAAATGCACACGCACACTGGCACCGTGGATCACACAACATGGCGGCAAACCCATCATGTGGAAAACGGGGCACTCCTTCATTAAGGCCAAGTTAAAGGAAACAGGCGCACTCCTGGCAGGCGAGATGAGCGGCCATATCTTTTTCCAGGAACGTTGGTACGGATTCGACGATGGCCTATACGCAGGTGCGCGTCTGCTGGAATTATTGAGTAAACAAACCGATCCGGAAGCGGTGCTGCATGCCCTGCCTGATACGATCAACACACCTGAATTGCAGATCAGACTCAAGGAAGGAGAAAATCACGCCTTGATTGCGCAACTTCAGCAGGAGGCAAACTTCCCTGAGGCGGATCAGGTGATTACGATTGACGGGCTGCGGGTGGAATACAAGGATGGATTCGGCCTGATCCGGGCATCCAATACCACTCCGGTCGCAGTACTACGTTTCGAGGCTGACAATCAGGATGCGCTGAAACGTATCCAGCAAGATTTTCGCCAAATCATTCTGCAAGCCAGGCCGGATGCAAATCTGCCTTTCTAACCGGGTTCCAGTTACGGACCCGAATACCCTTCCACAATGAAGATCGCGCTTGCCCAGATCAACTGCATGGCAGGCGATTTGAACGGTAACCCGCTTAAAATACTGCACGCCTGCCAGCAAGCCAGGGAAGCCGGGGCCAGGCTGGTTATCACTCCGGAAATGGCGCTGTGTGGCTCCCTTCCGGAAGACTGGTTGCTGCGCGCAGAGTTTGTACAAGTCTGTCATCAGGCTTTGATGGATCTAGCCACGCAGATACATGACGTAACATTGGTAATCGGGCATCCGCACCGCACGAACGGTAATCTGCTCAATGCTGTTTCCGTTATTCGAGATGGTCGCCTGCTTATCACCTATGGTAAAAATCATTTGCTCACCGATCCGTTGCTGGATGAACGCCGTTATTTCACTCCCGGCAACCAGCCTTGTACGTTTGAGTGTGACGGTACACTTTTCGGATTGACCACTTTCTCTGATTATCAGCATCCGGCACACTTGCAGGCTTTGCGTTCTGCTGACGTGCAGGTTTTACTGACGGTGGGTGCATCACCCTACGCTATTGATGGTCAGGCTGACCGACTCCGAATTGTACGGGCGGGAATTACGCAAACCGGTCTGCCAACTGTTTACACCAACCTAGTCGGCGGACAGGACGAACTGGTTTTCGATGGTGCTTCATTTGCGATGGATCACAGCGGTAAACTCGTTTGTCAGCTAGCGGCTTTCCAGGAAACACTTGGCTTGATTGAGCTTCATAATAATCAACTGATCCCCGGACAATGTTCTCCGCTGCCAGATCGGATCGAAAGTGTGTACTCGGCACTACGTCTGGGCTTACGCGATTTTATTGATAAAAACAGAATCTCCGGAGTATTGATTGGTTTGTCAGGCGGGGTTGATTCAGCGCTGGTACTGGCGATTGCGGTGGATGCGCTTGGAGCAGATCGGGTCAGCAACGTGATGATGCCCTCCCCTTATACCGCCGACATCAGCCTGGAAGATGCGCAAATCATGGCAGGCAATCTGGGTGTACACTACACTGAAATACCCATTACCGAGCTATTCGAGCAATTCAAACAAACATTACACCCCGCACTGCAAACCTATCCAGCTACCGGTCCCCAAACTACCATGGAGAACCTGCAGGCCCGTATCCGTGGAACCTTGTTGATGGCATTAGCCAATCAATCCGGAAGACTGGTACTGACAACAAGTAACAAATCCGAAACTGCAGTGGGCTACAGCACGCTATACGGCGATATGGCTGGTGGGTTTTCGATACTCAAGGATGTCAGTAAAACGCTGGTTTATCAGCTTTGCCACTACCGTAACAGAATTTCACCCATCATCCCGGAGCGCATCCTGCAGCGCCCGCCTTCGGCTGAATTACGTCCCGATCAGACTGATCAGGATAATCTCCCACCGTATGCTGTACTGGATGCAATCATTGCAGCCTACGTGGAAAACAACCTGTCACCTGCAGAAATTATTGCCATGAATTATCCGGAGGAAACCGTCCGGCAGGTGCTGCACATGATCCATTCCTGCGAGTACAAACGCAGACAGGCAGCTCCCGGCATCCGCATTACCCGACGTGATTTCGGTCCATCATGGCGATTCCCGATCACGTCTGGTTTCCGGCAATGATCAGCCCCAATAATATTTTGGCATTCCTCAATTCAACAGTTGTTACGCAATTTCGTATACAACAGGTGTTATCGTACTTGCGGCTGAAATCACAATCTGCTGTAACACAGGAACGGGAACAGGAACTCGATCTGTCAGCGTTCGTCAAATACAGCATGAAACTCCACTACCTTATTATCATTGTGCCCTTGCTGTTTCCAGCCCATATTTTTGGACAGGAACTGCCTGATCTGGGGGATGTCTCGCAAGCTACGGTAACACCTCACCAGGAGCGGCAAATCGGGATGCAGATCATGCGTGAAATCCGCGCCGATGCCAGTTATCTGGATGATCCTGAAATCACCGACTATCTTGCCAGATTGGGCCACCGGCTGATTTCTGCTGCCGGCCAGACAAATTCAGACAATCCATTTGAGTTTTTTGCCATTGATGATTCCTCAATCAATGCTTTTGCGCTTCCCGGCGGATTTGTGGGATTTCATAGCGGCCTGATCACCGCCGCACAAAATGAATCCGAGCTGGCAGGCGTTATGGCACATGAAATTGCACACGTCACCCAAAAACACTTGGCCAGAATGCTCTCCGGGAGCTCATATCTGGGTATCATCGGCTCGATCGCAGCGCTGGCTATTGCGATTCTTGCTTCACGCTCCAATCCCCAAGCTGGCCAGGCAGTGCTGGCCACCGCCCAGGCCAGCGCGATCCAGTCTCAACTGAATTTCACCCGTAAGCATGAAAAGGAAGCAGATCGTGTCGGGTTTGGCATGCTCGTCAAAGCAGGATTCGATCCACATGGCATGTCAACTTTCTTTGAGCGCATGCAACACGCCAGTCGTTACTATGAAAACGGGATTCCTTCATACCTCATGACTCACCCGGTTACCCATGAGCGTATCGCTGATATTCAGAATCGCACCCGGGAATTGGGCTACCGGCAGGTTCCGGACAGCCTGGAATTTCATCTGGTACGCGCCAAAATCCGCGCCTCCCGGGGTAACCCGGCTTCAATTGTCAGTGAATTCAAGGCACGTCTGCAGGATAAACGCTATATTAACGAAATTGCTGAGCGATACGGACTGATTCAGGCGTTATTACGTGCCAAGCAATTCAAACAGGCAGATGAGGAGTTAAATACACTTTACCGGACTATCCAATCCGATTCTTCTGCGCAGCCCCTAAGAAATCACCGCTTGGGAAAACCCATCCAGGTGGAAGGTGATTATCTGCAATCGGCTGCTATGATTGAAACACTTGCTGCACGCGTTAAGTTTGCTGACGGACAAATCGACGATGCGTTCAAACTGTACCAGGCTGCACTACAATCTTTCCCGCATTATCGTGCGCTTGTTTATGATTATGTTGATGCACTACTGGAACACAAAGATGCGCAGACCGCGCTGAATTTTATCAATGAGCAATCCCGTTTCATTCATGATGATATCCGGCTTTACCGGCTGACGGCACAATGTCATGCTGCGCTGGGAAACGCCCTGTTGCAACATCAGGCTGAAGCTGAAGCGCTGATCCGCGAGGGAAATCTCCGGGCAGCAATCGAACAGCTCCAGGTTGCACTACGTTATAAGCACGACAATTTTTACCAACTATCCAGCGTGGAGGCCCGCTTGCGTCAAATCAAGGAGTTCGTGGCTGCCGAAGAGAAAAACAAATAAGCACCTTTCAATGATTTGCATCTTCTGTTAAAACCCAGTCATCTGATATTTCTCATACGATAAAAAATATTACCCCCCTATGTTCAGTTCACGCGGAAGAATTATCCTTTTCCTGATCATCCTGCTCGCCGCTACACTCTATGGATATTTTTCGCTCCGGGATGAATCTGGCAATGTACGTTACAAAACACATGTTGTTGATCATGGAGATATTGCGCGCACGATTTCTGCCAACGGCACGCTCACCCCACTGGAACTAGTCGAGGTCGGTACACAGATTTCCGGCAGAGTGATCCAGCTGTTTGCAGATTTCAATGATGAGGTGAAAACCGGCCAAATCCTGGCAAAACTGGATCCCGCATTGCTTGATGCACAACTACAACAATCTGAGGCTAACCTAAAAAGCGCACAGACTGCATTATCCGTGGCCATCAATAAAGATAGGCGCAGCCGTAATCTGGTTGAAAGAGGTTTCATCTCCAGAGAAGCGATGGATGAATCAAAAGAACTGCTCGATTCAGCGCGGGCACAGGTGGTCGTCAGTCAAGCGCAGATTGCCCGTGACCGTACCAATCTGGATTACAGCATCATCCGCTCTCCCGTTTCCGGTGTTGTCATTGCCCGTAACGTCAATATTGGACAAACCGTTGCCGCTAACTTCCAGACACCTATTCTGTTCCAGATTGCGCGTGACCTGAAACAGATGCAAATTGAAATCAGCGTAGTGGAAGCGGACATTGGCCAGATTCATGATGGCCAGACCATGGTATTCACGGTGGATGCCTTCCAGGATCGTGAATTCTCTGCTGTGGTCAAACAAATACGGCTCAATCCCACCATCCAGGAAAATGTGGTGACTTACAGCGTTATTGCGACCGTTATCAATGAAGATGGCAGCCTGCTGCCTGGCATGACCGCCAATGTACGTTTTATCGTCAATGAAAAATCCGGCGTACTGCGTGTACCCAATGCGGCTCTGCGTTATAAACCCAGTCGAAAGGAATTTGCCAAACCCACTGACACACAGCCTGGCCAGCGGTTGCTCTACCGGCTGGAAAACAACCGGCCAGTACCGGTCAAAGTGGCAACAGGCATTACAGATGGCAGCTTCACTGAAATTCTTTCAGGTGAGCTCAACGCGAATGACGAACTAATCACCGAGGAAATTGACGACAGCAAACAGGATAAATCGGGCGGCAGCAACTTCAAGTTCAGAATGTTCTGATGAGCCAGCGATGATGTTTGCAGATCATTCCCACGGCCGGACGGGTGAACCGCTGATAGAGGTGGAAAAACTCTCCAAGATTTACTATCTGGGCAATCCCGCTGATTCATCCCTAAGTCTGCAAGTGTTGTTTGATGTCAGCTTAACAATACAACGCGGGGAATTTGTGTCGATCATGGGGCATTCCGGCTCCGGAAAATCCACCTTGATGAACATACTCGGTTGCCTGGATACTCCCACCAGCGGCCACTACCGACTGGCGGGACGTGATGTATCAGCACTTTCCGGTAATCAGCTGGCCAGCGTCCGCAACCAACTGATCGGCTTCGTTTTCCAGGGATTCAATCTGCTCAGGCGCATGACCGCGCTGGACAACGTGGCCATCCCGTTACTGTACGCCGGACGCAGCCGTGCTGAAAGTCGTGAGCGAGCAATGTCATTGCTGCAGCAAACCGGGCTTGGCAATTTTGTTACACACCAGCCCAACCAGCTTTCCGGGGGACAACAACAACGTGTTGCCATCAGCCGTGCGCTAGTTAACCAGCCACAGCTTATTCTTGCCGACGAACCTACTGGTAATCTGGACACACAAACCAGCTATGAAATCATGCAATTACTTGATCGCCTCAACCGTGAAGAAGGTATGACCATCATTATCGTTACCCATGAAGAGGATATCGCTGCCTGGACACAGCGCCTGATCCGGCTCAAGGATGGACGCATCATTGAAGATCGTCCAATGGAAAAACTCGCTGCCTCCCCCGCTGCCTCATCATGAATTTACTGACCATCATCGGTGAAGCCATGCGGGCACTGCAGACCAACCGCCTGCGCACCGCCCTCACTATGCTTGGCATGATCATCGGCGTAGCTGCAGTGGTACTCATGCTTGCCGTAGGACAAGGCGCACAAACCAGCATCAACAGTGCCATCGCTTCAATGGGCAGCCATTTGCTGATCATCATGCCGGGTGCGACTTCTTCTGGCGGCGTGCGCTGGGGCATCGGCAGCGTTAAAACGCTGACAGTGCAGGATGCGCAAGCCATTGCAGAATTACCCATGATTGATGCAACCGCCCCGATTATTTCGGGTGCAGCACAACTTAACTACAATGCAAATAACTGGAGCACCATCTTGACAGGTGTTACGCCGGATTATTTTTCCATTAACAACTGGGAAATTGCCAGCGGCACCATCTTTTCCGAAGGAGATTTACGCTCCGGCACACGTATGGCTGTTCTGGGACAGATCACCGCAACCAGCCTGTTTGGTGATGAAGATCCGGTGGGAAAAGTCATCCGGATTACCAATCGGCCATTCACGGTTGTCGGTGTACTGGCTGCCAAAGGCCAAAGTTTGTCAGGACGCGATCAGGATGACAACGTATTCATTCCACTCACTACCGCGCAGCGACAGATCATTGGCAACCAGTTTCCCGGCTCCATCAATTTTATGATGGTTCGTGCAAAATCGGAGAACGACATGGAAGCTGCCGAAGCAGAGATCACGCATCTGCTCCGTCAGCGCCACCGCATCAGCAACCACATGGAAAATGATTTTACTGTTCGCAACCTGACCGCACTGGCCTCTGTAGCAAGCAACACCGCCAAGATCATGGGTTGGATGCTGGGCGCAATTGCATCCGTCTCACTACTGGTAGGTGGGATCGGCATCATGAATATCATGCTGGTCTCCGTTACAGAACGTACTCGTGAAATTGGAATACGCATGGCAATAGGAGCCAATCAGCGCATGATTCTTACCCAATTCCTGCTGGAATCACTGATGATCTGTACGTTAGGCGGGCTGACTGGTATCGCCCTGGGAATTGGTGGCGCGTGGCTCGCCAGTCAACTTGCCGGGATTGACATTGTCATTACATCCGGGACAATTGCTCTGGCCTTCTCATTTGCCTCCATCACCGGTATTTTCTTCGGCCTCTATCCCGCCCGGAAAGCCGCCGCACTCAAACCCGTGGAAGCCTTACGCCACGAATAATCCCGGATTCTCTATCCGACTGGAAAACACGGGATGCAAATTGCCAGGAACGGAGCACGAGCTTTGGAAAAAATTTGATTTGGATTATGTTCCCATAGCAACCGATAAATTTCAGTTGGATGGAAATATCGCATTAGATGGCACTATTAAATATGATCTTGAAGCGCAAATTTACCACTTGAATCCACTGGATTTTAGCGCAGACATATAACCTGACATACTGAAACAGTATCGCTAAAAAAAGAGAGTGGTTGCAGGTCATGAGAACTGAGATCAAAGGTGAAGTGAATGCCAGCAATATTTCTCGACCCCATTCCACTGGCAGATGGTGAAATCACTATCACCCCACCAAGCATTACTGAACTGCTGAAAACACTGGAGCAAGATCCAGAGCAAGTATCACTAAAAAGCCTGAATGCCCATGCGAAATTCAGCAGCGATAACATGTGCGACCATATGGGATACAGCACTTAAACAATAATAAGCGGACAGCAATAGTATTTATTAAGGGTAAGATGAGTGGTATGGGTGAGAAATCAGAGCAAATATCAAAATCAGCCCGTTCAACAGATCCCCAAGAGCAAGAGTCTGTTGCTCTTGCATCGCAGTGTGTTGGCGAGGGGCGTGTACTCAAGATTCGCGGGGGGGTAGTGGATGTCTTTTTTACAGAGCATATTCCACGTATCCACGACTTGGTTTATGCCGGCGATTTAGCGATGGAAGTTGCTGCTCTGTTAGATCAAGGTACCGTACGCTGTATAGCGTTAACACCAGTGCGCGGTCTGGGTTTAGGTATGCCGGTACACGCAACCGGAGCACCGATTCAAGTGCCAGTTGGTGAAGCGGTACTGGGACGTATGCTCAATGTCTTTGGCGAACCCATTGATGGAAAACCCGCACCAAATGCTACAATTTCCCGTTCCATCCACCAAGCCCCGCCAGTATTAGAAGAGCGTGTGGTGCACAGCACCATCCTCGAAACCGGGATTAAAGCCATTGATTTACTCTCACCAATTGAGCGTGGAGGTAAAACAGGATTATTTGGTGGCGCTGGAGTGGGCAAAACGGTTTTGATTACTGAGCTAATTAATAACACCGCGCAACATCACAAAGGCGTCAGTCTGTTTTGTGGGATTGGAGAGCGCTCGCGTGAAGCAGAAGAGCTGTACCGAGAAATGGGCGAAGCTGGCGTGCGCGATAAAACCGTGATGCTATTTGGGCAGATGAGTGAAGCTCCCGGCGTACGTTTTTTAGTCGGTAAAACAGCACTGACCATGGCTGAGTATTTTCGCGATGATCTAGGGCAGGATGTGTTGCTGCTTATCGATAACGTGTTTCGCTTTGTGCAGGCGGGCTCTGAAGTTTCAGGTTTATTAGGACGGATGCCATCGCGGGTGGGTTATCAGCCGACCTTGGCCACTGAGTTGGCTTCGTTGCAAGAGCGTATTACCTCGACCCGTAAAGGTGCGATTACCTCGATTCAAGCGGTGTACGTGCCGGCAGATGACTTTACTGACCCCGCCGCGGCGCATATTTTCTCGCATCTGTCGGCTTCAGTAGTGTTGTCGCGTAAGCGTGCCAGTGAGGGCTTGTATCCGGCGGTTGACCCGTTAGCCTCCACCTCAGTGATGTTAACCCCAGCGGTGGTGGGTCAGCGCCATTATGATATTGCCCGCGCTGTACGCCGCACCCTTGCTGAATATGAAGAGCTGCGTGACATTATTGCCATGTTAGGTTTAGAGGAGTTATCCGCAGCAGATCGCACGGTGGTGGCTCGAGCACGCCGTCTTGAGCGTTTTTTAACCCAGCCGTTCTTTTCTGCTGAGTCTTTTAGCGGTGAGATAGGCGCACGGGTCTCGGTTGCCGAGACCTTAGCCGGGTGTGAAAGAATCTTGCAGCAAACCAAATTTGCCGATGATGAAATAGATTATTACATGATTGGTGCTTTGCCCGAGCAGAAGACTGCAGTATGAGCCAGGCTGAAGTGATGCATGTTAATCTACATTTGCCAACTCGCTTGCTGTTTGGCTGTGAAGCTAAGCAAGTATTTGCTGAAGCTGAAAACGGTGCTTTTGCCATGCTGCCCAATCACACTGATTTTGTTGCTGCTTTGCTGCCATCGGTATTGGTGATTACCGATGCTGAGGGCGCGGAGCTGTTTTTTGGTATTGATCAAGGCGTACTGGTGAAACATGGCCATCAGGTTGATATTGCCGTGCGTCGTGCTGTGCAAAGCGAGGATTTGGTCAGCTTAAATGACATTATTCAAACCACTTTTATTGAGGTAGATGAAAATGAACGAGTGGCGCGCACGGCCTTATCGCGCCTTGAGGCCGGTATTGTGCGGCGTTTCAGTGATTTACGGAAACCTTTAACATGACAGAAAAAAATGATGCCTCCGCGACCATTCGTCGTCATGCTGAACGCATGCAGCAGAAACGTAAAGCACCAAAATATAGCCCCTTAAGCGGTCTGGGTGTATTTGGAGTGATTGGTTGGTCAGTGGCCATTCCTACTGTTGGCGGCGCTTTTCTGGGAATGTGGTTAGATCGTGTCGTACCGCAAAGTTTTTCCTGGCCCATTGCCTTAATACTCGGTGGTGTTGTCGTCGGGGCAATGGTGGCTTGGAACTGGATTGATAAAACCCGTGATAAATAACTGACAGTGTATTTGTTTGTCAGCGAAGTAGCAGGGAGAGATAAAGTGATTGATATAGATGGCAGCGCAATATTGCTTGGCTTTGTGGTTGGTCTACCCGTAAGTGCGTTGTTTTTTATGGGTTTAAATTGGGGAATACGTTTGGCCTTAGCTTCAGCGTATCCAGGTCGTTTGTTAATGCTAAGTTTTTTTTGTCGCTTAGTGGTGTTGCTGGCAGTGGGGTTTGGCTTAATCGCGCTGATCCAAACACTGTGGTCATTAGCTGGTTATATGTTGGCTTTTGTACTGATGCGCGTACTGGCAGTGGTACGAGCGCAGTTGACCCACAGCGTCACCTAATCAAAACACGAAGGTATATAAATGCAGCTCACACCAGACCAAACAGTAGTGTTTACTTTAGGACAGTGGCAGGTTAACGCCACTATCGTTAATACTTGGATTGTGATGATACTGTTGGCTGGCATTTCGATGCTGGTGACTCGCAATCTACGTGCTGACAAAGCACCTGGGCGCTGGCGCAGTGCTTTAGAACTGATTGTCACTATGATTCAAGGGCAAATTGAAGAGGTAACCCGCAGCAGTGCACGGCATGTATTGTATTTTGCCGGTACTTTATTTCTCTTTATAGCTGCGTCCAATGTGCTAACAGTTATTCCAGGCTTTGTTCCGCCCACTTCATCGTTATCAACTACGGTTGCGCTAACCTTGTCGGTGTTAGTCGCGATTCCTTTGTTTGGAATTGCCAAGGGGGGGGTGCGCCAATACTTACGCAAATTTATTGAACCGTCGATGATTATGCTGCCATTTAATATCATTGGTGAATTTTCTCGAGGCGTATCTTTAGCGATCCGTCTGTATGGAAACGTGATGAGCGGTGTGGTGATTGCAGCTATTTTACTCAGTATTGCACCATTCTTTTTTCCTGTGGTAATGGATATGCTGGGCCTGCTAACCGGCTTTATTCAGGCCTACATCTTTGCCATTTTAGCCACTGTGTATATTTCATCTGCCATGGCAGATCCTCCCCTGGATACATCTGATAAGGATAAATAATCATGACTGATCTTGCACTGATTGCCGCTATTTCTATTTTTACTGCTGGCCTAACCATCGCGATTGGCTCGCTAGGGCCCGCGCTAGGTGAAGGACGTGCGGCGGCTGCAGCGATTGCTGCAATTGCTCAACAGCCTGATGCTGCACCGACCTTATCACGTACGCTGTTCGTTAGCTTGGCGATGATTGAATCAACCGCAATTTATTGTTTTGTGGTGGCGATGATTCTTATTTTTGCCAATCCGTTTTGGAATGCAATGCAGGCGGTAGCAGGAGGTTAATGTCTGATGTCCATTGACTGGATAACAGTACTGGCACAAATTGCTAATTTTTTAGTCTTGTTGTGGCTGCTCAAACGTTTTCTCTATCGTCCTATTTTAGATGGTATCGACGCCCGTGAAGCTGAAATAGCCAAGCGTATGGCTGATGCAGAACTTGCGCAGCAAGAAGCGAAAGCTGCAGAAAGACAATATATTAAGCAGCGCGCGCAGCTGGTATCTGAGCAGGACGCCTTGCTGGAAAAAGCATTACAAGCTACCGAGAAAAAACGCGATGGCTTATTGTCTGATGCACGTACTCAGTTGCAGCAAGAGCAGCAGAATTGGCGCAAGTATCTTGAGCATGAGCGTCAGGCGTTTAATCAGCGTTTGCAACAAACCGGTGCTGATGCACTGTTGCGACTGACCCGTAAAGCACTACATGATCTGGCCGATGAACACTTAGAAGATGCGATTGTTCGGCATATTGGTCAGCGATTAAAGCCGATTGCTGCTGAATTGGTGCAAGCTGCGGCAGGCAGTCAGCAAGCGCAGGTTACCACCCGTGATGCATTACCGGCCGCCACGCAAGCGTTATTACAGAAAGAAGTGCAGCAATGGCTGCCTGACGTCACTTTAAGTTTCGCTACCGATCCACAGCAGTCGCCCGGCGTAATCATGCAAGTGGGCGGCGCGCAAGTAGCGTGGACGACGGACAGCTATATGGATGAGTTAGCCGAACTGTTAACCCAGCATACTTCTAGCGTTGCTGCTGTGCACTTAACCGCTGATGGCCGCTAAAAAGGAATTGAAGTGAGTGTACTTGACGATGTCACTGAGCAGCAGTTTGAGCAAAACTTTAACGCTTGGTTAGACAGTCTCAGCACAGGTGCCACACCCACGCCGGTACTCACCGAAACCGGCACAGTGACCGAGGTGGCGGATGGTGTGGCCATCGTCTCAGGTCTGGCGCGCGCCTTAGCTGATGAGTTGCTGGTATTTGCCAGCGGTGTGCACGGTATTGTGCTCGACTTGGAACCGGGTCGCTTAGGGATTATTTTATTGGGCCCGTCTGAACAGATCCACTTAGGCGAGACGGTGTATCGCACTCGTAAAGTAGTCAGTGTGCCAGTGGGCTCGGCGTTACTTGGGCGCGTAATCGATGCTATGGGCCGTCCACGTGATACCTTAGGACCGATTGATGCGATAGCTGAGCATCCCATTGAAGCGGAAGCGCCGAGTATTCTAAATCGCACCCAGATTTTCAGACCCTTAGCCACGGGATTAAAGGCTATTGATGCGGCGATCCCAGTGGGTTTAGGCCAGCGTGAATTGATTATTGGCGATCGCCAGACTGGTAAAACTTCTATCGCTATCGACACTATGCTGAATCAGGCACGTTCGGATGTGCTTTGTATTTACTGCGCAGTGGGGCAACGCGGTGATGCTGTCGCACGGGTGATTCGTGCGCTCAAAGATGGCGAAATGCTGCAGCGCTGCATTGTGATGAGTGCCGGTGATGAAGAAGCTCCAGGGCTGTCCTATATTGCGCCCTATGCGGCTATGACTATGGCGGAATATTTCTCGGCGCAGGGCCAAGATGTATTGGTGATCTTTGATGATATGACTCATCATGCGCGCTCTTATCGCGAATTATCGTTATTGCTGCGTCGACCACCAGGACGTGAAGCCTTTCCTGGGGATATTTTCTATGTGCATGCGCGTCTTTTAGAGCGCGCTGGACAATTTGGCGCCGACATCGGTGGCGGATCGATTACCACTTTGCCCGTGGTAGAAACGCAGGCCGGAAACCTCTCGGCTTATATTCCTACTAACCTCATTTCGATTACTGATGGGCAGATTTATTTATCGCCGCAGTTAGTACGTAAAAACCAATTCCCCGCAGTAGATTTAGGACTGTCCGTGTCACGGGTTGGTAGTAAAGCGCAGAACCGTACCTTGCGTGGAGTGTCAGGCAACTTGCGGGTGACCCTCTCACAATTTGAAGAGTTGGAAGATTTTGCCCGCTTTGGTACACGGCTCGATGATGTTACCCGTGCACGTTTGGCACGTGGTTCTGCGGTGCGTACCGCCTTACGTCAAGCTGAGCGTGACCCGATGTCTGCCCTTGAGCAGCTGGCGGTGTTGATCGCAGCGATGGAAGGCTTATTTGATCAGTTTAATGAGCAAAAAATTAATGATGCTATGCGTTTAGTGCGTGATGCCGCCCAACAACAGCTGGCTGTGATTGAACAACGTATTATTGATAACCAAACCCTACAGGATGACGATCACACACTGATTGTTAATTGCGCGCAAAAAGCTTTAAGCATATTCGATCAGCCAGCAACGAATACAAAGTAGTGAGATGGCACAAACTCTAGAGCATCTATCGCGAAAAAATAATACCCTAACCAGCATCAGGGGTATTGTGCATACGATGAAAACCCTATCAGCAATTAATGCTGCACCCTATGAGCAGGCAGCGCAATCGATTGAAGCCTATCATCAAACGATATTGCAAGGTTTTGCTGCTTTTATTTATCGTACTGGTGGCGCCAGTTTGCTCACTGAAGCAACCCAGCCTAACAAGCGGCTACTGGTAGCGTTTGGCTCCGATCATGGCTTGTGTGGTAACTACAATGAGCTACTAGCCGATACGGTAACGGAGTACAGCAAAAATCAGCCGATGGTAAAACAACATATTCTCTGTATTGGCTCACGTATGAGCAATGCCTTGCTAGAGCAAAAACTCACTCCAGATGTGGTGTTAATGCCACCTGCATCAGCAGATGGTATAGGTCGTTTAGCCGGCGATATTGTCATGCATATTGAACGCTTGGGCCGTGGTCAGCCTTTAGCCAATCTAGTGGTAACTTTGATTTACACTCAACGCGCTAAACATGGCTATCAAGAATCTGTGACACGCGCTTTACTGCCACTGGATAAAAGCCTATTACAACCTGAGCGGCGCTGGCATTCGCGTTCACTGCCGGATTACAGTATGGCGGCCGATGCTTTGTTATCATCACTGGTACGTAATCATGTATTTGCCAGTGTGTTCCGCGCTTCTGCCGAAGCTATGGTTACCGAGAATGCGACCCGGCTAGCCTTAATGCAACAGGCCGAACAGTCAGTGGATGAGCAGCTAGAAGAGGTGCAACAAGAAATGAGCAACGTGCGCCAAGATGAAATTACCAATGAGTTAATGGATATCGTGATTGGCCATTTAGCTTAATCAGCGCGCCCTAGTCATAATCAGCTAGGGTTGATATCTGCAGCGCAGTCTGGCTTACGCCAACATCCCGCCCCATCCACAGTTAGGGGTAGCACCGATGGTGTAACTTGACGCATCGCTGGCTAGATACAGCACCGCACCAGCCATTTCACTGGGATCAGTCACGTGATTCAGCGAGATACGAGACAACTAAACTGCTTACGAAGCTGCGCAAGGATTAGTTATCCTCCTTTAAAAGCTTGATATAGAAATCACAGGAGCAGGCCGAGCCTTCTGCTTGCGCTTCTATCCCAGCAAAAACATCCCCTTTTATAACATCCCAAGCAGAGACTTATTTTGCATTTTTGAGCGAAGCGACAGAAAAACAAATCCTGCTGGCTTGGCTTGTTAGGTGTTTTTATCTGAATGAATCCATTTTGTGGTTAATCCAAGGCCTGTGCCCTCCTCCACCTGGGACAATTTTTTTACATACCGACTCAACGGATTACCACGTTACAATAAAATGTACGACATCAGCCAGCTGCACGCTTGATGTCGATTAATCAAAAATTGCCTGATCCCACTGGAAAAAAATGGTCAGCATGAAATAATGGTCAATGTAATTGAAGTAATGATCCCAGCTTGTGTATTACACCTGCTGTTTCAGTAATTTTTGCAAGAAACCACACCTACAAAATCAGATTTGATTTTTGAGCTCGATACAAACCCCGAATCTGACAAACACCTGGAGTAATTATTGACAACATCTGGAAACTCAATAAATAAACCAGATCATTCCGCTCACACCCCCATGATGCAGCAATACCTGCGTATCAAAACACAGCATACCGACAAGCTGCTGTTTTACCGCATGGGAGATTTTTATGAGCTGTTTTATGAAGATGCCGAAAAAGCAGCCAGGTTGCTGGATATTACATTGACTCACCGTGGCTCCTCCGCCGGGGAGCCAATCAAAATGGCAGGTGTGCCATTTCATGCGGCGGATCAATATCTGGCTAAATTGGTGAAACTAGGTGAATCCATTGCTATTTGTGAACAGATCGGCGATCCCGCTACCAGCAAGGGGCCGGTAGAACGTCAGGTTGTTCGCATCATCACCCCTGGCACCCTGACTGATGCCGGGTTGCTGGAAGAACGTGGCAACAGTATTGTATTGACACTGGCACTGCATCACGGCGTGATTGGTCTAGCTTGGCTCAACCTGGCAGCCGGGGATATGCGCGTACTGGAAACTTCCCCGGATAATCTGGCTAGCGAGCTGGAGCGTTTGCATCCATCAGAAATTTTGCTACCGGAATCACTTGCTCTGCCTGTGATATTAAACAGTTTTACCGCCCCCAAACGCCTGCCGGATTGGCAATTTGATTATGAGCATGCTATGCAGCAGCTTACCCGGCAATTCGGTACCCGTGATCTGAATGCCTTTGGTTGTGAAGAGTTGCGTGCCGCAATCATGGCAGCCGGTGCGTTATTTGAATATGTCAGGCTGACGCAGCACACTGCAACCGATGAATCAGCAACACAGGTACTTGGTCATTTGCAAACATTACGGGTGGAACGGCCAGAGACCTATTTGCGTATGGATGCCGCTACCCGCCGTAATCTTGAAATTACGCTGACATTACGTGGAGAAGAAGCTCCCACGCTATCATCCCTGCTGGACATCTGCGCAACCAGCATGGGTAGCCGGTTGTTGCGGCATTGGCTGCATCACCCGTTACGCAATCGTATCACCCTGCAGCAGCGACTGGATGCCGTTTCTGACTTGATTGGAGCAAAGCCGGGAATCCTCTATGCAGGTATCCGGGAGCGGCTCAAACATATCGCTGATATCGAACGTATCACCAGCCGAATTGCCTTAAGAACGGCCAGACCTCGTGATTTATCCGGTTTACGCGACAGCCTGACGGCACTTCCTGAAATTATCAAACTGATTACAACCTCAACAGCTATTGCCATTCATCGTTTTGTCCCGGCCATGGAGCCAGATACTACACTCACACAACTGCTCGTTCACGCGCTGCAGCCAGTGCCCGGCGCAGTAATTCGTGAAGGAGGCGTCATCGCTGACGGCTATGATGCTGAACTGGACGAATTACGCGCTTTACAGAAGAATTGTGGTGAATTCCTGTTGCAACTGGAAGCACGGGAACGCGAGCGTACCGGCATTCCAACCCTTAAGGTGGAATATAACCGGGTACATGGTTTTTATATCGAGGTAACCCGCATCCATGGCGAAAAAATCCCCGCTGACTATCGCCGCAGACAAACCTTGAAAAATGCGGAACGCTATAGCATCCCCGAGTTGCAGGTATTTGAGAACAAGACACTGACAGCACGTGAACAGGCATTGGCACAGGAAAAGAAACTGTACGAGCAGTTACTGGAACAACTGGCAGATTTCATCATTCCTTTACAGGAAATTGCCCGCTCTGTTGCTGAACTGGATGTTCTGTGTGCTTTTGCTGAACGTGCAGATTTGTTTGGTTATACCAAACCGGTATTTACTGATGATCCTGCTTTGGATATCGAAGCTGGGCGGCATCCGGTAGTGGAAAATCAAATAGAACAATACATTGCCAATGATATACAGCTGGGTGCTGTCACGCGGGAAGGACGGCAGATGCTGATCATCACCGGCCCAAACATGGGCGGAAAATCTACCTACATGCGACAAACAGCGCTAATTATTCTGCTAGCGCATTGCGGTAGTTTTGTTCCAGCCGGGAGCGCCCGTATCGGCCCCATTGATCAGATTTTTACCCGGATTGGTGCAGCTGACGATCTGGCAGGGGGGCGTTCCACTTTCATGGTAGAAATGACGGAAGCCGCCAGTATTTTACGCAATGCAACCGCACAAAGCCTGGTGTTGGTGGATGAAATTGGCCGGGGAACTTCAACTTTTGACGGGCTTGCATTGGCTTTTGCCATCGCCCGCCACTTGCTGACTCAGAATCAGAGCTATACCTTGTTTGCCACGCACTACTTTGAACTGACCCGACTAGCAGAAGAATTTCCGCAGGCAATTAATGTACATGTCACCGCAGTGGAGCACAAGAGACGTATTGTCTTTCTTCACCGGATAGAGGAAGGATCTGCCAGCCGGAGTTATGGGCTGCATGTTGCCGCACTGGCAGGTGTGCCGGATAAAGTTATCCGAAATGCCGGAAAGATTCTGGCACAACTGGAGCAGGAAGCACTCAGCAAGAGTCCTCAGCAGACATTATTTGAAACAATTGAGGAAAACGCGGAAGCTGCTCCTGCTTCCGCGCATCCGGTGCTCGATTACCTTGAGCAACTTCACCCGGATGAGCTGACTCCCCGGGAGGCACTGGAACAGCTTTACCTCATTAAATCAATGGCCAATCGGATAAAATAATTAACAAGATGGTGAAAAATGCTGGTGAGATCGTCTAATGCTCGTGGCCGTGCGGCCCGTGTACATGTCCGTGAGATAATTCTTCTTCCGTTGCCGGGCGTACTTCCGTAACTGTGCATTCAAACTGAAATGCCATACCAGCGTAGGGATGATTACCATCCACTACCACGACATCATCAGTGATCTCTCTCACTGTATAGATATAAAAATCATCAGAATCTTCCTCACCCCCCTCAAATTGCATCCCGACCGTGATTTCTTCCGGGAACGCACTACGTGGCTCAACGCGCATCAGTTCCTCATCATATTCTCCAAAAGCATCATCCGGTTCCATTTGCAGGGATAAGGTTGCCCCGGTTTCTTTTTCATGCAGCGCTTCTTCCACTACTGGAAATATTCCATCATAACCACCATGCAAGTAGCTGATGGGTTCATCAGTTTCTTCCATCAGATTTCCTTCCTGATCGGTCATTTTATAGTGGAGTGATACCACCGTATTTTTTACTATGCGCATGCTTCCTCTGCCTGAATCAGGCTTCCTTGTAGTTGGGCACCTCGAAAAACCTATAAATTCTGAAGAGATTTGTATGTAACACATTGAGTTTACGATCAATGGATTTTCAAAAACAGGGTTTTTCGAGGTAACCAGTTGATAAAATTTGTTTAAAATCACACCGTTGATTTCTCAGCACACGGCGCGAAACTTTTGCGATGAGTAGCTGTTATTCCATGCAAACGAATTGCGTCCAAGTGCACTCTGGTGGGATAGCCTTTATGTCGATCAAAACCATAAATCGGGTAAATCTCGTGTAGCCGTAACATTTCTGCATCCCTCGCAGTTTTGGCAAGAATTGAGGCTGCCGAAATCTCAGCTACCAGACTATCTCCTCTGATAACTGCCTGCACTTCATAATCCAGTTGTGGTACATGGGTGCCATCTACCAGAATTAGTGCATTAGACACCGGCATTAATTCAATGACTGCTCTTCGCATTGCGAGCATGCTGGCTTGTAAAATATTCAGCCGATCAATCTCCTCCACTGAGGCTGAAGCAATTGCCCATGCGCGAGCATGCTGTTTTATTTGTTCGGCCAAACTGGCCCGCCGTTTTTCACTTAACTGTTTGGAATCCGCCAGTCCATTGATAACGTAGCAAGAATCCAGCACAACACACGCAGCATAGACCGGACCAGCTAGCGGCCCCCTACCAGCTTCATCCACCCCGTAGATAGCTTTCCCTTCCGGATGGATCCATTCTCGAACGACGACACCAGAAGTCTTGATTTCTAACCTCCCTGCTAACCGAATCAGATGGCCCGAGCAGTACACATCAGCTGAGCTTCGGTGACAAGCTGGCCATCCACTTCTGCACAGGCTGAATATTTCCAAATTCCTTTCAGCTGACGGGTGATTTCAACCTTTAATACCAGCTGATCACCCGCGATAACCGGCTTTTTGAATCGTACTCCGTCGATACCCACGAAGTAATACACCTGTCCGGCATCTTTTTCCATATTTTCTGATCGAATCGTCAGCAAGGCAGCTGCCTGCGCCAGTGCTTCAACAATCAATACTCCCGGCATCACCGGATGATGCGGAAAATGTCCGGAAAAATAAGGCTCATTGATAGAAACATTCTTGTATGCGTGAATCCGCTTGCCCAACTCAAGTGAAACCACCCGATCAACCAGAATCAGTGGATAACGATGCGGCAAGTATTTCAGTATTTCATGGATATCCATCACAGCCATTCTATCTCTCTGTTATACAAATTTTTATATATTTATTGTTTCCTGGAAGTCGGTTCCTGTGCGTTTAATGCCTTGATCACCTGGTCAGTAATATCAATACGCGCACTTCGGTAGACTGAATCTTGCAGCTGCAGGATCAGATCATAATCCTGTTGCTCCGCGAGTTCTTTGATCACCTTGTTGGTACGTTCCAGAATCAGGCTGTACTCTTCATTTTGGCGCAAACTCAAATCTTCCCGCATC
Organism: Nitrosomonas eutropha; assembly: GCF_003201195.1. Lineage (GTDB taxonomy): Bacteria > Pseudomonadota > Gammaproteobacteria > Burkholderiales > Nitrosomonadaceae > Nitrosomonas > Nitrosomonas eutropha. Next base: position 54,542 of record NZ_QICQ01000010.1, on the reverse strand, counting down.
TGCTGCTGTGTACGTTGGTAACGTCGGCTGAGTCCAGCCAGTTCCCGCTCCTTCAAGCGCCGTTCCTCTTCATTGACAAAGTCAATATTTTTTTCCAGCTCCTGCTGTAAAGCTCTGATCTGCACGGAAAGCTCCCTGATACGTGCATCACGTGCCTGAAATTCATTTTCTATCTTTTTCTGTGCGGCTACGGCGGGCATTGATTCCCGCAGCACTCTCTCGGTATTGACAACGCCGATCTTGATCTCCCCAGCAAACAGATAAGGTGACAAAATCAGCACTGCCAAAAAAATGAATATTTTTACAAACCGAACAACAGTTATCTGGCTGTATCTATTTAATGAATCTTTCATTTTCTTTTAATACAATTTTTCAGATTCAGAAAGTCTGTCCAAACTGGAACTGGAAACGTTGCAATTTGTCGCCTGGTTTATCATTAAGTGGCTGGGCGACACTGAACTTCAGCGGCCCCATGGGAGAAATCCAGGTTGCAGCCAACCCGGCAGAGTAACGAAAATCATCAAATCCCAGTCCGGAAAATGAATTAATAATTGTACCGCCATCGGCAAATGCACTCAGACGAACTGATTTGTCATCCTTCATAAATGGTACCGGGAATAATACCTCAACGTTACCGACTATACGTTTGCTGCCACCCAGAGCCAGATTATTATTGTCACGAGGCCCCAACGTATTGATGTTGTACCCTCTAACCGAATTAAAGCCGCCTGCAAAAAAATTCTTGAAAAAAGGTAGCGGTTTACCGGAATATCCATCGCCCACTCCCACTTCACCATTCAGCATCAGGGTAAATAGCCTGGAAACGGGAAAAAACCATCTCTGCTCATAACTGACCTTGTAGTAATTCAGGTCTCCGAACGGCATACCAAATTCGCCAAATAATCGCTGCGTCAATCCGGAGGTTGTCCAGATCGCACTGTCACGACGATCACGTGCCCAGCTCAAGGTAAGCGGGAGGTTATTGGAAGTCTTGCCAAACTGATCGACGAAATCCCTGAAACGTTGCGGGCTGTCATTGCGCAAATCAATTTTGGTGTGTTCATAACCCAGTCCCAATGAAACCATGTCATTTTCCGCGACGGGGATACCAAAGCGAATGTTGGCACCAGTCGTATCGGTATTAAACACCCCCACCCTGCTCAGAGAGCGGGTATTGATGTCACGTCTGAACGCTTCCAGACCGAGACTGACTCCATTAATCGTATAATACGGATTACTAAATGAAGCCGAGATGATCTTGTTAACGCTCCCGGTATTCACCTGCAGACTAAGAAAATTACCCGTCCCCAGAATATTGTTCTGGGCAATTGATCCATTCAGGATAATCCCTTCGCGATCAGAATAGCCGGCACCAAACATGATTGCTCCAGTTGGCTTCTCAACTACATTGACATTGATATCCACCTGATCCGGAACATCGGCAACCGGGGGAGTTTCAACGTTAACGCTGGTAAAAAAATCCAGCCTGTCCACCCGTTGGCGGGAGCGATTGATCTGTTCAGTAGAATGCCAGCCCCCTTCCATTTGCCGGAACTCACGCCGTATCACTTCATCCCGGGTACGTTCATTACCGCTAATATTAATGCGTCTGACATAAACCCGGCGCCCTGGGTCGATAAAAAAAGTAAAGGCTGTCTTGCGAGTTTCCTTGTCCAGCTCCGGTGATGCATTGACATTGGCAAAGGCGTAACCATCATTCCCCAGCCTGTCACTGATTAGCTTGATAGATTCAGTCAGCTTCTCGCGGACAAATACGCCACCTGGTTCAAGCTTGATCAATTTACGCAACTCTTCTTCCGGCACAAGCAACTCGCCGGCCAGTTTTATATCGGACACCGTATATTGAGGACCTTCCGTTACATTGACTGTAATGTAAATATCTTTCATATCCGGCGTAATCGAAACTTGCGTAGATTCAATATTAAACTCCAGATACCCCCGATCAAGATAATAGGAACGTAGCGTTTCAAGATCAGCCGATAATTTTTGCTTTGAATACTGATCGTCCTTCGTAAACCATGTCATAAAACCCGGTGTTTTGAGACTGAACAGACCGGTCAGATCATCTTCAGGAAAAACATGATTGCCGACGATGTTGATTTGCTTGATCCGAGCTGTTTTTCCTTCCTTGATATCGAAATTGATACCGATACGGTTTCGTTCCAGCGGCGTGGTTGTGGTCGTAATTTTGACGGCATACTTACCCCGGCTGATGTACTGACGCTTCAATTCCTGTTCAGCCTTTTCAAGCAGCGAACGACTGAAAATACGAGATTCTGATAAGCCTGCCTGCTTCAGCCCTTCCTTGAGTTTATCCTTGTCAAATTCCTTTGCACCGTTGATTGTGATCTGCGCGATTGCAGGGCGTTCCTGAACCTGTACAATCAACAGCTCTCCTTCGGATTTCAGTTTGACATCACTGAAAAAACCGGTTGCATACAATGCTTTGATCGCCGCACTGGCTTTTTTACTGTCGAGTACATCGCCGACTTTAACAGGCAGATAACTGAATATTGTTCCAGCCTCGGTACGCTGAATACCCTCCACCCGGATATCCTTGACCACGAATGAATCATTTGCCGCACAGCCTATTGAATACAGGAAAAAAAATAATGCATAAAACCTGAATTTCATGTCTATTCAGAAGCCAGGCGAAGTAGATCGTTATATATTGCAAACATCATCAGTGTAATTAGCAAAGCCATACCAATCTGATTGCCGATATACATTACTCTTTCAGATAATGGTATACCTCGCACCACCTCGATCAAGTAATACATCAAGTGTCCGCCATCCAGAACCGGAATCGGCAGAAGATTCAACACACCAAGACTGATACTGATCAGGGCCAGGAATCCCAGGTAGGCAGTAAACCCTATTTGTGCCGACTGGCCGGCATAGTTTGCAATGGTAATCGGCCCGCTGATATTCTTCAGAGAAACATCACCAGTGACCATTTTCCCAAGCATGCGCACGGTAAAATAAGACATTTCCCAAGTCTTGGTAGCTGCTTTAACCAAAGCTGCCATCGGAGGATAGCTGGTTTTCACCAGCAGATTTTCCAGTATCTCATGATGGATTTCAGGCGTAATTCCAGCCTTGCCAATTTCAGCGTGACCCTCGGATACGGTTTCCGGTTGTAATGACATAGCAAGCTCCCGGTCATCCCGCATCACCTCAACCGAGAGTGTGTGCCCGGGATTTGAACGCACCATATCGACAACATCTTCCCAGGCGGAGACTTCCTTTCCATTAATCGCCACAACTCTGTCGCCAGTCTTGAGACCCGCGCGTTCTGCCGCCCCGCCAACCATCACCTGATCAATAACTGGGGCAACAATTGGCCGATAAACACTCAAACCCAGTCGATTCAGAAAATCACTTTCAAGATCTTCTGCGCCAAGACTGCTCATATCGAGTTTAAGCTGACGAGAAATTCCACTTTCGCCTGTTACTGTTATCCTGACATCAGGATTCTTGTCTACTGCATTGTCCAGCAGTAGCAGTCGGGCTTCCTGCCAGGTGGTAATTGCCTGGTCGCCGATCCCGGTAATGGTATCCCCGTTTCTGAAACCTGCTGAAGCCGCAAGTGTCGCGGGTTCAATTTCCCCCAGGATTGGCTTTACACCACTGACACCGAGTATAAAAAGTAACCAGTACAGCAGAATAGCCAATAAGAAGTTCGCCACAGGGCCTGCAACCACGATAGCGAAACGCTTGGAAACAGGTTGTCGGTTAAATGCACGTGGAAGTTCGTCAGCGGGAACCCGCCCTTCCCGTTCATCCAGCATCTTGACATATCCCCCCAGAGGGATCGCAGCGACCACCCATTCCGTCTGATCATTACCAAGGCGTTTTTTAAACAAGGGCTGGCCAAATCCGAGAGAAAAGCGCAGCACCTTGACTCCACACCAACGAGCGACCAGATAATGGCCAAATTCGTGAAAAGTGATCAGTAGACCCAGTGCAATTACGAATGCAAAAATAGTTGAGAGCAGTGTCATATTAAAGATCTGCAAAAATTATCCATTCCACTGCTCGGCACGAAATAACGGAGCTCCGGACTGTCCTCTTTGCCAAGCCTGAGTATCCAACCACTTGCGAGCTGTCTCACGCGCCCGTAAATCAGCAGCAAGCACATCTTCCAGGTCTGTAATTTCCTGCCTGTCTATTGATTCCATTACATGCTCGATGATCGCAGGGATTACCGTGAAAGGTATTTTACCAGCCAGAAAAACTTCAACCGCAACTTCATTGGCGGCATTCAGTACGGCGGGCATATTACCTCCCTTTGAAAGGGCTTCATATGCAAGCCTGAGACAGGGGAATCGCTCGAAATCCGGAGCCTCAAAATTCAATTGTGCAATTTTGAAAATATCCATGGATTGCACACCACTTTCTATTCTCTCGGGATAACCCAACGCATGCGCTATCGGTGTGCGCATATCCGGATTACCGAGTTGGGCAAGCACCGAGCCATCAATATATTCAACCATAGAATGAATGACGCTTTGCGGATGAACAACCACCTGGATTTTTTCGGGTTCCACATTAAACAGCCAGTGCGCCTCAATGACTTCCAGCCCTTTATTCATCATGGTAGCTGAATCAACCGATATTTTTCTGCCCATTACCCAATTGGGATGAGCACAAGCTTGCTCCGGCGTAACGGTTGACAGGGTCTGCAAATCTGCTTTATGGAAAGGTCCTCCCGAGGCAGTAAGCAATATCCGGCGCACCCCAGAACTAATCAGATCTCCATTGTAATGTTGTGGCAATGACTGAAAAATCGCATTGTGTTCGCTGTCTATCGGTAATAACGTTGCATGATATTGTCTGATCGTATCCATAAAGATACGTCCAGCCATCACCAGCGTCTCCTTGTTAGCCAGAAGAATATGTTTGCCCGCCTGCGCAGCCGAGAGTGTCGGACGAATACCTGCCGCGCCAACAATCGCTGCCATAACCGTATCGATTTCTGGTAAAGATGCTACTTTTTCCAGTGATTCGATACCTGAAAGCACCATGGTACCCAAGCCTGCCACACGCAATTTAGCTTCCAGTTGCTCGGCACTCTGAGCGTTGAGCATCACAGCGTACGACGGGTAAAATCGTTTGCACTGCTCAAACATTTTTTCAACATTCTTGTCGGCAGTCAGGGCAACCGCCTGAAACCGGTCGGGATGTCTGGCTACCACGTCCAATGTGCTTTCCCCAATGCTGCCGGTCGAGCCCAAGATGGTCAGATGACGGATTGGAGTCATAATTCAGTCGAATAAAATAAGATGGCCGATAGCGCAGCAACAGGTAAAACTGGGATCAACGCATCAATACGATCCAGTATACCGCCGTGACCTGGCAGAATATTGCCACTATCCTTAACGCCTGCCTGCCGTTTCAACAGTGATTCAAACAGATCACCCACTATTCCCAGCACCGCGAGCACAAGCAATAAAGGAACCAGCAAGCTAATCAGCTTGTTTTCTCTATCTACTATGCAAAACCAGATCAATGCATAGATCAATACGCCAACTAGCGCAGCAGCCACTCCCTCCCACGTCTTTCCAGGACTGATCTGCGGGGCAAGTTTATGCTTGCCATAGGTACGCCCGATAAAATAAGCAACGCTGTCAGATACCCACACTACTCCCATGAATCCAAGTAACAATAATGGATCCATCGCACGAAGCTGATATAGTGACAGACACGCCGGCAGCAATACCAGCCAGCCGGTTAACATGAATACCCACACATTGCGGATGGGTTGGATTGTTACCAATTGGTAAGGTACCGCTAACAGCCAGAAGATGGCAGATGCAATATAAAACCAGATCATCGATGAATCTGCCGGATTTCTGGCTACCGCCATGCTGGTCAGGAATAATAGCTCCCCTCCCAGCAAGGTGGTAAAAATCATATAAAGAACAGTCTGGCCAATTGAGAAACGCCCCAGACGGCACCACTCTCTGGCTGCTGTAACAGTCAATCCCAGGAGTAATACTGCCCAGAAAATATCCGGTAGATAAAATAATGCCGCCAGAAAGGCGGTCAATAATATGAGTGCGGTAAAGAGTCGGGTGCTAAGCATGAACGGGTGAGTCCCGTTAATTGAACAATGATGGTTAAACTTTATTTTCGTTCAAGATCGTATCCTTGATTTCCTGCCGACTTGCAAGCTGCTCACTTGTTTGACCAAATCTGCGCTCACGTTTCTGATAGGAAAGGATAGCCTTGTCAAGAGTTGATACATTGAAATCTGGCCACAAGGTATCGGTAAAATATAGTTCGGTATACGCAAGTTGCCAGAGCAGAAAATTACTGATCCGACATTCTCCTCCGGTGCGAATGAATAAATCTGGCTCGGGAGCATCCGCCATAGTCAGGTATCTAGAAAGATCAGATTCATTAAAATCCATAGTTGAATCAGAGCGTTGGGCGATCATTTTGCGTACAGCTTGCATGATATCCCAGCGTCCTCCGTAATTTGCAGCCACCGTAAAATGCAAACGAGTATTTCCGGCAGTAAGCATCTCACCATGCCGAACACATTCGATTACTCTGGGATCAAATTTCGAAAGATCACCAATCACCCGGAATCGGACTCCATTTTCATGCAAGCTGGTAACCTCCCGTTCAAGCGCAGCGAGAAACAGTTGCATCAGCAGCTTGACCTCTTCCGCAGGTCTTCGCCAGTTTTCACTACTGAACGCAAAAACTGTCAGATACGGAACGCCTCTTTCAATGCAGGCTTTAATCGTACCTCGTACCGCCTCAACACCCTGAGTATGTCCTGCTATTCGTGGCAGATAACGCTGCTTTGCCCACCGGCCATTACCATCCATGATAATAGCGATATGCTTGGGTATCATCCCGGTTTCCGGGATTCCACGAGTTGAACTCAATATTGAAGGCATATATCAGACAGCCATCAATTCTGCTTCTTTGGCTTGCAGCAGCTTGTCTACCTCGGCAATATATCGGTCTGTCAGTTTCTGGATATCATCCTGCGCACGGCGATCTTCATCTTCCGCGATCAACTTGTCCTTCAACAATTCTTTCAACTGGGTATTAGCATCACGCCGAATATTCCTCATCGCGATACGAGCTGTTTCCGCTTCCGTTCTAACAATCTTGGTCAAGTCCTTGCGTCTTTCTTCTGTCAAGGGAGGCATAGGCACCCTCACCATTTCACCCGCAGTCATCGGATTCAAGCCCATATCAGAATCTCGTATCGCTTTTTCAATGGCTGAAAATGCTTTTTTATCCCATGGAATAACGCCTATAGTCCGCGCATCAGCCAGAGTTACATTCGCAAGCTGTCTGATCGGTGTAGGTGTTCCATAGTAGTCAACTGTTATATGATCCAGCAGCCCTGTATGTGGACGTCCACTTCTTACTTTGCTGAAATCAACTTTAAGTGCATCCAGGCTTTTTTGCATTTTCTGCTCAGTAGCCTTTTTTATATCAGCAATCATATTTAAGTAGATATTGACATTAAAAAGCGATTACAACAATGCACATGTGCTCTGCCATATACCGCGAGGAATAACGATATTTTAGATAATGTCCAAAAATTCAAATAATTACCAAAGTCCCTTCATCTTCACCCATGATAACTCGTTTGAGTGCTCCGGTCTTAAAAATACTGAATACATTGATGGGAAGTTTCTGATCACGGCACAAGGTCAGTGCAGTAGCATCCATTACCTGAAGGTTTTTATTAATTGCCTCATCAAAAGTCAGGTTACGAAAACGTTGTGCATCTTTATTTTCAAAAGGGTCACTGGTATAAATCCCATCAACTTTGGTCGCCTTGAGAACTATGTTGGCATTCATTTCCATACCACGCAAGGCAGCTGCTGTATCCGTAGTAAAAAAAGGATTACCAGTCCCCGCAGCAAATATGACCACTTTACGTTCATTTAAATAACGTAAAGCCTTGCCACGAATATAAGGTTCCACGACCTGATCTATCCGCAAAGCTGATTGTACCCGTGAGACGACGCCATTCCGCCTCATCGCATCGTGTAATGCTAAAGCATTCATGGTGGTAGCAAGCATTCCCATATAGTCAGCTGTTACGCGATCCATGCCATCTCCCGCGGATTTCATGCCACGAAAAATATTACCCCCACCTACCACAATCGCAACCTCAACGCCTAACTGCAACACTCCGGCAATCTCGACAACGATACGCTCAACCACTGTACGATCAATGCCATACTGCGCATCACCCATAAGAGCCTCGCCCGACAACTTCAATAAAATACGTTTATAGACGGCTGGCATATATGCTCGTGTAATGGAGATTTATCGTAACGTCTTCCTGAAAATTGATCACGCCGCTATTCATACACCATCAACAGCCACTCCAGATTCTGTTGAGATTCACCTGAAATGATGACAGTAGATAGGGAAATGGCTGACAAGAAGTTGCGGTCGGTCTTGTTATTGCACAAAATACGCCTGAAAGAAAGATCGTGTTCCATTTGCTAAATTCGACTGACAAATCGCGCCAGGAACTGCCTGTGCGTATTATCCATACACGGTCTCTACCAACTGACGATTGTTCGTATCGCCGCGTCCGGATCGTCTGCCTGGCCTAAACAACAGGGGTCCATCTTTACTCACTGCGCCTCTGTTCATACGTGAATTGAGCCCCAATAATCCATTAGAAACCTATAGAAAATATACAGAATTTACGCCTGATGAACAGGCTCAGGTTGTAGCACAACCCACCTACACCAGATACTGAATCTCAACAGATCCTAGCTTATAGTGATAAGTTATCATTTACCTCTGCCACATGCCCGGTCAAACCAATCGCTGGAAAACATTCTTATTTTGACTGACTTACCTGCGCCATAACCTCAGCTGCAAAATCATCAGATTTCCTTTCGATTCCCTCACCTACAACGTACAGTGTAAAATTGCTGACTTCAGCAGATTTTGTTTTTAACAGCTTCTCAACAGTCTGCTCGGGATCTTTAACAAAAGGCTGGCCTAACAATGTAACTTCTGCCAAATATTTGGTAACTCGCCCTTCCACCATTTTCTCAATTATATTAGCCGGTTTGCCACTTTCTGCTGCCTGGGCAGTAAATATCTGACGCTCATGCTCAAGTAAATCAACGGGGACTTGTGCACTTGATACGCAAACAGGCTTGCTGGCCGCAATATGCATGGCTATATCTTTACCCAAGGCTTCGTCTCCCCCCGAATAATCAACCATTACACCGATCCTGCTCCCGTGTAGATACATCGCGAGACGACCTTCGGCATGGTAACTGATCCCACGACGAATACTAATATTTTCGCCCAGCTTCATAATCAAAGCCTTGCGAACAGATTCAACCGTTTCTCCACCAGCCAGAGGCATTTCAGCCAATAATGCTGTATCTGAAACACTTTGACTCACCATCAGCTTCGCCAGATCGCCGGCAAAATTGATGAAATCTTCATTCTTGGCAACAAAGTCGGTTTCACAGTTAACCTCTATCAGCGCTCCCTGTTTGCCATCAACGGTAATAAATCCGCTAATAACTCCTTCTGCAGCAATACGAGCAGCCGCTTTACTTGCTTTGGCTCCACTTCTGATCCGCAATAAATCCTCAGCGGCTTTCATATCTCCACCAGCCTCGGATAAGGCTTTTTTACATTCCATCATGCCCAAGCCGGTAAGCTCGCGCAATTCTTTAACCATGCTTGCAGTAATCTCTGCCATACTGACTCCGGATCCGGTTAATACAAAAACTTTGAATAATCTATTTCAATAAGAGGTGGTAACGGAGATCATTTATGCATCTGCAGACAGATCTTGACCAGACAGAACTTCACTATCAGTTTTACCTATCTCGACAATTTCCTGGATGGCTTGGTTGCGCCCCTCCAGAATGGCATCCGCCATGGCGCGCGCATAAAGTCGTATCGCTTGGCTGGAGTCATCATTTCCCGGTATCACATATTGAATACCGGCCGGGTTATGATTGGTATCTACTACACCCACGACCGGAATACCCAGTTTATTCGCCTCGATAATCGTGCCTTTCTGATACCCCACATCAATCACAAACATGGCATCCGGCAGCCCTTTCATCTCCTTGATGCCGCCAAGACTGGCGTTCAATTTTTCTAATTCACGCTGAAAATCAAGAGCCTCTTTCTTTACCAGCTTGTTTAATGTTCCGTCTTGCACCATTTTTTCCATATCTTGCAAACGCTTGATCGATTGCCTGATCGTCTTGAAATTGGTCAGCATCCCTCCCAACCAGCGCTGATTAACATAAGGAGCGCCACACCGGATTGCTTCTTCTTTAACAATATCACGTGCCTGACGCTTGGTTCCCACGAAAAGAATTGTTTCTTTGTTCGCTGCTAACCTGCGGGCATAATCCAGCGCATCTCTGAACATGACAAGCGTATGCTCAAGATTAACGATATGAATTTTATTACGCTGGCCAAAAATATATGGCGCCATTTTCGGGTTCCAGAAACGGGTTTGATGACCAAAATGAACACCCGCTTCCAACATTTGCCGCATAGTAACTGACATGCATTCTCCCTAGGGTTAACCGCTACTTATCGACGTACTTCCTTAATGAAGGCACCCTATTTTGATAAGTGCGAATTGTAAATTATGTTATAAAAAGTTAATAAAACAAGAAATTTCCTCGGCGCAGAAAATCACCTCTGGCACCGCACGCCATTATAACATGGCAGATCCTGTGCTCAAGAAAACTCATTTTTCAAATCGGATGAAACCGAAATCAGTCCGCTGAATTACCAATTCTGAGGTTCAACTTATCAACGTCATGTAATGTGATATGTTTGATATTAACCGTGATAAGCCCTTCCTCCTGCAGCTTGGAGAATGATCGACTGACTGTTTCCAGCTTGAGCCCCAGATAACTGCCAATATCTTCCCTTGTTGCTCTCAAAATAAAATCCGTTGGCGAATACCCCCGTCTGGCCAGGCGGGTAGATAGGTTAAGCAAAAAAGCAGCCAGCCGTTCTTCTGCCCGCATGCTGCCCAGTAGCATCATAACCCCTCTGTCCTGCACAATTTCACGGCTCATAATCTTGTGAAGCTGACTCATCAATGAAGGAATATTTTGCCCGATTTCCTCAAGTTTTTTGAAAGGCACTTCACAGACTTCACTATCAACCAGCGCAACCGTGTCACAAGTATGCTTCTCCGGACTGATCGCATCCAGTCCCAGCAGCTCGCCTGTCATATAAAAGCCAGTCACCTGCTGGCGCCCATCCACCTTCAGCACACAAGTTTTAAAGGAGCCGTTTTTTACTGCGTAGAGTGACTTGAAATCAGATCCGGCATGCGACAAATACTCGCCTCTCCGCACCTTGAATTTATAATTGATCAGATTACCAAGATACTCTATTTCCTCATCAGTCAACCCCACCGGCAGACACAACTCTCGAAAACTGCAAGTCATACAGTCGGATTTTTGCTGCAGGACAGTGGAATTACCAGGCATTGCGCAGTTATACAAAACGACTCCCACCTTAATTTAGAGAGGAATAAAAACCAGCACTGATTTATCTAGTCACACTATTTATCAGCACATACTCCGCCAGACTCTGCGCAGAATCCCCTGTCAAATTTGGAAAAGCGGGCATCCCGATTCCTTTGCCATTCTTCACTCTTTCCATGATAGCATCCGCATTAGCCATCTCGGGCCTCAATATCATTACGTTGCCGCTTACAGGCGTATGACACTGCACACAGGCTTCCTTAAAAATCTTTTCACCTGTCGCGCCTGATAATGGCATGTAGTCATTATTTCTAGTGCAACCACCCAACGCAAACAACACAAAACCAAGCAGCATCACAGGCAAAATAGTTTTCATTTTTCCAGTATCTATCAATAATAATATTTCTAAAAACAGTCAAGCTTACAGGCAACCGGTCAAGTCTAGCATACTTACCATTCCATCGGATTAATTCCTATAAAAACATATTAAAATCAATTGATTATCTCGAATATATCAAATATGAAAACAGCATAATCGTTGCGAACAAAAAGCTTGCAATGAATCAATGAATTTCAGCCACCCCGGAAGCCTGAGTTCATCATAGTATTCATCCTAAAAATTCACACGCACTCCCGCAAGACCAGAACGCCCGGGCAATGGCGCGCGATCCTTTAAAAAGGAGGTATGTCGCCGCGCCTCTTCATTTAACAAGTTGGAGCCTCGCACGAACAGGCTGCAATTCATCTCTCCCCAGTCAAACCCGTAATCCAGCTGAATATTCAGCATCGTATAGCCGGCAGTAGCTGTTTCCAGTGAAGCGGTATCAGTCTGTTTATATACTTGCATCACATCAACCTTCCCTCGCCAGGGGCCATAGACATAATCGAGCGCCCCACCAAAACGAAGTGGCGTTATCCGTGGCAAATATCCCCCTGTGGACAGCCGCCCACGCACGTAGTCAGTCCACAATCGCAAATCCAGTTTGCCGTGACGATCGTTTAGCAGATGAATATTCGTCTCGAATTCCGCTCCTATGAAATTTGCATTACTCTGATCGTAATTCAGTAATAACAAGCCATCCTTGTCCAACGCACCCTTGATATCAACACGATCCGGCAATCTGTCACCTGTCAAATCTGATTCCCGTAAAAATATAAAATCATTGATCCGTTTAGCAAACAGGTTAAGTGTCCAGTTTAAATTCCCGTTCTGTTTGCTCAGAGACAGATCAATACTACTGGTCTTTTCCGGCGAGAGCGTAGTTTTGCCCACTTCAAATGTATTTGTGGCCAGATGCGGCCCGTTGGAATACAGCTCTTCCAATGCCGGGGCGCGCAGCGCGTAGGAAAGACTCCCGCCCAGCGAATAATCCTCCTGAAATTTCCACGTTGCACCACTCGAAATACTGAATATGTTATGACTGACTGCGACAGCGTCATTTTTACGCTCTGTCCATTGATGTTCAAAGCGCCCACCCACTTCAACAATCCAGCGTCCGACATTCAGTTTTTCCAGCAAAAACATTCCCAGTGAATCCAAGCGAGAATCGGGAACAAAGGCTTCTTCACCAGCAGTAGCAAGATTGCGGTTCTGGTATTGTAATCCCAGCACGCCCTTCCAATTGTTTAAGGGCTGGTGCAGCATCTCAAGCCGACCATCCCACTCACGATTTAACAGCAATGTTCCGCTCCCATCATCTCCCGATTCCCGATGCGCATGATCGTTATAACCCCAGCGCAGTTTTATTTTCTGCAACCCGGGCAAAGGTCGATTTAATGCTCCCTTCATATCAAAACGCGTCTGTTTTTGTCTGATTCGCGCCCCTTCTTCATGGCCCGGCGCAACATCGTCATCATGCAAATCTTCGTCATGCCCGTGATCATGTCCGGGCACACCATAGTGATTAATAAAGCGACTAACCGCAATCCCTAAAAACCCCCGTTCATCAATATAAGACAAACCACTGGAAAAATTTTCTGTCCGGACATCACTGTTCTCAAGCACACCTTTTCTCGCACTGGGCTCTGGCTCAATCTGCGCGAAACCGGGTATCGAATAATTCCCGGTGTGCCGCTTCATTCCATCCAGATGCCAGGCAAAATGTCCGCCCCCCGTATTAAGTCGGAATGCTCCCGTAAAATCATCAGCAACCGAACTGTAATGCCCATACAGATCTCCCTCCGTTTTATCAGGAATATGATCTGGTATTCGTTGATTCACGACATTCACCACCCCACCACTGGCTCCGGAGCCATAAAGCAAAGCCGAAGGCCCGCGAAAAATTTCAACCTGATCGGCAAACAATGCCTCTACTGCCACGGCATGATCAGGGCTGACCGTGGAAACATCCATCGTACCGACACCATCCTCCAGCACCCGCACCCGCGCGCCACCCAGGCCGCGGATTATCGGGCGACCGACTGCCGGCCCGAAATCACTGCTGGACACACCCAACTCCTGAGAAACTGCCTCACCAATGTTACGTAAATCATGTGTTTGAATACGTTCTCGTTGCAAAATTGATACAGGCTTGGGTATATCTGCCTGAGTTCCACTTAAAGGATCAGCCGTCACCACGATAGGTTTAAGTGATATGGACTCAGTTGCTGCAGACCCAAATACCATACCATTGGACACCTCCGATACATCCCGGGCGCAAGCACAAAACGAAATCAACAGCCCTGCAAACATTATCAGAGCGGTTAAAGCCTTCGGCTTTCCTGAATCAAATTTGAATAAACGGAAAAGTTCGATTATGCTAGTACTCGTAAACAAAACGATGAACATAGGAGGTTTAAATGTTTAGATTTTCATTTTTAGCAATCGCATGCGCAGCCATCTTGGCGTTAAGTGCCTGCGAAGAGAAAAAAAGCCTTGACGGGCACTCAATGGAGAAACCACCTCCCTCAGCTTTCATGGAGCGTGATTCCGCCCCAGATCTCGATGCTATAGAGGAACCTGAAGGAATGGCTACCAGCTCATCTTCAGCCAAAGAAGAAAAGAGTCAACCTTAAAACTTCATAATTACAAACAGCTTACCAGCACTGTCAGCGTGGCCTGTATCATGTCATGCATAGCCTTCTTGTTTGAAAGATATGTCGCAAAATACAATGAAGGCTATGCAGGCAAAATAAAATCAGAACAAACAGCCTCTCTTGCAGGCATGCAAGATTAATCAGCCTTACCATCTATACATATGCGCCATATTCTGACTCTGGCGCATATTTACCCGCCATCACAAGAAACAGCTCAATTATTTACTGGCAGCAACAAATGCTGTCCAAAAAGCACTCGTAAAAACAAGTTGCAACGCAGCCGTTAGTTCATCTGTGAGATGTATATACATAAAAGCTCCCAGTAAAAACACGACAATAGTTGCTACCCACAACACCTGTGCCCGTTAAGTAAGCTATTTTTATTATGGCTGTTTTGCTATGATGAGGAACCTTGTGATCACATATTCTTCGATGCTAAACATTGACTTGCACAGCCACTCAACCATATCCGATGGGATGTTATCACCCTCCCGATTATTGGCGCACGCTGCCTCGCGCGGTGTAAATATACTGGCATTAACAGATCATGACGATATTGCCGGGTTGAGTGAAGCCCGCCACTGTGCCCTGCAGGAAAATATCACATTAATCAACGGCGTTGAGATCTCTGTCACGTGGCACAGCCGAACTTTACACATCATAGGACTTGGAATCAACCCCGAGCATCCACCCCTGGCAGATGGACTAGAAGAAATCCGGGATGGCCGTATGGATCGGGCACAAGCAATTGCTGCACAACTGGATAAATACGGTATTCATGGCAGCCTTGAGGGGGCTCGCGCCCAGGCTGGTGAAAGCAGATTGATCGGTCGCACACACTTCGCCCGCTTCCTGGCTAGCCAGGGATACGCCAAGGACGTCAAATCCGTATTCAAGAAATTCCTGGTTAAAGGCAAGCCCGGTTATGTCTCACACGTATGGACCAGCCTGAGCGAAGCCATAGACTGGATCCGTGGCAGTGGAGGTCAGGCTGTTATTGCCCATCCAGCTCGCTACAAGCTGGGTAATAACTTGCTCGAACAATTACTCAGCGAATTTTGTGAGCTGGGAGGCACAGGAATAGAGGTTGTCTCTTCCAGCCATACGCCCGAACAAACTCGGCAATTTGCACAACTGGCTTCTCACATGAATCTATATGCGTCGTGCGGATCCGACTACCACGGCCCGGGAGAAAGTTACTTTGATCTGGGCCGGTTACCTGCATTACCGCCCGAATGTACCCCAATATGGTCAGAATGGAAAATTCCAGACATTCAGGAAAGTTAATACAGTAACCACAAATATAAGCAAGCCGGATAAACCAGATTATTATTCTCTGGAAAATTATCCTATTTCACTCGATCATGAAGCTGCTGTAATTTCCTTATATAACCGCTTAAAAAATAGCCATGGCTCAATTTTTTTCCATACACCCACAAACACCTCACTTAAGACTTATCCGCCAGGCAGCTGATATCGTTCGCGAAGGCGGCATAATTGTTTATCCGACCGATTCCTGTTATGCACTGGGTTGCCAGATCGGCAACAAGGAGGCAATGGATCGTATACGCACCATCCGAAAAGTGGGTCAGGATCATAATTTCACACTGGTGTGCCGGGATCTGGCGGAAATAGCAACGTATGCCAAAGTAGATAATGCGCAATATCGTCTGCTTAAAGCTACCACACCCGGCAGTTATACTTTTATTCTGACTGCGAGCCGCGAAGTCCCGCGCCGGCTTCAACATCCCAAGCGACATACAATCGGGCTACGCATCCCTGAGCACCCTGTCACACAGGCATTATTAGCCGAATTAAATGAACCTCTGCTGAGTTCAACACTTATCCTCCCAGAGGACGAGCTGCCACTAAATGATGCCGAAGAAATACGCCAGCGCCTGGAACATCAGGTCGAGTTAATCATGGATGCCGGCTCATGTGGCACCAACATGACTACGGTAATTGACCTGACGGAAGCAACCCCGAGAATCGCCCGCCTTGGAAAAGGAGATCTCTCACCCTTCGGAATCACAAATGGATGACATCATTCAAGGTATCGCTATTTACGCACTGCCTGTTATTTTTGCCATCACATTGCATGAGGCCGCCCACGGCTACGTTGCCCGGCATTTTGGTGATCTGACCGCAGAAAAAGCCGGGCGTATCAGCCTGAATCCGCTCAGGCACATCGATCCCTTTGGCACTATCCTGCTTCCCTTAATGATGTTCCTGGCCAGCAAACTGGTAATGGGTAACGGCCTGCTTTTTGGCTGGGCCAAACCGGTTCCTGTTAATTTCAACCAGTTACGACAGCCCAAAAAAAACATGCTGTGGGTAGCTGCCGCCGGCCCGGGCGCCAACCTGTTGATGGCTTTCTTCTGGGCAGCCATCATCAAATTCGGAATCAACGCACCTGACGGCATTTATGTCAAACCCATGATACTAATGGGTATTGCTGGTATCGAAATCAATGTGGTTTTGATGGTACTGAACCTCTTACCTCTGCCACCGCTTGATGGTGGGCGTATTGCAGTAAGTCTGCTGCCCAACAAGCTTGCCTGGAAATTTGCCCAAATTGAACCTTATGGTTTCGTAATTTTGCTGGTGCTACTCGTCAGCGGTGTCCTGGGTGTGGTGCTGTGGCCTCTAATTACAATCACCAAGCAGATGATCGTCATACTTTTTGGTCTTTATGTATAAATAGTATTTTTCTACGTTTCACCAGACACCCTTATATTTTTTCTTCGATTCCATGCTATCCGGAGCTCTGTAAAAATGTTTGTTGATCGCGTTCTCTCAGGCATGCGCCCTACAGGAAATCTACATCTGGGACATTACCATGGTGTATTGAAAAACTGGCTGGCCCTGCAACAGAAATATGAATGCCTCTTTTTTGTAGCTGATTGGCATGCATTGACGACTCATTACGACTCCCCTGAAATCATTGAGCAGCATAGCTGGAACATGGTGGTCGATTGGCTGGCAGCAGGGGTAGATCCTGCACAAGCAACCTTGTTCATTCAGTCGAAAGTCCCCGCACACGCCGAGTTATACTTATTATTATCAATGATTACCCCGCTTGGCTGGCTGGAACGTGTCCCTACTTACAAGGATCAGCAGGAAAAACTTGTTGCGAAGGATCTCAGCACCTACGGTTTTCTCGGGTATCCCCTCCTACAAAGCGCTGACATACTGGTTTACCGGGCCAATCTTGTTCCTGTAGGAGAAGACCAGGCGCCTCATTTGGAGTTTACGCGTGAGGTATCCCGCCGGTTTAACCATATCTTTGGTAAAGAACCGGATTTCGAGAACAAAGTAACGCAAGCCATCAAAAGAATGGGCTCTAAAAAAGGAAAGCTTTATGGTGAACTGCGTAACCGCTATCAGGAACAAGGTGACGAAAATGCGCTATCCGAAGCCAGATTACTGCTGAAGGGACAACAAAATCTCAGCATGGATGATCGCGAGCGGCTATCCGGCTATCTGGAAGGAAGAAGCAAGGTCATTTTGCCTGAGCCACAAACGCTATTGACCAAAGCGTCCAAAATGCCTGGTCTGGATGGCCAGAAGATGTCCAAATCGTATGGCAACACAATTGGTTTGCGCGAAGATGTGGACAGTATTGCTCGAAAAATTCGCACCATGCCGACTGATCCAGCACGCGTCCGCCGCAACGACCCTGGTAACCCGGAGAAATGCCCGGTATGGCAATTCCACCAGCTTTATTCATCAGAAGATGCCCGGAAATGGGTATGGCAAGGCTGCACAACCGCAGGGATCGGGTGCCTGGAATGTAAACAACCGATCATTCAATCAATACGGGAAGAACAGGCGCCTATTCTGGAACGTGCCAAAATGTATCAGGAAGACCCTGCTCAAGTAAAAAAAATTGTCGCCGAAGGATGTGAAAAAGCCAATCAACTGGCAGAAGAAACCATGCGGGATGTCAGAGCGGCACTGGGGATCGGGTATCCGTGATGAATGACATATCCAGACAAACCCTTGCAGACACCGGGAATATATTGGATAACGCTGCGCTGAACGACCCGATTGCAAGAGTACAAGGCATACCGCTACTGGAGATTCCACAAGATTTATACATTCCACCCGAGGCACTCCAGGTTTTTCTGGAAACCTTTGAAGGACCGCTTGATCTGCTGCTTTATCTGATCCGCAAGCATAACCTGGATATTCTTGATATCCCCATGGCCGAACTCACGCGGCAATATATCGCTTATGTTGAAACCATGCGTGCGGATCAGCTTGAGCTGGCGGCTGAGTATTTGCTCATGACTGCGTTACTGATCGATATCAAATCTCGCATGCTGCTACCGCACCCGGCCATCATTCAGGAAGAGGAAGCCGATCCCCGGGCAGAGCTGGTACAACGGCTCTTGGAATATGAACGCATCAAGCAAGCGGCTATCCACCTACATAACCTCCCGCTTGTCGGTAAAGATTTTATGTTGACCTCTGTCTGGACAGATTTCATTGCCGAAAGACAGTTCCCTGATGTCAATCCTCAGGATTTGTGTGATACCTGGCTTGCACTGACGGAACGCCTCAAACTTAACCGCAACCACACCATCCGATATGAAGCCATCTCTGTACGAGCATGCATGAGTGAAATTCTGAAAAATCTGCAGCCTCGAGGCAGTGCTTCCTTTACTGAATTATTCAGTAATATCTCCAATATTCATAAACTTGTAGCCAGTTTCCTTGCGTTGCTGGAGCTGGCCCGGGAAGCGCTGGTTGATATTGTTCAATCAGATCGCTTTGGAACAATTTATGTCCACACCTGCCATTCTGACCGAGCCAATTGAAGCGAACCTGGTTCTTTCGCTGAATGATCAGGTCGTCAGGGTTGTTGAAGCCGCATTGTTAACCACGTCTGAGCCTTTGACCATTAATGATCTCAAGAAACTCTTTGAGGGTAATATTGATAAAAAAATGCTGCATGAATCCCTGACAATCCTGGATGAGAAATGGTGTAACAGCGGAATAGAATTGGTTTTAGTTGCTGGAGGCTGGCGTTTCCAAAGCAAGCCTGAAATGCAAATTTTCCTGGATCGACTTAACCCACAAAGGCCACCCCGTTATTCGCGTGCAGTAATGGAAACATTAGCCATCATCGCCTACCGACAACCCGTCACCCGTGGAGATATTGAAGAAATCCGGGGGGTAGCGGTTTCTACACAAGTTATTAAAACCCTGGAATCACGCGGCTGGATTGAAACTATTGGGCAACGCGAGATACCGGGCAAGCCTTATCTTTATGCAACCACCCGGCATTTTCTTGATGATCTGAATTTGCAATCGCTGGAACAGCTGCCCTCCCTGGAAAATTTTAATTCCCTGAATATATCTGCAGAGGAAAAGTTAAACGATCAGAGAATAGATCAAGAGTCCGGCGAGTCCAGCATTCATGAGTCAATATAATTTTTTAACTTCTTGGAGACACGATGTATCAACATATCAAGGTACCGGCCATCGGCAGCAAAATTCAGGTAAAAAATGACTCTACCCTGATCGTACCAGATAACCCGATCATCCCTTTTATTGAGGGAGATGGTACAGGTATAGATATCACACCCGTCATGATCAAAGTGATCGATGGCGCAGTAAAAAAAGCATATGGTGATTCCCGGAAAATTTCCTGGATGGAAATTTACGCGGGTGAGAAATCGACTCGCGTCTATGGACAGGATGTCTGGCTGCCAGACGAAACCTTGCAAGCAGCAAAGGAATTTGTGGTATCCATCAAGGGGCCATTGACCACACCAGTAAGCGGTGGCATTCGGTCAATCAATGTAGCATTACGCCAACTGCTGGATCTGTATGTTTGTCTGCGCCCGGTACGGTATTTCCAAGGGGTTCCCAGCCCGGTCAAACAACCGGAGAAAGTAGATATGATCATATTTCGCGAAAACTCGGAAGATATCTATGCGGGCATCGAATGGGAAGCTGGAACAGCAGCTGTTGGAAAAGTAATTAATTTCCTGACAACAGAAATGGAAATCACCAAGATCCGATTTCCTCAATCTTCTGCGATCGGGATAAAACCGGTTTCAAAAGAAGGCAGCGAACGTTTGATCAGGAAAGCCATTCAGTATGCGATTGACCATAAACGGCGCTCTGTCACCTTGGTGCACAAAGGAAATATTATGAAATTCACAGAAGGGGCTTTCAAGAAATGGGGTTACGAACTAGCAGCAAAAGAATTTGGCGCAGAATTACTGGATGGCGGTCCGTGGATGAAACTGCGGTATGATGGTAATGAAATTACCATCAAGGATGTTATTGCTGATGCCTTCCTCCAGCAAATCTTGCTGCGTCCGGATGAATACGATGTTATCGCCACACTTAATTTAAATGGTGACTATATTTCTGACGCTCTGGCTGCACAGGTGGGTGGTATCGGAATCGCTCCCGGAGCAAATTTGAGCGACAGCATAGCGATATTTGAGGCGACACACGGCACAGCACCAAAGTACGCTGGCAAGGATCAAGTCAATCCAGGATCAATCATCCTGTCAGCAGAAATGATGCTCAGATACATTAACTGGCACGAAGCAGCCGATATCATTATCAGCTCAATGGAGAAAACGATACAAGACAAAATCATGACCTATGATCTGGCAAGACTTACACCGAATGCCAGGCAGGCCACTTCTTCAGAATTTGGGAGTGCAATGATACAAAGAATGTAATAGAACTTATTAGACTGATATTCTCTGTAACATTTACTTCAGTCAGCTTATTTCAGAAATCAACCCCCGGCCTGGCATTATAAAAACTTCAGGCCGGGGGAAAACTAACCCGAAAGGTCGGCTCTTACACCGTCAGAATCAGGGAGCTTGAATATTTGAAGCTTGCTTGCCTTTTGGTCCTTGCGTAACTTCAAAGCTTACTTTTTGGCCTTCCTTCAGGGTCTTGAAGCCTGACATATTGATTGCGGAAAAATGCGCGAATAAATCCTCGCTGCCGTCATCCGGTGTAATAAAACCAAATCCTTTAGAATCATTAAACCATTTTACTGTGCCTGTTGCCATTTCTACTTCCTATAAAAAACTGGGCCGGATACCCTGATACTATTTGAATTTCAAGACCGCAAACGGCTCTAACCAGTACTGCAGAAAACTTGAAGCCAAACGCCGGTTGCAGTTTTACGCAAAATATGTCCCAAGTCAAGCAAAGATATGATGTTGATGCTACAAATTTTCACTTATGAAATGAGACAAATAACTACCTGACTAATCACTCAAGGAAGGCAGGAACTTTGTCGTAATCGACCCAGATGATTCCGGGAAACAAGGTAGCTATAAGCACCGGAAAGATCGGGTTAGCGGTTAGAATACAGAAGTCAGTACTGATTAAATATTTTTCTTATAAAATACCAGACCCAGAACATCGAAAACGTAAGCCATGGCAGCAAATAACCGAAATCCTGAAAGTGTTATCGAAAAAGGCAAGACCAGATTGACCCCCCCACCTTTATATAAGGTAATACTGATTAATGATGATTTTACCCCCATGGATTTCGTGGTAAAGGTGTTGCGCCATTTTTTCTTCATGGATGAAGAAATGGCAACCCGAATTATGTTGAAAATTCACACTGAAGGTGCAGGAATATGTGGAACTTATCCTGGCGATATTGCAGCCACAAAAGTACAACAGGTCAATGAATTCTCAAAACAAAATCAGCATCCACTCATGTGTGTGATGGAGAAGGAATAATATGATTGCGCAAGAATTGGAAGTAAGTTTGCATATGGCTTTCGTCGAGTCACGACAAAAACGTCACGAATTCATTACGGTTGAACACCTGCTACTGGCTCTGCTAGATAATCCCAGCGCTATAAAAGTGTTGCTTGCCTGTACAGTTGATATCGAGGATTTGCGCAAGTCCCTGCAGGATCATATTGCCCGCCATACACCAGTAGTAGAAGGATCTGGGGATGTTGACACCCAGCCTACTCTGGGCTTTCAGCGGGTCATCCAAAGAGCGATTCTCCATGTCCAATCCTCCGGCAAAAAAGAAGTCACCGGTGCTAACGTCCTGGTCGCAATTTTTGGCGAGAAAGATTCACACGCAGTTTATTTTTTACAGCAGAAAGGCGCAACACGACTGGATGTGGTGAATTATATTTCCCACAAGATAGACAAGACAGCACAGAACAGCGAATCTGAAAAAAATGAGGACAGTACTGACAGCGAGCAACGGGATTCAGGCAGCCCGCTGGAAAGCTACACCATCAATCTGAACAGCCAGGCAGCTGCTAACCGAATAGATCCTCTGATTGGACGTGAAAAAGAGGTTGAACGAGTCATTCAGACATTATGTCGTCGCCGCAAAAACAACCCGCTGCTGGTTGGTGAGGCTGGTGTAGGAAAAACTGCCATTGCCGAAGGGCTGGCCAGAAGAATTACTGAAAATCGAGTACCGGATGTACTTGCCAATCATCAGGTCTATGCCCTGGACATGGGGGCGTTACTGGCCGGAACAAAATATCGGGGCGATTTTGAACAGCGGCTGAAGGCGGTATTAAAACAGCTCACTGACAACCCCAAAGCAATTCTGTTCATCGACGAAATTCATACTCTGATCGGTGCTGGTGCTGCATCGGGCGGTACGCTGGATGCATCCAATCTGCTCAAACCCGCACTCAGCTCCGGACAGCTTAAATGTATCGGGGCCACTACCTACAACGAATATCGTGGCATTTTTGAGAAGGATCACGCCTTGTCTCGCCGCTTCCAGAAAATTGATATCTCTGAACCTGATATCAGCGAAACCGTGGAGATTCTGCGCGGGCTAAAATCCCGCTACGAAAAACATCATAATGTTAGATACACTGAAGTCGCGCTAACAGCAGCCGCAGAATTGTCCGCACGTTTCATTAATGATCGTCACTTACCAGACAAGGCAATTGATGTCATCGATGAAGCCGGCGCTGCCCAGCGAGTGCTCCCCAAATCCAGACAGCGGAAAATTATCGGCAAACAGGAAATCGAGCATGTTATTGCTGGAATAGCGCGGATACCGCCACAGAATGTTTCCAATGATGACCGCAATAAACTGAAAACACTGGATCGTGACCTCAAGGCCATCGTTTTCGGGCAGGATGCAGCAATTGATGCGCTCACTGCTGCCATTAAAATGGCACGCAGTGGACTGGGAAATACCGGCAAGCCTATTGGTTCCTTCCTGTTTTCCGGACCAACCGGCGTAGGAAAAACTGAAGTGGCACGTCAGCTTGCCTATATACTCGGAATCCCTCTGCATCGCTTTGATATGTCCGAATACATGGAACGCCATGCGGTTTCAAGACTGGTCGGTGCACCGCCGGGCTACGTTGGATTCGATCAGGGAGGCCTGCTGACTGAAACGATCATCAAACAACCACACGCTGTACTGCTATTTGATGAGATTGAAAAAGCACACCCTGATATCTTCAACGTCATGCTCCAGATCATGGATTATGGAACATTAACGGATAACAATGGGCGCAAGGCTGATTTTCGTAACGTGATCATCATCATGACGACTAACGCGGGTGCCGATACGCTCACCAAGACAGTAATTGGATTTACCAAACACGCAAAATCCGGAGATGAAATGATTGAAATCAAACGGCTGTTCACGCCCGAGTTTCGTAACCGGCTGGACGCTATTATCTCGTTTGCACCACTGGGAGAAGCCATTATATTGCGCGTTGTTGACAAGTTCCTGATAGAGCTCGAAGCACAACTGCAAGAAAAGAAAGTGGATGTTACATTCACCGACAACCTGCGCAGTCATCTTGCCAGCCATGGATTTGACCCGCTAATGGGTGCTCGCCCCATGGCTCGGCTTATTCAAGATATTATCCGCCGGGCACTTGCTGATGAATTGTTATTCGGGCAACTGGTTAACGGTGGCAAGGTAACCGTAGATATTGGTGAAGACGGCAAAGCTGTTCTCACATTTGAAAATAAGGAAAATGTAGCTGCACCCATCCCATCTTGAAAACCAAAAGAATAAAATGAACCTTCGGATACGCTTCCGTACATTCTTCATTGCACTTCTTATTTTCGTATACCCCCTGACTGCTGATGCAGACGCCACGTATAAGTGGCGTCTGGCCATGTCTTGGCCGGAAGGAACGCCGATACTGCACAATGCGGCCAGGCGTTTCGCTGAAAATGTCGAAAAAATGTCAGGGGGGCGGATGCACATTACTGTCGATGCACCTGGCCGACACAAATCTGCTCTGGGAATTTTTGATTTTGTGCGCATCGGTGCATACGAAATGGGCCACACTGCTTCCTACTACTATAAAGGCAAAGATCCGACCACCACATTCTTCACGACAACGCCGTTCGGCATGACCCCCACCGAGATGAACGCCTGGTATTACTACGGTGGCGGACTGGAATTGCTGCATAAGATCTATGCCCGGCACAACATTGTTGCTTTCCCGGCCGGAAACACGCACATTCAGATGGGAGGATGGTTTAGAAACGAAATTCACTCACTGAAAGATCTGCAAGGGCTAAAGATGCGCATTCCCGGACATGCCGGCGAGGTGGTAGAAAAAGTCGGCATGAAACCTGTCAACATCCCGCCTGGTGAACTCTATACAGCATTGGAACGCCGCACAATTGATGCCGTCGAATGGCTGGGTCCCGCCAATGATGAAAAAATGGGCTTTCAGCAAATAGCTCCCTACTATTACACTGGATGGCACGAACCGGGCGCTGAACTTCATCTTCTCATCAATAAGGAAAAGTTTGATGCGCTGCCTGAAGATCTGCGCACCATCATCGCAGTCGCTGCCAAGGAAGCCTCACTTGATATGCTGTCCGAGTCCTTTTACCGCAATGCCCTTGTCTGGGGAAGAATGCGTGAGGAACATGGCATTCATATTCGCACTTTTCCTGACGATGTACTCCAGGCTTTCAAAAAGGCCAACGATGAACTGCTGCAGCAGGTTGCCAACAAATCACCGGTTGCCCGTGAAGTCATTGAAAGTCAGCGAGTGTTCCTGACCAAGGCAAAAGAATGGAGCAAAATCACCGATCAAAACTATCTGGAGTTACGTTAATTCCGACTCTAAAAATACTTTCCCGGAATGAAACAGTCTGCTGCATGCAGCTATCAACTTGACTCTGATCATTTAATACACAACCTGATACCTATGGCGGATTTTCGACAGGAATTTATTGATTTTGCTCTTCGGTATAACGTCTTGCGTTTTGGCAATTTCAAAACCAAGGCAGGTCGCCCCTCTCCTTATTTCTTCAATGCCGGCTTGTTCAATGATGGCCAATCGCTGCAACAACTGGGGCAGTTCTACGCTCAGGCCATTCTTGCTTCTGAGATCCACTTTGATGCCCTGTTTGGCCCTGCCTATAAAGGCATTCCACTAGTCAGTACTGTTGTTATTGCCCTTGCCAAAGCTGGGTATAACCATCCTTTCAGCTTCAATCGCAAAGAAACCAAGGATCATGGCGAAGGTGGCAATATCGTAGGTGCTCCGCTGGTCGGGCGTATCTTGATTGTCGATGATGTCATATCGGCAGGCCTGTCTGTCAGTGAATCTGTCACCATGATTCGCGCAGCCAGCGCCACACCATGCGGCATCATGGTTGCGCTGGATCGTATGGAAAAAGGCAAAAATGAATGCTCCACTTTGCAAGAAATCAGAAACCAATACGACATCCCGGTCATTTCCCTGGTCACACTGGATGATATCGTCGCTTATTTACACACCCGGCACGATCTTACCTGCCATATTCCAGCAATAGAAACCTATCGCGCACGCTACGGCGCAAAAATATCGGTTAGCTCCGGACAGTAGCAGCAACAACGCTGCGGACAGGTACATATCACACGTCATTCCATCACTATTCTTAGCCTGGTTACATCTTTTGTTTAGCTGTTATTTTCCCCACTTCCGATCAAGTTAAAAATATTTGCTGGCTTTTCCAGGAAATCTGATTACAATACAAAACGGAGAGAACGATCAGTCTACTTTTATAGGGAATTCCAGTCATGATAAAAAACATTATTGGTCGTCTGATTCGAAAGAACACCACTGCCCCGACAATCCGTGAGCCAGGCAACGCGCTGTTTATCCCATCAAGACGCCGATTCTTGTGTACCTGCGGCTGTGGAATGTTCTATGTCACTGCTGCTGGCGCCGGATTGCTGGCTGCTGCGACGCGCACCGAAGCCGCTGCGGGCGGCACGGTCATTCGTGTCGGACATCTACCAGCAGGCTGCGTCTCTCATCTGCTGTTGGCAAAAGTAAGAGGAAAGTTTACCAAAGCAGGGTTGAATGTTGTTCTGACGCAATTCAACAGCCCCGGTGATGCCATGCAATCGCTGATCGCCAATAATCTTGAGATAATACACAGCCCGTGGACCATGACAGCAGCCGCCTACACCGCTGGCACTACCGACCTGCGCATTATTGGCGGCTCCGGTCAGGCTGGCATCGAGCTGGTTGCACGCAATGGCTCGGTCAGATCTGTGGAAGAATTTATCGATGCAGCAGGTAAAGGGCTGCGTGTGGGGACCTTGCGGCTGGATACGCTAGAGCTGGTTGGATACGGCACCATGTCACAACATGGTAAATCCTATGACGACTACCACATGACCTTCTTTCCGAGCATGATCGGCATGGGAGAAGCCATTGCCAACAAGGCGCTGGATGTCTGCACCTTGGCGCAACCTTATGCTGAGCATGTTGTCGCTGAACAAGGGGCAGTTTATTTGACTGATTCCAACTCAGTATGGGGACCTGAAGCGGCAGACTGTGTTGTCACCACCAGAACCCGCACTATTGATCGCCAGCAGGATGTGTTGAGAACCTACCTCCTGGTTCTGCAAGAATCTGCCCGAGCCTTTGCTGAGGATTATGAAACAGTACTGGATGATTTACAGCCTATCTATGGTGTACCACGACCGATATTATCCGTTGCGCTCAAACGCCAGTTCCCCAATCCGGTCATCAGCCAGACGGGGGTTAACGGCCTGCGTCAGGGAGCAAAATATCTGACCGAACTGGGTTATCTGAAGCCGGATGTCATTGATACCGTTCTGGATCTGCAATACCAGCCGGCCTGACGCCATGAAACCTCATGTTTCAGAAAAATCCGGTCACCAGCTCACGCTAACTGGCCGGGTTAGCCAACTGCTTTTTAAATCAAATTTCCTGTGGTTTTGTCTGGCCTGGTTGCTGATCATTCTATCCTGGGAGCTTGGTTCCTGGCTGGAATGGTTAAATCCGCAAATTCTGCCCCCTCCTAGTGAAACTATTCCGTATGCCTTTTCCGGCAACATCACCATCGGGTTCGGTCAGCAGAAAACCGGGTTGTTTGAGTCTACTACCATCACGCTGGGGCGCGTGGGTGCCGGTATGCTGATCGGCCTCCTGGTTTCATCCTGCCTCGCTATCATGGTGATTGAGCTGCCCATTTTGCGACGATTGATCTTGCCCCTTGTCCAGTCGCTTGCACCTATCGCACCGGTGGCCTGGATCCCTTTCACCATCGTTGTTATTGGTATTGGTGGCCCAGCCGCTGTATTCATCGTATTCATGGCAGTACTCGGAACCATGACGCTCTCGCTAATTGCCGCACTAGATAGCATCCCGGATGAATATCTGAAAATCGCCCATAATTTGGGTACCTCACGCATCCGTATGTGGTGGTATATACGGCTGCCCGCCATCATCCCCAGCACAATGACAGCCATTCGCATGTCGTTCTTCGGTGCCTGGATGGCTGTTCTGGCAGGAGAAATGGCTGGCCTCAACTCCGGCCTGGGGTACATGATCATCATGGCGCAGCAGATGTACAACATGAAATTAGTCATGGTCGGCATTCTCGCCATTGGCTTCATTGGTTTTGCCATTGATCGCCTGTTATTGCTGATCAATGCCAGACTATTGCAATGGGTGCAGTAAATCCATGAACACAATACCTTCTTCCTCATCCGGCGCTCGGCTAGAATTCAGTAACATCCGTAAATCCTTCAGCGATACTGTTTCTGTAGAAGCAGATAGGCTCATCATAGAACCGGGCAGTCTGACTGTACTCCTCGGCCGCAGTGGTTGCGGCAAAACAACCCTGCTCAACCTCGCTGCCGGACTGGATTTTCCAGATCAGGGCAACGTCAGCTACGATAATCAGGTACTGCAAGGCCCGGCCCCTTCGACTGCGCTAATTTTTCAGACTCATAATCTGTTTCCATGGATGACAGCGGAAGAGAATGTTGCTTTCCCGTTGCGTAACCAAGGTATGGTAAGGGTGGAAGCACTGGAACACGCAAAGCAATATCTCAAACAAGTTGGGTTGGAATCTTTTGCCGGCCACAAGCCTTCACAATTATCTGGCGGCATGCGTCAGCGTATCACCCTGGCGCGGACCATCGCCACCAAACCTCGGTTGCTACTACTGGACGAACCCTTCTCCGCACTGGATATGCAAACTCGCCGCATGATGCAACGCTACCTGCTGCGTGTCTGGAGTGATTCTGCCGCCACCATACTGATGATCACCCATGATCTGCACGAAGCACTCATGCTGGCAGATCGTATCGCGCTCATGGCCTCATCTCCCAATGGCCATATTGCAGAAATTCTGGATATTGAACTTGATCGTCCCCGCAATCCAGAAAACCAGTCCTTCCGCGTTATCCAGCAACAACTTGACCGCTTCCTGGAACACGAAACCCTCCTGGCAGAACATGCCCCCATCCTCGAAGCAACTGATCAGACAAACCATCTGTAAAACAGTAAAGGCATAAGATCGCCAGGGTTCTCCCCCTACGCTGCACTCACATCTCGACGAACAACCGAGTTAATATGTAACATCTGACATTGCAGCAGAAGGAGGATGAAGTATATGAAGACACCTCGTTTACTGATGCCCTACTTGAGAGATCTGCCC
This sequence comes from Nitrosomonas eutropha, assembly GCF_003201195.1. GTDB lineage: Bacteria > Pseudomonadota > Gammaproteobacteria > Burkholderiales > Nitrosomonadaceae > Nitrosomonas > Nitrosomonas eutropha. The sequence goes on along the minus strand of NZ_QICQ01000010.1, from coordinate 25,053 downwards.
GCTGATCTGCTGCCACTGGTCGAACAGATTGCAAGCTTGGCAATGGATTTACGTTGGACATGGAGTCATGCCGGAGATGCAATGTGGAAGATCATGGATCCGCAGCTGTGGGAGCAAAGTGAAAATCCTTTCGTTGTTCTGCAAAATCTGTCGTATGAACGCTTGCAGACACTGAACCAAAACAAGGAATTCAGGCAATATCTTGATCACCTGGTCAAAGCACGCAACGATTACTGCAGTTATGGCGGATGGTTCGGTGAGGTGCATGGCGACGTCAAATTGCGAGGAGTTGCCTATTTCAGTATGGAATACGGTCTGGGCAAGGCCTTGCCACTATATGCCGGTGGCCTGGGTGTGCTGGCGGGTGACTATCTCAAGGCAGCCAGTGATCTGGCTATCCCGATAACTGCAATTGGCCTGCTGTATCAGGAAGGTTATTTTCGGCAGATGCTGGATACCAGCGGCTGGCAGCTGGAAATCTATCCATATAATGATTCCAGCAGCCTGCCTTTGCGCCCCCTCCTGGCCCATAACGGCACCTGGCTATCCATTCCAATCGAATTGCCCGGACGAACAGTACAACTGCATGTCTGGGTAGCACAGGTGGGGCGAATCAACCTGTATTTGCTCGACAGCAATAACCCTCTGAACAATGCACTTGATCGCGGCATTACCGGCAAGCTGTACGGTGGTGGGGAGGAAGTCAGACTGATACAGGAAATTGTGCTGGGGATTGGTGGCTGGCGGCTCATCGAAACATTGGAGCTGGCAATTGATATCTGTCACCTGAATGAAGGCCATGCTGCATTCGTTACACTGGAGCGTGCCCGCTGTTTTGCGCAGAAAAGACAGATAGATTTCCAGGAAGCGCTCTGGGCAACACGGCCTGGCAATCTGTTTACTACTCATACCCCGGTGGCAGCTGGTTTTGATACCTTTCCGCGCGAACTGGTCATGAAATACAGCCAGCCCTATGTCAAAGACCCGGGAATGCCATTGGAAGAGTTGATGGCGTTCGGGCGTAGCAACCGGCAAGATGAGAGCGAGCCTTTCAACATGGCTTATCTGGCAGCACGCACCTGCGGCAGGATCAACGGTGTCAGCCGACTCCATGGCCAGGTCAGCCGAAATATTTTTCAGAAACTGTACCCCCGCTGGCCCGAACGCGAAGTACCGGTTACGCATGTCACCAATGGCGTACATGTTCCATCGTGGGATTCTCCCTGGGCAGATAAAATCTGGACGCTTTTTTGTGGCAAAGGTCGCTGGCTGGGTTCAGAAGAAGCACTCGCCGCTGAAATACGCAAACTGGATGACACGACGCTCTGGACTTTGTGCGGCCAGGAGCGCGCCGATCTGATACGCTACGTCCGGCAGCGGATGCAGGTACTACTGGGACAAAGGGGAGCAGATATGGAAGCCGTCAATCAGGTTGACCGGATTCTGGATCCCAATGTGCTGACGCTTGGATTTGCACGGCGCTTCACTGCTTACAAACGCCCCAACCTGCTGTTGCACGACCGCGAACGCCTTGCCAGACTGCTGACACGAGTAGATCGGCCAGTGCAGCTGGTGGTAGCCGGTAAGGCTCACCCCGCTGATAATGAAGGCAAGCGCTTCATCCAGGAATGGGCACAGTTCTCCAGCCGCCCGGATGTGCGTAATCATGTTGTATTTCTCGAAGATTATGACATTGCACTGGCGCAGGAAATGGTGCAGGGAGTAGATGTCTGGATCAACACCCCGCGCCGGCCGTGGGAGGCCAGCGGCACCAGCGGCATGAAAGTACTAGCCAACGGCGGATTGAATCTTTCGGAACTAGACGGCTGGTGGGCCGAGGCCTACACTCCTGAAACCGGTTGGGCACTGGGTGATGGCCATGAACACCACGAACCGGGCTGGGATGCAGTAGAGGCAGAACAGCTTTATCACTTGCTGGAAAAAGAAATCGTACCGATGTTTTACGACCGCGATGCCAGCGGCATTCCCGGAACCTGGGTAGCCCGTATGCGCGCCAGCATGGCACATCTTGCTCCGCAGTTCAGCAGCAACCGCATGGTGCGTGAATATGTCGAGCAACTGTATCTTCCCGCAGCGGCCACCTTTCAGCATCGAACAACCCCTGGAAGCTCTGCTGCGCAGGAATTGCGCCAATGGGATGAACAACTGAAAAAAAGCTGGCACGAGATACACTGGGGAAACCTGATCATATCCAGAGATCAGGAAGACTGGGTATTTGAAGTGCCGGTTTATCTGGGAGGTGTATCACCTGAATTCGTACAGATTCAGCTCTATGCTGATCCGGTTGCTGAGGAGCCTCCTGTTTGCGAAACAATGCAGCGTGGTGACGAGATACCGGGAGCTATCAATGGATATCTGTATAAATCCCGGTTAAATACCGACCGTGTTCATACCGATTTCACGCCACGCTGCGTGCCGTATCATCCCGATGCCCATATCCCGATTGAAAGCCACCTGATTCATTGGTGGATCGGAATAATGGCTCCATAAAAGCATTAATCCCGGATTTTCATCAGATTCTGGCAACGCAAGGAACACTTTCAAAATTGACAAGGTTGCTCAACGTAACTACTTCGCAGGGAAGAGAGCTTCTCCATTGGGATAAAAAATACAGATTAATCACTACCACGCCACTATCACTCTCCCGGAATTACCCATTACAAATACCCCAGCGGCATAGCACGCCCCTCCCTGCCCAGAGTATGGAAATAGCCCGCGATTAGGTGATTATTTACGTGATCAAATCCTCTGGAGATTATCCATAATGCGCTGGTATTAATTAATATCCACGCAGGAGAAATCATGAGCGAAGCGACTGCAGCGGCCGGCACGGGCAATAAAAGTAAACTGATCCTATTCATCCTGATCGGATTACTGTTTACTGGGGCAGGTATCGGCGGGACTTGGTATTTTATGAAAAAACAGCATGAAGAGGCGGGATCAGAAGCTGTAGTCGAAAAGAAAAAACCGGCAGCTTTTGTCAAGATCGAATCTTTTACCGTCAACCTGCAGCCAGAAGAAAGGGAATCTCACTATCTGCAGGTGGAACTATCCCTCAAAGTAAACGAAACCGCAGTAATCACGGTTATCGAAAACAGCAAACCTGAAATCCGCAATCAGATTCTGTTGCTGCTATCCAGTAAAAAACCCTCTGAAATCAATACATTGGATGGAAAGCAGAAACTCAGCCAAGATATCATTCAGGCGATCCGATCAAAGATTGGATCTGAAGCCCTGCAAAATGACATTCTGGATGTTTTGTTCACCTCTTTCATTATTCAGTAAACCCTGCGCGCCATGGCCGAGAATTTTCTCACTCAGGATGAAGTTGATGCGCTACTGAATTTTGATAACAGTAACAAGCATCAGCAAGCAGCCCAGAAGGAAAACGGGGTTACCTATCCGGGCGGTATCCGTCCTTACGACATGGCCACCCAGGAGCGGATTGTGCGGGGACGCATGCCCGCTCTGGAAATTATCAATGCACGCTTTGCCAATTCTCTGCAGATTGGGCTCTACAATTTTTTACGCCGGGGGGTAGATATTTCCGCTGGCTCAATAAAAACCATCAAATACAGCGAATTCACCCGTTCGCTGGTCGTGCCTGCAAATATCAACATGGTCAGCATGAAACCATTGCGCGGCACTGCACTGATCACCATTGATCCGAACCTGATATTTCTGATCGTGGACAATATGTTCGGTGGAGATGGTCGTTTTCATACCCGAGTGGAAGGACGTGAGTTCACCCTGACCGAACAGGGCATTATCCGACGCTTGCTGGATGTTTTATTCGAAAACTACGAGAAAGCCTGGAAATCTGTCTACCCGGTCAGATTTGAATACATCCGTGCGGAAATGAATCCGCAATTTGCCAATATTGCGACACCAACCGATGTTGTTGTTGCAAGCTCGTTTGAGCTCAATCTGGGCGGTAATCGTGGAGAGTTCTACATCTGCACCCCCTACACCATGCTGGAGCCAATACGTGATCTGCTCAACAACAGCATGCAGGAAGATCATGCAGAAGTTGATAATAACTGGATCAAGTCGCTAACCAGACAGGTACAAGGCGCAGAAATAGAAATTATTGCTAATCTCGGCCATACCCGGGTGACGTTACACCAGATCCTCAACATGCAGGAAGGCGATGTCATCGCACTCGATATTCCGGACACAGTAGTTGCTATGGCAAATGGTGTACCGATCATGGATTGTCATTACGGCATTCTCAACGATCACTATGCACTTAAAGTCAAGACTGTACGAACCCCAACTGAAACTGACTGATAATTAAAATCAAACATCGGAGCAGAACATGAATGAACCGATATCAACCGAACCACAAACCGAACAGGATGACTGGGCCGCCGCCATGGCGGAACAACAGGCTGCTGAAACTTATTCGGTTATCGACGAAGCTAGCGAATCATCAGCCAGCGCATCGGCCCATATACCAGACGAGGATCTGACAAAGCCATCTTCTGTTTTCGAGCAGTTTTCCAGGAATAATGTGCTGAACGATACCCGCAACGATATCGATATGATTCTGGATATTCCGGTGCAACTGACAGTTGAGTTGGGTCGCACCCGAATCGCCATTAAAAATCTGCTGCAACTGGCACAAGGCTCCGTCATTGAGCTGGATGGCATGGCGGGCGAACCAATGGATGTGCTGGTCAATGGCTGCCTGATTGCCCAAGGTGAAGTCGTTGTCGTCAATGAAAAATTTGGCATTCGCCTGACAGACATCATCACTCCCAGTGAACGCATCCGCAAACTGAACCGCTAGCCCACCTCTGGATTGATTCCATACCCATGCCACGCATAATTGTCCAGATTGGCAGCATACTGTGGTTACCCCAACAGGTGCTTGCTGAATCCGTGCGAAATCAGGGCTTTACCCCGCCCTCCCCGGTAATTTCCAGCGAGAATATGCTGCAACTATCGGCAGGATTGTTCATTGTGCTGGCATTTATTGCACTAATTGCCTGGTTGTTCAAGAAAATAGGACTTAATCCTGCCAATCGGACAGGTCTGCTAAAAATTATCTCGTCCGCCAGTGTCGGCCAGAAAGAAAGAGTAGTGATTGCAGAGATTGATGATATCTGGCTAGTGCTAGGTGTCGCACCAGGTCAGGTCAACTTGTTGCACCAGATGCACAAAAAACCCTCTCCATCTACTGAAACAGCTGAGCCTCCCTCTGGCAACGGTTTTACAGAGAAGTTGCAGGCCAATCTGGGGCAAGACCATGAGCAATAAAAACCTGCTATGCAAACGAATCGTTATCCGGCAACACTCCATCGGTTGCATCATTCTGCTACTGGTAGTGGGTATCAGCCCGGTATTTGCCCAGAAAGCAGGACTTCCGGCCATCACCAGCACACCAGCGGCAGGGGGAGGTACTACCTATTCCCTCAGCCTGCAAACTCTGCTGCTGCTGACTTCGATGACATTTTTGCCTGCTACTGTCCTGATGATGTCCAGCTTCACTCGCATTATCATCGTTTTGTCATTGTTGCGACAGGCGCTGGGTACGCAGTCATCTCCTCCCAATCAGGTGCTGGTTGGTTTGGCACTGTTTTTGTCTTTCTTTATTATGTCGCCGGTCATTGACAAAATGTATACGGAAGCATATCTGCCTTTCTCTGAAGACAAGATCAGTATTATCGAAGCAATGGACAAGGCAAGCGATCCACTCAAGATCTTCATGCTACGCCAGACACGCGAAACAGATATTGCACTGTTCGCCCGGATTTCCGGGAGCGAGGAAATCGAAAGCCCGGATCAGGTACCAATGAAAATCCTGGTACCTGCCTACATCACCAGCGAGCTAAAGACAGCTTTTCAAATTGGATTTATCGTCTTTATCCCTTTTCTGATCATTGATATGGTTGTTGCCAGCACACTGATGGCAATGGGAATGATGATGCTGTCGCCAATGATTATCTCTCTACCGTTCAAGCTGATGCTGTTTGTACTGGTGGATGGCTGGCATCTGCTGATTGGTTCACTCACCCAGAGTTTCTATACCTGATAAGGAGATCGCCACATGAGCCCAGAACAGGCAATGACTATCGGCCGACAGGCGTTGGAAATTACATTCACAATCGCTGCACCTTTATTGCTGGCAGCGTTGGTGACAGGTCTGGCCATCAGTATCTTCCAGGCTGCCACACAGATCAATGAAATGACTTTGTCATTCATTCCTAAACTGCTGGCTATCTTCCTTACCCTAGCGCTGGCTGGCCCCTGGATGTTACAAATCATACTTGACTACATTGAAAGGCTTTACACCAGTATTCCCTGGATTATCAACGGTGGATAGGCCGTTACAAATACACGGAACGGCAGCTCTCTGGTCACGTTTCTTCACAGCCTGAGAAATCACCTTTAACAGCGTTCAAAAACAGGTTATCGATCCATGTTCAGCATCACCACCGAGCAACTGAACGGCTGGCTGATTATCCTGATCTGGCCACTGGCCAGAATTCTCGCACTCATGACTGCCACCCCACTGCTAGGCAGTAGCAGTATCCCAATCCAGGTCAAACTGGGGCTGGCTGTACTACTGACTATTCTGATTGCCCCTCTGCTGCCCCCGCTACCTCAGATTGACCCAGGCTCCGGCGTGGGTCCCATTGTCTTGCTGCAACAGATTATTATCGGGCTGGCGATGGGTTTCTCCATACGCATTGTTTTTACTGCAGTAGAAATGGCGGGAGAAATTACGGGGTTGCAGATGGGGCTCGGTTTTGCAACTTTCTTTGATCCGCAGCAATCCGGCCAGGTTCAGCTGGTCGGCCGTTTCTACGGACTACTTGCTACACTCTTGTTTCTGGCCATCGATGGGCATTTGCAGGTTATTGCTGTGCTCGCACAGAGTTTCACCATCTTGCCAATCGGTGCAGATGGGATGAATGTTACTTCATTCACAACTCTTGTTAACTGGGGCGCTGAAATTTTCACATTGGGATTACATCTGGCCCTGCCAGTTCTGGCAGCTTTGCTGATCACCAATCTTGCACTGGGCATCCTGACACGCGCTGCGCCGCAATTGAATATTTTTGCAGTTGGATTTCCATTGACGCTGGGAATCGGCCTGCTGGTCATGTCATGGGCCTTGCCTTATTTTACTCCTGTGCTTACGCAAATGTTTCAGGAAAGCTTTTCCATCATGCGTTCACTCGCCGGTGGAAGTGTCAATGTAACCGGCATACCATAAACCCGGTTCCGGAAAGCTATTTACGCTATGGCTTATCTGTGGCGCTCACATTCTTTTAATTAACCAGGCTTTTCACCCCCTTTTTAGCCGATTGCCATGCCACAGTGATTGATAAGGTAAGCGCCGCTCCCACATTTTTCTCGATAAACGGTACCCGCCATGCTATTCAAATCTCATCTCAGATCGATTTTGAACATTTCACCACAACCAGAAAATGAGGCTGAATTAAACGTTGTCCCCATTCATACCGGCAAAATGCCATCCGGGAACGAACTCCCACAGATAAATGATCCTTTCGGGCAAGAAGATTGCGATTCTTCTTTTGATGACAGTAACGCCTCACGACTGGAGGCTGAAAATATCGCAATCCGCGAGGCCAAAGGTCGGATTGAAACCGAGGCCCGCGCACGTGTTACCGCAGAAGCACGTGCGCGGGTAGAAGCCAGTGCTAGACTGGCCGCCGAAGCACGCATCAAGGCCGAAACAGCAGCCACGGAAGAAGCCAGGGCACGCACCCGGGCAGAAACATTGGCAACACAGGAGGCTCAGGCACGCCAAGAGCTAGAGGCAAAGTTACGTCAGACTGTTGAAGACAGCCTTAGAGCAGAAAAAGCAATCGTTGCTGCTTTGCGTGCCAGAGTACAAACTGAAGCGGCCACAACCGAGAAAGCACGCAGGCGTACACAAGAAGAAGCGCTCGCCCTGGAAAAATCCAGAGAAAAGGAATTGGCAGAGCAAAAAGCAATAGAAGCAGCCATTGCACGCAGAAAAAACAGTGAGGAAGCACTGAAGATAGCGCTTGCCGCCTCGGCAGCAGAAGCAGAAGCAGCAACACTGGCACGCACCAGAGCTGAAGAGGATGAGAAAAAAATTGTGCTGGCAAATGCCAAAGCTGAAGCTGAACGTCAGACTATCGAGGAAATTCGATTGCGCACAGAGGCTGAAGCCAATCTGGCCTCACAAATACAAGAGAAATTACAGGCAGAAACCAGGGCACGGGAAGCTGAACAAGCCAAACTGGATGCTGAAAAAAAAGCGACTGAGGCAGCAGATACCCGACAAAAACTTGATCTTGCGGCAAAATCAGAGGCAGAGGGCCGCACTGCAACCGAACTGGCAGCCGCGGCTGCGGCACGCAGCAGGATAGAGGCTGAACGAAACGCTAAAACAATCGCGGAACAGCTTATCCAGAGCGAGCAGGAGGCTGAACAGGCTGCCTTGGAACGCACCCGGACCGACACCCTGCTGCTGGAAAAAGTACAAGCCCGCATCATTGCAGAAAATGAAGCACGAGTTGCTGTTGAGGCTCGCATACAGGCGAAAGAACAGGAAACAGCCATATTCAATGAAAAAACACAAGCTGATCTGGCTATTACGGACACAATTCGGGAACGTATTCAGGCACAGGAAGTGGCGATCAAACGATCCCGCGCTCGTGCTGCTACAGAAGCAGTCGCCAAGAAAACCGCCGAAGATAGAATCGCAGCAGAAACCCATGCAGCAAAACTGGCTGATGAACGAATTGCACTGGACAAACAGCTTGAAAAAGAAGCCAATGAGCTGGCAGAAATGGAAGCACGCCTGATCGAAAACAGGAAAAAACAGGCGGAAGCCGTTCAGCAAGCCAAGTCAGCAGCCAGAGTACGCATGGAAATGGAGCCAAAACTGACCGGACTCGCCATGACCATTGCACAGAACCAGATTATCGCCATGGCAAAAGCGGAAGAGCGGCTCCAGGCAGCTGAAACAACGGCTGCCACGGTACTGTATAAAATCCGGACAGAGGCTTCAGCCCTGATGGCAATACAAGCACGCATAGAGCAGGATGCACTGGCTGTCGAACGCGCCATTGCGCGAGAAGCGGTTGAAACCATGGCTGTAGAAGCCGCACGGGCACGTATTCAGGCAGACGAGGCTGCGATTGCACTGGCCTCTCGGAAAATACGGGAGGAAATTGAAACAACCAGAATTATTCAGGATTGTTCCGACGAAGAAATTTCACCCGATATAGTCGTAGATTATGAAGAGCATTCTACTCACCTCTCTTCTGATAACAGCGAAACCATGTTGGCAGATACTGAAGAAAGCACGGAAAAAGAAGCATCTGCTGAATTTATTGAGCCTGATGATTCAACAAATCGACTGGATTCGAACACATCCGGTAATTCACTTCAATTAGATACACTCGACAACTCAATAAAGCCTGGTGAAACAGCAGTACCATTCGATAAATCCAAAACTGCTGAAGTAGCATAACCTTGCAACTTAAATATCAAAATAGCAGCATGATACGCAATGTATCTAGCTGCAATTTTTCAGGGTCGGACTAACAACAATACTAAAGAATCAGGAAAGAATGACATGCTGAAAGCCTTATATTCAACTGTACTGCCGCTGACACTGGCAATTACCAATGTTACCGGATTTACCATGCACATGCAGGAAAAAACCACCACACTCCAGGATCAAAAGCAGGTCGGTGTTACGATCTACAATGAAAACCTGGCATTGATCAGGGATCTGCGACAAGTTTCTATGGAACAAGGTATAAACAGGCTGGTTTGGCGTGAAGTTTCAACCCGGATACGTCCACAAACAGTACTGCTGCGCACACCGGGGCAATCTTCCGAATCCCGGTTGCTGGAACAGAATTTTGATTTTGATCTGCTTACCCCGGAAAAACTGCTGGAAAGCTATCTCGGACGTACCGTCAATGTTATTTACACTAATCCTGTAACTGGAAAAGAAACAATAGAAGCCGCCACCGTACTCTCCACCCTTGGGGGAGTTATATTGAAATTCACAGATCGTATCGAAACCGGTACTACAGGACGAATCACCTTTCCGGATATCCCCGATCACCTGCATGATCGGCCCACCTTGTCACTGGTACTGGAGAATACTTCTCCAGGAAAACGTGAACTCGAATTATCCTACCTGACCTCCGGGCTTTCCTGGCAGGCTGACTATGTGGCTAAACTCAATGCCGATGATAGCCGGATTGATCTTAGTGGATTAATTACGCTGGCCAACCATAGTGGCATTGCGTATCCAGATGCCCATCTGCAGCTGGTGGCCGGGAACATCAATCAGGTTTCCTTCGAGCAACCCCAGACCAGAAAAATGATGGCTATGGTGGCTGATGCCGCCGAATATCAGGAGAGTAAGCAAGAATCCCTGTTTGAATACCATCTCTACACCATGCCTGCCTCCGCAACGCTGGCAGAAAACCAGACAAAACAGATTACGCTGATGACAGCTGCAGATATTCCGGTCAACAAGGAATTTCTACTGCGTGGTATTGAAGCCCATTACTTCAGCAGATATACCGGCGACGATAACAAACTGAGGCCGGATGTTTTTATCCAGTTTGAGAACAAGGGAAAAGAGCTGGACAAGCCGCTACCTGGAGGAACAGTGCATGTTTACAAAAATGATTCCCAGGGCAATGCGCAATTTCTGGGTGAAGATCGCATTAAGCACACCGCGAAAAATGAACTCGTTCGTGTGAAGCTGGGTAAAGCTTTCGACATTACAGCCACGAGAACCCAGACGGATTTTCAGCAGCTGGATACTCCTTCTCAACATTTCACTGAAACAGCCCACAAGATTGAAATTCACAACACACGCCAGGAAGCAGTCACCATTCGAGTACAAGAACCCATCCCCGGTGACTGGATAGTAATTTCAGAATCTTTTCCCCATACCAAGCCAGCCGCTAACCTGGCTGAATGGCAGATCATCATTCCCGACAATGAGAAAATTGTGCTGAGTTACCGGGTCCGGATTAAACATTGATAAATTCCGTCTGCTGTTTGCATTGTAGGCTGCAGATCTGATTACTCGTCTAAAGGTATTTATTACACCTGATTTCTGAATTGCAGCAGAAAGTTTCTGACCAGGTTGATTTGTTCTGTATCCATCAGCATGGGCGCATGACCGATACCAGACAGCTCAACGAACTTTACATTGGGCTGATGTAATTGCATTTCACTGACTGTTTCCGGTGTCAGAACCTCTGATTTTTCTCCCCGGAGCACCAGTATCGGAAGATCAAGCCGGTTCCAGTAGGGCCATAGATTGAGATCTCTCAAATTTGATGGACGAAAACCAGATGAGATGACAGGATCATAGCGGTAGCCAATTGTGCCATCCTCATATTCACGCGCACTGTACAGCGCCATATGATGCCATTGCATATCCGTAAGCGCATTATAGGGCAGTGCCGTATTGCGCATGTGTGTTTCCAGTTCACTCAGGCTCTGGAAACGGAGATCTTGCCCGATAGTCATGGCAAACACAGATAGGATAGCAGATGAAACAAACGGGCCAATATCACTCATTACCAGTGCCCTTAGCCGGTAAATGGTTGACAAACGCTGCCGGGCAGCCAGCAACATGCCAACCAGCCCCCCCATGGACACACCCACCCAGTAAAAGTGAAGACAATCATGGTGGCTTTGCCGGTAAATATGTTTGAGCACACATTCCATGTCCGACAAATAAGTCATCGCAGAATTGTAATCCTCTGCGTTTTCCAGCCAGTCACTGCGACCACGCCCCGCCAGATCAATGCAAATTACTCTGAAATCTTGCTCCAGGGCCTCCGCCAGAAAATCAAAATCCCTACAGTTGCGTGTCAGGCCATGTACACATACCACTACATGATGATTTTCCGGATTTCCCCAATCTGTATAGGCAAGCTGACGGCTGCCTCGTCCAGATTTTGCTTTTCCGTGTTGTGCTGGTACAGATAGATATTTCCACGATATATCCGAAGGGTTTTTCATAGGAAATTTTTCAGAATGATGCGTAATCATATCAAAACGAGTTTGCTGAACCGCAATCGCACAAATACCAATCAGTTTATACAACCGGACAATCAAAAAAGAACAGAGATAACTAGAGCAGCAGTCAATGCAGTACTTTCTGCAAATTTGATAACAAGAACTAAGAATAGCTGATCTGAGTAGCTCTATCCTCTGCTAACGGATACTGACTGTATGGTTTTAAAGTCAGCACCTTGGTTAACAGAAATAATGGAATAGTCGGTTTCCTAAATCAGTGCCTACGGAGAGCTTTTGCAATCCGCATTCTCAGCGCATTAAGTTTGATGAAGCCCGCTGCATCCGCCTGATGATAAGCCCCTCCGTCTTCCTCAAAAGTAGCAATCGTAGGATCGAATAGCGAATCTGTCCGGGAATCACGCCCGACCACCATCACGTTACCCTTATAGAGCTTGACCCGGACTTGGCCATTTACATGTGCCTGGGACTCATCAATAAGCACCTGTAATAATTTTCTTTCTGGGCTCCACCAGTAACCGTTATAAATCAGTGCCGCATAGCGCGGCATCAGATCATCCTTCAAATGTGCGACTTCCCGATCAAGAGTGATTGATTCGATTGCACGGTGGGCACGCAGCATAATTGTGCCACCAGGCGTTTCATAGCAGCCACGTGACTTCATTCCAACATAACGGTTTTCCACCAGATCAAGACGCCCGATGCCATGTTTACCGCCTAGCTGGTTGAGTTTTGTTAGTACGGCTGCAGGAGATAGCTTCTCACCGTTCAATGCAACAATATCTCCCCGCTCGTATTCCAGATCCAAATATTCAGGTTCGTTTGGCGCTGCTTCCGGTGAAATCGTCCAGCGCCACATGCTTTCTTCTGCTTCTACAGCAGGGTCTTCCAGTGCACGTCCTTCATAGGAAATATGCAAAAGATTGGCATCCATACTGTACGGTGATCCCTGCTTTTTCTTCATTTCAATTGGAATACCCTGTTTCTCGGCATACGCCAGCAGTTTTTCACGTGAAGTCAAATCCCATTCACGCCAAGGAGCGATAACACGGATATCCGGCTGCAAGGCGTAATACCCAAGCTCGAAACGTACTTGATCGTTGCCCTTCCCGGTTGCGCCGTGAGAGACCGCATCAGCGCCCGTTTGCTGTGCAATTTCAACTTGACGTTTGGCAATCAACGGGCGGGCGATACTAGTACCAAGCAGATATTCCCCTTCATAAACCGTATTGGCACGGAACATGGGAAAAACATAGTCGCGTACAAATTCTTCACGCAAATCTTCGATGAAAATTTCCTTGATACCAAACTGCAGGGCCTTGGCGCGTGCCGGCTCAATTTCCTCGCCCTGGCCGATATCCGCCGTAAAAGTAACCACCTCGCACTGATAGGTATCCTGGAGCCATTTCAGTATGACCGAGGTATCCAACCCCCCCGAAAATGCCAATACCGCTTTCTTAACTTTATCCATGTCTCTTTACAATCAAAAATTTACAGGTAATTAAAAGATTACCTGACACTAATCCTGCCCAGCAGCAAGTACTCCATCAACGCTTTTTGTGTGTGTAGCCGGTTCTCTGCTTCATCCCATACCACCGATTGGGGGCCATCAATGACTTCCGCATCCACCTCTTCGCCTCGGTGTGCTGGCAGACAATGCATGAACAAGGCTTCTTTTTTTGCACAGGCCATCATCTCAGCATCCACACAAAAATCTGCAAAATCATTTTTACGTGTATCCAACTCATCTTCGAAACCCATGCTGGTCCACACATCCGTTGTGACCAGATCAGCATCTTTCACTGCATCGTGCGGCGAGACAAACTGTTCATAGTGATCTGTGCCATACAAACCCGCCCGCTCGGGCTCCACTTCATAACCCGGTGGTGTAGAAACATGTACATTGAAGTCAAAAATTTCGGCAGCTTGCAGCCAGGTATTGCACACGTTATTGGAATCTCCAATCCAGGTTATGGTTTTGCCTGTGATACTTCCGCGATGTTCTATGAAGGTAAAGATATCTGCCAGAATCTGGCAAGGATGATATTCGTCCGTCAGGCCATTGATCACCGGCACCCGTGAATTCTCGGCAAAACGTTCAATAATCTGATGCTCGTGAGTACGAATGGTAATGATATCAACCATTCTTGAAATAACTCTGGCTGCATCCTCCACCGGTTCGCCACGGCCCAATTGGGTATCACGTGTTGAGAGATAGATAGCACTGCCACCCAACTGATGCATGCCTGCTTCAAATGAAAGGCGCGTGCGCGTGGAGTGTTTTTCAAAAATCATGGCCAACGTACGGTCAGTCAGCGGCCAGTAGCGGCGATATTGCTTGAATTCATTCTTGATCCAGCGCGTCCGGTCGAACAGGTATTCGAATTCCAACCGGTCAAAATCCTTGAACTGTAAAAAATGCCTGATCTGCATAAATGATTTCTACCAACAAAAACATCCGGAGATTTTTATATTTCTGGCTCTCTATCAGGTAGATGAAACAGAAATCACTTGAATCCGGAAAAATAAAAAAGGCGGGATAACCATGTAGCGAGAAAAAATCTTTCGAGTGCACTCTGGCGACAACCGTCGGCTCACACCCTTATCATTATTTCTCTCGATTCTCAAGAAACCAGGAAATAAGAGCGGATACCTCATGTACCACCTGTTCTGCCTCTGCCTTTTGCATATTCAATGCCGGCAGTAATCGTACTACTTTTTCAGATGTTACATTGATCAGCAAATGGCGTTTCAATGCTTCAGGCACAAGTTCACCACAGGGTATCGGCAGCTCAACCCCGATCATCATCCCCTGCCCGCGAATTTTCAGCACGTTTTGCCAGGCATGTAATCTCTGCTTGAATTCCTCTCGCATGAAATTACCGATAGTCACAGCATTAGCCATCAATCCTTCCTGCTCAATGATGTCAAGAGTGGTCAAGGCAGCTCTACATGCAAGTGGATTGCCACCGAAAGTAGATGCGTGATTACCAGGCTTGAATACTTCCGCTGCTTTCCCGCCTGCCAGGCAGGCGCCGATCGGCAGGCCGGATCCCAATCCTTTTGCCAGTGTCATGACATCCGGTACGATATCACTATGCTGAAAAGCAAACCACTTGCCCGTCCGTCCAAGGCCACACTGTACCTCATCAAGCATCAGCAACCAACCGTTCTGGTCGCAGATCTTGCGCAACCCTTGCAGATAATTTGCTTGTGGGAAATTAACTCCACCTTCGCCCTGATAGGTTTCCAGTAGCACCGCCACAATTTCCTTGTTGTTCGCTGCAACCTGGTTGACTGCTTCCAGATCATCATAGGGCACACGCACGAAACCCGTGAGTAGCGGCTCAAAACCCGCTTGAGTCTTGCGATTGCCCGTGGCAGTAAGTGTTGCCATGGTCCGGCCATGAAATGAGCGTTCCATAACAATAATCGTTGGCAGATCTATTCCCTGGTTATGGCCATAAAGCCGCGCCAGTTTAATGGCTGCCTCATTCGACTCTGCTCCGGAATTACAGAAAAAAGCCTTCTCCAGGCCTGACAGACTGGTCAATCTGTCTGCCAAACGCTCCTGATTCTGAATGTGGTAGAGATTAGAGGTGTGTATTAACGTAGCAGCCTGTTCACACAACGCTTTCGTCAGTACCGGATGGCAATGTCCAGCCCCGCAGACCGCAATTCCTGATAGCGCATCAAGGTAGCGATTACCTTGATCATCCCACAGCCAAACGCCTTCTCCCCTGACAAAGGTAACGGGAAGCCGTGCATAAGTATTCATTAAATGAGACACAGAAAATACACCCTATTTTTGTTCTGAAACAACATGGTGGCTGGTGCCACCACTCCTGGGAACAGGTTCCCTCATTCAGAACCTCTGAATAAATTTATACGCAAAAACAACATAGACTTATTCAGAAGTTCCTTTACACTTTAGCGAAACAATATTCACTTATCTATCAAGTCATTTCAAGCAGTTTTTCTGTTAGATATTCTGGCCGAAGTCAGCCATCTATACCTCGTCAGATCACTTTTTTTGCCAGGAGCCGTTCTCTTGCTGATACCACCAGCCTGGTTTGGCCCACTTTATCCATCGTTGGGCAAATGTTGAACGAATATTGCTTTCCCATTCCGGATGATTGTTAGCCAGTGCTATTTCCCGATAAAGTGCATTACGATCTTGGTTCTCGGCTGTCACAAGCGTATTAACCGATTGCCGTCCTGATAAAGGTACAACACTGGCATCACGCAACACGATCAGACCGTCACGGGTCAAACCTACTGCACCACTATCATAAAATGGTATCAATTGACCGTGACGCTGTTTTATATTTTGTTTTAACTGGGTAACTGCTGGTGAACTGGCTTTAAAATCCACCGCACTCGCAAAGCTGATACACAGAAAGAAACCCAGTGATATCAGTGTTATATACCGAATTAACTGTCTATGCACAAGATTCACATCCTCAGAAGATCTTTCATGGCCTGGTCTTGTCGGGTTTATTGTCAATTTTATTGTTGCGAGTATCATTACCCGATTTTTCTCTGGGTTGTTCCCTGCCGTCAGCCTCATCATCAGCTTGCCAAACCTCATCGATAATTTTGTCGGCCACTTTCTCCGCGGCTGCTGCCGGAAAGTAAATATTGATAGTTACGCAAGCTGCTACCACAAAGCCAGCGGCCATCAGCAAAATCAGGTTGGAATTACGATTTGTCATTATCATTTAGTGAATCACCGGGTTGCCACTTTCAATGGCGCGCTCCAGACGCTTGAGCAGTTCAGGCCAGTCCACCTCTGAATTATAGCCGGTAATGGTAATTGCAGGTATTCCACTGCCCTTGACCAGCACATATCCCTTGTCATCACGAGAAGCCGACTCAATCCCGCTCATATAACAAATATGTCCACGTAACTTACAACCCCAGCCAATTTCAGTATAGCGAAATTGTTCAAACATACTGAGAAAACTTTTCTGGATAGCTGTCACTGCAGATTCGCCACCTAATGCAATAATATTCTTGATCGCTGCCTGACTGATCCGACGTTTGTAATCCCCCGCGCTACTGGTAAGTTTTGCATCAAATCTTACCGGTTCCCAGTTAACCAGCTCAAGATCGTTCACCTCAACATCAACCCGTCCCTGTATATTTCCAAACGAATAGGCACGGGTCAACAAATCAAGATCGATGTGATACATGGCCACATCCGCTGTCAGATGAGGGGTCAAGCTAAGTGGCTTGGTCAGCACCAAATTCCTGGCTACCGCGACACCGTCGAATATCCCTGAAACAAGCTCGCCTTCCATTGTTATAGTTGAATTGGTATAGCTCATTTTCGGCATAGTACCCGACAGCGTTCCAAACATTGGTTGAATCTGCAGGAATTCAGTCAGTTTTTCCATAGAGATCGGAAAAAGCCGCCCGTTTAACTGCCATTGCCAGCCGGACGTCTGCAAAGAAGCTATGAAATTTTCTATCAGCAGTCTTCCATCCAGTATCGGCACCTCTGCACGAGGAATATTGAGCTGCATCCCGTTTGTCTCGATTGGAATATGTGTTGTACCCAGCGGAATCCTCAAGATCTGGGCATTACTGAACCGGATTAATCCATCCAGCGCCTCGTTTCGATTCCATGGTACATAGGCGTCCAATCCTTCAACTGCAAACCGCTCGCGAGTATCGGTTAATGATACATTCTGCAAATCAATGATTAGTGACTGGTTTGCATTATCCTGGTAATGCCAGGCAATATTTACCTTGCCGGCAGCCTCTGTTTCCGCCAGTGCCGTCTCCTCAGCCAGGGGTCGAATAATACTACCAAACAAAGTGGATAACTCCAGGCTCTCGGCCGACAATCTAGCCTGCTGTAATGCTTGATCCGGAATGCTGGCAATAGCAGAAAAATCTGCTTTACCTATACCCGTCAAACTGAGTTCACCTTGTGATAGGTTAATATGATCACCTTTTATTATCCCTTTGGCGGTTAATTGGTGCCCTTCTCCAGAAAAATAAAATGGCTGCCAAAAGACCTCTCCTTCCGGCCAGGTGATCTTGCCTCGCCATTGCCAAACATCCTGTTTTCTTCGCACATCCAGGTCAAGCAACAGATTGATCCGTTCACCCACGCGCAACCCGCTCGAATCGCTGAAAGATAATTTATTGATGCTCAGCTGTGTGGATAACGCCGATATTGAAGTCTTACTTCCATTCAGGTAGATACTTCCATTAAGTTTTGCCTGATGTATCTGTAGTGAATCTTCTTCTTGAGGCAACAGATCGGCCAAAAATTTCCCCTCTCCATTTACTATCTTCAACACACTTCGCCACTTTTCTGCCTGCCAGTCGATCATCAGCTGCCATTTCTCTCCTGAATTTTTTTTCGGGAATGGATGAACTTCAAGTACAAGCTGTTTATGTTGCAAGGAAAGCTGGAAAGTTATCGATGAAGATAGCTTGCCAAGCTCCAATGTCCCCATTTCACAGCCAATTAATTCGCGATTAATACGGATCTGATTACATCTCAAACGAAGATCATGCCATCTCCAATTTCCTGCGAGCAACTCACCCACACTGATTTCAAGAACGGGCGATAAGATGCCAGTCAGCTTGATGCTGGCTGAGTGAATATTAAAGGCAGGATGCCGGATATTCTCCAGTACAAGATTAAAATAAGGGACCGCAGCATTAGCCGGAGAACAGCAACCTGCGTAAAGTAGAAAAAACAGCCAGAGGCGTGTGGCAAGCCTGCAGATACAAACCGGAATACTGACACGACGAAACCAGAGATACCTCGGCTCCATGCTCTTCAGGAAGGAAAAACTCCGGTTGACAGGTAACGATCCCCACGGTCACACACAATAGAAACAATCACCGCGTTTCTTACTTGAGCAGAAAGTTTCAGCACTGCTGCCAGTGCCCCCCCGGAAGAAATGCCAGCGAATACTCCCTCTTCTGATGCCAATCGACGCGCCATGATCTCGGCCTCTTGCTGGGATACCAGCAAAATACGATCAACAAGTTCCGACTGATAAATTTTAGGCAAATAAGCTTCCGGCCATTTGCGGATTCCGGGAATCTGGGCACCTTCTTGCGGCTGTACACCTACAATTTCCACCTTCCGCTCTTTTTCTCGGAAGTAGCGGGCACAACCCATGATTGTGCCAGTCGTTCCCATACTGCTTACAAAATGAGTAATCTTGCCCGCAGTATCCTGCCAGATTTCGGGAGCAGTACCTTCGTAATGTGCCAACGGATTATCGGGATTGGAAAACTGATCAAGAATAAAACCCTTGCCAGCCTCGCACAATTGTCCGGCGACATCCCGTGCTTCCTCCATATTTTCTGTCAGAATAATTTTGGCACCGTACGCAGCCATCACTTGACGACGCTCCAGACTCTGATTTTCCGGCATGACCAGAATCATGTGATAGCCTAGTATTGCTGCCGACATAGCCAATGCAATCCCGGTGTTGCCGCTAGTTGCCTCAATCAACGTATCTCCCGGCTGAATATCTCCACGCTGCTGAGCTCGTATGATCATGGAGTAGGCTGGCCGATCTTTGACTGACCCCGCCGGATTATTACCTTCCAGTTTTGCCAGAATAATATTGCTGGTTTTCCCCGGGATACGTTTAAGCTGGACCAAGGGGGTATGTCCGATGAAATGTTCGATAGTTTTATACATGACCAGATACGTGCTGCCACAAATAAATCAGGATTATCTCATACACATACAAAAAACCCCTTGTGAAAGGAATTCACAAGGGGTTCAGTCAAGGATTAGCCTGAAAAAAATAGCATGCTAGCACTGTTTCGTCACAGGCTTTCAAACAATTTCTTCGCCTCATCTTTCTGAGAAAAAGGTTTATCGCTACTCAGTAGTTTCTCAAGCTCCTGGCGCGCTTCAACCGTATTGCCAGATTTATATAGTCCGACTGCGTAATGATAGTGGATTTCAGCAGCTTCCGGAACAGCTGCAACAGCCTGTTGCAGCAAGGAAACCCCTCGTTTGGTATCCCCTTGCTCAACCAGAATCCATCCAAGTGTATCCAGGATCGCTGGACTATCCGGGGCCTGCTTGTATGCCTTCTCGGCATAATCGAGCGCGGTGGCAAAATCTTTTTTCTGCTGGTATATCCAGGCTAGATTATTCAGTGTGGCAGCATGATCAGGATGTTGCTTCAGGATGGTTTTGTATTCCCTGATAGCAGGATCATATTTTTTGCTGGCAAGGTAAACACCTGCAAGATACATACGAACGCCATCATCAGCCGGATTTTCCTTCAGCCATTGCGTGACACGTTGATCAGCCTGCTTTTCTTTCCCGCTTTGACTCAGAGCTGTATGCAATTTGATCAATAATTGACCGGTTTTCTGTTTAGTCAGCGCCTCTTCATAAGCCGTGGCAGCGGCAACTGCATTTTTCTGCCGCATTTGTAAATCACCCTCCAGCTCAAATCCAACCGGCAGCTTTTCATGTTGTTTTTGTATATCCCGCGCGATACTGAGTGCATCATCCACACGACCGTCTCCAACCGCCAGTTGAGCCTGCATTAGTTTAGCTTCCCAGAAATCCGGCTTAATAGCCAACGCCTTTTTCAATGAATCAGCCGTTGCCCTGGTATTCTGCATAGAGGCATAGATCTGCGCTAGTTGAAGCTGGGCAGGGGCAGAATCTGGTAATCTGGCAGCCAGTTTCTGGAAATTTTCCAGTGCAGCATCCTTATCCCCAGTAGCCAGATAAGCACGAGCCAACAGCTCTATGGCGCTCAAATTATCCGGATGAATGCCTTGCAGTTTCTTGGCCAGCGCAAGCGATTTCCCAGGTTCATTGATGGCCAGATAATGCGCTCCCAGCTGCAAAGCTGGCGGCAGCTCATCCGGATTTTCCTGACTGGCTTTTTCCAGCCATTCAGTTGCTTTTTCTTTATTTCCTTGTGAGAGCGCGATACCTGCTAGCGCATTCATTGCCTGTACGTTTTTCTTATCCTGCTTCAGTACTTCTTCAAAACGCTGCTGTGCAGCTTCGGGATGTTTTTCCTGTAAATCAATTCTCGCCAGGTTGGAAATGGCGGGAAAATAGTCTGGCTGTATGGAAAGCGCCTGATTGAAGCTTGCACGCGCCTTGATCAGGTCTTTTTTACCCAGATAGACTCCACCTTCCAGATTATGTAGCAGCGGATTGTCAGGTTGCTCGGCAAGCTGCGATTTGACAACTTTCAGCGCTTTATCAAATTCACGCTGCTGCAGATGAGTCAAAACAAGCATAATACCTGCCCGGCCGGATTTATCATCCAGTTGGGTAGCGTGTTCCAGATCAGCAATGGCACTTTCATTTTCCCCCTGTCCCATTTTGCTCATAGCCATTGCGGTATATAATGCAACGTTATCCGGAGATAATTCACCAGCCTTCTCAAAATACTCCGTGGCTTTCGTAAAATCCCGCGCCCGCATATAGGCCTCACCTGCCAGTGCAAACAATTGTGGATCCTGTTGTACTACCTTCAGCGCCGGGGTCAAGGTAGTAACCGCCTGTTTTGCCTGGTTATTCTTCAACTGAATCGACGCCATAAGCTTAATGGCATAAAGATTATTCGGAATCTTCTTCAAGTATTGATCAACATACTGCTCTGCTTGTGGAAGCGACCCCAATGCAAACTGGGTGGCCCCCGCAAGTAATACACTGGGAAGATGATCTGGTGCTGAACTCAACACCTGTTGCAAAGTTTCAAGAGCAACCACATGTTTACCCTGGCTAAAATCGAGTAATGCCTGTGTGTATGCAGCAGGCAGGCTACCGGGAGCAATCTTGCGAACGGCATCCAGATCTGCTTGGGCAGCTTTAAATTTTTTGGTACTGATTAATATGGTTGCCCGGTTAATATACGCCGCTAATGATTCTGGGTTCAGTTTTATAGCTTTGTCATAATCGGCCAGCGCTTCATCAATCTTGTTCTGCGCACGCAACAAATCTCCTCTGAACAATACTGTATCGCTGTTTTCTGGATTAAGTTTCACTGCTTCTTCGGAAAAATTCATAGCAGATTCAATATCGTTCCGGGCAAGCGAACACCTGGCCATACCCATCAGCGCACCTGCGAATCCTGGTTTATCCCGCAAAGCCTGCTCAAACAATGCTTTGGCTTCTTCGATTTTACCTAGCGCTAATGACGCATTGCCACGCAGGGTAAGTAATTCAGCAAAATTCCCTTCTTCGGATAATTTCTCAGTTTCATCCAGTACCTGTTGAAATTTCCCCATTCCCAGCCATGCCTGGCTCAATCCGGGCAACACCTTGACTGGATCCATGCCGAGATCAAGTGCCTTATTCAATTCTTTTTCTGCCGACTGAATATTCCCTTCCTTGTTATAGAGCGTTCCCAGCAAATAACGGACTTCAGGGTCATTTGGATTTTGTTGCAGGGCATTCTTCAACTGAATAATAGCTGCCTTGTCATTGCCCTGTTGCTGATACTGTTTAGCTTCGGCTACCAGAGCTTGCGCATCCATAGGCTTCCCACAGGCAGAAAGCACCAGAATAACGGCCATCATAGGAGCAAGAATTGTTGTCGATTTCATCTGGGTGATCGCTATACCAGAACAGCTCATATTTACCTCTTTTGGTAATTAAGTTAAATACATAAATTCACAAAACACCGACTGAAACAAAATTCAGAATAGCAGTTTTTATATCCAAATATCATTTAACGGGATGGTAATAGTTATAACACAGTCAACTTATAGGCAAATTTGTGAAATCAATTGGGATTGCATGTTTTAACACTGTAATGATCGATGTACCAATGAATTACCGAGATACCAGACACCTCGGTCAACAGGAATACGCAATCTGAATCCGCCCACGCACCATAATCCGACAGACTCGACCCTCAAATCAGCCAAATCTATTAATTAATTTATTCGATCCATCCCTGCTTTACTGATATAAAAAGCACAGCCAGTACCGGATACGATGACATCACCCCACATCAGATTCTTGACAACAGGGTCTAAATATAACATTATGCACAGCTCTTCGAGCGTATCCGGATACCACTATTCGTAGAGGTTACGAAACAAAAAGAGATATTTATCGTAAAAATGCGCCCGTAGCTCAGTTGGATAGAGTACTTGGCTACGAACCAAGGGGTCGTGGGTTCGAATCCTGCCGGGCGCGCCAGTAAATTAATATTATTTATCGGCGCGATAAGATATAGTCAGCTTTATATGCTGTTTTGATTTTTTTGAGGCCAAGTAGCTCAGTCGGTAGAGCAGAGGACTGAAAATCCTTGTGTCGGTGGTTCGATTCCGCCCTTGGCCACCATCATTTTGGTCAACCCATTCTTCAATTGACCCTCTCGTTTTCTACATTTAACAGATCTCCACACGATTCTTACTAACCTCCATATTTCCTGAGATTTCCCAGGATCTTTCGTCGCATCCCCAATACTCCATTAGGAGTAAATCCTACGCATTTAGGCAGATTTCCAATAGCATCATCCTATTAGAGTAACCCATTGATTCACAATGAGGTCAATCTCTAATAGATTATATTTACCAGTCCCATATCAGCTACCACAACTTCACTTCACCCATCGCTTGAAGATGCAACGTATCAATATTTGACGCAGACAAAGCCAGCCTGACAGACGCACCAACAGATACTTCGAGCCTCTGACACTCATCTGATCGACGCTCAAACAATCCCATCCCACAAGCACCTCATGATATTTGCAGAAAACAATCTCTCATTAGCTATAACCCTGCAAATACCAGTTTGTTTCAACAAATCATACAAAATCTACATAAGTATTGGTTATTAACAATTACTTTGACTGAGCCATGTGTCTCTGATGCACCCAGTTAAAGTTAGCAAGGATAGTGTCGATATTGATTTCTTGGCAGGAGAATCACAACCTGTCCAAAAAACATAAGTCAAATAACCAAAAGATTTTATTTTGTTAATTTTCATATGGAGACTCAGAAGATGAAAAAAATTTTTTTGATTCTTGTAATATTTTTCGGGTTAAATTTATCCGTATTAGCTGGAGTAGACATCAATACAGCAAGTCAAATTGATCTTGAGTCGGTAAAAGGTTTGGGGCCGGCCAAAGCAAAAGCGATAATTGAATATCGAGAAAAACACGGTATGTTCAAGTCAGTAGGAGATCTAACCAATGTGAAGGGTATAGGTGTCGGGACGCTCAGACAATTAGGTGATCAGGTGAGTGTTCAAGAGGAAACTGCTTCAAATGAAGCTGAGGCGCATTAATTTAAAAATAGTGTCTTAGACATTATGTTTTAACCTGATGGTTAAGATTTATCGGGTAGTCAGCGCAGTATGATATAAGCTGCCCGATAAATCCATACAGTCAATAATTTCTGTGCCGGTTTAATTTACACAGATACCTTTAAAAAGTGAAATACGCACTTAAATCCAGCTTAAATGATTTTTCAGACAATTTTACTACAACACTATGGAATTTTCTCATCTACTGCTTGAAGTCACGCCAGCACCACATAAAAGTATCATCGATGAAAGGCTTCTTAAGATCGACTCCCACTTCGCGTAGAAACAAAATTATTTGATCCTGGATAGAGACGGCTCTCTAGTAGGCAAATAGAATTATCTAAATAATACCGGCTCCACCTGGTTTTTGGGAGAGATTACGACATGGGTATAACCAATCTGCATCATAACAACATCACATCAATAGCCATGTGACTTTCAACTACACATTTTTATCCACAGTATCCAGAATGATAACTTACTATCCAGAACCGTTATTACTATTCAATATTTGCCGATTCATGTTCATATCCAGATCCCTAGATACAAACACAAATCAGCCACAGCAAACTAATTAATCAGTATTTTCTATGTATTTTTTTCTTTTTGACTTTTTGAAGCGAAGAAGAAGTATCCACCGCCTATGACAATGATCAACAAGGGCCAGAAATACATATTCATCTTAAATTTGCCTCCTGTGCCCACAGCGAAAGGGA
>NZ_QICQ01000009.1 GCF_003201195.1 Nitrosomonas eutropha | reverse complement strand
CATCGCTTGCGTACCTGATACACCCACATGCGACTCACCTCAAAGCGCCGGGCAATTGCCGTTGGACCTTCGCCACGATCCAACGCACCCAGAATGCGATCCCGAAGATCTTGTGAATAGGCATGCATAACCTTCCCCATCAGTTGTGATAGAAAATAGTCTATTACACGCAATTTAAATCAAAATTCTCTAGCCAATGCCTCACATCTGCGCGAGCATTGGCCGTATTCAGTAATTTTTTTGCAGAGCACCTTGTTCCGTCAGCCATGCGTTGCCTTACCCGCCACGCTGCACTCGCGGTTAAAGTGTACCATTCGCAAAAATGCGGCAGGTGAAATAAAAGCAGCCAGCAAAGTGATAATAATCTTCATGGCCACCGGCAGTGCCAATAACCAGTTGAGCAATTTTTTGCTCTGACAGGATATGATTGGGGCACAAACTCTTTGAATCCGATTTAAAAACCAGTCACGACGGAGCAGCTTATGATTTCTCACCCGGTCAATCCTGCTGTTATTCTTTCTGCCACACCTACCGATACGGTTTCACAGATCCGGCCGATTAGTGCCGTTAATCCGGTGCCGGATGCAACGCAATCCGATACGCCAGCCTTTACGCTGGGTCAGAAGTATATGGCACAAATGGGGGAACGGCTGGCAAATGGTCATTCTATGGTCAATGTTGCGGGCAGATGGCTACAAATGCGTATGCCCGCTGCAGTCGATACCGGAGATCTTCTGGAACTGACACTGATCGAGCAATCTCCACGCTTAAAATTTCTGTTACACACTGATACACCAGCAGGTAGTAACAGTAACCCGGCAACGCTTAGCCCGGCCGGAAAACTCATCGCACAGTCGCTGAGTCAACCCAGCCTGCCTACCTCTAAAGCAGCAGGCAACCCCGCTCCTCTACTACCGACTCCCCCCGTTATCAATACAGATAAAGCACAACTGCCAGGCCAATTGCAGCAGGCACTGGCAATCAGTGGATTATTTTATGAAGCACATTTAGCTAGATGGCTAAATGGCAAGCGATCACTGCAGCAACTTCAGCAGGAACCACAAGGAAAATTGCCTGGCCCCACAATAGCCACCGCTTCAACGTCAACAGCGCTGGTTACGCCAGAGGCAGCTTCACTGGTGCAGCAACAGTTGCACACGCTGGAAACTGGAACCATCCAATGGCGAGGAGAAGTCTGGCCGGGGCAGGCCATGGAATGGGACATCACCGAGTATCCCGGTAATCATCAGGAAAAAGAGCAGGCTGACGGTGAAATAACCGGGAAATCTGGCCGTTGGCAGACTCGTATCCACTTGCACTTACCGAATCTGGGAAAAATTACCGCCACGCTTATGATTGATCCACAAGGCATACGCATCCGGCTAGATGCTGATTCCGACAATATTACGCAGCAACTCAAAAAAGAACAGATAGCACTGGCCAACGCCATGCAAGTAACCGGGCTAACAATTCGCGCAATGGAGATCCAGCGGCATGAAGAATCCTGAATTGAATCAGCAAGAAAATCAAAGCGGGCCGATCGACTCACTCACCACAGCGGAACGAGCGATCACCCCCGGAGCGGTAGCACTCACTTACCACAGTGGCATGACAGCCCCCCAGGTAGTTGCCAAGGGACAAGGACTAATTGCAGAGGAGATTATCCGCCGAGCGCAGGAAGCCGGGGTATACGTGCATGAATCAGCAGAACTGGTAGCATTGCTGATGCAGGTTGACCTGGACGAACACATCCCCCCGGAGTTATACGTAGCCATAGCCGAGCTTCTGGCATGGCTCTATCAGCTGGAAAACAGCATGGTGACAACACCCGCCTGATGACACCGGCGGCACTGGTTTCAAAAACCGGATTCAGTTTCAAGTTTTCTTGCCTGCTGCTCCAGTTTTGTAATGTAACGCTGTATCAATAGCCTTGATTTCTCGGGCAGATTGATAAATTCACAACCAATGCGCGGGCAGGTATTCCCGTTATTCAGAATAACCGTACCGACGTACGCGATCTGGATGGAGGCTTCAATTGAACTGAACAAGTTACCGTCTCCTGGTAAATCAATCCGGCAGTGTTCAAGCGTTGTGCCAGCTTTCAGAAGCGTGTCGGCATCTGGCTGATCTATCAACGCCATGCCACCACAGCTGATATCCAGCAAGCTGTAGACAACTGGCGCTTCGTCTGCTGCCCGCAATAAAGGAATAGTACAAACTGCAGGATTGGTGATGGACGTAGTGACCCGGTAAAAATTGCGCCGCTGCAAACGTTTCAGTGATTCCGGAATATCAGCACTGAATGCATGACGACCCTCAAACTGGACACGTTGCAGATTATCGCAATCAAACTCGATCCGGATCTGGTTATGGCTGGTAATACACCGCAGATATCCCCTTTTGAGCGCTATCTGATTGAGTGTTTCATTAATACCGTAATCCATTATCAACAGCTTCTGCTGCGGATCAACCGCCAGAATGGATGAGAGAATAGCGGAGTGACTGTCCCGCGCAAGGTACAGTGAAATCAGAGATTTTTCCTCCATGATCCCATTCAGAAAAAAACATATTTCCGGCCGGGAATTCACGCTGTAATCTGGCTCTTTTATATCGCTTGCTCTTGCTGACGAGATCGTCTGCTCGGAAAATGTTTGGAGTATGGCCATAGTCTGTCCCTTTGTTCTTTATTAGCCCAGGATCTCACACTTGCATATTCATTATTTCCTGATAAGCCGTTACCAGCCGGTTGCGTACCTGAATCATGGATTGAAAGGAAACATTGGCTTTCTGCAGGGAAATCATGACATCGTGCAGCTCGACATCCTGATTGCCGCGCACAAATTCCTGACTGAGTTGATTGGCAGTCTGCTGCACTGTATTAACCTGATCAACCGCAGACTTAAGTAATTGGCCAAAATCTGCCTGGGAAGCTGCAGGCGCGACCGCGGCGGGCTTATTGCCGCCCGCTGCCAGATCCGAGGTTGCCTTGAGCTGCGCCAGCATCTGATTCATCCCTGATGCAATATTCATATTTGTTCTCCGCTTTTGTAAAATTGATCAGCATTCGGCAAGCCGGTATTGCTGCAGCTTGTAACGCAGTGTCCGCTCGGAAATACCAAGTTTTTGTACAGCCAGTTTGCGTGAACCGTTCACAGCCGCCAATGTTTGCAGAATATGATCTCGCTCAAGTGATTTGATGTCACACAGGGAGGATTCAGCTGCTCCCTGCACATTCTCCTGGGAAGACTTGTTCATCGGCGACTCCGGTAAGTTCAGATGCGCAGGCTCAATTGGCCCTGTCGCTAGAATCATGGCACGTTGCATCACATTCTCCAGCTCACGAACATTTCCCGGCCAGGTGTACCGTTCCAGAGACAGCATGGCTGATTTTGTCAACGTACAGCCAGGTTGGGTGGATTTATCCAGAATATACTGCGCCAATGGCACAATATCCTGCACGCGTTCACGCAACGGAGGAATCTCTAGTGGAAAAACATTCAGCCGGTAGTACAAATCCTCACGAAATTGGCTTGCCCGCACATACGCCTGCATATCCCGGTTGGAAGTGGCAATCAGACGAATATCGAGCTTGATAGCTTTATTGCTGCCCACCCGCTCCACTTCACGCTCTTGCAATACACGCAATAGTTTTACCTGAAGGCTAAGTGGCATTTCCGAAATTTCATCCAGCAGCAAAGTGCCACCATTGGCCTGCTCAAACTTTCCTGCCTGCCCCTGAAATGCGCCAGTAAACGCTCCTTTTTCATAACCGAACAGGGTTGCTTCCAGCAGATTTTCGGGAATGGCAGCACAATTGATTGCGACAAAAGGTTGAGATACACGCGACGAATGACGATGCACAAACCGGGCCAACACCTCCTTGCCACTGCCACTTTCCCCCATCAGCATTACGGTCGCATCAGTCACGGCTACTTTCTTTGCCAATGACAACAATGTCAAGGTACGGGGATCTTCCGCCACAATTTCCGGTTCATCCTCATTGCTGATCGTCAGCAAGTAACGTTCGACATACGCCAACAGGCTGTGCGGATCAAATGGCTTAGGCAGATAATCCCTCGCTCCAGCACGCATTGCAGCTACGGCCTTGTCTACCTCACCATAAGCGGTCATTAGCACAACTGGAATCCACGGATGACTTCGCCTGATATTTTGCAACAGTGTATGGCCATCCATCGGACGCATTTGTACATCACTGATAACCAGCCCTACTGGATGGCTGCGTAATAGGTCAAGAGCGCGCTCACCTCCGCTGGCGGCAAGACTGGTGTAACCCTTCAATTTGAGGGTTGCACACAACGCTTCCAGCAAATCCGGATCATCTTCTACAATCAGTACAGGCAAATTTTGCATCTTTTATCTGTCCTCATTTTTAGTTGTTGCCATTTCACCTGCCGGGACAAATTTATTGGTTCGTGCCTTTGCTGCTCTTGGCAGGCAGATCGTAAACCGGGTTCCAATGCCAGGCGTTGAATCAATCCGGATTTCACCCTGCATCGACTGAATCAGGTTATGCACGATAGCCAGCCCCAGGCCGGTTCCTTCTATCCGGGTAGTAAAAAACGGCTCAAACACCCGTTCGTGTAACACCGGATCGATCCCCGGGCCTTCGTCACTGATAATCAGTCTCGCTTCATTCATTGTTGTTTCACAAATCAGCGTGATCAGGCTGCCCGCAGGTGCAATCTGCACAGCGTTATCAAGCAGATTCATTACGGCATTACTCAGTGCATCCCGATTCACATTCAGGCTGGACCCCATGCTGTTATCCTCCACCACGAAGCGAAGCTGACGTTGCTGCATCTGAGGTGCCATCACCTGCTGTAATTTACGTAACAGCACAGATAATTTCACTTTCCCCGCAGGCACAGACTCTCCTTTTACAAACTGGAGCATGTTACGGATCAGATGCTCAAGATGATGGAGCCGCTCTATCGTTTTAGCGGCAAAGCTGCTTCGTTCCTGAGCATCAAGTGTTTCAGCGCTCAAGTGTCCGGCATATAGCAATGCGGTTGATAAAGGTGTGCGCAACTGATGCGCCAGGCCGGCAGCCACCTCGCCCATTGCTGCCAGCCGCTGGTTACGGCGATTTTGTTCGCGTAGCGCATGGGCTTCTGTGATGTCATGCAGCAGCAAAATACTTTCTCTGGTGGTTTCCGAGAGGCTGTTTTCGATAAAGATCCTGCATAAATCAGGTGCGGCAGTAGCAGTTTTTACTGCCAACCATTCCCCGGCCAGAGCAGTTGGCTGTAGACGTTCCTGCTCGATCCGCTGCCACGTTATCCCCAGTAATGGTTCTCCCAGAAAACGAATTGCCGCCGGATTTACCCGGCTGATACGGTCCTGATGATCCAGCACAACAACACCACCAGGCAGTGCTGTCAACAACTGACCCAGCTGTTGCGAAAGTGCTTCCTTGGCAGCCAGCTCACGTTGCAATTCTCCATTGGCCAGCGCCAGCTCTTCAGTCAACCGGGAAACCTGCTGCTGTAATTCGCGATAGATTCCGGAAAGCTGGCTGGAGGCCTGGCTGAATACAGTAAACGCCTGCCTGAGCTGTTCATGGTTGGCTAGTGATGTAGCAGTAACTTCTGTTTTCATGGAAAAACAAACCCAATTTCGACGTTGCTCAGCTTAGCACCACCCCCTACCCGGATTACGGTTGGAATAGCACAAACAAATGTTCTCTGTTCCGGAATTCAGGCCTGGTGAATATCCTGATAATTCCGGTATTCGTTTAACCACGTTCGATATTCATATGCCAAACCAGAATCAGCTCAAATATTCGTTAAGCTGTGTCAATCCCGATCAACCGGGCAGGAGGTGATTTCATGGCAACTATTCAAGAAGAAATCCAGGGAGAGAAAAAGGCATTTAGTCAGCTGGATAAAATCAAACAACTGCCGGCCCAAAAGAAGCTGGGATTGATGGTGGCAGCAGCTGCCGTGATCGCACTATTCGCAGGAACATGGCTGTGGAGTCAGACACCGGATTACCGCGTGCTTTACGCAAACTTATCGGAGCAGGAAGGCGGTGCAATCATCGATGCCCTGCAAAAGATGAACGTTCCATACCAGTTCAGCGAGAGTAGTGGCTCGATTCTGGTTCCGGTCAATCAGGTGCATGAAGTCCGTCTGCATCTGGCAGGACAGGGATTACCCAAGGGCAATCTATCTGGTTTCGAGATATTGGAAAACCAGAAATTTGGCTCTAGTCAGTTTCTGGAACAAGTCAATTACCAGCGCGCACTGGAAGGCGAGCTAGCCCGCTCGATCCAGTCCTTGTCAGCCGTGCAGGGAGCACGGGTGCACCTGGCCATTGCCAGGCCAAGCGTGTTTACCCGGGAACGCCAACAACCAAGTGTTTCTGTACTGCTGAACCTGCACCATGGACGCATGCTGAGCCCCGAACAGGTCAGTGCCATCGTCCATCTGGTTTCCAGCAGCATTCCCGATCTGACGGTCAAAAATGTCACAGTTGTTGATCAGCAGGGCAATTTGTTAAGCGGCCAGAAAGAAAATCAGATGGAAACCGGGCTTGACCCCGGCCAGCTTAAATATGTACAGGATATGGAACAGAATTTCGTCCGGCGCATTGAAGCTATTCTGACGCCTGTCACCGGCCAGGATAATGTACATGCACAGGTGACTGCGGATATCGATTTTTCCCGCATTGAGCGTTCCGAAGAAACTTACCGACCCAACAACAACCCAGAAGAATCTGCAGCCGTTCGTAGCCAGCAGAAATCCGAATCGGTTTCTATTTCACAACCCGATGGCGGCGTGCCTGGTGCGCTGTCAAATCGCCCTCCTGCCCCGGCCCAGGCACCGGTAGAAACCAAAGAAGGTCAGGAGGAAACTGCTCAGACAACGCCTACCGATACCCGGAAGGAATCCACCACTAACTACGAAGTGGATAAAACCATTTCACATATCCGCCAGTCAACCGGGCAGATCAACCGACTTTCAGCAGCCGTGGTAGTCAATTACCGCACAAGGATGAATGAAGAAGGCAACCCGATCAACGAACCGCTTTCTGGCGAAGAAATTGAAAAGATTACGGCGTTGGTCAAGCAGGCCATCGGTTTCAGCGAGGCTCGCGGCGACACATTGACCGTCACCAACAGTCAATTCAGGTTGAAAGAGGAAATTCTGGAAGAACTGCCGCTCTGGAAAGATCCGGATACTGTTCTGCTCGCCAAAGATATTGGCAAACAGTTGCTAATTGCCGCCATTGTGCTGTTCTTCCTGCAAAAAATCTTCCGGCCATTTCTGAAAAATCTGTTGCCTCCTCCACCGCCTGCTCCTGTTCCGGCATTAACTGCCAAGGATTCAGAACAGGATGAAGCTGCGATCAATACGATCAAGGTAATGACTCTGGAACAAAATCTGGAAAAGGCCAGATTACTGGCTGCCAATGAACCGGCCATTGTGGCCAACGTCGTCAAGGGATGGGTATCCGGCAATGAACGATGAAGGAATATTAAAAAGTGCAATCCTGTTGATGTCGCTGGGAGAAGAAGAAGCTTCCCGGGTTTTTCGCTATCTTGGCCCCAAGGAAGTACAGAAACTGAGTGAGGCCATGGCCGCTCTCAACGACATCAAGCGGGAAAAAATAGAACTGGTACTGGAAGAGTTCTGCCAGCAAGCTGATGACAGAACCTCGCTGGGACAGGACGGACTCGACTATCTGCGTAACGTGCTGATCAGGGCTCTGGGGGAGGAGAAAGCAGCCAATCTGCTGGATCGTATCAACCAGGGAGATGACACCAGCGGCATAGAAAGTCTGAAGTGGATGGATGCTATTGCCGCTGCAGAGCTGATCAAGAATGAACATCCACAAATTATCGCCACGATTCTAGTCCACCTGGAGCGCGATCAATCCAGCACAATTCTCGCACAGTTTGCCGAACGGCTGCGTAACGATGTCCTGCTGCGCATTGCCACGCTAGACAGTGTGCAGCCGATTGCATTGCGTGAATTAAATGGCGTGCTAAGTAAACTGCTGTCAGGGACTGATAGCATCAAAAAGCCGCGTATGGGCGGTGTCCGTACCACGGCAGAGATCCTGAACTTTATGCCCACTGCCCTGGAAAACAGTGTTATTGAAAATTTCACCCAGTATGACGAAGAAATCGCGCAACGCATCATGGATGAGATGTTTGTCTTCGATGATCTGTTAAAGGTTGACGACCAGGGTATACAGCTGCTGCTGCGGGAAATTCAGTCGGATTCGCTCATCACGGCACTCAAAGGCGCAAAAGAGGAACTGCGCAGCAAGATTTTCAGGAACATGTCGCAACGTGCCGCTGAAGTGCTGCGTGAAGACCTTGAAAGTAAAGGGCCGGTTCGTGTCTCCGAAGTGGAAGCTGAACAGAAGAAAATTCTCAAGATTTTACGCCAGCTTGCCGATGATGGTCGTGTCGCGCTGGGTGGAAGAGGAGAAGATGGTTTCCTTTAGATGCCTGTATTTATTGTGAATAACAGAAAATTGTGCGTCGTTACGAATCCTCTCCCTTTTATCCTGTCAAGCCTTGAAAAGGCTGAAATCATCTGGCATCACGACTAAAAGGCGCTGCTATCTATCTAGCCACACAGGGTAAGCAGCAGATTTTTCAGATACCGCATATATGAAAAAGGAAATGCAAAGATATGGAAGCAGCCTACGTCATCCCCAAGAAAGATCTTTCCTCCTGGCAAAAGTGGGAATTCGGTTCGCTTGACCCACTTAAATCCAGACAGAAAACGGAATTTTCACAAAAAATACCTCAGGCCACAAAACCAGTTAACCAACCTGAAAAGCAGATGATATCTGATCAGGAAGTAACCGGACAGGACACTATTGTTTTACCAACTGCCGAGCAGATCGAACAGATTTATCAGCAAGCTCATGAGGAAGGAAAAACAGCGGGTTATCAGGAAGGCATGAAACAAGCAAAGCAAACAGCCGCAGCGGAAGCACAACGCTTTCAAGCACTGATAAATACGTTTGCACGGGAGGTGAAAGACATTGACCAGACCATGGCGCAGGATTTGCTGGCATTAGCCGTTGATCTGGCCAGAAAAATCACCGGCCAGGCTTTGCAGATCAAACCGGAACTGATCCTTCCGATTGTTGAAGATGCAATTCGTCAGCTAACTTCTGTTTCACAGCCAATCCAGCTAACCTTGCATCCTGATGATGCTGCCCGCATCCGCACGCATCTGGAAGATCATCCGGCACACCCCAAATGGCATATCCAGGAAGATGCACAAATTGAACCTGGTGGTTGCCGGGTTGAATCAGGTGGTTGTGAAGTGGACGCCACACTGTCTACTCGCTGGCAACGCACCCTGGCCGCTCTCAGCCAGGATCCAGACTGGCTGACATAACGCTATCTGGCGGGCACCATCATGGACACCATCGGGCCGACACATACCTCGCTCTGGCGCGGCTTCATTCAGAATTGCCAACAACTGATTGAGCCTGTCAACCCTCTGCTCATCAGCGGTACACTGACCCGTGTAGCCGGATTGGTGATGGAGGCAGTCGGCCTCAAACTGGCAGTGGGGACCAGTTGTATTGTTTTTCTGCCAAATGGCACCAGTGTTACAGCGGAGGTAGTCGGCTTTTCCGGAGAACGGCTTTTCCTGATGCCATCCGGCGATATCTACGGGCTGACTCCCGGCGCAAAAGTAGTTCCAGTTGAATATACCGGTACACCTCCCCGCATCGGGGCGATACAGCATCCGCGACGACGTGCAGCTGACCGGGCAAAGCACATCAGTGTCGGCCCGGAACTGCTGGGGCGTGTCCTGAACGGAGTCGGTGAACCACTTGATCGGCTCGGTCCGCTCCAGTGCGGGCACAACGTTCCACTTTATGGCCGTCCATTCAATCCACTGGAACGGGCACCCATCGAAAAAATACTGGATGTTGGCGTGCGTGCGATTAACACCCTGTTGAGCGTGGGTCGTGGCCAGCGCATGGGATTGTTTGCCGGTAGTGGTGTGGGTAAAAGTGTCTTGCTCGGCATGATGGCGCGTTATACCAGCGCGGATGTTATCGTGGTAGCACTGATCGGGGAACGGGGCCGGGAAGTGCAGGAATTCATCGAAACCATTCTGGGAGAGGAAGGCCTGGCACGCTCAGTGGTCGTGGCTGCCCCGGCTGATACCTCACCACTAATGCGGTTGCATGGCGCTGCCTACGCGACAGCGATAGCTGAATATTTCCGCGATGAAGGCAAGCATGTGCTGCTGATCATGGATTCACTCACCCGCTTTGCCATGGCACAACGCGAGATTTCACTTGCCATTGGCGAACCGCCTGCCACTAAGGGTTATCCTCCCTCGGTATTTGCTCGCTTGCCCCAACTGGTAGAACGCGCTGGCAATGGCCGACGGGGCAGTGGATCAATTACCGCCTTTTATACCGTGCTGGCCGAAAATGATGATCCAAACGATCCCATCGCTGATAATGCACGCGCCATTCTCGATGGTCACATTGTTCTTTCACGACACTTGGCCGACGCCGGTCATTACCCGGCGATAGATATAGAGTCCTCGATCAGCCGGGTGATGGCCAGCTTGGTAACACGCGAGCAGCTTGGTCAGGCGCAGCGTTTCAAGGCGCTGTACTCTCGCTACCAGCGCAGCCATGATCTGATCAGCGTTGGCGCATATATCAGTGGCACTGATCCTCAACTGGATCAGGCTATCGCGCTTTATCCGGCACTCGAATCTTTCCTGCAGCAAGGCATGTTCGAGCAGGAAAACTATGCCAAAAGCATGGACAAACTAACTACCCTGAATCTGTAACCGGATAAGATGAATCATGGCCACTTCTCATTCACTCAAACTGTTACTGGAACATGCCCGTAAGCAGACGGATGATGCCGCCATTAATCTGGGAAAGTTAAATTTCAAGCAACAGGAGGCTGAAAAAACCCTGCGGCTGCTGATCGAATACCGGGAAAACTACCAGGTGCAATTCACGGAATCTGCCGGTAATGGCGTGACACCCACCGAGTGGCGTAATTTCAAGGCATTTATCTGCAAGCTTGATACCGCCATTCAGGCACAGCAAAACCTTGTTGCGGTGACACAACAGCATACGGAAGCAGGCAGCATGCAATACCACCATCAGCGAAAAAAACTGAAATCATATGACACCTTATCGCAACGTGCCAAGCTTCATTATCAACTGCGCCTGCAAAAGCAGGAGCAACATCAGCTGGATGAACACACTTCACACACACTCAGCAAACGGCCAAAGAACGTGGAATAGTGGCATCAAAATTGCTTGATATTTGTTATACAAGCACAAATTTCTCCGAGGATAGCTATGCCGAATTTACCCGCCATTCCTGACATGGGTCTGCGCGTCACAACAAGTGATCTCATGACGACCATTTTGCCGGGTGCTTCCATCCCTTCTGCTCCCGGTCAACCGGTTGAACAGGCATTTGGCAACATCCTGACCAGCGTGATGGAGAATAAGCCGACCGCTGAAGAAGACGATACTGAAAATCTGGAGCTTGCATTACCGACTGATGCACTTATGCCAGGCATGATGTCTATCCCGGTTAGCCAATGGATCAATCTACCTCAGCCCACACCGGATATTCAAACGGCAGAACTATTATCTAGGCCACCGACAAGCACAGCCTCGAATGCCGGGCAGTACTCAGCCAGCTTACTATTGACAACTGACCCTATTGAGCTGACAGATGTAACCAAGGGCATCAGCAATCTGGCATCTACTTCTACAAATGGCTTTAATCAAGTAATTGATGCGGCAGATTTTGCCGATAGTGACAGAATCCAGCCGGCCTCAATGACGTATATGATTTCAAATACTGGGCAACTGGTTACAAGTGAGCCTGATATATTGACGAGAGGCAATCCGTCATCCGCCGAACCAGAAAACAGGATTTCCAATGGTCAGCACCTAGCCAGCTCGCTACAGACGATCAACCAGGTTAATACCACAACCCCTTCCATCGAACTGTCGGACGGAAACAGGAGCATCAGCAATACGGCTCCTATTTCCACCCCTAATTTTGATCAGGCAATTGATGCGGCAAACTTCGTCGACAGTAGTAAAGCCTTGTCAACTTCAATGATGCCTGTAGCAATGCATACCAGCATCACTGATACTGCTACTGCTGATGCCATGAATAATGCCCCGGCTATCGCCGCAGAATTTGGACATCCGGATTGGCCTGAAGAATTCGGCCGGAAAATCACCTGGCTGGCAACGCAGCGAATGCAGGCAGCAGAATTGAAATTACACCCGGCGCACCTCGGTCCGATAGAAATCTCACTGCAATTATCCGACGATCACCAGCTTACGGCACAATTTGTTTCGCATCATACTGCCGTACGTGAAGCCATCGAAGCCAATTTACCCAGATTGCGCGAAATCATGGCAGAAAACGGTATTACGCTGGCAGATACCTCAGTTAGCGCGGATACCCCGCAGCAACAGGCAGAAAGTGAACGGGACAACTCCTCTCGTTCCTCCGGGAATAACCGCTTCCCGAACAACTCCATCGGAACACATACACCGGTTTCATTGATCACCAGGCACTCAGGAATCATTGACACGTTCGCTTAGGGAGATACTGGTTAGGCTGAGTAATTTCTGACAAAACAGAAGATTACTGAAGCAATAAGTAATCACAAGCAACACTCAAGTATCTATATGTCTTACCTGATTATCAAAACCGACCCGGAATCTCTGAAGCTGACCGTCAACTTATTTCCTCCCCAAAAGTCGGATTGTCCAGTTTAAAATGGGTACAAGAATCCAGAGCATCAATATCAATTCGAATTCGGGTAATGGATTTAGCAGAATCCCATTTTGGCAGTGTATGAAGATTAATTAAATTTTGTCCAGTCCGAAATAAAAACCTTGTACTGTGTTCTTCATCAAAATAAGGTTGATCATCTACCAACCAGAAAAGCTGTAAGGGTACCGATTGTGACCCATCAGCACAACTCAGACTAATACTGAGGTAATCCACCTCTTTAGGCTTAATTATTTCTGATACCGTAAAATCAAAGAAAGGGTCACTTCCAATAATTTGGAACTCATCAGTCGTTGTACCCTGTAACAAATGATTTAATCCAACAGCTGTCGTAGTCTGAATTGGTTTAAATTTACTTCCTAACGGAACAAAAACTGGAGGAGGGTACAAGGCAAACTGTGGATTTCTTGAGGTGCGTTCAACCACTGTAAAAAAAACATAGTCCGGCTCCCACTCCTCGACTAATTGGACAAACTTTCCACCTGGTTTTATTGCTTCAGCCCAATGCAATTGAAGTACTTCACTAAATGTTGCAGCCATCAAAGGTGACATTGCAGTACCAAAAGAATCTCTTAACCAAAGCACTTTTTTTGATTGAGGGCACTACAAGATTGAATCAGAAGCGGCTTATTCGGTGCATTAACTTGAGGATTCCCTCCTTGTCGAAGGATATGTCCAGTGTCATAGTCCAATTGTGTAGTTTCCACCGCTAAACTTGATGTGTAAATTACAGGTTCTAAATCAGAAAGATAAGTGGTAAGCCTGAGAAAATTTGCCAAATCGCCCCCAGCACGAGAATCAACTCGTTTGAGTTTATAGGTTTTTTGTGGTGGCCATTGGATCTCTGGAGCAACCTTACCTATCTGCTGCGCAAAAGCTCGAAAAGCAATTCCTGCTCCCAGAGCATTCCAGTGTGTGTCCGTTTTATAATATAAGAGCTCAGAGTAGTTTGCCTTGGCCTCCAACAAAGTATTTCTAAAATCAACGTAATGAATTGTATTTGCTCCGATAAGCAAGGCATCAGTAGCGTTAGGTATGGATGTCTTGGCCCAAAGTGGCAAATTCTCAGGATAAATAGTCCCTTTATTGGGGCCAATCATAATTCTAAAAAGTTTTACCCCCTTACTCGAAAGATAAGCATTCCAAGACTCTATAGCACTTCCGATTTTTTGGCTGGAAACATAGTCCGCTGCGGATGGAGGGCGGCGATCTATTGTTCGAGTTTCTTCATATATATCCCCCAAGAAAAGCCAACCATCGTAACCAATTATTACTTGGTTTGAATCTGTACTTATACCAACCGGGTAAAGAAGTAGTGCTACCCATCTTGATATGAAATCCATGTTATACAGGAAAGATCTCTCTCCCCATTTGATAGCTTCGCGACTTGGTGCAGTAAAAATGTTGATTGCTGGAACAACCAGAAGACTAAATAAAACTACAGATAAGAAAATGAATACACTACGTTTCACGATCTGTGCAATCAAAAATTGAAGTAAAGAAATACCGAGCTAGTCGCAGCCAACATGAAATACATTGCCGTTACAGAAAGAACAATACTAAAAGCAAGCTCCCTCATTCCAATGGCTTCGCTCACCATTTCCACTGAATTTTTTTGAGGAATTAGCATGAATGTGGCGAAGATTGCCAGATAAATGGGAAATTGCCCGATAAAACTCGCGGGCATAAACTTCAACAAAATGTCAGATAGCCAACCTCCCCAAGCCAAGTCTGCTACAGGAATTCCACCTGTGGTATGGCCTAACACGGAAGAAAAATCAACCATTCCACGTAGTACACGAAATGCATCATCTAAAGTCTTGGCGCGAAAAAATACCCAAGTAACATTTACAAATGTAAAAGTTAAAATCCACGCCAAAGCGGAATGTAATGGATATTTAAGTAGTTTCCAGAGCCGATGAATAACAAGAGCACAACCATGCATAGCACCCCATATTACAAACATCCAGGTCGCACCGTGCCATAAACCTCCCAGAACGAATGTAATAAAAATATTAAGATAAGTGCGATATTCCCCGCATCGATTTCCGCCTAAAGGAATATATAGATAATCTCGAAGAAAATTACTGAGTGTAATATGCCAACGTCGCCAAAAATCCTGTATATCTAGCGCCTTATAAGGAGAATTAAAGTTTATCGGTAGCCATATATTGAATAGTAACGAGGCGCCAATCGCCATGTCACAATATCCACTAAAATCAAAATAAAGCTGGAAAGTGTAGGATAAGCTTGTTGCCCATGCAGCAAAAAAATCGAGATACTGACCACCATCAAACCCTGCAGTTGCCCAGATAGCAAAGCTATCCGCAATAACAACCTTTTTGAAAAGTCCAATTGAAAAAATAAATAAACCTTTCAAAATATTCGAATATCTACGTATTAAAGTCCACTGTGAAAAAAATTGCGGCATGATTTGCCGGTGATGGACAATCGGCCCGGCAATAAGATGTGGGAAAAAAGTTACAAATAGTGAGTAATTCAGCAAATCATACTCAGTTGTCTCACCTTTATAACTATCCACCAAATAAACAATTTGCGTAAATGTAAAGAAACTAATCGCTAAAGGAAGAACGATTTGTGGTAACTCTAAATCTGTTCCAAAAATTAAATTAACGTTACTGAGCAAAAAATCAGTATATTTGTAGTACCCAAGTAATAGGAGATTGGCAGTTATTCCCGTAGCAAGAACAACTTTTCTATTGATTCTATGGCGTATTTTTTGTTTCCATTGTAAGGATTGCTCATGTGCCTGAGCAAGCCCGGTCCCAATTGCAAAATTCAGGAAAATTGATACCAAGATTAAAGGCAGATACCTAATATCCCAGTAAGCATAGAAAAACAAGCTCACAACAACCAACCAGATTTTTCCGGCAATAACTAGGCGCCTGTAATTAAGCCAGAAATAGACAAAAAAAGAAAACGGCAAAAAAACAAGAATAAATTGCCATGAGCTAAAAATCATTTGTGGTCAAGCTGATCAAAAAAATGGAGCCATTTTATAATCTATGGAAAGAGGCACGTCATCTTTTTCACCCCCACTGTTATTGTCACCATCATCACGACTGATCAGTAAGCCAAGGTAGCAACACTATCGCCAATCAACATCTGTCGATGTAGGATACAAGTATCAGCGTACTGTGGGGGCACAGAAAAATGTTTGAGGATCGTACAGCAGCCGCCATCCGGTTGGCAGAGCAGCTCAAGGCTTATCAGGGACAAAATCCGCTGATACTGGCAATTCCACGGGGTGCGGTGCCTATGTCCCGCATCATTGCCAACAAACTGGAAGGTGAACTGGATGTTGTGCTGGTCCGCAAGCTGCGTGCGCCGGAGAATCCAGAGTTTGCAATTGGCGCCGTCGACGAAAATGGACAAGTTTATCTGGCCGGCCATGCCGCCCGGAGTGGCGCCACTCGCGAATACATTGCAACCGAAAAAGCTACTCAGCTCGAATTGTTACATGAGCGGCGGATACGTTATACGCCTGCTCGTCCGGCAATTGATCCGCATGACCGAATCGTAATTGTAGTGGATGATGGCTTGGCGACCGGATCCACCATGATTGCAGCATTGCACGCTGTCCGCCTCCAGCAACCGCGTAAACTGATCTGCGCTGTGCCGGTCGCGCCAGCCAAAACACTGGCTGATATTACTCCGTTTGCAGATGAGGTTATCTGCCTGGAAACACCTGCAATATTTTATTCAGTCGGCCAGTTTTATCACTTGTTTCCGCAGATCAATGACGATGAAGTCATCGCTGCACTGGAAGCTTCATCGTAAAAACGCATCGACAAATCTGTCGCCTGTATATCCTTGGTCAGGCTGCCGATTGAGATCCGGTCCACACCCGTTTCAGCAATCGCTCGTACAGTATCAAGCGTAACGTTGCCGGAGGCTTCAAGTACAGCAGGCTTGCCCAGGAATTGTCGATTATAGGTAACGGCATCCCGCAGATCAGGCAGATCAAAGTTATCCAGCAGAACCATGCGTGCTCCGGCAGACAGGGCTTGTATGAATTCATTCCGTGTTTCCACTTCAATCTGGATGAATACTCCTGGAGGCGCAATTTCAGCAGCTCTGCGCAAAGCAGCTTCAATACTGCCGGCCGCAATAATGTG
Organism: Nitrosomonas eutropha; assembly: GCF_003201195.1. GTDB lineage: Bacteria > Pseudomonadota > Gammaproteobacteria > Burkholderiales > Nitrosomonadaceae > Nitrosomonas > Nitrosomonas eutropha. Next base: position 67,610 of record NZ_QICQ01000009.1, on the reverse strand, counting down.
ATTTTCCTTGATCAGAATCCCGTCATACAACCCGGCACGATGATTGACTCCTCCTCCGCAGCGCACGGCATATTTCTGCGCCAAGCGTAATCCTGGCAAGGTTTTGCGAGTATCGACAACCTGTACACCCGTACCTTCAGTTGCATCGACAAACTGTCGAGTACGCGTCGCCACCGCAGAGAGCATCTGCAAAAAATTTAAGGCAGTGCGCTCTGCTGTCAACAAAGCCCGCGCATTGCCATTGAGTACGCACAACACTTGATCACTGCCAACCTGCTGCCCTTCGCTGACACGCCAGTCAATCCTGGCGGCCGGAGATAGTTGATGGAAACTTTCATCAAACCACGGAATGCCACAAATGATAATGGCTTCCCGGGTGATCACCTGTGCACGCAGACATCGATCAGATTGGATCAGAGTAGCTGTCAGATCACCACTGCCAATATCTTCATCCAGCGCTTGTCGAACCTGCTTGCTGATTGCTTCACTTTGCAACATGCTTCACACTCATCTATTTAGAACATCATTCCAGACACCATGTCAGACAGCCTGATCAATCTAATTATTTTCAGTACTGCCACTATTTTAGGGCTAATTATCGTGGGTGCCATAGTCATCTTTTTCATCCGCGATGCTACCCAGAAAAAGCACACCATATTGCGCAATTATCCCATCATCGGGCGATTGCGCTATTTTTTTGAAACTCAGGGAAAGTATTTCCGCCAATATTTCTTTACCGGAGATCGTGATGAAATGCCATTCAATCGCGCTACTCGGAGCTGGATCTATAAAAATGCCAAAAATATGGAAAGTACTGTTGGCTTTGGCTCCTCGTACGATCTGTGCGAACCCGGGGCGCTCATTTTTGTCAATGCCGCTTTTCCCATACTGGAAGAAGATCAGCTGCCCATCCCCGCCCTGTCCATTGGTGAAGGTTACTGCGACCAGCCCTTTCTGGCGCAATCCATCATCAACATCAGCGGTATGAGCTATGGTGCCATTTCCGCACCAGCTGTGCGTGCGCTTTCGCTTGGTGCGGCTAAGGCCGGATGCTGGCTAAGTACAGGCGAAGGGGGATTAGCTCCTTTTCACCTGGAAGGGAAATGCGACATCATCATGCAAATCGGCACAGCCAAATACGGTATCCGGGATGAGCAGGGAAAGTTTTCTGCCACCCGTGCACGGGAAATTGCCCAATCCGTCAAGGCATTTGAAATCAAACTTTCGCAAGGGGCAAAACCAGGTAAAGGCGGCATGCTGCCGGCATGCAAAGTCAGCCCGGAAATTGCCGCTATCCGGGGCATTCCCCCCTGGCAGGATTCTATCAGTCCCAACCGGCATCACGATGTTGGTAATATTGAAGAACTGCTGGATCAAATTGCCTTTATCCGGGAACTGACCGGACGACCAGTTGGCATCAAAACTGCTATTGGTGGCTGGCATTTCATCAATGAGTTGTGCGATGTCATCCTGCGTAGAGGGCTGGAATATGCCCCCGATTTCCTGACAATTGATGGCGGTGAAGGTGGCAGCGGCGCAGCTCCACAGGCGCTGATCGATTATGCCGGGCTGCCGATTACCGAGGCACTGCCGCGGGTGGTCGATGCTCTGATCGAATCCGGCCTGAGACAGCGTATCCGCGTCGTTGCAGCAGGGAAACTGGTTACTTCTGCCAAATGTGCATGGGCATTATGTGCGGGTGCAGATTTCGTCAATACCGCTCGGGGATTCATGTTTTCCCTGGGCTGCATTCAGGCCATGCGCTGTCACCTGAACACCTGCCCGACCGGTATCACTACCAATAACCCGCGCCTGCAACGTGGCCTGGTCGTGGAAGAAAAATATCTGCGAGTGGCCAATTACGCCACCAACGTTAATCACGAAATCAGCATGATTGCCCATTCTTGCGGATTGCGGCATGCCCGTGAACTACGTCGGGAACATATCCGCATCGTGGAAACGGCCGGAAAGAGCATTGCGCTGAACATGCTATATCCTTACCCGGAGATAAGAAATCAACGCTCTCATTAGCACCTTGACAGACAATGTGAAACGATCCACCAATAAGGCAATTAACTGCGCCAAAGAAGCAGCATGCACGGACAGCTGAAACAAACAGCCAAGAATCAAGCAAATGAAACCTTATGATACAGCCAAAGATAAGGCTTCTGAAATCAAAAATAAAATTGATTAAACCTGCCCATCACCAGCTCCACTGCTTCCAGCAGTAGTGGAGCGATTTCTCTCATCTGGATCGGCAGCGAGTCCATCAAGAAACACTCTTAAAATTAAGGAATTACCTCTCCTGGCTAATTATCAAATAGCCACCATTTCAATTCGAATTAAAGGGACGATCCCTTCCGCCTCCCCCCGTAATCACTAGCCAGCCAGCAACCAATACTTCACCAGTTCATCTCCAGTTAAAAAATCAAATCGCGCCACCGGGTTGAAATTTCGCCACCACGCCATATAGTAAGGGCATTCCAATCTTTACTTCACTTCAGGAGATGACATGCGGTTCGACAAATTCACCACCAAGTTTCAGCAGGCTCTCGCCGATGCGCAAAGCATGGCGCTGGGGCAGGATCATCCCTATATTGAATCTCAGCATCTTCTGCTCGCACTGATGCAGCAAGAAGATGGCAGTATTGCCTCGTTGCTGCAACGTGCCGGAGTGAATGTTCAACCATTGCGCCAGGCATTGACACAAAGCCTGAAACTTTTGCCAAAAGTGGAAGGAACAGGCGGGGAGATCAATATTTCTCGTGATCTGGGCAATCTGCTCAACCTGACTGACAAGGAGGCGCAGAAAAGAGGAGATCAGTACATTGCTTCAGAAATGTTTCTGCTGGCTGTACTGGAAGACAAAGGCGAGACCGGACGATTGCTGAAACAATACGGTGTTACACGCGCTGCACTGGAACAGACAATCGATTCTGTACGCGGCGGAGAACAGGTAACCGATGCTGAAGCAGAAGGCAGTCGGGAAGCCCTGAAGAAATATACGCTGGATCTGACTGAACGTGCCCGCTCGGGCAAGCTCGATCCCGTGATCGGACGGGATGACGAAATCCGGCGGACAATTCAGGTATTGCAACGGCGTACCAAGAACAACCCCGTCCTGATTGGTGAGCCGGGCGTCGGTAAAACAGCCATTGTGGAAGGGTTGGCGCAACGTATCGTCAATGGTGAAGTGCCCGAAACACTGAAAAACAAACGAGTGTTATCGCTGGACATGGCAGCACTGCTGGCCGGCGCCAAATATCGTGGCGAGTTTGAAGAGCGATTGAAGACTGTACTGAAAGAGCTGGCGCAAGATGAAGGCCGTACTATCGTGTTCATTGATGAACTGCATACGATGGTAGGTGCTGGTAAGGCAGAAGGCGCGATAGATGCCGGCAACATGCTCAAACCAGCACTGGCACGCGGTGAGCTGCATTGCGTGGGTGCAACCACGCTGGATGAATACCGCAAATACGTTGAAAAGGATGCTGCGTTGGAACGCCGTTTCCAGAAAGTACTGGTGGACGAACCCGGCGTCGAGGCGACGATCGCCATCCTGCGCGGGCTGCAGGAAAAATACGAATTGCATCATGGTGTGGAAATTACTGATCCAGCTATTGTTGCGGCTGCCGAACTCTCCCATCGTTACATTACCGACCGTTTTCTGCCAGACAAGGCAATCGATCTGATCGACGAGGCGGCAGCACGCATTCGCATGGAGCAGGATTCCAAGCCGGAAGTCATGGATAAACTTGATCGGCGCCTTATTCAGCTGAAGATCGAGCGTGAAGCCGTAAAAAAGGAAAAGGATGAGGCCTCGAAAAAACGTCTGGCACTGCTTGAAGAGGAAATTGAAAAACTGGAACGTGAATACGCTGATCTGGACGAAATACTGAAAGCGGAAAAGTCCCGCGCGAAAGGTTCACAGGAAATTAAGGAAGAGCTTGAGAAACTGCGTCGGGAAGAAGAAGCCGCACGGCGTAAGGGGGACTTGCAAAAAGCATCAGAGTTACTATACGGCCGTATTCCGCAATTGGAAACACAGCTTGCAGAGCAATTGCACCACGATGAATCAGCCGAGGAGGCTACACAGCCAAAATTATTCCGAACCCAGGTGGGCGCTGAGGAAATTGCTGAGGTTGTTTCGCGTGCAACCGGTATCCCGGTTTCCAAAATGATGCAGGGCGAGCGCGAAAAACTGTTGTTCATGGAAGATAAATTGCATGAACGGGTCATTGGTCAGGATGAGGCTGTCCGGCTGGTTTCTGACGCAATCCGGCGCTCTCGTTCCGGGTTATCCGACCCCAACCGACCCTATGGATCTTTCTTGTTTCTGGGACCGACTGGGGTAGGTAAAACCGAGTTGTGCAAGGCACTGGCAGGATTCCTGTTTGATTCCGAGGAACATCTCATCCGGGTGGATATGTCTGAATTCATGGAGAAGCATTCAGTCGCGCGCCTGATTGGCGCGCCGCCAGGCTATGTTGGCTATGAAGAAGGCGGTTATCTGACTGAACAGATACGACGTAAGCCTTATTCCGTCATTCTGCTCGATGAAGTAGAAAAAGCACATCCGGACGTGTTTAATGTGTTACTGCAGGTGCTGGACGACGGTCGGATGACGGATGGCCAGGGACGCACTGTAGACTTCAAAAACACGGTCATCGTCATGACTTCCAACTTAGGTTCACAAATGATCCAGCAGATGAGCGGCGATGATTACCAAGCCATCAAGCAAGCAGTAATGGGAGAGGTTAAAACCTATTTCCGACCAGAGTTTATTAACCGTATTGATGAGGTGGTTGTTTTCCATTCGCTGGATGAAGCGCACATCAAGTCGATTGCCAAAATTCAGTTGAGTAATCTGGGAGCCCGATTGGCGCAAATGGAGATGAAACTGGTAGTTTCAGAATCAGCTCTGGCAAAACTGGCTGAGGCTGGTTTTGATCCGATATTTGGTGCACGGCCTCTGAAACGTGCCATTCAGTCTCAGATCGAAAATCCGCTGTCCAGAGAATTGCTGGAGGGTCATTTCTCTGCTGGAGATACTATCCTGGTTAAATATGGTGACGGTAGTATGCAGTTCTCGAAACAGCATTAAGCCTGGCTTATGGCCAATCGCTGAAATTGAATGAAAGCAGATTGTTTCGGGTAGAATAATGATTATTATTATTTATATAGACAAAGTGCCATGTTCAGAGGTAGTCATGTAGCGATCGTCACTCCCATGTTGGAAGACGGGGCATTGGATCTGGATAGATTCTGTGCCTTGATCGACTTTCATATCGAACAGGGAACGGATGGCATCGTCGTAGTCGGTACCACAGGGGAGTCTCCCACCGTAGATTTTGATGAGCACGATCTGCTGATTCGAACAGCTGTTTCCTATGCAGACGGACGTATTCCGATCATCGCCGGCACTGGTGCCAATTCGACCCGAGAAGCAATCGAGCTCACCGTGTTTTCGAAGAATGCCGGCGCAGATGCCTGCCTGTCCGTCGCACCTTACTATAACAAGCCGACTCAGGAAGGGTTGTACCAGCATTTCAAGGCAATCGCCGAAGCAGTAGATATTCCGATGATTTTATATAACGTACCGGGGCGGACTGTAGCAGATATCAGTAATGAAACCACATTACGGCTGGCGCAGATTCCTGGTATCGTTGGCATCAAGGATGCCACTGGCAATATTGCACGCGGATGTGATTTGGTGCAGCGTGTACCAGATAATTTTGCTGTTTACAGTGGCGATGATGCCACAGCACTGGCGCTGCTGTTGCTCGGTGGACACGGCATTATTTCGGTTACCGCCAACGTCGCCCCGCGATTGATGCACGAAATGTGTACTGCTGCTCTGTCCGGCGATCTGGCCCAGGCACGGGCAATCAATGCCCGATTATTCAAGCTGCATATCGATTTGTTTGTCGAGGCCAATCCCATCCCGGTCAAATGGGCGGTGGCAAAAATGGGATTGATCAACGAAAACATACGTCTGCCATTGACGGCTTTATCCAGCCAGCATCACGAACTGATCAGAAAAGCGATGCTGCAGGCTGGTATCACGGTTTAAAGGTTTACCATGCTTAAGAAGCGTCCGAGCAGACGTCTGAGAAAATTTCTGATTGCAAATATTACGCTGGCGATCCTCGTTTCGGGCTGCAACCTGCTACCCGAAAATAAAAAGATTGATTACAAGTCGGCAGGGAAACTTCCTCCACTTGAAGTCCCGCCTGATCTGACCAGTCCCGAAACCAACGAACGATTTGCCATTCCGGATGTTGATGCGTCCGGCAGCGCTACATTCTCGACTTACAACAGCACCCGGAGCGGACTATTAAGGGAGCGGGCAAATTTACCCGTACTCTCTGCCACTGCGCTGCAGAACGGAATTCATATCGAACGCTCCGGTACTCAGCGCTGGCTGGTTGTGCCACGCGAACCCGCCGCAGTATGGCCGGTTATCAAAGAATTCTGGCAAGATATGGGATTTCTGCTCAAGGTGGAAGCACCCGATCTGGGAATCATGGAAACTGACTGGGCAGAAAACCGTGCCAAAATACCCCAGGATATTATCCGAAGTGCACTATCAACTTTCCTTGACAGCCTTTATTCCACCGCTGAACGTGACAAGTTTCGTACCCGCCTGGAGCAGGATCAATCCGGCGCAACCGAAATTTTTATCAGTCACCGGGGCATGATTGAAGTGCTGGCAGATCGCAATACTAATCGCACTATCTGGCAGCCACGCAAATCAGATCCCGAACTGGAAGCAGAAATGCTGAACCGTCTGATGCAACGTTTCGGTGTGGATGAAGAACGTGCAACGGCTGAAATTGCTGCAAGTGGTGCAACTGAAGAACGGGCGTTCCTGGATAAAACCCGGAAAGGTATATTGATTATAAGGGAACCGTTTGACCGCGCGTGGCGGCGAGTTGGCCTTGAGCTTGATCGGATCGGCTTTACGGTGGAAGATCGGGATCGTTCGAGCGGGATTTACTTTGTCCGCTATATCAGCCCCGGTGAGGAAATCCACAAAGCGGATAAGGGGAAAGGCTTACTTTCCAAACTGGCTTTCTGGTCCAATGACACTGATAAAGATTCTACAGCGGAGAAATATCAGATCAAGATAAGTGAAGTCAGTTTAAATAGTGAAGTTAGTGTACTTAACACGGATGGAATCGCTGAAGAATCAGAAACAGCTAAACGTATTCTTAATTTGTTATACGAACAACTTAAGTAAAGTAAATAGAGCGACAGTATTACCCAGCTGATCGCGCTGCTCATCCTATACGAATGGACAGCAAGCATAACAAGTAGGTATATATTTACTTACCCCATACTTGGTTGGCTTGACTACGATTGGTGCAGTATATCTCTTTATTCTCCACGAATTTAATCCCCCGTCTCGTGGAGAATAAAATGCTTACATAGCGAATATCTGAAAATACCATGATACTTATAGGGGTTTTTTCACTGCAATTTTTCCATGGTGAAGTTTGTATCTGTACAAAAAAACCGCCTAAAAGGCGGTTTTTTTGTACAGATACATTTTTTAGCTTAGTGCGCTTCCGGGATACCAGTATCACCTTCTTTCAAACACTTGCCATTTGCGTCAACCCCATGTTCGCAGTCTATTTTTTGGCCGGATATGATTTTTTCATAGTTCTCTCTTTCCGACTCTTGAACAGCCTGATGAGGACGTCCGCATGCTACCAGCAGAACTGCGGTAGCGATAACAGCTGCGTAAGCAAATTTCATTATTAAAGTTCCTTTAAAAAATTTCATAAACCTTGCTGCGAACGGCAGTATATAACAAAAATATCTCTCAGCTCAAGCAGTAGAATAAAACTGTTATTGCTTGGGTTGAATGGGTTAAAAGCATCTGCTTCTTACGCATCCCATAGAGGGGATGCCCATTGAAACACCACCCCTACAAATAAAACAGGGTATGTCAGCGATACATTGGGTTATTGCCGCGAGAAATCATGTAATCGAAATCCTAATATCCATAGACACGCAAAATAGCTGATGCCACCCTGCACTACCATTAGCCCCAGTTTCACCACTCGCTCAGTTGCTGTAAGCACAAACCACTCGGTATTACTCCCCGCTGTCAGCCATAACCCCACACTCATCACGATCAAGGCAATCAGAATTTTGAGTATAAATAATCCCCATCCAGGTAAAGGCTGATAAATGCCGTAGGAACGCAATTTGGAATAAAGTACGCCCGCATTAAGACATGCACCCAAGCCAATCGCCAGCGCGAGCCCGGCATGTTTTAGTGGAATAATGAACGCAAGATTCATGAGCTGTGTAGCAACAAGCGTCAAAATCGCGATCTTGACTGGAGTTCTGATATTCTGCCGGGCATAAAAACCTGGCGCCAACACTTTTACCAATATCAATCCGAGCAAACCAATGCTGTAGGCGATCAGCGCTTCCCGGGTCATCCAGACATCCTCCATGGAGAAGGCACCATAGTAAAACAATGTCGTTATAAGGGGTATGGCAAGCAACGCCAGTGCTACAGCGGCTGGCAGCGTTAATAAAAAAGTTAGACGCAGCCCCCAGTCCAGCAGACGGGAAAATTCCTCCGAGCTATTCTCCGTATAGTGACGTGATAATGAAGGCAAAATAACGGTACCCAATGCCACACCCAGCATGCCTGCCGGAAACTCCATCAGCCGATCAGCATAGTACAGCCATGAAACACTCCCGGTTATCAGCAATGATGCAAAAATGGTATTGATTAACAGGCTGATTTGCCCAATGGAAACACCAAATACTGCCGGCCCCATAAGTTTAAGCACACGCCATGCCCCGCTGTTACGAAACCTGAAACGCAATCGTGGCATTCTTTTCAAGCGCAGCAGAAAGGGTATCTGAAAAGCCAGCTGCAAAATACCACCGATGAATACCGCCCAGGCCAGTGCCAGCACAGGAGGATCCATCAGCGGCGCAAGCCACAATGCACAACCGATAAAGGAAAGATTCAGCAAAACCGGCGTCAAAGCGGGCACAGAAAAATGGCTGTAGGTATTCAGGATACCGCCTGCCAATGCCACCAGCGAAATAAACAAAATATAAGGAAAGGTAACCCGAAGCAGTTCGACTGTCAGTGCAAATTTATCCGGCACTGCTGCAAATCCCGGGGCGCTGATATAAATGATCAGCGGTGCCGCCAGAATACCCAGCAATGTCACTACAAACAATGCCGCGCCGAGCAAAGTGGCTACGTGATCAATGAGTTCACGGGTCTGTTCATTGGTGCGGTTATTCTTGTACTCCGCCAGAACAGGGACAAATGCCTGGGAGAAAGCGCCTTCCGCAAACAAGCGCCTGAGCAGATTTGGAATGCGAAAAGCTACGAAGAAAGCATCAGTCGCTATCCCTGCGCCAAATATCCTTGCAATGATCAGATCTCGTACAAAACCGAGGATACGCGAAACCAATGTCATACCACTGACAGTGGCAAGTGCTTTAAGCAGGTTCAATTGTCAGAATGTTTCCAGGATTGGTAGTGCTAGAGAATCTGAGTTTCGGAAATGATTCCAGGTGGCCAGGCAAGATTAACTTTAGCCGATTATCCCGGATTTTATGCGGAGGTACCAGAAATTTACTGACACCGTGAATGAAGGATCGTTAGAGAAGCTCTGCTATTTTTTCAGGACTGATCTTGAAGTAAAGCACCTGGCTCCATTCAGGGAAACCAAGTGCTGACTATTTGTGGAAAATCAATGAAACCGGATCAGAAAACGCTGTAAAAAGATATCAGACCGCACACGCTTCTCTGATCTCAACTTCCTGAGCCTCTTTGGCCTTCTGCGCAGCTGCTCGCTTAGTTTTACCAGCACGTGAAGGAACATGACAAAGCCCGCATACATGGTTGGATTGAATATCCAGGCTGTGAACCAGGAAATTCCCGGTACATTTAACGCAGGATGTAACAGAAAGCACCTTACTCTCCACAAAACGCACCAATGTCCATGCGCGTGTGAAACTCAATATACACTGCAGGTGGTTAACCTCGATATGTTCCAGATACAGCTGATAGCTCTTGATAATGGCATCAATGTCCCGAACATTCGTGTACTGGGTAATGTAATTGTAAATATTGATGAATAATGATGAATGCATGTTAGGCTGCCAACCTGTAAACCAGTCCTCGGAATAGGGAAGCATACCTTTGGGAGGAGAAACACCTTTAACTTCCTTATACAGCTTCACAAGTCGTTCGCGACTGAGTGTGGTAGATACTTCGAGCACTTGCAGCCTTGCACCCAGCCGGACCAATTCAGTGGCAAGCTGAATCTGTTTACCTTCGGATAAAATACTTTTCACTTTCATGATTACTTCCTCCTCTATACGGGTGCTCAGGAAATTTTTTCAGCAGGTTGCCCTGCCATGAGTATTGCAGCGTGGGATTGTGTCAGTGCGCGATCCTGTTTATGACTTGTAAGTATTTCTGCAATCAGGCTGTCATCAAAACGGAACCGGCACAACAGCATGTTGGATCCAGCCATTTTCAATAACTGGCTGTTAGTCAGCTTGATCAGAATATCCGCTATATCCTCGTCAATACCTAAACGGTACATTGCAGCAACCCTGTCTTCACGCAGCATTTGTTGAGCCAGCAGCAAATAACTGAGATTGACTTCCCTGATTTCGTCTAAAATCTGATTTGTCCCCATTTTTACTGCTCCTTCTAATATACAAATTAAACCGGGTTGTTCTCAAAAATGATGTAAGCATTTTTAACCAGGGAGCAAATTGGGGAAAGCGGGCTGTTACCATATCAACCGTAGGAATTCGGCTTGAAAATTTGTAGGAATTTTTCCTACAAACTAGGGGTAGTAAATTTCAGGCGCTTGTTACGAGGGATGATGCTCAGTCTGCCTCATCTGCTGCAGACCACTTGTCATGCCAGAAACGGCGATTAAGCTTTCTCCAGGTATCAACTTTTATAGTGCCCCGGACAAAACGCAACAATACCGCTCCATCATGATCACTGCGCTGTAGCTGGCTGTCTTGCGCCTGATAGCGCTCTATTATTTCCGGATGCGGGTGCCCGAACCGGCTTCGGTAACCCACTGCAAAAATAGCATAGCCAGGATCAACTTGTCGTACAAAAGCTTCTGAAGATGAAGATCGGCTGCCATGATGCGGCACAATCAACACGCTGGAAGCAAGCGAAGTACCAGCATATTGCAGTAGACTCGCCTCAGTTTTCTGGCCAATATCTCCCGGCAACAATACACTGCCATGTGGCGTTGTTACTTTGAGTACACAACTCGATTCATTGGTCTTGCGTTTCTGTAGCAAAAACTCCGGTTCCAGCGGATGCAAGATTTCGAAATGTACTCCGTCCCACCACCACGAATCTCCTGCAAGACAATAGCGATTATCAGGAACAGCTTGCCGTATCGGATGATCAGCCGCAATTGATGCCAGCAACGTTCCGGTTTTTACGCTCGTCAATATCGACAATGCCCCGCCACTGTGATCCGAATCCGCGTGGGAAACGATCATCCTATCCAGCGTCTGAATACCCTCTCCACGCAGGAATGGCAAAATCACATACTTCCCGCTATCACTGTCACCATATTTTGGCCCGGTATCGTAAAGTAGAGTATGGTTGCGAGTACGTAACACTACAGATAACCCCTGCCCCACATCCAGCACAGTTAGCCAGAGCTCTCCCGCAGCTGGTTTTTCAGGAAAAACTAGAAATAATGGCAATCCTGCCAGTATACCCAGCCATCTTGCAGGAAAACCAGCTGATACGCCCAGCCCTGGCCCGCCCGGCAGCAGTAGCCATTTCACCCCGATGGTCGCTGCAATCACCGCCCATAAAGGCGGTGCATGCTGTTGCCAGGTGGCTAGAGGAAGCTCCCCCAGCCACTGCAACACAGCCATCGTAATTTGCAGAAAGGGATATGCAACCAGCAGCAGAAATTCCAGCCCGGGAATGGTAGCCAGTAATGCCAGCGGCACGATGACAAGGGTAATCACCGGTATCGCCACCGCATTGGCAACGGGTGATATCAATGAAATCTGCTGAAACAGGATCAGCAGTAGCGGAAATAAACCAAGCGTAATCGCCCACTGTATGCGCACCCAGCCAGTTACTGCACTTGATCGACCAATCCGGCCGGATACTACCAGGCAAATTAACGCCACTGCTGCAAACGACAACCAGAAACCTGGTGCAATGACCGACCACGGATCAAGTACCACAACCAGCAATAACACCCACCCCAACACAGGCAGTGTACGCACGCGCTGGTTACCCCAGAACGCCACCACGATGATGATCATCATGAATAACGCACGCTTCACGGGCACAGCAAAACCAGCCAGTAATGCATAACCGATGGCAACGATCAACCCGCACATCAGCGCAAACTTGCGGGCAGGCAACCACAATGCAAGACCAACACGACGCCATACCCAATAAGCCAGCAAAAACACCAGCCCGGCCACCAGCGTAATATGCGAACCGGAAATTGCCATGAGATGACTGGTGCCGGTTCGGGTAAAAATCTCCCACTGCTCCGACGGAATAGCACGTTGATCACCCACCACCAGCGCGATCAGCACCCCTGCATACGGATATTCGGCCAGATAATGCTGAAAATGACTACGAATTCCATCACGTTTACGCTCAAAGAAGTAGTGCGGATCACTGTTCCATGCTTCAAGCCGCTCGTTATCCTGCCCTGCTCGCACATAACCTGTTGCGCGCACGTTACGCTCAAGCAATCTGGCTTCATAATCCAGCACATGCGGGTTGGCGCTGCCATGCGGACGCTTTAACCGGACGGTTAACCGCCAACGCTCTCCTGCTGTGATATGCGGTAAAGCAACCCCCTTACGCTTGTTATCCCGATACCAGGAAAGCTGAATACGGGCAGGTACTACCGCATCCGGTGTCAGCACTTGCTCCACATCAAACCGGAAGCGCATGCTGTACCGGGCAAACTGCGGCATGTCCGGAACAACACCGGTAACCACAATATCTTTTCCTTCCCATTCATGCGACAGACTGTCCGCCAGCCTCATCTGCGCCGATAACGCTGTCCAGAAAAAACCGGCACCCAGCATAACAACAAACAATAGAAACCTGCTTACCAACACGGAAAAACGAAATTGGAGTCGGGAAAGAATTAAAGCTGCCAGCACTATCGGAATCAGCCCAATCGCCCAATAAATTTCGGGCAAAACCGGCTGCTGCAACAACCAAACGGCCCCGAACACAAATGCAAGACTGTAAATTCCGATCAACACTGATTTGATACCAGAGAATGACCATCCGGGAAAACCCGGTTAGCCAGATACCCCTAATGAATAAAAGTGAAAGTATTGGTGATGTTAACGTCAGGTATCGCCATTATCTGAAATCATGATCTACTTTTAAGCGCCATTAGAAACACTTCCACCTCACGATCAAAACACTATCTACTACATAGCATTCCTCTCTTATTTCCTCATTTTCTCAATTCAGTAGAAAAAGAGCCGTTTAAAAGCAATACCAAATTCTCGAAGGAGATTATCGATGAAAAGATCACCAATATATTCTTAACTGTGATCACCTTAACTATTTTATCCGGGTACTCAGTCGGAATGGCATTGTCCAGAAAACAGGACTCCAATCTCGGGGCAATCAGGGTTGGTGCCACACGTGGAGAAATAGAATTGCATCTTGGGCACCCCATTACTACGACACAACACTGGAAAACAGAAAACGACAGGATATTTATGAATATGAGCTTGGTAACGAAGCAAGTGCTGGACGGGCCATCGGGCACGGGGTAATGGATGTTCCCACCCTTGGACTTTGGGAAGTTGTCGGTACGCCCATAGAAGCAACGCAAGGACATAAAAGACAAATCACTATTACGTATGATGAAAAAGATCACGTTCAGTCAATCGTAGGTACTGCTCCTAAAAGACAGTTCTAATATAAAACAACCACCGAGATCTATCTGAAATGGTTATAACAGAGAAATCTAAAGTTTCTACCGAATAAGCAGTTTATTTAACCAAGAAAACTATTTTAAATTTTTCTAAACTATGTCATTTTTTACTACGCTACCCATCCATACTCTGTTATTTCTTGGGTTCATATCAATTCCAATCCTATATTTCCACATCAGATACGACGATAAAATTTTGATCTACGATCCTACAATTCTTACAACCACAGGAATTTTTGCTACTTTCTTTGGTATTGCTCTTGGACTGGCTGATTTCGATGCTGCCAATATCCAAGCCAGCATCCCTGCGCTATTAGCCGGGTTAAAAACAGCTTTTACATATGATAAACAACGCAGGTTATAGAAAATTTGTAGCCCGATCCTTATAACAACCCCAATACCAGGTAATCGTATGAAACGATTTCTAAAATATTTTATCCTCTTCCCGCTACTTGCGATCCTGACATCCTGCACACCGCTAACATCTCCCAACCCCATGGCAGCAGTCATCAGCTCGGTAATTTTTGTTTCAGATTCCGGGCAGGCGGTACGGGCGGTTTATCGGGATGATGATACGGTGACGCTTACTTTTCCCGACGGCAGGATGGAGATTCTTAATCTTGCAATTTCTGCATCAGGTGCGCGTTATGTTGCGGGAGAAAATGAGTGGTGGGAGCATCAGGGCGAGGCGACTTATTCCACCAGTAATCAAACAATTTTTACAGGAAGATTACAGATACCTGCCCAATAAATCAGCCGCCCGCCAAAATCAGTCCGATTTGCTCTATCGGACTGATGCTTTGTTTATAGCGCTTCAAATACGCCTGCCGCTCCCATTCCGCCGCCAATGCACATGGTGACCATGCCATATTTGAGTTTGTGACGACGTAATCCGCTCAGTAATGTTGCCACGCGAATCGCACCGGTTGCACCCAGTGGATGACCCAGTGCAATGGCCCCACCCAGTGGATTAACTTTTGCCCGATCCAATCCGAGATCATGGATAACAGCCAGACTTTGCGCAGCGAATGCCTCGTTCAACTCAATCCAGTCAAGTTCATCCTGTTTGATGCCGGTTTGTTTCAGCACTTTAGGAATCGCCTCGACGGGTCCTATCCCCATGATTTCCGGCGGCACACCAGCCACCGCATAACCAATAAATCGCCCGATCGGTGTCAGATTAAAGCGCTGCAAAGCTGCCTCGCTCGCCACCACCACCGCACCTGCTCCATCCGACATTTGCGAGCTGTTACCCGCCGTGACAGATCCTCGTGCTGCAAACACCGGACGTAACCGGGCGAGTGCCTCCGGGCTGCTATTCGCCCGGGGTCCCTCGTCAGTATCCCTGATAACGGAGAAATCGTGGATTTCGTGCGTATTCAGGTCCGGCCGGTCTTCATGAACGGGATAAGGAGAAATTTCATCCCTGAATTCCCCTTGTTCGATGGCGCGAATCGCACGGTGATGGCTTTCCAGTGCAAATTCATCCTGCGCCTCACGGCTGACCTTCCATTGTTCCGCCACCTTTTCGGCAGTAATCCCCATGCCATAAGCAATGGCTACCTGTTCACTCTCTGGCTTAAATAAAGCCGGGTTCATCGCCACTTTGTTACCCATCATCGGCACCATACTCATGCTTTCGGTGCCGCCAGCAATGATGACATCCGCTTCACCTAACCGAATCCGGTCGGCTGCCATGGCAACCGCCTGCAGGCCGGAAGCGCAAAACCGATTAATTGTTACACCCGGCACGCTAACCGGCAGACCAGCCAGCAGCAGTGCTACGCGCGCCACATTAATCCCCTGTTCCGCTTCCGGCATGGCACAACCGACGATAACATCTTCAACCGCTGCCGGATCCAGCCCTGCACACTGTTTCAGCACTACCTGCAGCACATGCACTAACATGTCGTCCGGCCGAGCATCCTTGAACATGCCCCGTGGCGCTTTACCTACCGGTGTGCGTGTAGCGGCTACGATATAAGCCTCCTGCACTTGCCTGGTCATCAGTTTCTCCTTCAATACTTGAATTTTTATTTCATCACGCCCATCTTCCGCAACTCCAAATCACTCAGTTGCGCAGCGGTTTACCGGTTTTCAGCGTATGCGCAATGCGATCCTGAGTCTTCTCGGTCGCCAGCAGCTCAATGAATGCTGTACGCTCAAGCTTCAGCAACCACTCTTCATCCACCCGGCTGCCCGCGACAATATCACCGCCACACATAACATGCGCGATCTTGCTGCCAATCAGGTAATCATGCTCGGAAATAAAGCCACCTTCCAGCAAGTTGACCATATTACTTTTGATCGTAGCAGCTCCCGTTGCCCCTGCCACTACGATTTCACGCGGACGCAATGGCGGACGATACCCGGTCTCTGCCAACGCAAGCGCCTGCGCCTTGGCAATGTGCAGTAATTCAAGACGATTCATGACAACTACATCAGCAGGCTGCAGATAATGCAATGCCTTTGCATGCTCTGCACTTTTAGCCAGTTGTGCCATAGCCACCGTCTGAAAATAATGCTTTAGATAAAGGAAAGGGTCCCCATCAATCGCATTACGCGCGGCGCGCAAGGCAAATTCCTTACACCCGCCTCCGGCTGGCAGCAGCCCTACACCCGCCTCAACCAGGCCAATGTAGGTTTCCAGTGTTGCTACCGCGCGATCACAGTGCATGACAAACTCGCACCCTCCACCCAACGCCATATTATCGACCGCAGCAACGGTCGGTATCATACTGTAGCGAAGCTGCTGCGAAATCTGCTGAAAATGAGCAATCATCACTTCCACTTCAGCCAGTTTTCCAGCCATTAACTTGTCGGCTATATCCAGGCTGCGGGCTGCTTGCAGAATGGTGGACTGTGCAGACTTTTTGAATTTCCGGATAAATAGATCAAATGCTGAAGGTGGTGCCGGAGGTGCCAAGGGAGCTTGCGATACTTCTGTTTTCGGTTTTTCTGCCGCCTTTTGCAGATTGGCACCTAGTGAGAATGGCGGTTCGGTCTGCCAGATTACCAATGCGCGAAAATGACGCTCGGCTTCAGTGATAACCTGTTGCATCCCCTGTAGAACCAGATTATCAATAGTATGCTTCTTGGTTTTGAAACTGACGATGGCAATCTGATCTCCGGTATGCCACATGCGCAGTGCGTCTGTTTCCAGAATTGTTTCACCATAGACCCTTTCCTCGCCAACCAGCCTGTCCGGGAATAGCTGACGCCGGTACACCGGCAACTGCGAACGTGGCTGCAAATTGTTCGCCACCGGCGCATAGGAGCCCTCCTGTGCGTGTACTCCCTGAGCAGCACTCTGTCCAACCACCTGCACCCAAGCTGGCAGCGGCGTTGCAGCCATGGCTTTGCCAGCAGCAATATCCGCTGCTATCCAACCAGCAAGCGTATTCCATCCCGCTGCCTGCCAAATCTCGAAAGGGCCCCGTTGCCAGCCAAATCCCCAGCGTATCGCCAGGTCAAGGTCACGTGCATTATGGGCAATTGATTCCAAATGGACGGCACAATAATGGAACAGATCACGATGAATCGCCCACAGAAATCGGGCCTGCGGATGGGGATGATCGTGCAACGCCACAAACCGGGCTACAGGATCTTTCTGTTTCAACAGTGCTTCGATTTCGCTGTCAACTTCGTTCTGCGCCAGTTGATACGTATCCGTATCCGGATTCAACACATGGATTTCCTTGCCCTGCTTCTGATAAACCCCCTTGCCACTCTTCTGTCCGAGTGCGCCCTGATTAACCAGTCTTTGCAACCAGTCGGGAACAGCGTAATGCGCATGCCAGGGATCCTCTGTCAGGCTGTTCTGCATGGTTTGTACGACATGCGTTAGCACATCCAGTCCGACCAGATCAGCAGTACGAAAGGTTGCACTTTTCGGCCGCCCGATCAACCTACCAGTCAGCTTATCCACCAGACTAAAATTCAAACCGAATTGCCGGGCATGATGCATGGTCGCCAGCATGGAAAAGACCCCTACCCGGTTGGCAACAAAGTTGGGCGTATCCTTGGCGTGGATAACACCTTTACCCAGACTGGTCACCAGGAAACTTTCCAGTGCATCAAGTACGCCTTGATCACTCTGTTTTCCTGGGATCAATTCCACCAGATACATGTAACGGGGTGGATTAAAGAAATGAATGCCGCAAAAGCGCGGTCGCAGGGCCTCGGGAACGGCTGCAGCCAGTTGGTTGATGGAAAGACCAGAAGTATTACTGGCCAGAATGGCCTGATTATTCAGATAGGGTGCAACTTTTTCGTACAACTCCGACTTCAGCTCCAGCCGTTCGGTAATCGCTTCGATCACAAGATCGCACTCACCCAGCTTTTCCAGATGTTGCTCGTAATTGGCGGGTTCAATACAGCTTGCCCGGTCAATTACCGATAGGGGAGAAGGGTCCTGTTTATTCAGTCTGTTGATCGCCTTCAGTACATTGGCATCGGGATTGCCCGATTCGGCCGACAATTCGAACAGTAATGTCTCTATGTTGGCATTAACCAGATGTGCTGCAATTTGAGCACCCATAACTCCCGCCCCCAGTACTGCAGCCTTTCTAACAATGAATGGATTGCTCAAGACACCTCCCGCATGGTCAAATTTCAGGCCAGACACCACCTGCCGCAACTAGAGCAGGATTGGGCCTGATAAAAAAGATTACAAGCATGAGCCCTAAAGAGCAAGCTGCCCAACTAAAAAGAACGAAAACCGGCTGCAGATCAGCTATACATAGATCTGATCGGAAAAGTACGGGTATGGATTACTTGCCTGTCGATGGTGTATTCATGCTGACAAGCGTCAGCCATTTCTTGACAAATGCCTCACCGACCAGACCGGTCTTGACCAGGCGTTCATGTGCTTGATCATAAAAATAGGTACGCGGCACTTCACCATACCAGCGGCGGTCAATCTCGAAACGCAAACGTTCAGGCATATCTTCAGCAAATACCCAGTTACTCTCAATCTCACTTAATCCGTAGCCGGCAAGATGAGAAACGATTTCCGGCCTATCCTCCGGTGTATCCGTTGCAATCAACACCAGATTCAGCTCTGGATGCTGCCACTTGAATTTTCCAAGCATTTCCAGTTCGGTTGGACAGTAGGTACAGGTCAGCGACCAGAGAAACATCACAAAAGGCTTGCCAGCATACTCTTCCTGAATTTGCGCCATGCTGCCGGACACAAAGGGACGCAAGTTATCCGCTGCCGAAGCAGCACCTGCCACTACCAGCAGCAATATACATAGTAAGCGACGCATCATTAATCACCTCCCACATCAAAAAGACGTATCCCGTCTTGCGTACTGTTCCAGACAACAAGCGGTTTGTGCGCATCTGTTACAAATATCGGTAAATCTGCTGCACCACTGGTTGTTGCCACGATGCGCGCTGTTGACCAGGTATCGCCCCGATCTGCCGAAACAGAGGTCATCATCCGGTAATTGTCACCATCAAATTCGCGCCAGGCCAGAAACACTTGTTTATCATGCGCAAATACAACGGGATGACCTGGCTGAAAGTCGAGATCACCAAATGCATGGGGGGTAGTTGTAGTCATTTTTTCACCATCAATACGCCGATAGAATAATCCAGGATGCTCCGAATTACCGGTAAACCATGCCAGATGAATGTCACCCACTGCATCTGCCGCAATATCCCCCCCATGATGCGGACAGGCATTAATTTCCCAGCCATCCTCACTGGCCCGAACTACCCTGGGTTGTGCACCCAATCGCGCCAGTGCAAAGTCGCGCATGCTGCCATCGAAGATATGACGCCAGAAAACAAACGGGGTATCATTAACCCCCAGTGTCATGCTGATCCGGCAGCACTCGCACGCATGATCTGCCAGTTTACGATTTGCAGAAAAACTCGCCCCTCCATCCTCTGACACTGCGTAATAAACGGTACTGCCAATATATTCCTGCCCGGATTTGACGGCTGCATCGCGCTCACGTCCATCAAACCAGGCCACTGTTACATGGCCACGATCATCCAGTGTCAATGTACTGAAACCATGGCTGGTTTCTTCGTGATCATCATTGACTGTCACCGGCGCTGAAAAAGTCTTGCCCTCATCCACTGAACGAGCAAAACGGACATTGCCGGAAAACACCTTTGGTAATGCCTGCACCCAGGTGACGACAATGACGCCGTTACGTGCCGCGATCTTAGGTCGATTCTGCCCTTCCGCCAGAATTGCTTCTGGTTGTGGATTGACAGTCACCTCTTCGGAAAAATGCTTGCCATTATCTTCAGAGCGGCTCACTTTGAGATGGCCATCCTGCATACGTGCCAGCCACAATACTCCCTTTTCATCGGCCGCCACGGAAACAGCCATGCCAACTGCCCGAGTACGCATTTCTGCCCACATTTTGTTCATATCATGCTTGGGTTTTGCTGCCTTGGCGTCATGGGCATGTTCTGCCGCCTCAGTAAAAGGAATTGCTGCAGAAATTACAGCCATAAAGATTGCTGTAATGAGATGTTTAATCGACATTTTCACTCCATTTAAGTTAAATACCAACCTGCCAGCCGAACTGGCCAGCAGGAAGAATGAATATGCTACATTCGATATTCCAGACCGGCAAAGAAGGAGCGCCCGTCTCCCGGCAGGAATTGGGCCTGATCGATACCTCTTGCATTCTCCACTACGCCCGTAGTAGCGGCATACTTGCGATCGGTCAGATTGCGTGCCTCGGCAAACCAGGAGAATCCGCTTTTGCTCCGTTTGCCAATTTTAAAGCCCAGCAGTGCGTAGGAATCAGCCGAGAGCGTATTGGCATGATCCACGTAATACTTCTGCGGCGACCATTCCACATTCGGACCAATATAGTAACCGTCAGCGTGGCGATAGGTCAGCTCGGCTTTATAGAAATGACGCGGAATACCGGCCAGCTGGTTATTGCCGAAAACGGCATCCTTATCAAATTTGAAATCGCTGAACATATACATCTGGCGCAGGTAAAGCATTTTTGCCAGTTCCACATCCAAACCTAGTTCAATCCCCTGATGCACGGTCTTATCTGCGTTGGCCGTACCTATTGGGGAGCTGGTAGCAGGATCCACCAGCGCAAGCAATTCATTGCGCACATGCGCACGGTACAGTGCCACATCCCACTCAGCCATATTAAATAACCGGCCCCGGCTGCCTACCTCAAACGTAATGGCACGCTGCGCTTTAGCAAATGTCGGTGCCTGAACTGGTCCGCTGGTCAACTCGGCAAAACTGGGTGGCTCAAAACTGGTGCTAACATTACTGAAAAATTGCACATCTGGATTCAATTCATAAATTAGCCCCGCCTTGGGAGTGAAGCGCTGATAGTTTTTGCTCTTACTCTGATCCACCCCGCCGGCCATGAACAGATCCTTTTGTTTGCGTGTCGTGTAAGTATATTGTGCGCCAGCAATCAACGACAGTTCCGGCAGCAAATAAAACTGATTTTCTCCATAAACAACATAGCTGCTGGCATGTTGATCAAATTTGGCAGTGCGCGCACCCGCATTACCGCCATCATTCTTGAAACGGTTATCCATGACATTGCCCCAGCTCGGTTCGAAACCCAGCACAAAACGGTTACGATAACTCGCAATCGGCATTTCATTGATATAGCGTAATCCCACGCCATAATCATTGGTGGGTTGGGATAGCACCTGGTAAATGGGATGCCACAGATTCTTGTGTGAGTAGAATCCGGAAAATTCCAGTTGCTGGCTGTTCCCCAGTTTGAGTACGGTACGGTTAGCCACCCGGATAAGATCAATGTCACGTTTTTGTCGTCCAAACAGACTAAACGCATTCGCCTGCCTGGGATCAGATTTTAATTGCGCTTTGGTCAGATTGCCTGGCAGTTGCGAGTCGGATTTAACATAGGTCAAGTAAAAACGTGTTTCCAGATCGGGGGTGATACGGTATCCCGCATTACTGAACATACGCCAGTTATCGGTAGCAGCCCAATCACGAAAACTATCCTGACTGTAACGGGAAACACTGGCAAAATAATCCAGCGAACCATGCACGCCACCAGAAGAAGCCATCAGGCGGTTATAACCAAAACTACCCGCCTCCCCCCGCGCGCGGAAACGCTCCGCATCGTAACCAGTCGGCGTAACGAAATTGATCGCGCCTCCCAACATGGTTGATCCATACTGCAGTGCATTACCTCCCCGGAACACTTCAATATAGCGGGTAGCCAAGGGCTCGATTGCCTGAAAATCCGCCCCGCCATCGGCCAGATTCAGCCGTGAACCATCCTGCAAAATCTTGATGCCGCGCAAATGGAATGTGCGTTGTATACCTGAGCCACGAATCGACAGGCGGGACTCTTCAGCACCGGCACGAGACTGGACAAATACGCCAGGCGAATACCCCAGCGCATCCTGCACTGTTGAAGCACGGCCCGTGGCATACGTTTCGCTATCAACCACATTGGCGCCACCCGGCACCCGGCGCATGGCACGTTTTGCTTCTGGCAAGCTCTGTACCGTGATCGCTGGCTCTATCTCTGGTGCTATCACCTGGATTGTTTTCAGTTGTATCGATTCATCCGTACTTTGCGCCTGTACCCAGATGGGTGCAACAGCTGCCAGCACCCCGGTTACCGCAACCGTCAATGGCATTAGAGACTTGCCGTAACCGATTTTTTCGACTCCCAATCCCCATTTTTGTTTTTGTTTGATTTTTCTGCCTTTCATATTTTTCCCTGTTTTGAAAGCTTTAAAACTGATGGATACCCCTAAAAATCTGGTTGTGCGGAATGAAGCGTAAAATTCAACCGGGAACCCATTTTAGAAGCTCCCTTATAGGATGACCCATACTGAGCGCCTCAATCATAAGCCGGCCAGAAAGGCATCTCAATGCGACAAATTGTCGCACCCCGAGCTAAACATGGCCTGGAGACGTAGCTGGCAACAGGGTTTTTACCAGATGACATATATCTTGATTACCCGTAACTTCAATCCCAATAATCCATCAGGACGCCGAATAACGGCGAGCGGATTATTTGGGCTCAATAACTAAACGCTGCCTCAAGCAGATAAGTACGTTGCGGATAGGGGTGGTATACCCATGCCTTGTCATTGTTGAGGTTGCTGATGCCGAACGAAAACCGGCTTTTCAACCCGTTATTGAACCGGTACCGGTAACTGGTTTTGAAATCCATGAAGAAAAAATCACTCTGGGAACCAAATACCTTGTTCACATGATCTCTGTTATCAGGGTCGTTATATGAATCGCTGGTATAGCGGCCAGATAAGGAAACGTCCCAGGCATCCGTCACATGATAAGTGCCGAAAAAGTTGGCTCGCCAATGCGGCAGGCGAATAACCTGTTTTCCGGTCAAGCTGTAGTTGGCAGACACACCGGTTGATTCGGTAAATTTCACAACTGGCCCCTCTTCCACTTTTGAATTCATCCAGGTTCCGTTGAACATGAAATCAAATCGTGTACCGAGAATATTTCTCTGTTCGAAGATCAGCTCCACTCCGGTTGTGCCAACTTCGCCGATATTCTGGAATGCACTGGTTGTAAGTACTCCTGAGGCGGAAGTGATCTGGCGGATGGCATCCTTGATGTCATCCCGGAATACGTTAATACGGGCATAACCCTTCGGCAGCCCGTACTCCACCATAAAGTTATGGTGCACGCCATTTTCAGGTTTGAGTAGAGCGTTTGCAGTCAGAATACTGGTAGGTGTACCGAGTGACTGGAAAAGCTCCGCAATCACCGGGAAGCGGTGCGCGCGTCCGAAGGAATAGCGGAATTTCCACTGCCGGGGTTCATATCCCAGTGAAACCTTGGGAGAAGTGGCTGTCTCGGTACGATCCGGCACCACCACGTTGGAAGCGACTCCTTTGCTTGCTTCCCACCATTCCTGCCGCACACCAGCCGTAATATCCCAGTCCGGCAGGAAACGGAACATCGATTGTGCAAAGATCGCATGGGTCGATGTGCGACCATCATTGTTGCGATTAGTCTGCAACGCACCCCGGGTCAGATCATCATAATTGGTCAGGCTATATTGCCGGAAACTAAGGTTGTACTGGTCAAAATGGTATCCGGTCAGGAACGACAGTTTGTCGTAACCCAGCAACATCGGTGTACTCAGCTTGAGATCGTAATTCCACCAGTTGAATTTACGAAAATCCTGCAATTGCCCGGCACCGGTATTGCCTGGATCAGCATGATTGAAAAATGCAGCCGCACGAATATCCTTTAACACATCGAAATAGCTGAGCGTGGTATCGACATCCCAGCCAGGCGTTAGCGCACCGCGCAGCGACAAACCCAGATTCAATGTCTCGCGTTTGTCGCGGCTACTGCCAAAACCATTTCGCACCACGTCGAAACGGGTGCCATCCAGGGAAGCATTGCCCGGATTTGAACAGGTGACAACTGAGTTACAGACAGGTGAACTTCCTCCCCAGAAATAATTACCGTTTGCTGTATGCAGATAGTTATTGGGATGGTTCTGGTTGCGCGTACGTTCTTCATACGCCACGGTAAACAGCGCTTGCAAGTCAGAAGTAATGTCATATCCGAATTTCCCCTTGAACAAGTGAGTATTCACTTTCTCGGGGCCGGTATCACCGTAAATGATACTGGGCGTGCCACGCGTATCCGGCGTCCTGATACCCCCCGTCACCGGTGTCCCTCCGGGGACGTTGAACAATCCGGTGTTGTCGATAAAATAGGACTGCGGATGACCCTGGGCTTCCAGCCGGTTATAGGCCAAAAACACCGTAAATTTGTCCTGTATCCGGTTACCGTAGGAAATATACTGCCGATCACCGATAAATGTTCCCTTATCCGATCCGTAATTTTCGTAAGGCTGAATGAACAAGCTGCCTTCAAAGTAAAACTCCTGCTTGTTCGGCATACGTGTTCTAATATTGGCGACTCCCCCTATCGAGTTGCCACTGTACTCGGCCGAGAAAGGACCATAAACAATATCAACCGAATCGATCTCGTTCGGCCCGACCAGCGACCAGCGTGGTGCACCATTGAAAGAAGCCTGCAGAAAGTTGTGCAGCGGTAGACCATCGGCATAAACCATGCTGCGCGCAGTTGAAAACATATCTGCCCCGCGGATCCCCAGCACACCATTCGGATCACCCACATAACGCTGACGTATTTGCAGGCTGGGCATGTATTTGAGTACTTCTTCCGTAGTTTGCGCATTCTGCTGCTCGACCTGCGTCCGAGTTACACGCATTGAAGGTGAAGTAAAGCGCGAATCTCGCTCTATCTCGCCTGTCACCACCATTTCCCTGAAAACTGTTCTGTTTTGTGGGGCAATCTCACCTGCCTTTTTCTTCTTCCCTTTTTCCTTATCAGCACCTGCATTACTGCCTGATTCAGCCACTTGCGCCAATTGCTCTCCCGCATACTCCCTGTTACTCTCACTCTGAGCTTGCTTTCCAGGTGAACCATCACCCGGAGCAGCGTAACTTGATACTGCACAAAACAGGCCGATCAATGTCAGAGGAAATTGCTTCATGGTTTGAGCCATCCTTTCAGATTTGTGATTAAATTTGCAGCAATGCCTGATGCCGTATCACTAATTTGTGATACATGTCATAAGTTGTCTGCTGTTTATTGTTGTTTTGAAGATGGCTTTCAGCTGCCGGATCGATTAATTACTCTTTCAACGGGTAGAATTCGCAGCCCTTCATTGTCGGTATTCCATACAACCAAGGCTTTATCATTGCTAATTAGTGGCAGCGGATAATCGTTTGCACCAGCAGATAACATCAGGCGCCATGGCTCACTCCACGTCTCGCCACCATTATTTGAAAACATCATTTTTGCGGAATAGACGTTCCCGTCAAATTCACGCCAGGTGAGGAGGATGGTTTCACCATGTGCTACCACTGCGGCGTGGTTGGGCTGGGCATCTATATCCCCCAGCGCCATGGGTTTCGACTCAAGGTTGCCACTGATCCGTTTATAGAACTGGCCTGAGCCGGCTGTACCATTGGTAAACCAGGTCAGATGCAATTGCCCTTTGCTGTCTGTCGCAAGACTGCCGCCGTTATGTGGACAGGCATCGATCTGCCATTCATCATGGGTAACTCTTCTTGCCCCCTCTTCCGTCTTGTCCAGATTAACCACGGCGAAATCACGGGTGTTGGCGCTAAAAATATTCCGCAGCAGCACAACTGGCCCCTCACTGGTCCAGGTAAGAGCAGTCCGGCAACACTCACAGGTATGCTGGTGAATCTGCCGATTGGGCTCGAAGTGCGCACCATTGTCGAATGATTGACTGCTATAGAGTGAAACACCCTTGAACTCTTCATTTTTTCCCCGCGCTGTATCACGGTCTCTTGCATCCAGCCAGGCCACTACTACTCTTCCCTTGCCATCAATGGCAAGGGAATCGAAACGGTGACTGGTCATACGACCATCATCGTTCAGAATGACCGGCTCTGAGAAAGTCCGGCCTAAATCGGTTGAACGGGAGAACTTTATATTTCCGGCATATTTTTCTGTTAGTAGCTGTGTCCAGGTGACAAGCACCGTACCATCACTTACAACCTGAATCTTGGGGCGATTTTCACCATCGTTGGCTATGTTTTCCGGTGCAAGAGTAACGGTCACAGGCTCAGAAAAATGCTTTCCGTCATCTTCTGACCTGGAAACCAGCAAGTGTTGATTAGCTACTTTTGCCAACCATAACCGCCCTTCCTGATCCAGCATTACCCCTACCCCAAGTGCAGATCTGGAGGATTTTGAGGCAGGCACTGCAAGCGGTTGCTGTGTTGAGCTACTGGCACTTAGCCCAGTTGCGACCGTAACCGTGGGAACAAGTGTGAAAAATAATCCAGCCAGTGCAGGGAGAGAAAACATTAACTTCTTCATGATTTACATCAAAAATCAGAGAATAACTGATTCAAAAAAGAATGAAAATGCGACAAATTGTCGCATCTTGATGTGTAAATAAAGCCCTGATCGCGAGGTATATCCGATCGATTACAATGTAATTGTTGATGATGCCAATGATAATTAGTATCATTCTTATTTCATATTGTCTAATTTGATTCAGATCGATATTTTCACCACAAGGAGATACCGCATGCATGCACCAGCAATTCTGCGACAGTCGGGAATCAATAGCTTATTACCTGAAAAAACAATCGACATCCATACGCCTCCTGTAAAACGCATGAAACTCTGGGAGCTGGACAGAACCCATCACTGCCCTGTTATCGGCCTTTGCCTTCCTCCTTCAGATCTTGAATGCTTTGCCAGACATTTTCACTTTAATGCTCCAACAAATAACGCACATGCTCTACATGTCGAGGCGGTTTGCTGCGCAACATCCAGAAATGCCGTATCAGAAACGATTCATAAGCGTCTGGACAGATTGCATCGGAGCTATATCAAACAATTCGAGGCAGCCAAAACTGACAACGAGGTATTGACACTTTGGAGAACACACTTTTCCAACGGGAAAGTAGCCGGGCCTCTGTGGGCAGCACTTACCCACAAGCGCATCAGTTCTGAAACCAGGGAGGAAATTCACGATACGGTTCATATGCACATGCATGAAGCAGTCGCCAAGCTTTCGGCTATGCAGAATCGGGTAAGTCAAACAGAGCAGACACTGAAGGAGCTGACCGAGCAACTGGAGCTGACCAAGGGAAAACACGCGCAGACCGAATTGCGCTTACGCCAGCGGCTGGAACAGGCGACTGTAGAAATTCGGCAATTACAGCAATCCCGACGGGAAGATGACACCCTGCGTCAGCGCCTGAAAATGCTGGAATCCGGCTACACCATGATCAGTATGGGGCAGCGCCTGATGCTGCTGACAACAGAAAACGAGCAACTGCAAATCAAGGTCGCTCAAGCTGATGAACTCAAGCGATCACTCAAAAAAGCCTGCCACAATCTGACTGAACTTTATCGCGAACGGGATACCCTCCATACCGAGCGAGATACACTGGAGAATCTGCTGCTGGCTTTTAGTGCCACTCATACCATGGATAAAGAGTCAGCCGATATAGTTGATGCCCCCACTGCTTCTTACGACTGCATTCTGTGCGTGGGCGGTCGATCGGCACAACTACCACACTACCGCGTACTTGCCAGACAGTTTGGCTTCAAATTGTCACATCATGACGGCGGACAGGAAGATGCGTTATCCCGCTTACCGGAAATGGTATACGGCGCCACAGCGGTGATTTGCCCGACTGATTGCGTCAGCCATGCTGCCTACTATCAGATCAAAAGACTTTGCCGCCTGGGGCGCAAGCCTTGTTTATTGTTCAAGGGAACAGGCATTTCCAGCTTCGCCACGGCATTAGCAAAAATTGCAGCAGGCGAAGCCAGCATCAATAATTTATCTAGCTTGCTACCCGAAACCACGGCGTAGGTGCTGAACGTTATCTGCTGGTCAGTTTTTGCTCTTCTTATTTTTCGATTCATAACACAACACGGAGAAAGCATGTCTTTTGGAATTAGAACAGTAAAAACTGTTATGTCGCTTTATTTATTGGTATTTGTTCTGCCAAGTACCGGCGAGGCGTATGCGACCAATACAGAATCGACAGATCAAACCGGTTTTTTGGTGATTACAGCCGATCGAGGCTTTGTGGGCAACGAGGAGATCCGCGAAGCATTCTTACCTTTCTCCGTCAATCATCCGGCAGCACTGGTATTCGTTACTGACGAGCGTACCCAGCAAACCCTGCAATCTGCATTGGCCAGCCTGCATAGCCGCAATGTCAGCCGTATTGTGGTATTGCCTTTGTTTATTTCTGCAGCAGAACCGCATTATCAACTCATTTATCAGCTGATCACGCAGAAAAATAAAATTGCCCCCACTATTTTTGCGCAACCTTATGGTGAAAGTTATTTCGCAGTTGAGGCGCTCGCCGCCTGGTTGCGCACCATGGAACATACGGCCCGTCAAAACCTACTTGTAGTAGGTTTTGGCGCACAAAATGATAAGGACAGACGTGCGATGTATAACGACTGGATGCGAATTATCAAACAGGCATCAGCAGGAATCAATTTTCGTTCGATCAATGCCCTGATCCTTCCGGAAAGATCAGAAAACGAATCTCCGGAAGGCTACATGAATAGTATAAAACGAAAACTTTCCAACGTACTGACATCTCTTCCGGCCATTAAAAATAGCAAGAACCAGGTTATCTTGTTTGCTCTGGGCCCCAAACATGACAGCATGATGTCGCTCGACGCACGACTGAAACAGCTGCTACCTCAGAATGCAGTACTCAATAACTTTGGAATCGAACCACAGCAACTGACGATGTGGATGAAGCGGGAAGCTAATCGTCATCTGCCCCTGGCAGCAGAAGATACCGGCGTTATCCTGTTTGCTCATGGTTCTGATTTTCATTGGAATGAGAATCTGCGTACAGCAGTACACCCCCTGATGGATCGCTACAAAATCGAATTTGCCTTTTCCATGGCGGATCCTCTTACAATCGAACATGCACTGCACAAGCTGGAGCAGCGCGGCGCCAAAGCAGCAATTATCGTCAGTGCCTTCGCAACCAAAAATTCATTCCGTAAGGAAATCGCACACCTGGTCGGGATGGATATCGAGGATCCTGAAACCAAGCAAGCTATAGCCAACAGCAAAACACAGAATGGACATGGCAAGCACGGACATGGAGAATCCAGCAAACCCGTTCCCAGGATCCTGACATCCTTACCGGCCATCTGGACAGGCGGTTATGAGGATAGCCCCCTATTTGCAAAAGCACTGTTTGATCGTGTACTTGCGCTCTCCAAGGATCCATCTAAAGAAACTGTCATTCTGACTGCGCACGGCGCGCAGGATGATCAGCACAACGATAAATGGTTGCAAAATCTGGAAAACATCACCCATCAAATACGCAGCAATGGCGGTGAAAATTTCAAAGCATTCAAGGTTGCCACCTGGCGCGAAGATTGGCCAAAAAAACGTGCGCCCTGGGTTAAAAAAACAAGAGCCATGGTAACCGAAGCCAACAAACAAGGGGGCACAGCCATCGTCATCCCCGCACGCACAACCAGTACTGGTCCAGAAAAAAAATTCCTGGAGGGACTCAAATTCGAACTGGGAGAAGGTTTTGCGCCTCACCCCTTGTTCACGCAATGGGTCGATGAACAAATTCAACAAGGAATAAAGCAGCACGAGGAAGCCATCAATAACTAAAAACATTACCGTGGCAACAAAAACCGCTGTTCCAGCCAGCCAGCCAGCACTACGCCAGCCAGCCAGAAATTACTCATTTCTGGAGGAAGTATTTTTATGTCACCGAGATGCAAGCATTATCCAGCCGCACTCAACATTTTTTATTTTGCAATCATCATGGCTGTATCGATGCTTTCTAATGCTGTTCATGCACAGACAACATCAGCTGGCACAAAATCTGAAAGTAGGCTGGCTTCCGCTGACTTGAAGGAAATCACCGTTACCGCTACCCGCACCAGTCGAAAGGTAAGCGAAGTGCCCGAATCAGTCAGTGTGGTCGATACCGAGCAGATACGGACCCGGCAAGCAGCTGATATAGGAGATGTCCTCCGTTACCTGCCTAACGTTGAACTGGGTGGTGGGCCGCGCAATCTGGGCCTTAGTCCGGTCATGCGCGGCATGGGGGATGATCGCATCCTGTTCCTGCTGGATGGTGCCAGACAGGATTTCAACCGTGGTCACAATGCCCGCATCTTTACCGACCCTAGTCTGCTCAAGCGCGTGGATGTCATGCGCGGGCCGGCTTCCACCGTATGGGGCAGTGGCGCGCTCGGTGGCGTTATCTCCTTAACCACGCTGGATGCAACCGATCTGCTGCGTTCCGGTGAGCGTTTCGGCATGAAAGTTCGAGGGGGATTCCAGAGCATGAACGAGCAATATATTCCCGGCATCAGTGCTTACGGGCTGGTTGGAGAACAATTCGATTATCTGCTTGATTTTTCCTACCGTAATGCAGCCGACGATATCCGTCACGGCGACGGCTCCAAACTACAAAACTCCCGCTTTGAATCCTATGCCAGTCTGGCCAAATTTAACTGGACACCAGGCGATCATCGCTTCACATTTTCTGCACAAACGTTCGATCAGGCCGGTAAAGTACCTTCCAACCCGCAAGCCGCTTCTACGGCCAACACACTGGTAGATCGGGATACCGAGCAGCGCAACTATACACTGCGCTATCGTTATGAAAATGTGGATAATGCCTGGCTCAATCCTGAAGTACTGGTCTACCACAATACTACCTACAGTCTCGAGAAACGGTTATTTGACCGGCGGCGCGATGAAACTGATTTCTCCACGACCGGCATCAATGCACGCAACAGCTCGCGCCTTGAGCTGAACAGTTTTACAACCCAATTAATTACCTATGGCGTTGATTATTTTCATAATGAAGCTAAAGGCAAACGCAATGGCGCCACACGACCGGAATTCCCCCGGGGCGAAGCAGATGTCGTTGGCCTGTATTTGCAGGATGAAATCACGTTGTGGGAACGATTGTCACTCATTCCTGGTATACGTTGGGATTATTTCAGCAGTAAGGCAGATGGCATATCCGTCAGCTCCAATCAAAATGATCGCGTCAATTTCAAGCTTGGTGGACTGCTTAAGGTAACTGAATGGTTCTCAATCACTGGTGGCTACAGCGAAGCATTTCGCGCACCGACACTAGGCGAACTGTTTACGACCGGTACACATTTCACTTGTGGACCAAGGTGTTCCAATCTGTTTACCCCCAATCCCGATCTTAAACCGGAAACTGCCTTCAATAAGGAAATTGGCGCACGCATACAAAAATCGAATCTGCTGTTTGAAAACGATCAACTGACGATGCGCGGAACTTATTTCCATAATAAGGTTAAAAATTTCGTTGATCTGATGGTTGATTTTGTCTTTCGCCCGGTTCCTGGCAACCCAGGCAGAGGCGGCACCACAACCAGTGACAATGTACATGATGCCCTGCTGAAAGGATTCGAAATAGAGACCAGCTATGCGGCGAAATATAGCTACACCGGCTTCTCCTACGCTCAGACCCGGGGTCACAACCGGACGAGTGGCGGGGTATTGTCCAATGTTCAGCCAGATAAATGGATTGTAATGGCCGGGTTAAATTGGCCAACTCATGATCTTTCCCTGGGCTGGCGCAGCAGTATTGTCAGTGCACAACATCGTGTACCAACAGGTGGAACCCCGACACCTGGCTATACACTGCATGATCTAACATTAACCTGGCTGCCACAAAACGGCCCGGCTAAAGGGTTACGTTTTGATTTTGGAATCGACAATCTGACTGACAAGGATTATCGCCGTCACCTCAACGTGTTGAAAGATCCGGGACGCAACTACAAACTGGCTGTTTCATATCAATTCTGATTCGTGCTATCCAGCTTTGTTCATGTAGGGACTTGAATCTGAATTGTGTGGCAGGTTACAGCAGCTGTTCAATATCACTGGCCGGTGATTCCGGCTTATCTTCCCGATAGTGGCGATAAAGCATTTCCAGCCCTTGATATTGCAGCTCAAAACCACACTGACTGGTGATGTTCATCATCCGTAGAACTTTACCCTGATAATCACTGAGCAACTTATTCTGCCCGCTATTTTTGACAACACGCCTCGCTCTATACAATGCATGTGCACTTTTAAGCATAGTCTTGATTAGGGTTATAAACGAACCACAAAAGACGCCTGTGCTCAACATAATGACTCATTTAGGTATGCTGGCGACCATCAAAATCAAGAGTAGCGGGAACATGGAACCCTCTTATCAAATTTTTATTTATCCAACAATAAATACCCTTGCGACTCCTACACCGTCCAAATCCGACCATAATGGTAAGGAACCTTGAGCCAAGTTTGTTGAAGAGGTGTAATTCCTTTGAGCCCCAGATCACCGCCATGAAGTTCTTCATTGTAGTCACCGCCGATGGGAAACCAGAAAGGTACCGACTGATCAATATCGCCGATGTTAATCGCAACAAGTGTGTATTGTGCGTTGCTGTAACGTGCGAACAGCAAGACACGCTTTGAAAGATAGCGGTCCCAATCATTAAAGAAAAAATAATTGCCGCGACGGATCTGCGACCGATCGCGCCGGATACGTAACAGCTTTCTTACCAGTTGCACCAACTGCTGACCCGGGCTGTCGTAGAAATAATCCCACCGCAGCGAGCGCAAAAGCCCCACACGCCCTGCGCCGAAATCGGGCAAAAAATAGCTTTCACCAAATTCCTCACCTTGCCACAACATCGGTACGCCTTTACTCATCAGCATGGCGATGAGATAGGGCTGGAGCATGTACCAGTGACTGCGGTCGCCCTTGAGAAAAAGCGGATTACCGGCCTCGTCCGGATTCATCAAACCGAAATTACAAATGAAGCGCTCGTGATCGTGATTCTCAATGTATTGCAACGCAGTTTTAGTAATCACGTCTCCATTGGTGTTCTCTTGCTCCGGGTAACCAAGTAAACCGAGCGATAAACCCCAGTCAGCCAGTCGCCTCTGGTCGCCACGTGCCACCGCCTTGGCAGCGTCGAAGGTATGATTCTGCCAGGTGCTGTTGGAGTAAGTTGTGCGCAGCACCTCCTCTGGCCCTTCTAATTGCTCGGCATATTGAATGAGCCTGAGCGACGTGCCTGCACCCGCGTTGAAACGATTCCAATAGCGCTGATTTTGCGCAATCTTGTTTTTGGTGAGTTGGTAAGTCTCATAGACAAGGTTTGCATATCCCACACCGAATGGCCCATCCCAGTAATTCGGCACGCAATCGTAGCGCAGCCCGTCGATGTGATAAACCTCGAGCCAATGATGGTTAACCGTGAAAAAATAGTCGCGTGTGAATGGGCTCCCAAAGTTCGTGCTCTTTCCAAAGCTGCTGAAATAATCTTTGGCGAAAGGTCCCATAAAAGGGTTTTCGTGATACTGCAGGCGATTGTAAGCGTCGTAGTAGGGAAAATCGACTCCGGTATGACCATATACGACGTCGACAATGACGGCGATGCCTTGCTGATGAGCAATATCAACGAGTTTCTGGAAGTCAGAGCGCTTACCGAATCGTTCATCAACGCCGAAATAGCCGATGGGGAGATATCCCCAATCGACCGACATGGCAACGTTTGACAACGGCATGATTTCGATAGCGTTCACGCCGAGATCGCTAAGATAGACCATGAGATCGCGCGTGCGCTCCAGGTCGCCGCCAAGCTCCGCGATGTTAATTTCATAAATTATCAGATTAGAGAGCTCCGGCGTGCGCCAATTTGCCTCGGCTACACTCCAGTTATACGGTTGATAACCGAGCGTAAACGCTGAAAGCTTACCAACGCCAAACTCCCGCGCGCACGGATCGATGATCCAGTCGAGGATGCCGACATTCGGATTGTTGATCTGATAGCGATAGACATACCGTCCAGCCGTACCCCAGGCCGATCCGGGATTTGCCGGTGTCGTCCCGACAATCGGCACAGTCGCCGACCAAAAGTCGCCGTAAGGCGAGCGCACGCTATGGGCCATGGGGAATTCCCGTGGCGGAATCTCCTGCAAAAACTGATCGTGCTCGTGAATAATCTTGACCGTGACTGCATTACCGTCGACAGCCGACACCCAAGGTAGCCAGAATCCGAAACTCACCGTGCCATTGGTCTCGACGGCACCCAGAATGCTGAGAGGAAGCAAGTTGCTAGCCATAAGAGCAAATCTCCATAAAGATCAATCAATCGAACCACCACGCAATTATCAATTGTTTATCCGACAAGCTGCTCACAACGCCTTCCATTGAATGTGCCGGACAGCACACGCCCAGTATGTGTCTGTGACACGCCATGTACCCGTTGCCATCGGCGTCATGCGCAACGATAGCACGCGTGTGTCCGGAAGAACCATAAACTCCTTGTTCGCATCATTGCCATTGGCTTCGAGAGAGGCAGTGCGTGCAGCTTTCATGACTACACTATCTACGCCAGTCGAAAATATGCCAGTATTGTTGCAATGGTTATCTCAAACCATCCCGCTCACTCATTTTTTGATCATTATCGAAGGCTGTTTTCTCAAGGCGCTTCCACCCTGGGACATCCTTGCAAACCTCTGGCCACTGGCAGCGATTTCCCTCACTACACTGCCCATGGTAATCATCTTTACCCGTAACCGGTTGCAATAAAAACGGGAATCTGGATTCTCAACCTAAACCACGTAAAACGAAAAATGAAGAAAAAGACATTGATCACTGGACGCTCCAGTGGTATCAGCCATTGCACTGCTCATGGCCTGCAAAAGCGCGGCTATCATGTCTTTGCTACTGCCCGTCGACGGGCAAATGTAGATATGCGTTACCGGGCATAAGGATTGAAAAGTTTCCAGTCAAAGTCGCCAAAAGAGAAATAACCGGGGAAATTAATCTCTGCACCCCTTCCAAAATTCAATTTGCTTCCAAAAAACGCTTGCACAAATTATTTTTACCAGTACAATGATAATCATTCTCATTAACTAATTTGACTGGAACGAGATATGAATACCATCAATACCGAATATCATACGGACCCTAAATTGAATGATGGACTGATTTCACAGTTTCCCATCAAGTTGATCAGCAGCAAAACTTTGTTCGGGATAGGCAATGAAATACTTATTCAGCATCGGGGCGAGCAATATCACTTACGCCTGACACGCAACGATAAACTGATACTGACAAAATAATTTACAAGCGTATTTTTGATCTACATTCAAAGCTGACGGATATTAACTTTCATAGCAATCACTGGCAGTTCTCTCTCTCCTCTTCCAGTGATTTATGACGGCAAGCCAGCCCCTCCTCCCGGGGCAAGCCAGCCTTTTTTCTGAGATGGAATTGATTATGAAATTTCTGAAAAAACCAGCATTGGCGTCAGTCGGTCAGGATGCACAGCCAAATTTCAGCAAATTACCCGAAATTCATCGAAGCAAAGCAGTGTTCACCACATTTTCCTATCAAGACAAGCAACAAGCTCCCAGGCTGGGATGGAGATTAAAGCATTTGTATCACTTGATCTGTTCAGCTTTGTCACGCACCGCGCATGGGAACACAGTCCGACTTCAGCCTGAAAATCCCGCATACACCAAAACTCCGATTGATTGCCACGTCAATACCAACACACTGAAAACGCCAGTTGATGCCAGTTTGCACTGGATCAGATCAGGCCAGCCACATCCATATCTCGTCACACCCGCTATCAGCTGTCCGAAAGATGGTTGCTGTCATCTCATTGATCAGTCTGTTTTATGTATAGGCGGACGTGCAGCACTCTATCCGGATTATCATCGTCTGATTGAGGCTGCTGGTGGCCACTTTATGGCATTTCGCAGTAGCGTGCAAGGCAATGCAAATTGTCTACTCGCTCTGCTTGATTGCGTAAATATCGTGATTTGTCCGGCGGACTGCATCAACCATGAAGATTTTTTTACCGTCAGGCGATATTGCCAGCGTACTCGCAAATATTGCGTCATGCTGCAACGATCGGATCTGGTTACTTTTGGCAAGGCGGTTGAAATTCTCTCCCGAGGTAGCCGTTATCTGAACAAACCAGGTTCATCACATTTGCCAGCAACTTGATCATTACACACAGCATCTGTTACTCAGGATCCTCTGAGAATGTTAATGAAGAAGCCAGCACAAGGTAAATACAGGCGAAAAATACAGTTTACAGCTAGTAAATGCATATTTTGAGATTGTGTTTAACGTAGTGAGGCAACACAGATCATTTTTCAGAGGATCCCTAACAGCGTCATGCATTGAGAGCAAACTAAAAGAGAGTCCATCCATGTATACAAAAAACAGCTATCCATTCTTATGGTCATATCCGATTTTGTTTGTTTTTCTGCTTCTGCTGGTGGCATCTTTTTCAGTACAAGCCAGGGACACACAAGAGTACTGGATCGCCGCAGAAAAGACAGATTGGAATTATGCGCCATCTGGCGGAAATCTGATCAACCCCGAAAATGGTCTGGGTGTCTACGGAAACACATTGGTTTACACCAAATATCGCTATATCGGTTATACCGACAACAGTTACTCTCAACCTATATCTCAGCCTGAATGGATGGGAATTCTAGGTCCCACCATCCGCGCAGTAGTGGGCGATATCATCAAGGTCCATTTTCTGAACAACACTGATCTGCCACTTTCAATACACCCTCATGGCGTGATGTATAACAAGGATAATGAAGGTGCTGATGGTGGTGCGGGCGGCAGTATTCCTCCGGGTGGACGCTACACTTATACCTGGGTCGTTGATCGGGATGCCGGCCCCGGTCCGGATGACCCCTCATCCATTGTCTGGCTCTATCACTCGCATGTCATGGCAGAACACGAAATCAACCTGGGGTTAATCGGAACCATCATTGTCACCGCTGCTAATAAAGCGCGTTCGAATAGAGGCCCTATTCCACGCGATGTGGATCAGGAGTTTATCGCGCTATACATGATATTCAACGAAGAAAATGATGAGGAAAGTGGCCTGAAACATACGATCAATGGCCGGATTTTCGGCAATCTGTCTGGCTTTGAAACTACACGTGGCCAGCGTGTTCGCTGGCATCTGATCGCACTGGGCAATGAAGTGGATAACCACACAGTACATTGGCATGGGCAGACCGTGCTGGATAATGGTCGCCGAACTGACGTAATCGAGATCATGCCTGCCAGCATGCGATCTGTTGACATGGTTCCCCGTTCACCAGGCAACTGGTTATTCCACTGCCACGTCAACGATCATATGATGGCTGGAATGTCCACCCGCTGGCTGGTGAAATAGTAGAAGGCTCCCGTTTTTACAGGGGGCCTTGAATCAGAATGATCCTGCGGGTAGATCAATTGAGCTTTTTCGATGCAAAGTACCAGATCAGATATAAATAAATGTCAGTAGAATTTTTTGTCGTCATATGCTTGGGCTAGTACCCTTCAAACTCTTCTGTTCTGATGTTATCTTCATCAGCGCCAATCTCAATCAGCAGTGCGCGCATGGCCTTAACCATGCCTTCCGGGCCAGACAAATAATAGCGCGATGCAATAATATCAGGCACATGTTGTTTGATGAGTTCTGCATTAACGTGACCTTGGGTTGATGTATACACCGGTACAAAAGTAAAATTTTTATTTTCTCCTGCAAGCCATTTCAGATCATCAGTGTAAGCAGCCTGTACAGGTGTGCGGTTGGCGTAAATCAGTGTAATTTTGTGATTTGTCTTGTCATGCGTAGCCTGCGCAATAATGCTGCGCACTGGTGTAATACCAATGCCACCTGTGATAAACACTACCGGGACAGCCTCGTTTTTTTGCAGTGTGAAATCTCCCCACAGCGCAAGCAGTTGCACCATGGTCCCTTCCGGAACTTTGGCTGCTGCTCTTTTATAGAGCGAATCACGCATGCGGGTAGCCATGCGCAACGTGTCCTCAAATGGTGCACTAACGAATGAAAAACCATGTTTGTTATTGCTGTCGTTCAGCCCGGTAGAAGGCGGCAGCACCAGATCACCATATTGACCCGCACGATACTCAAAGCCCTTGGGCTTTTCCAGCGTGAATTCCATGGTTCCTTCAGCTATTTCCTTTTTCTGCAATAACCTGACATCATAACTGGTTGGCATAATTGAATTGGACCTCTTCTAAAATTTAAAGACTAGCTTGACTATTTACACGCATGTGTGGCGGGAAAATGTGTTGATTGCTGCTATTAGCTGGCCAGGGCACTCCGACGCCACTGCCACAGCATCATCATGCCACCCAGTCCGATCAACAAGACAGTGGCTGGTTCAGGAATAGGATTTTTCGGATTCCCCACACCTGCAACAGTTAGACGAAGCACCTGACTGTAACCGAGACTATCACTACCCGCGACGCTGTAAGTCAGCAGACTGGAATCAAACCCGGTGGAAGTATTAATATCGAAATTGTCCCATGTGCCAGTGAGGTTACCACCAACCTGGATCAGGTCATAAGTAGTATCAAAAGCTGACTGGATAAAATTGTCAAAATCCAGCGCCAACGAGCCACCCATTGTAAAATCACCATTAACAAAAAGCTGGTCATACAGCGTTGGATCAAAAATTTCAAAGACCAGTGTACTGCTCTCTTCCAATACAAGATCACCGGTAATCGTCAGCACGCCAAACGGATTGGCAGAATTGCCCGGACTGATCAGGCCATGGTTGATAACATCCCCCTCCAGCATGCCACCTTTGCCCGCAAGACTGCCGACAGACCAGATAGTGGCACCCTCATCGGCCGACACAACGCCGCCATCATTGACAACAAGATTCCCCTGGCCACCCGTACTGGAAGCATTCCCGCCAATGTAAAGATTTCCCAAGTTGTCCCAACGAGAATCTACACCGGTAACAACAGCAGCACCCGTAGAACCGGCCTGGTACCCAAGATAGCCCTGCTCGCTGACAACTCTTCCACCCTCTTCCACGACAAGCAAAGCCTGTCCAAGGTAGCCGGTATACAAACCGCCACTTGAGTTATCCCAGAGTGTATCCTCACCCGTAACAGTGGCGGTGCCAGTTGAACCGGCATTAAAGCCAAGATAGCCATCCTCATGGTGATATTCCACACCATCAATCCGGCCAGAGAGCGTTGGAGAATTCCCATCAAAATTCGCGAGTGTTGCGCCACTATTAACAATAAGATGACCATCACCACTCGTAGAATTGGCACCAGAATTACCGACAATAATGACACTGACATCCGCATCATCACTGATAGTTTGGTTGCCACGCAAAATCAGCTCATCTGCCTGTACTGTCTGCCCAAAAACCAGCGCGGCAGCCAAGAAGGTGCCCATACAAATCTGTAAATTATTTTTCTTCACACTCTACCTCTCGTCATAAACTTACCTGAAGAGCATTAAAACAACCTCAAATTGCTTGTCAAGCTCCTGCATTTCCTCCCTGCCCTGAATCAAGCTGTTATCACAAAAATTTACACCCGCTAACCGTACCTTGTGTTTTATCCCGTAAAGCTGATAACTTGGAGGAAACCTCATGAAATATTTTTTGTATGGCGCAAGCAAGAATCCCAATAAGGCATTACTTCAAATCGCTTGCTCAGGAAATCGACAAATGCTCTGACACGCTGCGAGAGGTGACGAGTTTGCGGGTAGATGGCATAGGCTGCCAGTTGCGAATAGTGGTATTCCGTTAATATCGGCAGTAACGCACCGTGTTCGATTTCCCGATAAACAATGAAAGCCGGCAGCAATACGATACCCAGCCCATCGACGGCGGCATCACGCAGAAACTCGCCATTACTGGCTTTCAGGTAGGGAGTAATTCTGGTTTTGATCAATTGTCCCGCAGGGTCATACACATGCCAGTTATCACTATTACTGATCAGATTGTAGGCCAGACAGCGATGCCTGATGAGCTCTTCAGGTGTCTGCGGCATACCCATGTGCTCCAGATACGCCGGGCTGGCGCACATAACGGCTTGAATTGGTGCCAGGTGACGCGCGATCAGGCTGGAATCAGGTAAGCTGGCAATGCGGATGGCAAGATCAAAACCTTCCGCCAGCAAATCAACCTGACGATCATTGAAATCCAGATCAAATTTGATACCCG
The DNA here is from genome assembly GCF_003201195.1 of Nitrosomonas eutropha. Lineage (GTDB taxonomy): Bacteria > Pseudomonadota > Gammaproteobacteria > Burkholderiales > Nitrosomonadaceae > Nitrosomonas > Nitrosomonas eutropha. The sequence goes on along the minus strand of NZ_QICQ01000009.1, from coordinate 27,040 downwards.
GATGAGTATGCAGGAATGCGGTGATAGCCGGGCCCAGATGCATCAAACCAAAGCTAAGTGGAACTGCCACTTTCAAATTACCTTTTAAAGCACCATGAAATTGCGATACGGCGTGCTCGGCTTCGAGAATATCCGCGAGGATACGAACAGATTGTTCGTAAAAAGCACGCCCGCTGTCGGTAAGCTTCATTTGCCGCGTAGTGCGATGAAATAGCTGAACGCCCAAGTGCGCTTCCAGTTCCTTTAACCGTCGGCTGATGACAGACTTGGCCACATCCATACGATCCGCAGCAGCGCTGATACTGCCCGCTTCCACGATGTACGCAAACGTATTCATGTTCTCAAATCGATCCATAGAGTCCTTTTATTGTTCCAGATACAAGAACAATTATTTACATAAAACACTATTTATTCTTATTACAACAACGTAGATAATGCTTCTGGTAAGCAGAACCTGTCAATGCATGACAGGACGAAAAAGGAGAAAACAATGAATACCTTAGTAAATTCTGTACGAATCATTCCCGCGACAGCAGTACCTGAAGGGGCCGGCGTAATCGTGCACCGCACCATCGGCACAGCAACATTGCGCAATTATGATCCTTTCCTGTTACTAGATCACATCAGCAGTGACAATCCGAATGATTACATTGCCGGCTTTCCGTCACATCCGCACCGGGGGTTTATCACTTTCACCTATATGCTGGATGGCTATATGCAGCATCAGGACAGCATGGGCAATACCGGCAACCTCGAACCGGGCTCAGCACAGTGGATGAAAGCGGCCAGCGGGGTGATTCATTCCGAAATGCCGAAACAGGAAAATGGCTTGCTGCGTGGATTCCAACTGTGGATTAATCTGCCTGCGGTCAACAAGATGGATCATCCGGAATATCAGGAATTTCCTGCAGCGGCATTCCCAGTGATAGAAACAGCAGACTACCGACTGAAAGTGTTGATCGGCCGATTGGGTAATGCCGTTGCACCGATCCAGGATGATTTGACGCAAGTAACTTATTTTGATGTACAGCTACAGCCCGGACGGCATTTTCAGCACCAGTTACCGGCGCAGAATACAAGCTTCATTTATGTATTTGAAGGCAATGGACAATTTAACGGACAGGCTGTCGCACTTCATTCTTTGGTTGTGATAGGTGTTGACGACAGCATTTTCGACTTCGTGGCAGGAGAACAAGGAGTACGTTTCATTGCAGTCAGCGGAAAACCATTGCACGAGCCAATCGTGCAGTATGGCCCGTTCGTTATGAATACCCGCGAACAAATTGATGAGGCGCTACAGGATTATCAATCCAATCAATTTGTGCGTGATAAAGCATGGATTAAACGCAAGTAATAAAAAGTATTTTTAAGAAACACCAGCTTACTGGCAAGGAGATTCAAATGGAAAAAATCAGTCAATTCGTTGCACGTTTGCTTCTGGCACAAATATTTTTACTCGCAGGTATTTCAAAAATTAGTGGCTATTCAGATACACAAGGCTATATGGATGCAATGGGCGTTCCAGGAACACTATTGCCGCTGGTCATTCTGCTTGAAGTGGGTGGGGCTCTGGCAATTATCATTGGCTGGAAAACCCGCCTGGTATCTGTCGCTCTGGCACTGTTTACACTGGCAGCAGCAGTAATTTTTCACAGCAATCTTGCCGATCAGACACAAATGATCATGTTCATGAAAAATATTGCCATCGCAGGTGGCTTCACTCTGCTGGCAGTGCATGGTGCCGGTGGCTACAGCCTGGACAACCGCAGCAGCAGAGCTTGACGAAATCACAGATTATCCGAAACTGATCGTTAGGGAACCTCTGCACGGATCCTCCATGAGCCGCGTTGCTGGCAAAATCGCAATGATCGCAGGGCATGCTGCCGCAGGTCATAGTCATCCTACGAAGCCCAGCCCAGGGGCACAACATGGCGAGTGCGCGATTTTGCTGCAACCCGCATGGGAATCTGGTTTTTCGGGATTCTGAATTTGGCAATAGTCAGATCAACAAAGCCATTCTTCTTCAGCATATGCCAGTCATTCGGCATATCATGGCGCATTGTCAAGGCAGCATGCAGGCCAATTTCATCAATCAGAATACTGCCCAATGCTTCGAGGTACATTTGTTACCGGAAAAATCAAGCTTCTCCAAGTTTGTTGAGCATAAGTACGGATACAAACAAAATCTTGACAGCATCCTATTCTCGGGTAGTGTAACGATCAATAATCACTAAAAATTCATGGAGAAAGCCATGTCAGAGTTTGTTTTGCTCCTGTTTGTCGCGTTGCTTGTCCTCATCGTGGCATTATTCACGGTGCCGTTTCTACGCCGCAACATTGTCTCCAACCTTGCCTTGAGAGTTTTTTGCAAGCTGTTGCCACAAATTTCCCAAACCGAGCAGGAGGCGCTCGACGCCGGTACAGTTTGGTGGGAAGGTGAACTCTTCAGCGGCAAACCAAATTGGGACAAGCTGCTGGCCTATCCCAAACCAACTTTGAGTACGGAGGAACAGGCTTTTCTCGATGGCCCCGTTGAGCAGTTATGTGCCATGCTGGATGAATGGCATATCACGCATGAACGGCATGATCTTCCACCTGATGTCTGGCAATTTATCCGGGGAAACCGCTTTTTTGCGCTGATTATTCCCAAGGAATACGGTGGGCTCGGCTTTTCTGCACTGGCACATTCAGCAGTGGTGATGAAAATTAGTTCGCGCAGCAACACCGCAGCGGTTACGGTGATGGTGCCCAACTCACTCGGTCCGGCCGAGTTATTGCTGCATTATGGAACGGAAGAGCAGAAAAATCATTATTTGCCGCGCTTGGCCAATGGCACTGAAATCCCCTGTTTTGCATTGACCGGGCCGGAAGCCGGTTCGGATGCCGGATCCATTCCAGATGCAGGCATCGTCTGCCGCGCTGAATTTAATGGTCAGCCGGATGTACTGGGAATACGCATCAACTGGGAAAAACGCTATATCACGCTGGGGCCGGTTGCCACCTTGCTGGGGCTTGCATTCAGACTATATGATCCGGATGGATTGCTTGGCGGTGAAAAAGATATCGGCATTACGCTGGCACTGATTCCGACCAATACACCGGGGATTGATATTGGTCGCAGACATTTTCCCCTGAATGGTGTTTTCCAGAATGGGCCCAATTCCGGCAAGGATGTTTTCATTCCCATGGACTGGATCATTGGTGGACAGGAAAAAGCAGGACAAGGCTGGCGCATGCTGATGAACAGTCTTTCCGTCGGCCGATCGATTTCGCTGCCGGCCACCAGTGTCGGTGCAGCCAAGTTATCTGCCTGGAGCAGCGGTGCCTATGGTCGGGTACGCGTACAATTCAGATTGCCAATTGGTTATTTCGAGGGGGTGGAGGAAGCACTTGCCCGCATCGCCGGCAACACCTATATGATGGATGCCGCACGCGTCATGACTGCCGGTGCAGTTGATCTAGGCGAGGAGCCCTCGGTCATTTCAGCAATCGTCAAATATCATCTGACCGAACGCAGCCGCCAGGCGATTAACGATGCCATGGATATTCACGGCGGCAAGGGAATTTGTCTGGGGCCCTCCAATTATCTGGCACGCACCTATCAGCAGACACCGGTGGGAATCACCGTAGAAGGTGCCAATATCCTGACACGCAACATGATCATCTTTGGACAAGGTGCTATCCGTGCCCATCCTTTCACGCTGCAGGAAATCAGCGCAGCTTGGGATCAAGACAGGAAGCGCAGTCTGCAAGCGTTTGATAAGGCATTGATCGGACACGTAGCCTTTACCTTGCGCAATGCATTCTGCAGTCTGATTTTTGGTTTCAGTCTGCGATTGATCAAAGAAGTGCCGGCAAATGCAGCCAGTGAAACTGTCAATTACTACCGACAGCTGACACGTTTCTCTGCTTCCTTTGCGCTGCTAACGGATGTTGCCATGCTGAAGCTGGGTGGCACACTCAAGCGGCGTGAACGTCTTTCCGCACGTCTGGGCGATGTGCTCAGCCAGTTGTATCTTTGTTCAGCCACGCTTAAACGTTTTGAGGATGATGGCCGCCCTGCTGCCGATCTGCCATTTTTACACTGGTCCATGCAGGATGCACTCTACCGTATGCAGCAAGCACTCCATGAATTCCTGCTTAATTTCCCGGTCAGAAAAGTCACGCGGTGCCTGTTGCGACTCATGGTTTTTCCGCGCGGCATGCGCTGCCAGCCGCCTCCTGATACGCTTTCACATCAAGTCGCCCGGCTCATTCTGACCCCTGGAGAAGCACGTGATCGCCTGACAATGGGAATTTACCTGCCGGCTGACGAGGATGATCCTCTGGCATTACTCGGGCAAGCCATGGTTAGCGCCATCTCCTGCGAACCAATTGAAGCCAGACTGAGGCAAGCAGTCAAAGATAAAACCCTGACTACCCACGAAGATGAACAAATCAATCAGGCGCTGGCGCAAGGCATTATTAGCGATAGAGAAGCTACTTTACTGGCAGAAATGAAAGCCTTGCGCCACCGCGTCATCATGGTGGATGATTTCTCACCTGATTTGCAGCAGGTGGGTAATCCACAAGGAGAAATTCCGGCATGAATCATATAACTGCCGCCACACCATCCCGGAACATAGACGTGATCCCCGTTGAAACGGCCCGGACGCTTGATGGGTTGTTCCAAGAACGGGTCAGACGCACCCCCCACACAACCGCCTATCGTGACTACGATGTCAGCCAGGAAGCCTGGCTGGATTACACATGGGATGATATGGCCAGCGCTGTTAAACTCTGGCGGACTGCATTTTCCCGGGAAAATCTCTCTCCTGGCGATCGGGTGGCCATCATGGTGCGTAATTGCCCGCAATGGGTCATGTTTGAACAGGCAGCACTTGGGTTGGGATTGGTGGTCGTACCGCTTTATATCGAGGATCGGGCTGAGAATGCCGCCTGGTGTCTGGATAATGCAGGTGCCAGTCTGCTGCTACTGGAGAACATGGCGCGGTGGGAGGCATTTAGCCAAGTTGCCGGGCAACTTGGCCAACTGAAGCGCATCGTCATTATGAGCACTACTTCACAAGACGTGCATCTGACAGGTCATCAACGCGCCATCGCATTGCGGGACTGGCTGCCGGAAAAACCGGAGAATAGTCCACTCGCTGAGAATCAGCCTGATTCCCTGGCCACCATTATTTACACTTCCGGTACAACTGGTCGCCCGAAAGGAGTAATGCTGAGCCATCACAATATTTTGTCCAATGCCCATGCTTGTGCACAGATTGTTACGGTGACGCCGGATGATATATTGTTGTCGTTTTTGCCGCTGTCCCACACTTTTGAGCGCACAGCCGGCTACTACACTCCCATGCTATGTGGCGCAACAATCGCCTATGCACGTTCCACTCGCCAGTTATCGGAAGATCTCTTGATCATCCGGCCCACCATTTTGATTTCAGTACCCAGAATTTACGAGAGAATCTATGTGGGAATCCAGGAAAAACTGGCCGAAGGCTCTGCAGTGGCCAGACTGTTATTCAAGCTGGCTGTCGATGTGGGATACAGCCGTTTTGAATATCAGCAGGGACGTACTGGCTGGCGAATTTCACACCTGCTGTGGCCACTGCTTGATCGATTGATCGCCCGCAAGGTGATGGAAAAACTGGGCGGACGGCTGTGGCAAGTAATGAGTGGAGGCGCAGCATTATCGCCAGAAGTTTCGCATACTTTTATCGCACTGGGATTACCTATCCTGCAAGGTTACGGGCTGACCGAAACCAGCCCGGTCGTCTGCGCCAACCGGTTGAACGATAATGTCCCGGCCAGCGTCGGTAAACCTATTCCCGGAGTGGAGGTCAAGCTGGGCGAGCAGAATGCCTTGCTGATTCGCGGTCCCAACGTCATGCTGGGTTACTGGAACAATCCGGAAGCCACCAGTGCCATCTTATCTGCAGATGGATGGCTTGATTCCGGAGATACCGCACAGATCGACGAACAGGGAAGAATCACCATTACCGGCCGGCTAAAGGATATTATCGTCACGTCCACCGGTGAGAAAATACCGCCAGCTGACATGGAAGCGGCCATTTTGCATGATCCGATCTTCGAACAGGTCATGATTATTGGAGAAGGACGTTCCTATTTGAGCGCGCTGGTTGTCCTGAGCAAGCATGGATGGGAAGTCGTTGCTACGCACTGCAATACAAAAAATGATCCGCATGCACTGGCTTATGATGAATATGCTGAAGAAATCATTCTGGAAAAAATCGCCCGACAGATCAGCGGCTTCCCAGGCTACGCCAAAGTTCACCGTGCACTGCTTATTCCTGAACCCTGGACAGTAGAGAATGAAATGCTCACTCCCACTCTCAAATTAAAACGAAAAAATATTTATAAACACTACCAGGCCGAAATTGACAAGCTTTATGTCAGCCATTAAGTGTTCAGTCCTGGATGATTATAGATAAAGCCTGTTTACCCACCACTCCTAGCGTGAGCTACAGCCACTCACGCTAATCTTTACCCCGTTTTACCATCCCATACGTGAAGCAGAGAGTGGGATATCTGCATGTTCCCATGCTTTTTGGAAACGGGCCTTGATCACATCTGCTTCTACTGTTTTGTTTTGAGCACGTAAAGCTTGCTGCAAACCAAACAGTGCCCAACCATTATCGCGGTTGCGCCGCAGATCTTCCCAGTATACGGTCTCCGCTTCATCGGGACGATCTGCTTCCAGTAGAATCGCTCCTAATGCCAACCGTGGTGGATAATGCCATTCAGCAGGTTCTGTATAGACTAGGCCATCCTCAAGTCGGACTGCCCGTTCCAGGTGGGCAATGGCGACATCAAGTTTTCCATGTGCAGCGGCGAGTTCGCCTGCCAGTACTTCAGGGGCGATTCGCAATACGTTGTACGCCGTATTTTGAGAAAGCAACGGGGTATTAAGTGAAGGATCTTTTACAATTTTGTGCAATTGCGCTAATTCCATCCCGGCCTGTTGTAATTGTCCCATCGCTATATAGGCCAGGCCACGCACATAATGCCAGCTTCCTGTGAGAAAGGCGTTATCCGCAGGCGGAGCCGGTTCAGCAAGTACGCTTTGCCATTGGCCAAATCGGGCAAGTGTCCAGTAAGGCAAGACCCGGAAAATTGCAGTAAAAGGCATTTGACTCAGTAACTTATCATCCACTTTACTGGCTGCGTCACGAGCACTTTTAAGTGCCAGTGCATACTGACCGCTAGCTGAAGCCGCGAACCAGAGGAAATGAATGTTATGTGGATAGTACACCACCGGGTACAGCCCTTGCGCCTTGAACTGTGCGATATATTCCTCATCCGCCTTGATCGCCATCTGATTACTTTTTACAGCATCTGCATAGCGGCCTACACGTTGATAGATATGTGAAGCCATGTGAATCATGTGTCCGGCTTGTGGCATCAGTGTCAGCAATTTATCCGCTGCCTGTTCAGCTCGTTCTGGATTGGAGGTGGGCTCCATCAGATGAATATACATGTGCAGCGCCCCCGGATGGTTCGGGTAGCGACGCAACATATCTTCAGTCAATGCGACAATTTCATTTGTCCCTTCAAACGGGTAACCATCCCGCATCCAGTAGCCCCAAGGGCGAAGATCCATGGTGGATTCTACATACAGCATGGCAATATCCGGATCATCCGGGAACTGATGATGCACCTCACGCATGGCATCCGCATACGCTTTATCGTTGACTTTACGTGCTTCGGCCATGTCTGAATAGCGTTTTTCCAGTGCTTGTATCAGTGCCTGCTCTTTCGGCGACGCTGTGGTCATGAGTGATTTAGCCTGATTGATCAGCTTCACCGCCAACGATTCTTCACCGGCATCCATTGCTGCATTGATATTGGGGCCCAGCACCAGTGCTTGTCCCCAATAGGCCATTGCCAGCCCGGGATCCAGGCGGGCTGCCTCCTTGAATGCACGACCGGCTTCCGCATGATTGAAGCCGTAGGCAAGATTAATTCCCTGATTGATGAATTGTTGCGCCAGCTTGTTTTGTGTACTGACCGGGAAGGTATGTGTGCCGAGATTCAGGAGTGCCGAGGCTTGCCGTTCGTCCGCCAGCGATTCATCCGTCGTCGGTACAGCAGATTCCTGTCCGTATGTGGCAGGCATCTCGTTGCCGCCATGACCGGTATGCGCAAATGCACTGGGAATCCCGGCAACTGTCAGCATACAGCCGACCAATATGAATTTTGAAATAGGCATGTGAGTCTCTCCTGTATGGTTTTTATCTCTAGCTATCATAAACGTTAATGGTCTTGATATTGACAAATTCTCTCAATCCCCACCGGGAAAGCTCACGCCCCAGACCACTTTCCTTAATGCCACCAAAAGGCATGCGCGGATCCGATTTGGTGATGCTGTTGACAAACACGGCGCCTGCTTCCAGTTTGCGTGCGACCTGCTCGCCATACACCAGATCACGACTCCATACGCTCGCACCCAGGCCAAACCGGGTACTGTTAGCCAATGCAACGGCTTCATCTACGGATTGAGCGACGATGACCGGCACGACCGGGCCAAATACTTCTTCGGTCAGTACATTCATATCCGGAGTCACATTGGTCAACACAGTCGGCGGGAAATAAGCCCCCTGACGTTTGCCGCCTGTTCGTACCACCGCACCTTTCGCAAGTGCATCAGCCACGAATTGTTCCATTTTTTCTGCGGCCTGTTCATTGACCAGCGGACCAATATCCGTTTTTTCGTCGAGCGGATCCCCCACCACCAGTTTTTCAACTTCAGCCAGTAACGCTGCAGTAAATGCTTCCTGTACCTCCCGCAGAACGATGATGCGCTTCGCGGCAATGCAGCTCTGCCCGTTATTCTGAAATCTCCCGGTTACCGCTGCCTTTGCCGCAGCGGTAATATCTGCATCCGCCAGTACAACCAGGGGATCAGAACCCCCCAGTTCCAGTACGATTTTCTTCAGGTATTTTCCGGCTGTGGCAGCAATAATTTTGCCCGCTTCAGCGCTGCCAGTCAGTGAAACACCCTGACATAACGGATGAGCAATAATCTGTTCGATCTGTTCATGAGAAGCGAGAATCGTGCTGAACAGCCCTTGTGGAAACCCGGCTTCACTTACTGCCTCCTGAATATTCAGGGCAGATCCCGTGACATTGGCGGCATGTTTCAACAAAGCGCCATTGCCTGTCAGCAGTGTCGGAACCAGAAAACGAATCGCCTGCCAGAACGGAAAGTTCCAGGGCATAACCGCCAGAATGACCCCCAGCGGCTCAATAACGATACGATGTTTTCGGCCATCTGCTGCAACCTCTTCCTCAGCCAGCCAGGTTGCAGCGTTAGCTGCATACACTTCGCAGCACCAGGCACATTTTTCGATTTCCGCCCGTGCTGCGCGACTGGTTTTGCCCATTTCCTCTGACATCAGCCGGGCATATTGTTCAGATTTCTTTCGCAGAACTTCTGCCAGTTTCAGCAGCACTCCTGCCCGTTCAGACAAAGGCGTCTGCCGCCATGCCAGATGAGCCGCATGCGCATGTTCCAGCGCACTGAAGATCATCGTTTCGGAATAGCGCCTGTACGTTCGCAGTATTTTTCCGGTTGCAGGGTTTGTTGTCAGAATCATGACTCTCTCTACAAACCAATTAATATCTTGTCTGCAAGCTGAGCGGCTTCTCTTCTCCCAGCTGCTCAGCTGACAAAAAGCAGATTTCACCACCCTGTTGCATGCCCAGCTCGATAAATGTATCCACCACATCATCTGTCATATCCGATGCAGTAGCATCATCGTGAACAGTAACGATCTTTTGGTCAAAATCAATGATGCCCGGCTGAATATAGCCTTGACGCACGAACAAGCGCACTGCATTTCCTTCGGCCACAGCACGGAAAATAGTGGAAAAATCTGTCAGTAATTGATGAGCGTCGCGTGCCTGGGTAAGATGATGCAGAGCTGTTTTTGCCCGGTTGAGGCGATATTCAACCAGCATGGCCTGCACTTCCGGAATAATTTTTTCAGCAGGTACCTTTAAATCAGGCACAGTGGTGATTTCTCCGACGATATCGGTTGGCTGGTCACAAACCTCTTTGAAAAAGGCTGCATTGCGCGCATCGCCGACGATAATTACCGGCAAACGTTTACGCTCGGGATTGTTCTGAATTTCCTGTAAGCTTTTATCTACGCGGTTAAAGAATTCCTTGAGGTAGCCTGTATCATTGGGAATTTGGGCACGATCCAATCCCTCTGCAGCGAACGAAAACGGGCTCTCCATCGGAAAATTATTACCCGTTTGCAAAGTAGTTTGCGGGCCGAATTCATGGATTGGGCGATCTTTAAATGCTTCGATCAGTCGTGCGGATGTACGCGCAATGATCAGTATATAATTCAGACAAAATTTCAGAAATAAACCCCCACAGTTTATAACTTATGAAAATATAAAATCATGAAATGATGGAATTCAGCCTGAAATGTAAATCCTCAATTGAGGACTTACATTTCAGGCATCGTTAGTAAGAACAGATCCAGACACCACTTTAAACAATTAATTATCAGCCTTCAAATGTACGTCGCGTTGTTGCAGCCATGCTGAAAATTCGGCCCCAACTTCATCGTGGCACTCGCCAAGATCCACTGTTGCCTGCAAAAATCCCAGCTTGCTTCCACAATCGTAACGAACACCTTTGTAGCGATAAGCAAAAACCTTCTCGTGTTGCAAAAGTCGGGCAATACCGTCAGTGAGCTGAATTTCGCCACCGACACCGTGAGGCATGTTTTCCAGCTCTTTAAAAATACCCGGGGTCAAAACATAGCGACCAGCAACGGCCAGCGTTGTAGGCGCAACATCTGGAGCAGGCTTCTCAATAATTCCGCTGACGTCCACAAGGTCTGGCGCCACACTACGGCCGCTGACGATTCCGTAGCGCCTGGTATGTTCACGTGGTACATCCTGAACAGCCAGGATGCTGGCTTGCCTTTTGGCAAATTGCTCAACCATCTGCGCCATTACCGTAGGCTTCCCAATCATTAAATCGTCAGCGAGTAATACTGCAAAGGGTTCATGACCAACCAGCTCTTTTGAGCACAGCACCGCATGACCAAGCCCCATCGCACGGGATTGACGTACATAGGTGCAGACCATATCATCGGGAGCAATACCGCGAGCGACATCCAGCAACATGGTCTTGCCTGCCAACTCCAACTCATTTTCCAGCTCGTAGGCCGTATCGAAATGATCTTCGACGCTACGCTTGGTGCGGCCTGTCACAAAAATCATGTGTCGGATTCCGGCAGCATACGCCTCTTCAACGGCATATTGAATTAACGGTTTATCTACGACTGGTAACATCTCTTTGGCAGATGCCTTGGTTGCAGGTAGAAAGCGGGTGCCAAGACCTGCGATCGGGAATACAGCTTTTTTTACTACGCTCATGATAGAAGATTATTTTGTTCAAATTCAAATAAGGATACTCGATCGGTACTAATTTTCCTATGATGAAGCCGGCATAGTTATATTATGTTATGACATGGATGCACAAAACTGAACTCCGATCAATACGAAGCAATAAATTGCTCTGGTAGATGAATCATACTGCAAGCCAGTTTTTGAACTGGTCAATATGCATGAGTATCTAATGTAGGACTGGTTGATCGTAGTTTGTAGTTATTATCGACGCAGAGCCAAATGAGAACAGTGATGCCCAAATCCACAACGCCAGTGTCTGTGCTACACATGCATGGCCTTGGCTTACAACAAACCGGCACTTTGTCTGTTCATTATGTTGCACTCTTGTTGCTCTCAGGATGTAACAGTGCCGAACATTTGAGCTTCCTCAATCCACAAGGCCCAATTGCGACAGCTCAAAGTGAACATTTCTGGCTGGTCGTGGCCATCCTCTTCATTCTGATTGCGCTGCCTGTGTTTATCGGTACGGCGTGGATTGCATGGCACTATCGCTATGGCGCCACCAAATCCAAATACGTGCCACGATGGGAGATCTTCAAACCACTCGAATATTTCAGTTGGGGCATCCCAATCGCCATTGTTCTTTTTTTAAGCGTCTTGGTATGGGAAGATACAGAACGCTTTGACCCTTATCACACCCTTGCGTCCAGTAAACCAGCAACCCATGTCCAGGTAATTGGCTACGATTGGAAGTGGCTCTTTGTTTATCCTGAGCATGGCATTGCCAGCGTCGGCATGCTGGCGTTTCCTGCCGAGCAGCCGCTAACCATGGAGCTGACTTCAGCCACGGTGATGCAATCATTTTTCATTCCAGCATTAGGCAGCCAGATTTATGCCATGGGCGGCATGGTCACACAGCTCAATCTGCAAGCCGACCGGCCGGGCCACTTCCTCGGTGAAAACACCATGTATAGCGGCGATGGCTTCCACCAGCAAAAGTTTGTCGCTGTGGCGATGACGCTGACAGACTTTGATGCCTGGGTGCAGCAAGTCCGCGCTACCGGAATCCCGTTCGATGCAGCCGCATTGAACGCCATTGCAACGCAAGGAACCAAGGCACAGCTGAGCACAGCGCTGGCACCAGCAGCTCCGACCTTCGATGGTAATGTTTACTTCACAGGCGTGAAAGCTAATTTCTTCACCGATTTAGTGATATCAGTCATGGATGAGAAACCATTGCCGTCAACCGCGCTGGCGCCCGCGATCACTAAGGGTCAATAACCTATGAGCTGGTCTACCATTTTCAATCATCCGCTAGGACTTCTCGGTGCGGATTCGTTTCCGTTTCTGGCCATGCTCAGCAGCGATGATAGCGATATTTTTATTAACGGGCTTCTAGGCAGTTTTGCAGCCGCGCTCGTAATCATCAGCGTGATGGTGGTGGTGGCATTGCTGACGCGCTACCGCGCCTGGCGCACTTTGTGGTTCGACTGGCTCACCAGCACCGATCACAAGAAGATTGGGATCATGTATGTAGTGCTGGCACTGGTGATGTTAACGCGTGCCATCGCCGAAGCAGTTTTGATGCGCGCGCAGGGCGCAGTCGGATTAGGTGGCGGCTTTCTTTCATCCGACCACTTCGCCCAGCTTTTCAGTACGCACGGCACGATTATGATCTTCTTCATGGCGATGCCGTTTCTCACGGGGCTCATCAACTATGTCGTACCGCTACAAATCGGCGCACGCGACGTTGCTTTCCCGATACTCAATTCCATCAGCCTGTGGCTAACTGCAGCAGGTGCTGCGTTGGTGATGATTTCACTTGTCGTCGGAGCTTTTTCTACCGGTGGCTGGTTTGGTTACCCCCCCTATACCGAAACCTTATACAACCCGGGCATCGGGGTTGATTACTGGATTTGGTCACTCACACTGGCTTCTTTGGGCTCCACACTCACCGGCATCAACATTGCCGTCACCATTTACAAAAAACGTGCGCCTGGCATGAAGCTTTATTACATGCCGCTCTTTACCTGGACCGCGCTATGCACCGCTATCATGATGATTTTTGCCATGCCTCCACTTACTGTAGTGACACTACAGCTGGCACTGGATCGCTACCTCGATTTTCATTTCTTCACCAACGGCCTGGGCGGCAATCAGATGAATTTCCTCAACATGTTCTGGCTCTTTGGTCACCCTGAAGTTTACATTCTGATTTTGCCTGCCTTCGGTGTCTATTCCGAGATCTTCTCGACCTTCTCCGGTAAAGTTCTGTTTGGCTATAAATCGTTAGTGTGGGCAACCATATCGATTGCATTCCTGTCATTTTTGGTGTGGCTGCATCACTTCTTCACCATGGGTCAATCGGGCCATATCAACGCGGTGTTCGGGATTGCCTCCATGCTGATCGGCATTCCTACCGGAGTCAAAATTTATGACTGGATGTGGACCATGCTTCGCGGTCGCATACGCTTCAGTGTACCCATGATTTATTCGTTGGCGTTCATCTTTCTGTTCGTGATTGGCGGCATTACCGGCATCATGCTGGCCAATCCCATCCTGGATTATCAAGTACACAACACGGTTTTTCTGGTGGCACATTTTCATAATATGGTCGTACCAGGCGTACTGTTTGGCATGCTGGCGGGTTATACCTTCTGGTTTCCCAAAGCATTCGGGTTTCGCCTGGATGAACGTTGGGGAAGAATTTCCGCATACTGCTGGATTTTTGGCTGGATGGGTGCATTCTTCCCGCTGTACATTCTGGGCTTGATGGGGTTGCCACGCCGCAGTGTTGCCTACGAACAGGCTAGCTACGTACCACTGGAAATCGTTGCATTTGTAGGTGCTCTACTGGTTGCAGCAGCGCTCATGGCGCTTGTAATTCAGCTGTGGGTTTCAATCAAGTATCGTGAAAAAAACCGCGTTTTTGTGGGCGATCCATGGAACGGTCGCAGCCTTGAATGGGCTACATCAGCGCCCCCGCCGGAGTACAATTTCCCAGTTGTTCCAAGTATCAACGATCGTGATGCTTTTACCGCCGCCAAGGAATTTGGCGTCGGCTATCAGGAACCCGATGCATACGTCAATATCGAAATACCGCAGAACAGCGCAATGGGTCCAGTATTTGGCGGCACTAGCTTCTTGTTAGCATTCGGGCTGGTATGGCAAATCTGGTGGCTCGTAATCCTGACAGGATTGATAACGATTGGCACCCTGGTGATGCGCGGCTTTCAGCGTGACACACTTAAAATCATCCCGGCAGAAGCTGTCTGCCGGACGCATCAGCACTGGATCCAGGCTGCACGCTTGGCGCTGCCGATCAAGCGCAGCCAAGAGCACACGGCCGCGAACAAAGGGCGTGCCGCGATTGAAACCGTAGAGGTGCCCACATGATCTCAGAGCTTTTCAAGCGCTTGGAGTTTTACCTTGACGCACGCCAGAACAAGGAGATTTTTATCTACCCGGGCCTGAACCTCGGGGTCGAACACTCGGATGCGCACACCCAGGCCGAAGCAACTGTGTTTGGTTTCTGGGTATTCCTGATGAGCGACGCCATTATTTTCGGAATGGCTTTTGCTACCTACGCCACCTTGCTGCATGGCACTGCAGACAGCCCTGGCCCGCGCGAACTGTACCACTTGGGTCCCATCTTCATTGAAACACTGCTGTTGCTGACGAGCAGCTTTACGTTCGGTATGGCGTCAATCGCCATGAAATACAAACACCCGACATCACGCTTGGTCGGCTGGCTGCTGATCACACTGGTGCTTGGCGTAGTTTTCCTGGGGATGGAACTGAATGATTTTCGCGCCATGTTTGCTGCCGGCGGCCTGCCCACGCAAAGCGGCTTTTTATCGGGCTTCTTTGGTCTCGTGCCGCTGCACGGCTTGCATGTGATGGCAGGTTGCATTTGGCTGGTTTGCATGCTGGGGCAAATCGCCGTTCATGGCCTGGATAGCGAGACCAAGCTGGGGCTACTCAGATTGGCACTGTTCTGGCATTTTCTGGACATTGTCTGGATCTTTATTTTTTCAGTAGTTTATCTGGCGGGATTGGCATGAGTGAACCTATTGTTACCCGGACATCCGCGACCAACGCGCTCAGGGCCAATGAGCGGCGTGATTTCATGTCTTACATGTGGGGGTTTGGTCTAGCGCTTGGCCTCACGCTGGTACCCTTTGCGCTGGTACAGTGGCAAGCCATGGCACGTGACCCGTTGTTAATAACTATCGCGGTGCTGGCATTGGTGCAGACCGTGGTGCACTTTCGCTACTTCCTGCACCTTGACCGCAAACGCAAGCGTGAGGATCTGTTATTGGTCCTGTTTTCTACTTCGCTGTTGATCATCATGGTGGCTGGCACCATCTGGATTATGGCTAATCTTGCTGAGCGCATGACACCCATATAGCAGTCGATTGTCATGCAGGCCTACTATTTGCTTGTCGATAACAACTGTCTCTCACACTTCAATAGCAACGCCGGTGAAAACTGTTCCTGCCAAGCAATAGTCGACCACATAGTTAAGCACTTTTCTCAAATTTTTACGGGGTCATATTCTCCAATGCAGGGTAATCGTACGAATGCCAATGTTGTTGACTGTCTGAAATAGATGTTTACGATTAATCAGCTACAAAATCTTTGTTCACAGAAGGTTGATTTGTGTAGTTTTCTGTTTTTTGGGTATCCTATAGAGACGGAAGGCAAGCTGCGTCTGGCAGATGTTTTTGTATCAATCACGGATCCTCGGCAGCGGAAAAGTCGGCATGATCTGGTTAAAGTGCTGGTAATTACGATCAATGAGATACTGGCCTGGGCGAACGAGAAGCTGGATTGGCTTCGACAGTATCTCAAGCTCACCCTCTACACGACACCTTGGACCGTCTCTTCTGGCTGATCTGCCTGGAGGAATTTAAGGTAGCACCCCGTCGCTGGGTTGGCAGCATTCTGCCGACGCTCGGCCCAGATGCCGTCGTTGCCGCAGACGCTGGCTCTTGAGGGCTGCATCGCCACGATTGATGCCATGGATACCCAAACCCAAACCCAAATTGCCCAGACTATCTATGACCGGAAGGCTGGCTATTTACCTACTCTTTTCGCAAGTTATTTTTCACTGATCCAGCATGGTCAATTTGCCCCACTTTCCACACTAACAGCAATACCGGTACGCCTAGCAGAGCAGTACCGGTGAAAAATACCGCGTAGCCGTAAGCATCAACAAATTCGCCGCTGAAACCGGCGATAAATTTTGGTAGCAGCAGCATGATTGAACTGAACAGTGCATACTGGGTGGCCGAATAGGCGGTGTGTGTCAGCCCTGAAAGATAAGTAACAAAAGCGGCGGAGGCTATGCCTGCTGAAAGATTGTCGGCTGAAATAGTGAATATCAGTCCGCCGACATCATGGCCTCTGCCCGCCAGCCACACAAACAGCAGGTTGGTGGCTGCGGACAGTACCGCCCCCAAAAACAGGGTACGGATCACACCGGTTTTCGCAATCAGCACACCGCCGATCCCGGCACCCAGAATGGTCATCAGCACGCCGTACACTTTGGAAATCGTGGCCACTTCGTCCTTGGTATAGCCCATGTCCACATAAAACGGGTTACTCATGATACCCATCACTACATCTGAAATCCGGTACATGGCAATCAACGCCAGAATCAGCAGTGCGTGGTAGCCATAGCGCACGATAAAATCACGAAACGGCGCAATCATTGCACCATACAGCCAGGCAAGCAGCCGAGCTGGCAATCCATCCGGGTGCAAACCGGCAAGCGCTACCTTTACCTGTATTTCATCCACAATAGCTGACTGACCAACTGGCACATCCGGTTCACGGATGATCAACGTGGCAATGACCCCGATCAGCATGCAACCCGCCATGAATAAATATGCTATTTGCCAGGATAAGGCGCTATATTCTCCCGGGGAAACATCAAATGCTGCGGCAATCCACAGCACTCCCGCTGAAGCCAGAATCATCGCCAGACGATAACCCGCCTGATAGGTTGCCGCCATCGCACCCTGTAACCGCAAGGCAACTGCCTCGATCCGGTAGGCATCCAGCGCAATATCCTGGGTAGCCGAAGCGAAAGCCACGATCAGTGCAAAAATCACCACGCGCGATAAATCTCCAGCCGGATCAGTATTGGCCATACCGATCAACGCACCACCAATCAAAAGCTGTGACAAAAACAGCCAGGCGCGGCGGCGTCCCAGCCAGCGAGTGAGCAGCGGTAACGGCATCCGATCCACCAGCGGCGCCCAGGCCCACTTGAAGCCATAGGCCAGGCCCACCCAGCTCAAATGACCGATGGTTGTCCGGTCAATACCCGCTTCACGCAGCCAGAACGATAACGTGCCCAATACCAGCAGCAGCGGCAAGCCCGCAGAAAACCCAAGCACCAGCATGCCCAGTACTCTCGGGTGAGTATAGATACGCAGCGCATGCAACCAGCCGATGCATGCATCCAATTTCATGGATTGAAGTCGTAATCGATGAGCAGAGGAGCGTGGTCGGAAAAACGTTCTGTTTTATAAATTGATGCCCCCGTTGCTGTGCTCGCCAGACCCGGTGTAGCAATCTGGTAGTCTATTCGCCAGCCGACATTCTTTGCCCACGCCTGACCGCGATTGGACCACCAGGTATATTGATCCGGCTCCGGATTGATTGTGCGGAACACATCCACCAGTTTTAACTCGTCAAATACAGTAGACAGCCAGGCGCGTTCTTCCGGTAAAAATCCAGAATTTTTCTGGTTGGAACGCCAGTTTTTGAGATCAATTTCCTTATGCGCAATATTCCAATCCCCGCACAGCAGCACTTCGCGACCACCTTCCGCCAATGATTGCAACAGAGGAAAAAAATGCTCCATAAAGAAAAATTTGGCAGCCTGGCGATGTTCCCCGCTGGAGCCGGAAGGAAGATAAATTGAAATAACCGTCAGATTTCCGAAATCCACTCTTAAAAAGCGCCCTTCTGCATCGATTTCCGCAATACCGGTTCCCTCCACAATCTGATCAGGTGCATGACGGGTATAAATACCGACCCCGCTGTAACCCTTTTTCACAGCACAGTGAAAATAACCACTATAGCCATCCGGTGTGCGCATCACACCGTTAATATCATTCTGCTGTGCCTTTAATTCCTGCACACAGATTACATCCGCCTCCTGTTGAGGCAGCCAGTCGAAAAGCCCTTTGCTGGCTGCTGAACGCAGGCCGTTCAGGTTCAAAGTGATAATTCTCATGCGATGATAGTGGTAAATAAATTCTCAACGCCGTGTGAGATCCGGTTTGCAATAAACCCGTGCCGGATAGCCTGGTGCACGGCGCGTGTTCGGAATGACATCACCACCACTGCGAATACACATCATGGTCGATTTATCCAGATTAGAAAAATATTCATTTTCTCCTGGTTGAAATGACGCTGGTGGAACAGCTTCCCGAATAGCACGACAGGTTGCTGGCTCATTTTCAGGAATCGGATCATCCGTATGCGGTGGCAACCGGCAAAGTTGACAGGGATCACCCGGGCACAAACAGCCTTTGCACTTCGCCGCTATTGCATTGGTGCCAGCTGGCTGGGCACTCGATGATGTCAT
Organism: Nitrosomonas eutropha; assembly: GCF_003201195.1. Classification (GTDB taxonomy): domain Bacteria; phylum Pseudomonadota; class Gammaproteobacteria; order Burkholderiales; family Nitrosomonadaceae; genus Nitrosomonas; species Nitrosomonas eutropha. Next base: position 8,040 of record NZ_QICQ01000009.1, on the reverse strand, counting down.
AGGCAAAACCATCAACATCAAAAATACTGAACATACAATCCATCTCAACCGCATCTGCTAATCTCCTTCAAATCAATAGACAAATCCGAATTTTTCGCTCATTTTCAGCAATTTTAAAAATAATTTTTCAAAACTTGCTCGATTACTTCACACCTGCAATGTTCGCAAAGGCGGTATTTTAGTCATGGCAAGCAATCCAGCCCAATGACACACCTACGCCGATATTTCCGGAATAATCTGTCGCAATAGTTGAAACAAGGCACGAAAACTTTTAGGAGGTTTGTTTGCCAGTTTTTCCTTTTCAACATTGCGCAACAAGGTACGCAACTGCCGGACATCAGTTTGTGGATAGCTTTGCACGAATTCAGTCACAGCCGCCTCATCGCTGATCAGGCGATCACGCCATCGCTCCAGTTGATGCAGCCATGCAGTATGCTTCAGGCTGGAATGCTGCCACGCATCCAATTTTTCCTGAACAGGCACAGGATCAATTGCACGCATCAGCTTGCCAATAAATTGCATCTGGCGGCGACGCGCACCATGACTGGTTATTCTGCGGGCTTCAAGCAGTGCGTCTGTCAGTTTTTCTGGCAGATCCAACTCGGTTATTCTGGCCGGTTCAAGCTCAACCAGCCGCTCACCCAGCACCTGCAAAGCATGCATTTCTTGTTTAAGACGGGTCTTACTCGGCCGGGATTCAAGGTCGGAGTCGGAAATATCCTGCTGATGGTTGGGCACAGTCACACGTATCGGGAACAGTCAAGAAACTGGTATCATAACCCGCTTTAGGGAACCTTAGTAATAAGCATGGCACACTGAAGAGTAATGTCCATGCCACATGGATGGATTCAAAACCACCTTCGATCATCACTAAGCAACCTGTAGCTGTAACGATCATTCTTCTTTTGTTCCGTTTTCGGCCGGATCAGCCCTGATCTGAAAACGGATCTGTTTTCAATGCTCTGATAAACCGTCTCCAACCCAATTACATGAATAATTCTAATTATCCGGAACCGCTGCAGCCATTCACCTACCCCTACGAGACCCTGCAGCAAATTGCAAATGATGTGCTAACACTTGCCAAAAAAGGAGGTGCCGACGCATGCGAGATGCATGTTTCCGATGGCTCTGGCCAGAACGTCACCGTGCGCCAGGGGGAAGTGGAGACTATTGAATATACACGCGACAAAGGGCTATCTGTCACCGTTCATATTGGACATAAGCGGGGCAATGCTAGCAGCTCGGATTTTTCTCCACAGGCCATTCGCGAAACCATCTCTGCCGCTCTGTCGATTGCCCGATACACGGCTGACGATATTTATGCGGGACTCGCTGACAAGGATCTGCTGGCGACTTCTTTCCCTGACCTTGATCTCTATCACCCGTGGTCACTGTCTGTTGAAACAGCCATTGAGCTGGCACGCCGGTGTGAAGCCGCAGCACTGGCAACAGATAAACGTATCACCAATTCGGAAGGCGCAAGTGTATCGGCCGGTGCTTCCCGGTTTGTATATGCCAACAGTCATGGCTTCAATGCGGGTTATCCACTATCTCGCCATAGCATCAGCTGCGCGGTCATTGCCGGGGAACAAAATAACATGCAGCGCGATTACTGGTACAGCGTTGCGCGTGCGGCCAGCGATCTCGAAGCCATTGAGGAAATAGGCCAAAAAGCCGGTATGCGCACCCTGGCACGCCTCGGTGCCAGAAAAATTGCTACCTGCGAAGTGCCGGTGCTGTTTGAATCAACTATTTCTTCCGGTCTGCTGGGGTATTTTGTCAAGGCAATCAGTGGCAGCAGCCTTTATCGCAAATCCTCCTTTCTGCTGGACAGCATCGGCAAACAGGTATTTCCTGCAACCATTCAGATCAGTGAGTTGCCGCACCTGCCAAAAGGTCTGGCAAGCTGTGCGTTTGACGATGAAGGGGTGGCGACTCATCCGCGCAAGGTGGTGGAAAACGGTATCGTGCAAGGGTATTTTCTGGGCAGCTACACAGCGCGTAAACTTGGTATGCGTTCCACTGGTAATGCCGGTGGCAATCATAATCTGATCCTGGAAAACGATGTATCACTGCCGTTCGATGCTCTACTGAAAAAAATGAATAAAGGGTTACTGGTTACTGAATTGCTTGGCCATGGTGTCAACCTCGTCACTGGAGATTATTCCCAGGGCGCCGCCGGATTTTGGGTGGAAAACGGTGAGATCAGCTACCCCGTTGAGGAGATCACTATTGCCGGAAATCTGAAGGAAATGTTGTCCGGTATTGTTGCCGTTGGTGACGATATCATCGTGCGCGGCTCACGCCACTGTGGTTCGCTGCTGATTGAACGCATGATCATCGCAGGACATTAAGCTATCAGCACATAAAATATCGCCAGAACCACTGGAAAATCAACGACTGTCCCATCCCCTTGAAAGGATTCAAAGTGGAAATCTTATGCAAACTGGAACGCCTGATTAACAGGATTTCCGGCGCAACAGGCTGGCTGGCAGGCTGGCTGTGCGTGCTAATGATCGGCGTGGTGTTCACTGATGTCATCACACGCTACTTTTTTCACGGCGGCTCAATCGCCATGCAGGAACTGGAATGGCACCTGTTCGCAGCAATATTCCTGCTGGGTGCCGCTTACGTTGTGCGAGAAGACGCCAATGTACGGGTAGATATCATTTACGCCCATCTGAAACCACGCCGCAAAGCAATCATCGATATCTGCGGTTATCTTATTTTTGTCATCCCCATGTGTACGCTAATTCTCTACAGCTCCTGGGATTTCGTCAGTTATTCCTATCAGTTACAGGAAACATCCAGCGATCCTGGCGGGCTGCCCTACCGCTTTGCATTCAAGGCATTACTACCAATTGGCTATGGTCTGGTACTGATTCAGTCACTGGCAGAAATCTTGCGTAATCTGCGGCTGCTGGCGGAAAAACATAACCCACCTCTGACTGATTACGCCGCCCCACAGCAGAAAGAATCATGATCTTGTCAAGCCTTGTCCGGATAGTTTTTCTGACCGCCATTCTGTCACTCTCAGACAGAATATTCACCAGAGCCATTGCCAAATGATTGCGCTGTCCATGTTCCTGGTTTGCCTGATCATGCTGGCTTTCGGCTTTCCGGTTGCTTTTACTTTTGGTGGCGTAGCACTTTTCTATGGCCTGTATTTCGAGGGATTGCATCTGTTCCTGATGGTCGCCGAGCGCATGCATTCAATCATGACCAGTGTCACCCTGATGGCGGTACCACTGTTCATTTTCATGGGGCTGATCCTGGAAAAATCCGGCATTGCGGAAAGTATGCTGGAATCGATGGGTTCCCTGTTTGGTCGTATCCGGGGTGGTCTGGCGGTATCAACTGTCATCGTAGGGATGCTGCTGGCAGCGGCCACCGGCGTGGTAGGCGCTTCAGTCATTACCATGGGATTGATCGCCCTGCCTATCATGCTGAAATACGGTTATGACAAGCGGCTGGCTACCGGGGTAATTTGCGCATCGGGCACGTTGGGGCAAATTATTCCCCCTTCGATTGTGCTGATTATCATGGGCGACGTACTACAAAGGCCGGTCGGCAGTTTTTTCCGAGCGGCACTGGTACCTGGCCTGCTGCTGGTCGTCATTTATATCATTTATTGCCTGATACTTGCCTGGTTCAGAAAAGAAGCAGCCCCTCCTATACCCAACAAAAGTGGCTCCCTCATCAAGCAATATTGGCACGCCTTCAAAACAATCATCCCGGCTTTGTCCCTGGTCATAATTGTACTGGGAACAGTTATCATTGGTATTGCCACGCCGACTGAGTCAGCTGCGATGGGATCGGTCGGTGCAATCATTCTGGCCATGCTGAACGGAAAGTTCAAAATCAGCATGCTGCACCAGGTTGCCATGGAAACCACTAAGATCACAACCATGGTATTTACCATCCTGGCAGGTGCTACATTCTTTTCAATGGTGTTTACCTATACCGGTGGTGATGAAGCGGCCGAACTACTGTTGCCCCATTTACCAGGCGGTAAATGGGGATTCATTCTGCTGATGATGTTAATCATCTTCTTGCTGGGATTTTTTCTCGATTTTGTTGAAATCGCCTATATTTTTATTCCCATGATCACCCCTCTACTGATCAAGCTGGGAATTGATCCACTCTGGTTTGGTATTTTGGTCGCGCTCAATCTACAAACTTCTTTCCTCACTCCGCCAGTTGGATTTTCATTATTCTACCTGCGGGGTGTTGCACCGCCATCCATCACCACTCTTGATATTTACCGGGGTGTTATCCCGTTCATCCTGCTGCAGATATTGACATTGGCACTGGTAGCGCTTTACCCGGGGTTGATCAAACTTGTCTGATCTCTCCGAATAACCACCAGACAAGTGCATGCACCGGGGTGTAGATCTGTCATCCCGGAACTTCTTCCTATCTTGATCGAGATCTTCATGACAAACACGCGTAACGAGAATCTTGGCTATTTCTATGGATTTATTGCTGTAGTTTTCTTTGCACTCACACTGCCAGCCATGCGCGCAGCAGTTACTGCACTTGACCCGGTTTTTGTAGCACTTGGCCGGGGGGCGGGGGCTGCTTTGCTGGCGGCTATTTTTCTATGGCTCACCCGCCAGCGCCTGCCAACCCGCGAAGAGGTGAAAGGCCTGGTAATTGTGGCTCTCGGCGCGGTGATTGGCTTTCCATTACTAGCTGCCTGGGCAATTTGTTATGTTGATGCGTCACATGGTGGCGTTGTTCTCGGCATCTTTCCACTGGCAACCGCAGTTGCAGCCGCCCTGTTTTCAGGCGAGCGCCCATCTGGCAAATTCTGGCTATTTGCACTGATAGGCGCGGCAGTGGTAGTCGGCTATTCACTGAATCAGGCTGGTGGCAAGCTTCATCTGGCCGACCTCGCGCTTTTCGGGTCAGTGATTTGTGCCAGCGTCAGTTATGCAGAAGGCGCGAGGCTATCCAAATCGTTAGGCGGGCCTCAGGTGATTTCATGGGCGCTGGTTTTTTCCTTTCCCGTCCTAATCATCCCGACCGTACTTTACGCGCCTACCACGTTGAACCTACCTATGGAATCCTGGATTGGATTTATTTATCTCACGGTCATCAGCCAATATCTCGGCTTCTTTCCCTGGTATCACGGGCTCGCTTTGGGTGGAATCTCAAAAGTCAGCCAGACCCAGCTATTGCAGCCATTTCTAACCATTATTGCATCAGTATTGCTATTGGGAGAGCGTGCGGACCTCACCACCTGGCTGGTGGCTACACTCGTAGTTGTGATCGTCGCGCTTGGCAAGCATGCTCAGGTAAAGTACAGCGGGATCAGGCCAGCAGTCATAACCGATACCAATCTGTAAGCATTTCCGGTATTTTTACAGGATGGCTTCTCCGAGCATACTTCAACCAGGCTGAGTATTGTTACCAGAAACCAGTTCCTGCTGTCAGGCCAGCACATTTTTTCTTTATGATACACCGATTTTTATCAAAAATGAACAAAGAACCACCTGTCTGTTTATCACAATACTTCGAACGGATTGGCTATCAGGGTGCGGTAGAAAATACACTGGAGGTATTGCATGCTTTGACTCGCGCACATACGCAGACGATACCATTTGAAAATCTAGATGTATTTCTGAAAAAACCGATCCATCTGGAAACAGAAGCTCTGTTTAATAAACTGGTTCTGGCAAAGCGCGGCGGATACTGTTTCGAGCAAAATGGTCTGTTTCTACAGATTCTCTTACAACTTGGGTTCAAGGCACGACCGCTGGCGGCACGGGTACGCCTGCGAGTAACCGATCGTTTGGAGATGCCAGCACGTACCCACCTGTTTATCAGCGTCGAGCTGGGTGGTCAGCAATGGCTGACCGATGTTGGTGTAGGTGGCTATTCGCTGACACAGGCTCTGCTGTGGCAGGAAAATCTGGAGCAGGATACATTGCATGATCGCCGCCGGCTGATGCATGAGGCTGGGCGCTGGTTTCATCAGGTTTGGACAGATAACCACTGGCTGGACATATACGAATTCTGGGGTGAAGAAATGCCAGCCAGCGATCAGAAAGTAGCCAACTGGTACACCAGCACATATCCGGAATCCAGTTTTACAAAACAGATCATGGCTGCGCGCGCTCTGCCCAATGGTGGACGTCTTTCACTACTGGATGGAGAATTCAGGCATCGTCATCCAGATGGTCGCGTAATAGCGCACCATGTTCCATCCGATAAATTGAAGAATATTCTACTGGAACAGTTTGCCATACGCTGGCCGGAAGAATAATGGCAAACCGGTTATTATCATGGTGGCTTTGTAGACTAAATCTCCTTATCACCATCAATGATGTGCTGCGATACACCTTCCGTGAAACATGGATTTCACCATGCACACTCCAATGCACAATTAATTACAGGGATAGTGTTCCTAAGCGATACCTAGCCAGAAAACGAGTGTCCCAATAAAAATTCCATACGTTGCAACCGGAACCAAAATGTTTTTCCAGCACTGGCGATGGCTTAACAAGACATCATCCTTTTTTCTGACAGTCGCGGCAACAGATTTCCATAACCTTCTTAAATTATCATCCAGAACAATTTCATATATGAAAAATGCAATGGTGACAGTTCCCCCGCCAACCTGAAATAACCAGAGCAATTCAGGATAATGTTGAGAGAAACCAGAATCGAAAAATTTAACTAACAGCCCACCAGACACCGCAAAGTAAATGGTCAATATTGCAAAACGCAACATGCTGTAATGTCTGATACTGATCAATAACTCTGTCAATTTATAGTCGCATAATTTCTTGTCCGTACTGCGTGATTGAGCGCATATCGGAGACGTAAGTCTCCTGAAAGAAATTTTTTGGTAATTCAAGGGCAACAAACTATTTCTCCATGGACAATGGACATCCAACTGTCCTCTTTGGCAGCCCAGGCCAGCCAGGCCTGTGCTATGCACTCAAGATCCTGTTCTGTTGCAATGCCGTCATTACGAAGCTGATCAGCTATGTCCGATTTCAAAATTCGATCTGCCCACATACTACCCCACCAGGCACGACTACCCGGAGTGGATAAACACCAAGTACTGGAGGTTGATTTGATTTCTGTAAACCCGGCTTGTTGCGCCCAAGAGAGTAAATAGCGACCAGCATCAGGCTCTCCACCGTTACTTCGGGTCACCTCCTGATAGTATTTCATCCATTGATCAAGTGCAGGAATCATGGGGTACCAGATAAACCCACCATAATCACTATCCCGAACTGCCACGATTCCATCAGGCTTACAGATACGCCTCATTTCACGGAGCGCCTGTACAGGATTGCCCACATGCTGCAGGACCTGGTGCGCATGTACTATATCGAAGCTATTGTCGGGTAACCCCAGCGTGGTGGCATCACCAACCAAAAAATTCACATTTTCCAGATGCTGCCGCTCAACTTCTGCTTTGGTCAACTCAAGTGCTAAAGCAGTTATTTCTACAGCAGTAACCTGGCCAGGCGCTAACCGTCTGGCAAAATCAACGGTAATAGTGCCAGCACCAGACCCAATATCGAGTAAATTTTTCCCGGGGATAATCCTGTCTTTAATATAGCCAACAGAGTTTTCGACAGTACGATTTCTATGCGAGTGCAGCACTGAATCGTGGTATCCATGCGTATAAGTTATCTTTTCTCTCATAGATCCAGCTTTATTTCTTTTCCCTCGCCCGCGCCAGTGCAAGAGCCAGTGCACTGACAGATGTGGATTTATCTACTCTGGATGCAACCTGTGGTTGACGAGAAGCACGCCGGGGCTGGCGGTTGTCTTTACCTGTTTCTTTATGTACTGTATGTATTTTAGGCTGTTCGGTTGCTTCAGGCACATCATCAATCCGCATGGTTAGACTGATACGCTGACGTACGGTATCCACTGCCAGCACCTTGACTTTGACGATCTGTCCTGGCTTAACAATCTGGTGGGAATGATTCCGCGTCTGGCACAGCCAGGCACCTGATGGCATGAAATGCCGCTAAGCCCGCGTAATTGCGGGCTTTTTTTTGTTTGTGTTTG
>NZ_QICQ01000008.1 GCF_003201195.1 Nitrosomonas eutropha | reverse complement strand
CTGATGTGCCGGCTATTGGGTGTCAGTCGCAGTGCTTACTATGACTATGAACAACGCCGCTGCAATTGCCCGGATGATCTACACCACAGGCAACTACTTAATGCTGTGCAGAATATTGCAAAATCATGCGATTACACCTATGGCAGTCGCAGGATGAAACGAGCGCTAAATGCCTTGGACTATCGGGTTAGTCGCTGGAAGGCGAGAAGACTAATGCAAGAAGCCGGGATACAAGTGAAACACCGGAAGAAGTACAAGGTGACGACGGACAGCAATCACCCGTTGCCAGTGTTTGAGAACCAATTGAATCGGCAATTTACGGTTGCCAGACCGGATCAAGTCTATGTTTGCGACATTACCTGCATTTGGACTCAGGAAGGCTGGCTGTATCTGGCGGTTGTCATCGATTTGTTCTCCCGAAAGGTGGTGGGCTGGAGTATGAGCTCACGGATGAAAGCAACACTGGTTTGTGATGCATTACGAATGGCGATCTGGCTACGCCGGCCACCGCCTGGCCTGATCGTGCATTCGGATCGTGGGTCGCAGTATGCTAGCAAAGCATACCGCAATCTACTGAAAGCATACGGTTTTATTGGCAGTATGAGTCGTCTGGGAAATTGTTGGGATAATGCGGTTGCGGAAAGTTTCTTTGGCAGCCTCAAGCAGGAACGCTGCCAATGGCGGCATTACCAAACCCGCCATGCAGCACAGCAGGATATTTTGCAGTATATCGCCGTGTTTTATAATAACCAAAGACTGCATTCATACCTGGATTACAAAAGTCCGAATCAATATGAAGCAGAAGCAGCAAAATCGATAAAAGCAGCTTAACTGAGGTGTCCGATTTTACTTGACCACGTTAATCCGGTTTCCAGAAGGGAGGGATCGTCCTTATGGCTGGAGTGTCACCGGTAATGTAAAAATGCCCCCCTGAATTAAGCTGGTCACTTTTTCTACAAGGTGGCCGCTATTGTTAACACAGGAGATGGCAATGACTATTAAGGTATTAAGAAGCAAAGGCACCTCCTGCGCCGAAGCTGTCTATCAAGGCACCTGTCTGGACAAAGCCAGATCCCGTCGCTATAAGAGATTAGCTCGTACCATCGTAGTAACTAACAGACAAACTGATCACAGAACTGAAAGTCTGGGCCAATACTTTACCACGTAGAATTGGCGGCCTTTGTGGAATGCTCTGAAGATCTTCAGGATCTACTCGTTACCGGTTGGACTGAGGTGGATGAGACCCCCTAGCTGGATGGATCACCCGGGGGGGGGGGGGGGGGGGGGGGGGGGGGGGGGGGGGGGGGGGGGGGGGGGGGGGGGGGGGGGGGGGGGGGGGGGGGGGGGGTGAATTACCTGCACAGATGGCAAGGAAGGGAATGGAAAGGTGGGGAATGTAGGGTAAACAGCAAAAAGCCCAGCTTCTTAAGGGCTGGGCTTTTTATCAGATCAAGTCTTAATCAGGGAGCTTGAATATTGGATGCTTGTTTACCCTTTTGACCTTGTGTCACATCAAAAGAAACTCTTTGACCTTCTCTCAGAGTCTTAAATCCATTCATGCTGATTGCAGAAAAATGCGCGAATAAATCCTCGCTACCATCATCAGGGGTAATAAACCCAAAACCTTTTGCATCATTAAACCATTTAACTATACCTGTCGTCATGTGAATACTCCTTTGTCAAAAAACGGAAAGGCTTCCGTAGAGCTATTTGAATCTAAGATTGCACATGGAATACCAACAGGAACACCAATAACTGCAAAAGCTTTGAAACAAATTCGTTATATAGTTACTTATACTCCAAATAGAACTGAAAGTCTATAAAATAAAAATCTGAGTTACCTCAAATCACCATTAATAAGTCACGCTTGCAACTGATTCAATTGACGATGGAAGCTAAGCAGGAGAAGCTAGCTGTCGCATCCTGAATGATTGTATGGTTTTTTATGAAAGAGATGGGGATGAGTTTTATACCATTCTTTCATGGCCTACATTGCTTTTTGATGTAAAACTCCTCGGATGATGGGTTTTTTTCCACCTATCAAGGTGTCCGGGCAAATTAGACTACTACAGCCAGTAAGAAGCTGGCATATATCACGCTGCGCGCACATTTTGATAAGGTCATCAGGGAAGCGGCCAGCGTAGATAAAGGCAAATTTCAGTTCCGCGATTTGTGTGCAAAAGCCGGGATCGATAAAGCAGAGTCTGCAGATGATATCAGACAGGCTCAAAAGCAACTGGGACACGCATCAGTCACCATGATGACGGAGATATATGTTCGGGAGAGAAAAGGTGACAAAACCACTCCAACGAAGTAGCGGTTTGCGGAAATAGTTATGGGTTATATAACCCATAACTATTTGATTGAATGGTGGGTCTGGTAGGACTTGAACCTACGACCAAGGGATTATGAGTCCCCTGCTCTAACCAACTGAGCTACAGACCCTGATGACAGAAGTTTTTGACAGCTTCTTTTTTCAATTTGATTAATATAGTATCAGGAATTTCCACTATCCAGGAAGCTGCGTAATCGGTCAGATCGGGCAGGATGCCTTAATTTTCGCAGCGCTTTTGCCTCGATCTGGCGAATTCGTTCACGCGTCACATCAAACTGCCTTCCTACCTCTTCTAGAGTATGATCTGTATTCATTTCAATACCGAAACGCATGCGTAAAACCTTTGCTTCCCGAGGCGTTAAAGAGTCCAGTACATCTTTTGTGACAGTACGCAATCCTGCATAAATCGCAGCATCGGCCGGCTCCATGGTAGAGACATCTTCAATAAAATCTCCCAAGTGAGAATCCTCATCATCACCAATAGGTGTTTCCATTGAAATTGGTTCTTTTGATATCTTAAGGATTTTTCTGATTTTTTCCTCAGTCATCTCCATTTTTTCTGCAAGTACTGCAGGTTCTGGCTCTTGTCCGGTTTCCTGCAGAATCTGACGGGAGATACGATTCATCTTGTTGATAGTTTCTATCATGTGCACTGGGATACGAATAGTACGTGCCTGATCTGCGATAGAGCGTGTAATCGCCTGACGGATCCACCATGTCGCATACGTTGAAAACTTGTATCCACGTCGATATTCGAATTTATCAACTGCCTTCATCAATCCGATATTACCTTCCTGTATCAGATCAAGGAACTGCAATCCGCGATTAGTGTATTTCTTGGCAATTGATATAACTAACCGCAAATTAGCCTCTGTCATTTCGCGCTTTGCACGTCGTGCTTTGGCTTCACCCGTCGTCATACGACGATTAATTTCCTTCAATTCCTTGATAGGAATACCAGCCTGTTCCTGAAGAGTAAGCATCTTTTGCTGCTGCTCCATAACAGCCGGGCGATAGTGCTCAAGAGATTGGCTGTAAGGCTGATTTGCATCCACTTCCGAGTTGATCCAGTCAATATTTGTTTCGTTACCTGGAAATGCCTTAATAAAATGATTTCGTGGCATTTTTGCCCGCACGACACACAATTCAGCAATTTTGCGTTCGCAGCTGCGAATATCATTCACAATAGCACGCTGTGTATCACACAATCTTTCAACCATCTTGGCCGAGAAGCGCATTGCCATCAGTTCGGCAGAAATTTTTTCCTGCAGCTGCTTATATTTCTTGTCTTGGCGCCCACCACCCTTTTTATCAATGATTTTTTTCATATCATCATAGGTTTGGCGTATCATAGCAAAACGCTCCAGCACCTCATTTTTCATCTTCAGCATATCGGCATTGGCCGAAGCGATTTGCTCTTCTTCAGTTTCATCCGAATCAAAGTCCTGATCCAGTGATTCTTCAGGCATTCCCTTGCCTATGATTTCCTCTGTATCGTCATCCAAGAAACCATCGACCAGCTCGTCTGCACGCAACTGGCCGCTTTCCACATCTGCAGCCAGCCCAAGTATGTTTTCTATAATCGTCGGACAGGCAGAAATTGCCTGGATCATATGTCTTAAACCATCTTCGATACGCTTGGCGATTTCTATTTCACTTTCTCGCGTCAACAACCCTACCGAACCCATTTCACGCATATACATCCGCACTGGATCTGTAGTACGTCCAAACTCTGAATCCACACTAGAAAGTGCCGCTTCCGTTTCTTCAGCCACATCCTCGTCAGCCACCGCCGTCGCTGTATCCGACATCAGCAAAGCTTCTGCATCAGGCGCTTCATCGTGTACCGAAATACCCATGTCATTGATCATGCTGATAATGCTTTCAATTTGATCAGCATCCAACATATCATCTGGCAAATGGTCGTTAATCTCAGAGTAAGTCAGATAACCGCGTTCCTTACCCTGCATAATTAATTTCTTCAAACGCATTCTGCGTAATTCAACATCATCGCCCGATGATATAGATACGGAGCTCCTGCTCAATTCAATAACCTGCTTCTCTGAAAGAAGGCTTTTATCTTTTTTGCTCACTTTGTTTTTTTCAGAAATATCATCAACGAGTTTCGACTCTTCCACTCCTGTTTCAGGCATCACCACATCCTGTCCGGGCGAGGCAGCTAGATCACCGCTGGACTTCGTTCCCTTGACAGATTTTTTCCTGGTGATCGCCTTCTTTTTAACAGATGCACCCCCTGATTTAGCCACAGAAATATCGCCAGCACCCTTAACTACCACTTCAATCTCATCATCGTGGACTGTAATAGGCGTTTTTTTACTTTTTGTTTCAGTCGTTTTTTGTGATGTAACCGTATTTTTTTTAGCTGATTCTGACACCTTTACTTTTGCCATGCAGAGCACCTATTAAGACTAAAGACGAAACAAACCGAAAGCTTTTAATTATATCAAATTTCTGACGCGCTTTTAATAGATGAACAAAAGTATCGCTTATCAACCAATCGCGGCAACACAATTTGATATACCCCACATTTTTTATTTTGATCACCTTGTAAAAGGTCCTGCACACCACAGCTCAAGAAAGTATCAATCGTCGCAACTCTTTTTTCTCTTCCGGAGTAAGTGATGCAAGCGGTCTATTGTGTAACTCAGCCACTCTCGACTTACGTTGAGCTTCTCGTAATCGCACCATTGCTCCAGTAAATTCAGCATCGATATCCCAATCTACATCTTTTACATGTATATCCCGGGCAATCTTTTCCAATAAAACACGATGCGGAGTTTGATCAAGATGCAACATGATTGCTACTGAATTCAATTCATCCATCGAAGTGCAGGAAGATGTTTTAAGAAAATCCACCAATGCAGCCAGCAGTGCCTTTTCCTCATTTTGACCATCATTTAATGCAAAAAGATCTGTATCCAGCTTATCCACATAAGCTGGAGTGTGCAGCAAAATCTGTATCAACCTTCGATATGGCGTAACCGATAAGGGCCTGGATACATTTGAACGAGATATGGAAGGCTGATTCTTCTTTCCGGGTTTCAGAAAAGCAATCAGCTGATTCTGATCCACTCCAGCTAACTCAGAAATACGCTTCATTAACATAAATCCAAATATAGGAGCATTAATCTGCACAAGCAGCGGTTCTGCCTGCTGAACCAATCGGGCACGTCCCTCACTTGTACTAAGATTCACACGGCTAGATAACTCTTTACAAAAAAACACAGATAGCAGCTGAGCTTTTTCCAGCAGATTTTTAAAAGCATCCTTGCCGTATTTGCGAATATAGCTATCTGGATCTTCTTTATCCGGTAGAAATAAGAATTTGATATCCTTCCCATCTTTGAGTTGCGGCAAACTGGTTTCTAATGCTCGCCAAGCAGCTTTTGTACCGGCTTCATCTCCATCAAAACAAAAAACCACTTCATCCGTATAACGTAAAAGCTTCTGGATATGCGTAGACGTCGTTGCCGTACCTAAAGTTGCCACTACGTTTTCAATGCCGTGCTGCACCAGCATTACAACGTCCATATAACCTTCTACGACGACTACCCGACCTGATTTTCGGATTGCCGGACCGGCTGATACCAGATTATAAAGTTCGCGTCCTTTGATAAATAACGGAGTTTCCGGCGAATTGAGGTACTTCGGTTCACTCCCATCCAATGCTCGTCCGCCAAACCCTATTATTCTCTTTTTAAGATCGAGAATAGGGAACATGATCCGATGACGGAAACGGTCATAGTTTTTTTTGCTTTCATGAGCAACGATCAAACCTGATCGCACCAGCGCATGACTGGAATCACCTGACGGATAATCCGTAAAGATCTCAGCCAGATTTTGCCAGCCAGAAGGTGCGTATCCGATTCCGAAATGCAAAGCGGTCTGCCCTGACACCCCTCGATCTTTCAAATAAGCAATCGCCAACTCTGATTGTTTGAGTTGCACACGATAAAACTTTGCAGCCTGCTCCATCCGCCCATACAAATCAGATGATGTCTGTATAACCTCATCAAATCTCACTTCATTCAATGAAGTTTCACCTGAATCGGATGCTTTTGAATTAATGTTCTTCCAAGCAGGAATTTGCATACCAGCATGCGCCGCGAGACTTTCCACTGCTTCGACAAAACTGACTCCACTATGTTCCATCAAAAAATTAATGGCATTGCCGTGCCTGCCACAACCAAAGCAATGGTAAAACTGCTTGGACGAATTTACAGTAAATGACGGGGTTTTTTCATTATGGAAAGGACAGCACGCTGTAAAATTTGCACCGGCCTTTTTGAGTTTAAGATGTCTTGCAACAATATCGACAATATCGATACGATCCAACAATTCCTGAATAAATGGCTGCGCAATCATTTATGGGTAATAAATCTCCGATAAAAGACCACTCGGAGCACACCTCTTCTGAAGTATGCCTGCCTGGAACAGGTATTAGCCGGTTAGCTTCAACTTAATTTGATGCGATTTTTTCCTTTACCAGCTGAGATACCCTTCCCATATCTGCCCGACCTGCAAGCCTTGACTTAAGCAGCGCTATGATCTGCCCAATTTTTGGTGACCCACTTTCTCCAAGTGAAGTAATCACTTCGTTTATCATAGCATCCAGCTCAGCATCACTTAGTGCTACAGGCATATACACCTGTAGAACCTCTACCTCAAATTTTTCGATATCCGCCAAATCTTGACGCTGTGCCGCTTCATATTGCGAAATGGAATCCCGACGCTGCTTAAGCATTTTCTCTATCACAGCAACTACGGCACCATCGTCCAGCTCAATCCGCTCATCAACTTCTTTTTGTTTTAAGGCAGCTTGCAGCAAACGTAACGCATCTCGACGCTGCACGTCCCCTGCACGCATTGCCGACTTCATATCCTCGGTTATTTTTTGCCTTAATTTCATTAAATGATGAAACCCAGGAAAACAAATGGAATCAATACAATTTGGGTGGCAACATCTGACTACGTAACCGTTTATAGGTACGTTTTACTGCCGCAGCATGTTTACGCTTACGCACCGCTGTGGGTTTTTCATAAAATTCCCGTGCGCGCAACTCGGTCAGTAAACCTGTTTTTTCAATAGAACGTTTAAAACGCCGCATTGCAATTTCAAATGGCTCATTTTCCTTGACTTTAACAGTAGTCATAAAGTAATAATTCCTTTCGGTCTCCTTTGATTGTTTTCCATATCACACAAAGCAAAAGTTAATCGGTTTGCCCTGCAGTTAAAACTAAGTTATAAACCTGACTGATTCCTTGTTTGAATAATGAAGCAACGCAAGTTCGCTCCAAACCAGCCTGCTTTTTCCAAAGCCTGTTTGCCCAACCAGCCTCGAAAAATCCCGCTAGTTTAACATCAATCATTTTTTTTCCAAAAGAAAGTTTGATCACTACAAAAAATATTTCCCACCAAAAATCCCAAAATGCTCGTATTAGGTATTGAAACTTCATGTGATGAAACAGGCGTGGCACTCTATGACACCCGTCGAAAATTGCTTGGCCACGCTCTGTACTCTCAAGTTGACATGCATCGTGATTATGGTGGTGTTGTGCCGGAACTCGCATCACGTGATCATATCCGTCGGGTATTACCCCTTGTCACACAGGTATTAGAACAAACGAATACTTCTCTGGAAACTATTGATGCAATTGCCTATACCCAGGGTCCGGGACTTGCGGGAGCGTTATTGACAGGTGCGAGCATTAGCAATGCACTAGCTTTTGCACGCAACATCCCTGTATTGAACATCCATCATCTTGAAGGCCATCTTCTTTCCCCACTTTTATCTGATCCGGCGCCTGATTTTCCGTTTGTGGCGCTGCTTGTATCCGGAGGACACACTCAATTAATGCACGTAAAAGGCATCGGGCAATACAAGCTATTAGGTGAAACGGTGGATGATGCCGCAGGAGAAGCATTTGATAAAACTGCAAAACTATTGGGCTTGGATTATCCGGGTGGAAAATTGCTCGCAGACCTGGCAACCCAGGGCCAACCAGGAAGATTTAAACTCCCACGCCCCATGCTTAACAGTGACGATCTGAATTTCAGTTTTAGTGGATTAAAAACAGCCGCAGCTTTACTCATTAATAAACAAAAAGCAAATACTCAAACCCGTGCCGACATCGCGCTTGCTTTTGAAGATGCGGTTACTGACGTACTGGTAAAAAAATCTATCGCTGCTTTAAAAATTACCAGACTGCAACAACTGGTCGTAGCCGGCGGTGTAGGCGCAAATAGCCGTTTACGCCAAAAACTGCGACATCATCTGGTAGGAACGGGTATTGCCGTCTTCTTTCCTGAGCTAGAATTTTGTACTGATAACGGTGCAATGATCGCCTTAGCCGGCGCATTACGCTTGCAGCAGCTCAACGAAAAACCACCTGGATCAGATGGCAGCTTTACCATCAAGGCTCGCTGGAACCTGGAAGATTTATGAGAATATGCAGCTTGAAATTAGCTACTTTTGCCTATCCTTGTTTCCTTGCCGGCGATCAAGTTAGCAATATTCGATTGATGCTTTAATATCAATAGTATGGATATGATGAGCACAGTTATTGTCAGCATTTCTTTCTGCAATAAAAAATAAGTGTACAACGGTGCAAGCAGAGCTGACAATAAGGCAGACAATGAAGAAATACGCGAAACCAATGCAACGATTATCCAAGTTAATATAGCAAGAATACCTAACCACAGATTTAATCCTAACAGTATGCCTGCCGATGTGGCAACGCCTTTTCCACCCTTAAACGCAAGAAAAATCGGAAATAAATGTCCCAGAAATACTGCAAGTGCTGCGCTGGCAATGACCTCATCACCTAATCCCAGAACATTACCCAAATATTTAGCGACCACAACCGCTACCCAGCCTTTACCCGCATCTCCCAATAATGTTACTGCCGCTGCCACTTTCTTACCGGTACGCAATACATTCGTTGCTCCGGGATTACCAGAACCGTAACTACGCGGATCCGGAAGCTTGAATAACCAGCTTGCAACAACAGCAAAAGAAATTGAGCCTAGCAAGTAGGCAGAAAAAATCAGAATCACCGTAATCATCAAAACTTTTATATTCCAATAAATAAACTAAAATTGTGCAACCCGGGTATTACCCGTAACCCCCAAGCCAACCCGGAGTCTGTCCATGGATATCATCTTTCTCAAAGAATTCAGAATAAAAACCTTGATTGGCATTTATCCGTGGGAAAAAAAAATTCCGCAGACCATCGAATTAAACCTTGAGATTGCTTTGCCTTCTCAACAGGCTAGCAAGACTGATCATATTGAAGATACGCTGGATTACTCACAAATCGCGTATAAAATTAATTCAATGCTCGATCAGCAACATTTTTCTTTACTTGAAACGCTCACAGAAAATATTGCTCAGATGATTCTTAACGAATTTGGCTCACCCTGGGTAAAAGTCAGTGCAGCAAAACTGGATGTTATTCAAGGGGTGAAACAGCTTGGTATCTGCATCGAGCGCAGTCGATTGTAATCATCGTTTGTCCTGGTAGTATGTTGGGTCGGGAATATTTGCCGCTGCAAAACCAGCTCGGCGGATATGGCACGCATCACACTGACCGCAAGCCCACCCGCTTGCATCTGCCTGGTAACAGGAAACAGTCATACTGTAATCTATTCCAAGCTCCAGGCCGCGACGAATGATGTCATGTTTGGGCAGATTAATTAAAGGAGCATGCACCTTTAGAAGATTGCCTTCTCTTCCTGCTTTTGTGGCCAGATTCGCCATTTTCTCAAAAGCATCAATATAATCCGGCCGGCAATCAGGATATCCAGAATAATCAACAGCTGTTACACCGATGAAAATATCCTGGCTGCCCAGCACCTCCGCCCATGCCAGCGCCAGCGACAACATAATGGTGTTTCGGGCCGGAACATAAGTGGCTGGAATTCCTCGATTGGTGCCATGTATCGGAACAGTAACAGAAGGATCGGTCAGCGCAGAGCTGGCC
Source organism: Nitrosomonas eutropha (assembly GCF_003201195.1). Classification (GTDB taxonomy): domain Bacteria; phylum Pseudomonadota; class Gammaproteobacteria; order Burkholderiales; family Nitrosomonadaceae; genus Nitrosomonas; species Nitrosomonas eutropha. The sequence continues at coordinate 79,851 of NZ_QICQ01000008.1, read as the reverse complement.
AGAACAGTCAAATCCAGCTTGAGAAACTGATGTTCACAAACCTGGAGTAATTGACCAATTCGCGTTGCAGCAGCTAGCTCGGCAGCATGACGCTGACCATAATCAACACTGAGTGCGTAACAGGCAAACCCATTTCCCCTGGCAATAGCAAGTGTTGTAGTGGAATCCAGCCCTCCTGATAACAGCACAACTGCTTTTTTCATGAATCAAACCCGTCTACTGTTTTATCGCCCGACACACTCCCCCCAGAGCAACTTATGTAGCTGGAATTGCAAACGAACCGGCAATCTATCTTGTAATATCCAAGCCGCCAGCGCTGCGGGATCAAGCTGGTTATAAACCGGGGAGAACAAAACCGGGCAGATGTTAGCTAACTCCAGCGTCAGGAGTTTTTGCATCGCCCAGTTATAATCAGTCCGATCACACAATACAAATTTTATTTCATCATGAGCAGTCAGGCAGTCGAGGTTATTCCAGTAATTTTTTTCCATCTCACCAGAACCTGGTGTTTTGATATCCAGAATTCTCGATACACGCGTATCTACTCGTGAAATATCCAGTGCTCCGCTGGTTTCAAGAGAAACGGAATATCCTCGATCACACAAAGCTGTCAGCAGAGTCAGGCTGTCGGCTTGAGCTAACGGCTCCCCTCCCGTAACAGTGACATAATGCGGAGAAAACGAAGCCACTTTGCGCATGATTTCACTGATATCCATACTTTCGCCACCAGAAAATGCGTAGCTGGTATCGCAATATCCACAACGTAACGGGCAGCCGGTCAGGCGGATAAATACCGTGGGCAATCCCATCCGGCTTGTTTCCCCCTGAAGCGAATAGAAAATTTCCGTAACTCGTAACATCGGATCCTAACGGGACTGGAACATTCCCTCTGCTTGCCAAAAGGAATTTAAAAATGAGTAGAACAAGTTGTGCTAAATTTTAGCAACATAGACAGTCAAGTCTATTTGAGAGATCCCAAACGACGCTTAGCCTTTTCTGCCGCCTCAGTACCAGGGTAGTTCGTAATGAGATTTACCAATGTTTTTCTGGCAGCAGCTTTTTGACCGATTTCAACCTGACTGCTTGCCATATTAAGAAGCCCATCCGGTACTTTGGGACTATCAGGATACGTTTCAATCAATCGCTGTTGCGCAGCAATCGCTTTGTCAAAATTTCTCATTGCATAATGTGCGTTTCCAATCCAATAAGCTGCGGCAGGTGCCAGAGCAGATTGGGGATGCCGGGACAAGAAACTCTCAAAACTGGCTATCGATCCGGAATAATCACCATCCTTAAACAAAGCATAGGCTGCATCATAGCGATTGCGCTGAACTGTATCCGGTAATTGCAGAATCACAGACGCTTTGAGAGGTGTAGTATTTTTTATATCAGCAGCTGGCGGTTCTGATGCCGGGACAGAGATTTCGGAGTCCGGCACAGAGACGCTCGCTGAACCAGGCTCAATCTGACGCAGTCGGTTATCAAGGTCCAGATAGAAATCCTTTTGTTGCTTGCGCAATGACCGATTCTCATCCTCAAGTACCTCTATCTTCCCCCGTAGTTTTCCCATTTCTTCCTTGAGGGCTTCTGCCTGGGAATGCAATTCGATTAGAGATTGGCCCATAAAAACTTCTTCCGTATGCTGCATGCGCGCTTCCATTTCCAATACCTTTGTGCGCAGCGCATCCAACTGTTCACGGGTTTCAGAATCACCAAACAGTGCAGCCTGTGCAACGCTACAACCAAGAAGCAAAAGTAACGGCAAGAAAGCGCGCAAAAACATTAATACTCTCCTTGATAGAGAATATCAGTACGTCGGTTCTCAGCCCAGGATGACTCATCACTCCCCAGAGCACGCGGTTTTTCTTCACCCAGGCTGACAGCTTCAACCTGTTGATCACGGGCACCGGATAGCAGTAGGATATCCTTCACACTGTTGGCCCGGCGTTGCCCAAGTGCAAGGTTATATTCCCGACTGCCACGTTCATCAGTATTGCCTTGCAGTAACACCTGTGCGTTCAGGTTGTCACGCAAATAGGCAGCGTGCGCAAGAACCAGGTCGCGGTACTCGCCCTTTACTGTATAGCTGTCAAAATCAAAGTAAACACTGCGCCGGGATAATATGTTGTTCGGGTCCTGTAAAGGATTCATCCCAAATCTATCTGATCCGGTACCGCTTCGCATACCCTCACTTTCTCCTCCCCTGCTATACGAATGATCCTCAATATCAGAAGTTTGTTGTGCATTATCGCTAGCGCAAGCTGACAGCAGGCTAATCGCCAGCACTGCTAAAAATTTTTTCATTTCTCACCATAAATAAATAAATAAATAAATAACCCACATCCAGTGAGCGTTTCTTATCCACATTACCGCTGTTTCAGCAACGGCCCCCAAACCGCTTCCCGGACATCACCCGCTTCCTGCGAAAATCGACTTCTCGTCTGGCCATCACTGGAAACGATGGATAATATACCACGCCCACTCACTTCCGTCGTGTACAGAACCATGCGGCTATTGGGGGAAAAACTGGGAGATTCATCAAAACTGGAATCCGTTAGTAATTGCATCTGGCGAGTCGATAAATCCTGTACAGCAACGCTGAATCGGCCAGAATTTCTGTGGATATAGACAAACCGTTTTCCATCCGAGCTATAACGCGGACTGACATTGTAATCTCCTTCAAAGGTCAACCTCTCGGCAGCACCGCCAGATACCGGCATACGATATATCTGCGGACTTCCTCCTCTGTCAGAAGTAAATATCAGCCATTTTCCATCCGGTGAAAAACTGGGCTCTGTATCTATCCCCGGGCTTTGTGAAATCCTCTGCAGTCCACTACCATCCGCATTGATCAGATAAATCTGTGATCCACCATGCAATGTCAAAACCACTGCCAATTTTCCACCATCAGGCGACCAGGCCGGGGCACTGTTACTTCCTTTGAAATTTGCTACCACCTTACGTTCACGGGTTGCCAGCGCCTGCACATAAACCACTGGTTTTTTCTTTTCAAAGGAAGTGTAAGCAATTTTGCTGCCATCTGGCGACCAAGCCGGGGAGATGATCGGCTCGGTATACTCGATCAGTGAACGTGCATTGAACCCATCATAATCTGACACTTGCAATGCATAGCGGCTTCCCTGTTTTCTGACGAAGGCAATCCTCGTGCTGAAGACACCAGGTTCATTTGTCAATGCTTCATACACAATATCCGCAATACGATGAGCAAAGGCACGCAGCTGTTCGATCGTAACGGTACCGCTAAATCCAGTCAGTTGAACCTGTTTGGCAACATCCAGCAAGCGAAACTGGATATCCACCCGCCCGTCCGGCAACATTGATGTACTGCCGATGACCAGCGCACTCGCACCTCGCCCCAGCCAATCGACATAGCTCACTGGCTCTTGCGAGGTTAACCCCAACGGATCAACCAGTTTAAATATCCCGCTGCGCTCCAGATCAGCCGATACAATCGCCGAAATATCCTGGGGAAGCCCTTTTTCGCCATTAAACGGAGCTACGGCAATCGGCATCCTGTTAGCCCCACCACCAAAGATTTCAATATCAAGAGCAGCTTGTAGCGGTGTATTCATCCATAACAACAGAAACACACCAGTACAATACAAAAAATTACGCATATGAATCACCATGCCATGTTGTAGAGGTAGGTCAAAAACTATTCACGATAATAAACAGTAATATTTAAATTACGAAACTCATTAAACAATCCGGGATCCGGGGGCAAAGGCAAGGGCTTCGCTAGATAAATCGCCCTTTCCACTGCCTCATCAAAAGCAGTATAACTACTTGATTTGCGCAAAGTGACTGTCAGCACATCTCCTCCCGGTAGCAGGGTCACCATAAACTCAACTGCAGGGTTCCCCGGAAGATCCGGCGGCATGATAATCCGGCTACGAATCTTGGCCTGAATCATGGCTTTGTATTTTTCGATTTCACCCAGCGCTCTGGCTTGGGCTGCCTTCGCTGCAGCCATCTGCTGTTCACGCTGCTGATCCTGTTTTTGTGCTTCAGCCTGCTGCCGAGCGTCATCCTTTTTCTCGGTTTTCTGTTCGACTTTTTTGATAGATTCAGTTTTGGGTGCCTCTTTCTTAACCAACTCTGGTTTCTTTACCTCTTCCTTGGATGCTGGTTTCTCTACCGGTTTCTTGGCTGGTTCTTCTTTTGACACTTCCTTTTTCACCGGTTCCAGTTTTTTCACTTCCTCTTTAGGTTGTGGTTTTTCCGTTTTATCCTTAAGCGCAATCTCGGGTTTACGCACCGGAGGGGGTGTCGCCTTGATCACCGGCTGAGGCTGGGGTTGAGTTTTTTGTTGTGGCCGGGATTGCGGCTTAGCTGGTTCGGGCTGGGATGTTACTTGCGCAACAGGTGATACAGGCTTGATCGGACGTTGAGGCAGATCTGCCCATAAATCAACGGACATCGCTTCAGGTGCTTCATTCTTCCAGTTCAGGCCAAATACCAGCAAAGCGAGAAATGCTGCATGCACCAACAGGGCAAACAATGCCGCACGCAGTTTTCCCGGTTCGTTCTTATTCCCGGGTAGCCGGACCATTGCGCATACACCCCGATAGTTTATTTTGACTTGGTTAACAACCCGATTTTACGGATTTGTTGCTGTTGCAACATATCCATTACTTGAATTACCTCTTCGTAACGAACATTTTTATCTGCTGCAATCACGACAGGCTGATTGGTATTCTGTGCCTGCCTGGCCTTGATCAGCTCCACTAGCTGGTTGCGATTCACCTGCTGCTCCCTGTTCGCACCGGCACGATCACGTAACGTGAGATTACCATTTGCGGCAATTGTGACTTCTAAAGGCTCTGCTGGAGGTACAGATGATTTACCGATTTCAGGCAATTCAATTTGGCTGGGCTGGATAAGCGGTGCTGTGATCATGAAAATTATAAGCAGCACCAGCATAACGTCAATATATGGCACAACATTTATTTCATTCATTAATCGGCGTTTACTGCGACGCGGAATCATGAGAAATTTGCCATATCCCGAGGTTTGGCCACACGACGCTGCAAAACGTTGGATACTTCCTCTATAAAACTTTCATAGCGAGTGGCGAGCTGAGCGGTATCACTAGCATAGCGGTTATAGGCAATCACGGCCGGAATCGCTGCAAAAAGCCCCATTGCCGTTGCAATCAGCGCCTCAGCAATACCAGGCGCAACATGCGCGATGGTCGCCTGACCAACATTGGACAGCTCACGAAAGGCATTCATAATCCCCCACACCGTTCCGAACAATCCTACGTACGGGCTTACAGATCCTACAGTAGCCAGAAACGATAAATGTGATTCAAGTCTGTCCATTTCCCGCTGGTAAACAGCTCGCATTGCGCCGCGCGTACTGTCCATGATGGGACCGATATCGATCCCCGACTGGTATTTGGTGAATTCACGAAATCCAGCTTCAAAAATACGCTCCATACTACCTGCTGCATGGCGCGCACTGGCCGCTCGCTGATACAGCGCATTCAAATCTGATCCGCGCCAGAATACGCTTTCAAATTCATCGGTTTGCTTGATTTCCTGACGGAGGGTAAATAATTTTCTGAAAATAAACCACCAGGAAATAAATGAAGCCAACAACAATAGCAGCATAACCAGTTGAACCGGGAGGCTTGCACCGCTAATCAGGTGAAGAAATGATAAATCCTGGGTGATGGTTTTACTCATGATGGCCGTTTTCTATTTTTTGACGAAGTGGCACTGGAATACTAATCGGTTTCAACGTATCCGATCCGACACATACTGCATGAACAGTTGCGCTGGCAAGTGTACCTTGTTCACGTAAAATCTGCTGCTGCAACGTTATCCGGCTTCTGCCCATTTCTGTTACCTTCACAGTTATGTCCAGCAAATCGTCTAGTACAGCCGGCTTGAAGTACTCGATACTGAGTGAACGAATAAGAAAAATCATTTTATGTGACCGGATCATGGTATCCACCGTAAACCCCAGATCGCGCAACCACTCGTAACGGGCGCGCTCCATGAAGTTGAGGTAAGATCCATGATATACAACGCCTCCCGTATCAGTATCCTGGTAGTAGACACGCACGGGATAAAAAAAAGCAGCTTTCATTTTTGTAAAAATACTCTTCAGAAAGATATTGAATCTTGGTTTGCGGGTTATTACTAGCTTTTAATCTGGGTTAAACAGACCGGGTGTAGCGGCTTGCTGTAAAGGGATGATATCGAAATGCTGATAAGTCATGGTTGTTGCCATTCGGCCACGAGGCGTACGCTGCAGAAAACCCTGCTGAATAAGATAAGGCTCCAGCACTTCTTCAATCGTGTCACGCTCTTCATTGATAGCCGCAGCAAGATTATCCACTCCTACCGGACCACCGCCAAATTTTTCCAGCACTGCTAGCAGAAGCTTTCTATCCAGTACATCCAGACCAGCAGCATCAACATCCAGCATCTGCAATGCAGCATCTGCTACCTGGCGATCAATACGTCCGTTCGCCCGGACTTCAGCAAAATCACGGACTCTGCGCAGTAATCGATTGGCGATCCGTGGCGTGCCCCGTGACCTGCATGCAATCTCTCTGGCGCCATCGGCAGTAATATCGACATCAAGTAACCCGGCAGAACGGGTAACAATCTTGCTGAGCTCATCTGAAGTATAAAATTCCAGGCGGGAAACGATTCCAAAGCGGTCTCTCAGTGGGTTGGTCAACATACCCGCTCGCGTAGTCGCCCCCACTAGAGTAAAACTTGGCAAATCAATCTTGACTGATCTTGCTGCCACTCCCTCGCCGATCATGATATCCAGCTGGTAATCCTCCATCGCCGGATACAGAATTTCCTCAACAACGGGAGAAAGCCGGTGAATCTCATCAATGAACAATACATCATTGGCTTCCAGATTGGTCAGCAAAGCGGCCAGATCACCTGCGCGCTCTAGTACTGGGCCGGAAGTATGGCGCAAATTTACACCCATTTCGCGAGCAATAATATGAGCCAGTGTCGTTTTACCCAATCCGGGCGGGCCAAACAGCAGCACATGATCCAGTGCTTCTTGCCTTTGTCTGGCAGCCTCAATAAAAATCTTTAATTGCTCACGGATCTTTTCCTGACCGACATAGTCATCCAGCTGAACAGGACGAAGTGCGCGTTCTATTACTTCTTCTTGGGAAGAAAACGGAGAGGCAGTGATAATCCGATCCGATTCAATCATTTAAGATCAGCCAAAACGTTATTTTACTTTCGACAAAAATTTAAGTGACTGCATAATGCCGTCAGATACCGTAACACCTTCCGACAATTGCTCTAATGCCCGGTTAACTTCGCGGCCATTATAGCCCAGTGCTAATAGTGCAGAAAGAATGTCTTTGTCAACGTTAGATGCAGCCGCTCCCGCTTCAGAAAGGATCGCTACTGGATCGATCTTATCGCGCAACTCCAGTAATAAACGCTCCGCCGTCTTCTTTCCAATTCCGGGGATTTTGGTTAGGCGAATACTGTCCTGCGATACCACAGCTTGATGGAGATCTGTGACGCTCAAGCCGGACAAAATCGCCAAACCTGTTCTCGCACCAATACCAGAAATTTTTGTAAGCTGGCGAAAAAGCGCACGTTCCTGCTCCGTCATAAAACCAAACAGCAAATGTACATCCTCTCGTACCCAGAAATGGGTATGGAGCGTTACCTTTTTGCCAATATCAGGCAACTTGCAGAAAGTACTCATCGGCACGTCAATTTCATAACCGGTACCTTGTACATCAACCAACACCAGCGGAGGATGTTTTTCAAGCAGCAACCCGGTAATTCTGCCAATCACGGACAACCACCTCGTTTCAGATGATTACGCACACTCAGGGCAAGCAAGCCTGTTCCTCCATGAGCATGGCAAATGGCACAGGCCAACGCATCAGCCGCATCCGGGCGAGGGCGTTCTCCCAGCCTCAACAATCGCATCACCATTTCCTGCACCTGCTCTTTCCGGGCATGGCCATTCCCCACTACAGATTGCTTGATTTGCAGAGCAGTATATTCGTATACGGAAAGTTCATGAAGAACTGCTGCGCTAATTGCGGCACCGCGAGCCTGTCCGAGCAACAGCGTCGATTTAGGATTGATATTGACAAAAACCTGCTCTACAGCAACCTGCTCCGGTTGGTGCTGCAAAATAATTTCATTCAGTCCATCAAGGATGGTCTTCAAGCGATCCGGCAAACCGGATTTTTCGGTTACTACGCAGCCACTCCCAAGGTAGGTTAGTTGGCTTCCATTTTTTTCGATAACACCAAAACCTGTTATACGTAAGCCAGGGTCAATCCCCAGTATGCGGATGCTCTTGCCGGAAGGTAACAAGATTAGATGTCTAAGACTGCAGTAGTATAAACATCCTGTACATCGTCTATATCTTCCAGAGCATCCAACAGCTTCTGCATTTTGGCTGCATCATCACCCTGCAGCAAGATTTCGTTTTCCGGTTTCCAGGTTACCTCAGCCAGTTCAGCCTTAAAAGCAGCCTTTTCCAGCTCGTCTCTGACTGCTACAAATGTATCCGGACTGGTAATAACTTCCAGACTGCCGTCATCATTATCGATAACATCTTCCGCACCTGCATTGAGCGCAACTTCCAGTAACCGCGCTTCATCAATATCTGGCGCAAATAATAATTGGCCACAATGTGTGAACAAATAAGAGACAGAACCATCCGTTCCCAAGTTGCCACCGTGCTTGGTAAATGCATGACGAACATCCGCCACGGTTCGTGTACGATTATCCGTCATGCAATCAACCATGACAGCAGCCCCGGATACCCCATAGCCTTCGTAGCGAATTTCCTCATAGTTAACGCCTTCAAGCTCACCACACCCGCGCTTGATCGCACGCTCGACATTATCCTTTGGCATGTTATGTCCAAAGGCTTTATCCATCGCCAACCTTAAACGGGGATTACTACCAGGGTCTCCGCCACCCAGCCGGGCAGCAACTGTAATTTCCTTAATCAGACGAGTAAAAATCTTTCCTCGTTTTGCATCTTGCGCGGCCTTTTTATGCTTAATATTGGCCCACTTACTATGACCAGCCATTGACTTCCTCTAATCATTGAAAGGCTACAATGCTACCATTCCAGCATCATTGTATAAAGCATGCCGCAGCCGTGTGCCTTGTTGGTCGGGCCAGAGAGTACTTGGATACTTTAATCGCAAGCTGAAAATCAAAGCAGCTCAATTACTCAACCGTAACGGATTTTGCCAGATTTCTGGGTTTATCAACATCGGTACCCTTTTGCAAAGCCACGTGATAAGCCAATAGCTGTAACGGAATAGTATGCAAAATGGGACTAAGTACACCTCCATATTCATCCATGCGAATAATATGCACCCCTTCACTCTCCTCAATACGTGAATCTGCATCTGCAAAGACGTACAACTCTCCTCCGCGTGCACGCACTTCATGCAAATTGGATTTCAGCTTTTCCAGCAACACATCATTCGGAGCTATGGCAACTACAGGCATTCCACTGTCTACAAGCGCAAGAGGGCCGTGCTTGAGTTCACCTGCGGCATAAGCTTCAGCATGAATATACGAAATCTCCTTAAGCTTCAGCGCCCCCTCCAATGCGATTGGGTAGTGTACGCCGCGCCCCAGAAACAGAGCATGGTGTTTCTGGGAAAAATCTCCTGCCCATTTTTTAATTTCCAGCTCACTTTGAAGCGTACGCTGTATCGCAACTGGCAAATGCCGTAATGCGGCAATCATTTTCTGTTCGTCTTCAGTCGGCAATTTGTTGCGTATCTTTGCAAGCACTGCTGTAAACAACAGCAAAACTGCCAGCTGCGTAGTGAAAGCTTTTGTGGAGGCAACTCCAATTTCAGGGCCGGCACGAGTCAGGAAGCGCAGATTAGTTTGCCTAATCAGGGCACTTTCCGGCACGTTACAAATTGCTAAATTGTAGCGATGGCCTAATGACTTAGCATAACTTAGCGCAGCCAGAGTATCCGCAGTTTCACCAGATTGAGAAATACCAATAACCAGCGTAGCTGGATCAGCAATTGGATTGCGATATCGATATTCACTGGCAATCTCGACATTACAAGGAAGTCTTGCAATTGTTTCCAACCAGTATTTTGCAACCAGACCAGCATGATAGCTGGTCCCGCAAGCGAGTATCAATATTCCCCGAGTCTGGGCAAAAATCGTTTGTGCTTCACTGCCAAATAATTGAGGAGACACTGATTGTACATTCAATACCATTTCCAGGGTATTTGCCACAGCAACCGGCTGCTCAAAGATCTCCTTTTGCATAAAATGCGAATATGAACCTAGCTCCACCGCATCCCGCGTCAAGCTGCTCTCAATTACTTCACGAGTGACTTCACAGCCGTTTACCGTATTCAGGCAATTCAAAATACGATATCCATCACTGGACAACTCCGCCACATCTCCTTCTTCAAGATACACAATCCGCTGCGTAATCTGTACCAGTGCAGAGGCATCAGAAGCAGCGTAAAGTCCACCATCATCTATCCCGAGCAAGAGTGGAGCCCCATTTCTGGCAACGACAATGCGATCCTGACGCGCCTCTTCCATAACGGCGATAGCATATGCGCCCTGCAACTCCTCAAGGGAATGGCAGACAGCATCCAGCAAATCATCGGTCTTACGAAGATAAAGCGAAATCAAATGAGCAATTACTTCGGTGTCGGTATCTGACAGAAATTTAAATCCCTCCTGTTCTAAACGTTGCCGGAGAGTTTCGTGATTTTCGATAATACCATTATGTACAACAGCAATTTTTCTTTGATCACCAGAAAAATGCGGGTGAGCATTCCGCTCAGAAGGCGCCCCATGCGTTGCCCAACGAGTATGCGCAATACCGGTAAGTCCTGATGTTCCTCCGGCATGAACCAGCTTGCTCAGCTCAGAAACACGGCCCGTTGTCCGCAATCTATGCAACGTACCATCTGCAACTACGATTCCTGCCGAGTCATAACCACGGTACTCAAGCCTGGATAATCCTTCCAATAAAAATGGTACAACATCATTTTTCGCAATTGCACCTACAATACCGCACATAACCTATCCTCTACTCAGCTCTACCTTGTATAAACAGCATCAATCCTTGTTTTTTTTCGGCCGCTTCCAGTTGGCAATACTTATTTGTTTAATCCTGGATAATGTTAGCTGACCTTCAGGCGTATCACGCGTAATAGTGGATCCAGCGCCAATTGTCGATCCCTTGGCCACCGTTATCGGAGCGATCAACTGCGAATCAGAGCCAATAAACACGTCATCTTCAATGATCGTTTGGTGTTTAAAGGCTCCGTCATAATTACAAGTAATCGTACCAGCACCAATATTCACCCGTCTGCCCATTTCAGTATCACCAATATAGCTGAGGTGATTAACCTTGCTCCCAGAAGCTATATGACTATTTTTAATCTCGACAAAATTTCCAACATGTACAGCGTCGTCGAGTTGTGTCCCCGGTCGGATGCGAGCATAAGGGCCAACACGGCAATTTTTACCTACCTCTGTATCTTCTATCATGCTAAAAGGATGGACAATCGATCCATCCGAGATGGCCACGTTTCTAAGTATGCAGTTTGCGCTAATCTTCACGTTATCCCCCAAGCGTACATTACCTTCAAATACGCAGTTGATGTCGATTTCAACATTATGTCCGCAAATCAGCTGGCCGCGCACATCAAAGCGCGCAGGATCAGCAAACATCACTCCCTGCTCCATAAGCCCCTTTGCAACATCCTGCTGATGGGCGCGCTCCAAGGTAGACAATTGAATCTTGTCGTTTACACCAACCACTTCCCAATCAGATGCGGGGCTGGAAGTCTCTATTTGGACTCCATCATTAACAGCCATCGCAATAATATCGGTAAGGTAGTATTCGCCCTGAGTATTGGCATTACTTAGCCTATCGAGCCAGCTCTCCAGATACATATTCGGAAGAACCATGATGCCTGTGTTAATTTCACGAATTTTCTTCTGCGATGGCAGGGCATCCTGTTCTTCTACAATTGCTTGGACACGATTTGTTTTAGGGTCGCGTATGATACGCCCATAACCGGCAGGGTCATTTAATTCTACAGTCAGCAAAGCCAGGCTATCTTCACACGCTTTATCAATCAGGGATTTGAGTGTATTACTCTTTACTAACGGTACATCACCGAATAAAACCAGCGTAATACCATTCTTCCCCAAGCAAGGCAGAGCTTGCTTTACTGCATGCCCCGTCCCCAGCTGCTGTGTCTGTTTTACCCAGATAAGATTAGGATCATTACCAACAGTTTGCCGAACCAGCTCTCCGCCATGCCCGTAAATCACACATATTTTTGTAGGAGACAGAATACGCGCAGTATCTAAAACATGGAATAAAATAGGTTTTCCGGCCAAAGGATGCAAAACCTTGGGTAAAGTTGACCGCATCCTCTTACCCATCCCAGCTGCCAGTATGACTACATCAATTTGTAACACGAGTTAATCCTTACTTGAAATGCTTTGTTTATGGTTATGCAGTCAAAGGTGTATCTGCTAAACCAAGAATTATCTATCACTCTTGCACAATTATCAGTGACAAACACACGCAAATTAAGTGTACTGGAAAGGGAAAGGGTGGAATAAATAAGACAGCTAACAAAATACCTTCTGTTTATAAAAAAAGGCGATTATGAATCGCCCTTTTTTATAAACACATTACCATTGAACACTAATTAGATAACTCTAGTGTCTCCTTTTTCTTAGCTTCCGAATAGCTGCCAGCTGGGCTGTTGCTTCAATTAATTCAGCTTGTGCCCGTGCATATTCAATATCAGAAGTCTTATTTTTCATGATTTCTTCTGCTTTGCGCTTCGCCTCCAAGGCTTTGGCTTCATCTAAGTCCTGCCCCCGCACAGCGGTATCTGCCAGAATTGTTACAACATCGGGCTGTACTTCAAGCATACCACCCGAAACATAAATTTCTTCATCATCTTGAAGTGGTGCCTTTACTCGTACCACACCTGATTTGATACGAGTAAGCATAGGGGTATGCTGAGGATATATTCCTACCTCCCCCATCACTGCCGGAGCAACAATGAATTCTGCAGGTCCAGAATAAATCGATTCTTCTGCACTCACTATATCCAAATGGAATATCGTACCCATTGATTACCTATAAAATAGATATTTATTATTGGAATGATTTAGCCTTCTCTAGCACTTCTTCAATTCCGCCCACCATGTAAAAAGCCTGTTCGGGAATATCATCATACTCACCATTAATAATTCCTTTGAAGCCCTTAATGGTTTCTTTTAATGAAACATATTTCCCGGGTGAGCCTGTAAAGACTTCGGCAACAAAAAATGGCTGCGACAGGAATCTTTGTATTTTTCGTGCGCGACTAACCGATAATTTATCTTCTGGTGAAAGTTCATCCATACCTAAAATAGCAATGATGTCACGCAGCTCTTTGTAACGCTGTAATGTCTGCTGAACTTCACGCGCTGTGTTGTAGTGATCTTCGCCAACAACCAGGGGATCTAATTGACGTGAAGTCGAATCGAGTGGATCAACAGCAGGATAAATCCCAAGAGAAGCGATATCCCTCGACAACACTACAGTAGCGTCAAGGTGACCAAACGTCGTTGCCGGAGACGGATCGGTCAAGTCATCAGCCGGTACATATACAGCCTGAATTGACGTAATTGAACCCGTTTTAGAAGAAGTAATTCTTTCCTGTAAACGCCCCATTTCTTCTGCAAGTGTCGGCTGATATCCAACTGCAGATGGCATACGCCCTAATAATGCAGAAACCTCCGTCCCCGCCAGAGTGTAACGATAAATATTGTCTACAAAGAATAAGACATCACGCCCTTCATCGCGAAATGCTTCAGCCATTGTCAAACCTGTTAGCGCAACACGTAAACGGTTTCCAGGTGGCTCGTTCATCTGTCCATAAACTAATGCCACCTTGTCCAATACATTGGAATCTTTCATTTCATGATAGAAATCGTTTCCTTCCCGTGTCCTCTCGCCCACACCAGCGAATACCGAGTATCCGCTATGCTCAATTGCGATATTACGGATAAGCTCCATCATGTTGACAGTTTTTCCTACACCAGCACCGCCGAAAAGCCCAACCTTGCCTCCCTTGGCAAAAGGACAAATCAAATCAATAACTTTAATTCCAGTTTCCAGCAGCTCCGTCGAGGCTGACAGTTCATCAAAAGCAGGAGCAGTCCGATGAATGGGCATGAATGATTCTGCACCGATTTCTCCCATTTCATCAATGGGCCTACCGAGGACATCCATAATGCGCCCCAGCGTCTTGGTACCAACAGGAACCGATATCTGCTTTTGGGTATTGGTAACCATCATTCCTCGCCTCAGACCATCTGACGATCCAAGTGCAATGGTTCTAACAACTCCATCTCCCAACTGCTGCTGTACTTCCAGTGTTAACTCCGACCCTTCCATTACCAGAGCGTCATATACTTTTGGTATTCCCTCTGATGCAAATTCCACGTCGATTACCGCGCCAATGCATTGAACGATCTTTCCTTGATGGCTCATCACTTTTCCCTAAATACAAATTTACAATACTTAAACAGCCGCTGCTCCGCCGACGATTTCTGAAAGTTCTTTGGTAATAGCTGCCTGACGAGATTTGTTATAAATGAGTGTCAGTTCGTCAATTAGATTACCAGCATTATCGGAGGCTGCTTTCATAGCAACCATCCTTGCTGATTGCTCGGAAGCCATATTTTCAGCAACTGCCTGATATACGAGTGCCTCTATATACCTAATCATAATATCGTCAATAACAGGCTTGGCTTCAGGTTCATAAATATAATCCCATGGAGCGCGAGCAGGCTTGGCTTCATTACCATCATCCCTCATATGCTCGTCAGTCAGCGGGAGAAGTTGCTCCATAACCGGTATTTGTTTCATCGTGTTGACAAAACGGTTATAGAAAATATATACCCTGTCAAAATGGTCATCAGTATAAGCATCCAAGACAACCTTAACTGCGCCTATCAGTTTTTCCATATTAGGTGCATCACCTAAGCCAGTAACCTGTGAAATCACCCGGACACCGAGACGACTCATGAACCCCAAGCCTTTGTTACCTATGCAGCAAACTTCTATTTGCTCGCCTTCGGCTCCCCAAACTCGTATTTCATTGAGAGCTCTACGTAATACATTAGTATTCAGCCCGCCACATAACCCTTTATCTGATGTCACAACAATAATTCCTACTCTTTTAACAGAATTACGGTCAATCAGAAAAGGGTGACGATACTCAACACTCGCCTTGCTCATATGTGCGGCCACATTACGAATCTTTTCGCCATAAGGACGCGCCTTTTTCATGCGATCCTGTGCTTTTCTCATCTTGGAGGCAGCAACCATTTCCATCGCACGCGTAATCTTTTGCGTATTTTTAATACTCTTGATTTTGTTTCGTATTTCTCTGCTGCTTGCCATGGGTTAGTATATCCCGTTCTGCTTAAATTCCTGAATAGCTGCTTCTAACGCCTTTTCTGTTTCAGCGTCAAGCTCCTTGGTTGTCTCGATCTTATCCAGTATTGCAGCATGATGACTACGAACATGGCTTTTTAATGCAGACTCAAAAGCAAGAGCGCGCTTAATGTCAACATCATCAAAATAACCTTTATTCAACGCAAACAGTGTTAATGCCATCTCTGAAACTTTTAATGTAGCGTACTGCGCCTGCTTCATTAACTCTGTAGCCATTTTTCCACGCTCCAGTTGCTTACGTGTGGCCTCATCAAGATCAGAAGCAAACTGTGCAAAAGCAGCAAGTTCACGATATTGCGCCAAAGCCAAACGAATACCACCGCCTAGTTTTTTGATGACCTTGGTCTGAGCAGCGCCTCCAACTCTGGAAACCGAAACACCAGCATTGATTGCCGGCCGTATACCTGCATTAAATAAATCAGACTCAAGGAATATCTGACCATCCGTAATTGAAATTACGTTAGT
Source organism: Nitrosomonas eutropha (assembly GCF_003201195.1). GTDB lineage: Bacteria > Pseudomonadota > Gammaproteobacteria > Burkholderiales > Nitrosomonadaceae > Nitrosomonas > Nitrosomonas eutropha. The sequence continues at coordinate 63,852 of NZ_QICQ01000008.1, read as the reverse complement.
AGGTACAAATGCCGTTACGTCACCTGCTTGAGTTTCAATAATAGGTAACGCGGTTAGCGATCCTGTTTTTCCTTTTACTTTTCCACCAGTAGCTTTTTCAACATAATCAGCATTCACTCTTGCTGCTCTTTCTAATAAACGAGAGTGAAGATAGAAAACATCTCCCGGATAAGCCTCACGACCAGGAGGTCGGCGCAACAACAAAGAAATCTGACGATAAGCCCATGCCTGCTTAGTTAGGTCATCATAGACAATCAGCGCATCTTGCCCCTTGTCACGAAAATATTCACCCATGGTACAGCCAGAATAAGGTGCAATATACTGCATAGCTGCTGATTCAGAAGCAGAAGCCACTACCACAATGGTATATGCCATGGCACCAACTTCTTCCAGTTTACGCACCACATTTGCAATTGATGAAGCTTTCTGGCCTATTGCAACATAGATGCAGATCATATCTTCACCCTTTTGATTAATGATCGCATCAATTGCAACTGCTGTTTTACCTGTCTGCCGATCTCCAATGATCAACTCACGCTGCCCTCTTCCGATCGGAACCATTGAATCAACCGATTTCAAGCCAGTTTGCATTGGTTGATCAACTGATTTACGTGATATGACGCCAGGAGCAATTTTCTCTATTGGCTCCATTCCCTGTGCAGCTACAGGTCCTTTACCATCAATCGGCTGCCCTAAAGCATTTACGACACGACCCAGCAAAGCCTCTCCTACAGGAACCTCAAGAACTCTGCCAGTACATTTTACGATATCTCCTTCCGTAAGATGTTCGTAAGCACCTAAGATAACCGCACCAACCGAATCACGCTCCAAATTTAACGCCAGGCCATACGTCCCACCCGGAAACTCCAGCATCTCGCCTTGCATTACGTCAGAAAGACCGTGCACTCGAACGATACCATCCGTCAACGATACAATAGTTCCTTGCGTACGAAATTCCGATGTAACGGAAAGGCCTTCAATTTTACTCTTGATTAATTCACTGATTTCTGATGGATTTAACTGCATTTTATATCACTCCTAGCTTTTGAGAGTCGCCGCCATAGCTTCCAGCTTTCCGGACACAGAACTGTCAATCACCTGGTCACCGATTTCAATTTTTACGCCACCAATAAGCCCACTATCCACACTTACCTGAGCCTTTACTTTATGCTGAAATTTTACCTCCAGAACCGATATTAGCTTTTCCAGCTGATACGATTCAAGAGGAAATGCTGATACTATTTCCGCTTCAAGCACACTCTCATGTTGCGCCTTAAGCTGCTCATACAGCTCGCTTATCTGCGGCAATACAAGTAGCCGTCCATTTTCAATCAACAATGAAATTAAACGCCTTCCATCTTCATTTAGTTCTTTATCACAAATACTGAAAACGATTTCACGCAGTTTTATTGATGGGATTTGTGGGTTGCCGATTAAAGCATTTACCTGAGATTCCTGAATAACAGAGCTGACAATCCCAAGCATCTCCGACCAGAGTGACAAAGATCCACTTCCTTGAGCAAGTCTGAAAACTGCCTCTGCATACGGTCGTGCTATTGTTATCGCTTCAGCCATTTATTTTAACTCTGTCTCTATTGATGCCAGTAGATCAGCATGAGCCTTGGCATTTACTTCACGACGTAGAATTTTTGAAGCACCTTGCACCGCCAATCCCGCCACCTGTTGACGCAATGATTCACGCGCACTAAAAATCTCATGCTGAATTTCCGCTTTAGCTCCGGCTAGAATTTTTTCACCCTCAACTCGAGCATTCTTTTTAGCTTCTTCTATGATGTCAGAAGCTCTTTTTTCCGCCTGAATAACGATCTCACCCGCACGCTGCTTGGCTTCTTTCAATACCTCTGATGAACGCTGGCTGGCAAGCTCCAATTCCTTCTTACCACGCTCACCTGCTGCCAAGCCATCCGCTATTTTCTGCTGACGCTCTTCAATAGCACGCAACAAATACGGCCACACAAATTTTGTGGTAAACCATATAAATATGGAAAAAGCTATCGCTTGCGAGACCAATGTGAAATTTATATTCATAACAGCCCCTTATTTACATTCGGCAACTAATTCAATAATTTACTGAACAACAGCTAACAATGGGTTACCAAATGCAAAAAGCATTGCTAAACCTACGGCAATAATAAATGAAGCATCAGTCAATCCCAGCAACAAAAACACCTTACCCTGCAAGGTAGGAATCATTTCAGGCTGACGAGCAGCACCTTCCAAAAATCGGCCGCACATCACACCCACACCAATACACGCACCCGCTGCACCCAAACCAATCATTAATCCAATACCAATTCCGGTATACGCCTGAATCATTGCAAGAAATTGAACGTTATCCATATTTTTCCCTTTAGTTCAAGTTAATAACAAAAAACCTTTTAAATCAATGTGATTCATGCGCCATGGAAAGATAAACCACAGCCAGTATCATAAATATAAACGCATGCAACACCACGATCAGTATGTGAAAAATTGCCCAACCAACACCAAGGACAGCTCCAAAAATTGTACCGGCGATCCCTGTTGCCGCCCACATACCGAGCAACATAAAAATAATCTCACCCGCATACATGTTCCCAAAAAGTCGCAAAGAATGAGATAAAGGCTTTGAGATGTATTCAATCAGATTCAACAACAAATTAAACGGCCACAATATAGGATTCTTGCCGAAAGGGGCGCAAAACAACTCTTTAATCCACCCTCCAAAACCCTTTACTTTGATGCTGAAGTAAATTGTTAGCATCCAGATAGAAAGCGCAAGTGCAAAAGTTGTATTAACATCTGCCGTCGGCACACCTCGCCAGTTATGCAGACCGAACAAGTGCTCGTAAATCCACGCCATAATATCGACAGGCAAAAAATCCATGGAATTTAACAGAAGAACCCAGACAAAAATTGTTAACGCCGCCGGGGCAACAAAGGCATGACGATTTCCGTGAAATGTATTTTTTACCTGATCATCTATAAATTCTATCAACAACTCAACAAAAGCCTGTGTTTTACCGGGGACTCCCGACGTAGCTTTCCTAACAACCATCCAAATAAAACCAAGACTGATCACGCCAAGTATCAATGACATCACCAGTGTATCCACATGCAAAACCCAGAATGAACCCTCTCCGATGCTCATCGTCATATGTGTTAAGTGATGCTGTATGTACGATGTTGGGTTTAACTCAGCTTCAGTTGACATCTACTTACCTTTATTACGTTATTTGATATGTTCATTTAACAGGAGGCTTTTCTGAAACAAACACTGCCATGCTTGACATCAATACAGCAACAGTAAACGAACCAATAAATATAACAGGCTTCAAATCTTTATATGCTGCAAACACGATCCATAACAGCATTACTATTAAAAATATTTTCACAGCTTCCGCACGAAGTGCCGTGCGTAAAACATCACCTGCAGAATATCCGCTGTGCCTGGATACCAAAACTGCGTAAGCACCTCCTGCAATTACGCTGACTAATACACCAAAAAAACCAGAGAATGCGCCACTTACACCTGACAACAAACCACAAACAATCGCCACCACAAATGCAAATGTCAGTTGCCAGAGCAGAACAATACCAAGCGGTCTGTGCTTAATCAGAAACATAATCCAAGCGGATACGTCGAAAAATTAAAAAGTGAAATGTCCCTAAAAAAGTGCGGCGATTCTACCCTGATCACCCTACCCAGTCAACGCGAATGAGAAATGTCGATTTTAACTTAGATGGCGTAGTCACGAGATTGAAAATATGAGATTCTTTTATTTTTAAAAGGATCTCATACAACACAACCCCATCGCAGGCATGATATTTCAAATAAGCTGGTTGCTACTTGATGAGCATTTACCGGGCAGAGAAGGGGCATAGGGAGGGATTTACCGCCGGACTACGGGGGAATACCCACCATCGCTTTATTCACTGGCATGGCGTTGCTTGCTTGCTTGCTTGCTTGCTTGCTTGCTTGCCATAAGATACGCCAAAAACACCTCTTCTTTTCTTGCCACCGTACAAATTAGATGCATCACCCTCTGGGCAGGTATCTTGTGATTGCACCATCGAGTGATTTATCTGTTGCCAGTTAATTTGAGGCAGATATTTGAAAGATCGTATCCGCAGTCCACAAATTTGACTATACTCGTTCTTTATTGATTTCTATATCAGGAGTTTGCCGGATACAAGCTATCCGGTGTACTAACCGATTCTTACATCTCATGACTCAAGTTTATTTTGATCATAATGCCACTACCAAAGTGGATGATGCAGTGCTGGCAGCGATGTTGCCTTACTTCCGTGAACATTATGGTAATGCGTCTAGCAGTCATTCCCTTGGATTGGCTGCACGCCGAGCAATTGATCAGGCGCGTGAACAGGTGGCTCAGGCGGTAGGAGCTCGGCCTGCACAGGTCATTTTTACCAGTGGTGGTTCTGAGGCAAATAACTTGTTTATTCGCGGTGTAGCAGATAGCCTGAAGCCTTCTGCACTGATTGTAAGTGCAATTGAGCATCCATGCGTCATGCGTACCGCGCAGGCACTGACAAGAAAAAACGGTGAGAAATGGCAACTGCATTATCTGTCAGTGGATGCTGCAGGACAGGTAAATACGGATGAAGCAACGGAAATGCTGGTTGCAGAAAAACCAGCCATGGTTTCAGTAATGCTGGCAAATAATGAAACTGGTGTGATTCAGGATGTTACTTCCATTGCCGAAGCTGCAAAGACACAGGGTACTTGGATGCATACCGATGCAGTGCAGGCATTTGGTAAAGTTCCGGTAAATTTTGATGAACTTGGCATACATGCCATGACGTTGTCTGCACATAAAATTTACGGGCCCAAGGGGGCTGCAGCGCTGATTATTGATGAGCGTCTTCCACTTAAACCGCTCATTTACGGAGGCGGCCATGAAGATGGGCTGCGCTCCGGTACTGAGAATGTGCCAGCTATTGTCGGATTTGGTGCTGCTTGTGAACTTGCTATATCCAGGCTAACTGAATCAATGGCACACACGGTGAAGTTGCGTGATCATCTGGAGCATGGTTTGCTGGCGATGGGTGCCACGGTATTTGGATTGGATGCTTCTCGCTTGCCTAATACCTGTTATTTTGCATTGCCAGATATAGAAGGCGATACCTTAGTTGTTCGCCTGGATAAAAGAGGATTTGCAGTTGCCAGTGGCGCTGCCTGTTCCAGTGCTGTACCCGGTAAAAGTCATGTACTGGAAGCCATGAATGTACCAACTATTCTGGCGCGATGCGCGGTAAGGGCAAGTCTGGGGCCAGATAATACAATTGAAGAAGTTGACGCTTTTCTTTCTGCTATCAGGCATATAGCGGATGAATTGAGAAAAATGAGCGTACTGCTAAATGTGTGAATATATCGAAAGAACCCGTAATTGAATAGAGCCGGATATAAAAATGACTGACCAAATTGATGATTTTCCGGGTAAGGCGATCATTCTGAGTGCCGGGCAGGGTAGACGATTATTACCCTTGACCGAAGATACTCCTAAATGCCTGTTGCCAGTTTCAGGAAAACCGGTGATTGCTTGGCAGATTGATACCTTACTGGCCAATGGTATCCAGGAAATCGTAATCGTCGCCGGCTTCCAAATTGGCAAAGTGGAAATGCTGTTAGCCGAACGCTATCCGAATCATTCTAATATTCGGGTTGTATTTAATCCTTTCTACGAAGTAGCGGATAATCTGGCCAGTTGCTGGATTGCACGTGAAGAGATGAATACCGGATTTCTATTACTGAATGGTGATACGCTGCTGGAAGATAATTTGCTGTCAGGTGTGTTGCGCACACAAATAGCACCAATTACTTTATGCATTGATTTTAAAGAAAAATTTGATGACGATGACATGAAGGTTCAGCTTGATCTGCTAGGCCAAGTGAAACAGGTCAGCAAGAAACTGTCTGTAGAGGAAACCAATGCAGAATCAATTGGACTGATTCGTTTCAGCGGGCAAGGTGCGCGGCTTTTCCGTAATGCAGTGGAGCAGGCATTACGCGAACCGGAGAAACTTGGATCGTGGTATCTGGCTATTATCAGTGCGTTAGCTAAACAAGGTATAGTAAGCAGCCACTCGGTTGTTGGTAATCACTGGTGTGAAATTGACTTTATTCAGGATTTACAGAGGGCGAGAAACTACTTCCCTTGTGTGGAGATTGCTGCAGATCAATCGCAATCTGATCAGTTCCTGCAGGCACCAGGCTGATCTGGAGAAAAGATAGTGAGTATGAAAATATTTAATGGCACCATGCAGAAGTTTGGCGCGCCAGACACAGTTATTTGCCAGTTTCAGTATTGGAGCGTGCTGTTGCGTCCAGCCCAGTTGACCTTGGGTGCTTTGGTTTTGATTGCGCATGAACCGGTACAAAGTTTTTCTGCGTTGAGCAGTGCCAGTTTTACTGAACTGAAAATTGTGACTGGCAAGATTGACGTTACTTTAAGAAAAGCCTTTCAGTATGACAAATTGAATTACCTGATGTTGATGATGGTTGACCCTGATGTCCATTTTCACGTTATTCCTCGTTATGCACAAGCCAGAGAATTTGCCGGTAAAACTTTTTTTGACGCTGGTTGGCCCGGTGTGCCTGATTTCAGCAAAATTAACGGAACCAATCCAGATATAAACCAGCTGATAATCAAACACCTGATTTCTAATTGGGGATAAATTTGAAAAATATTTTCCCTCATGGCTGCTGATAACGATAATACGATACAAGTCAATTTTCCCTTATATGAGGCGCGTGCATTGGTGCGTGACCTGATGACACCTGATCCTGGAATTTACTGGTCAGATTTTCTGTTTCATATCATGCTGGGATGGGCAGCTTTCGCGACAGCATTCCACATGCCATGGCTTTCCATCTGGCAAATACTTTCTTGTTGGGTAGCGATATTTGCCTTTTATCGTGCTGCAATTTTTATCCATGAGCTTGCCCATCTTGAGCGTGGAACGTTCAAAATATTCCGACTGGTGTGGAATCTGACTTGTGGCATTCCATTTATGATCCCGTCTTTTACCTATGACGGCGTGCATTATGATCATCATAAACCGGCTATCTATGGCACCTCTGAAGATGGGGAATATCTTCCCTTTGCCACTCAACATCCGGTAGGGTTAGTAGGTTATGTACTGCTTTCACTGATTCTGCCGCTACTGCTGGTGATGCGGTTTTTGTTGCTGACTCCAATCTCGTATCTGATTCCACCCTTGCGGAAAATTATCTGGGAGCGTGCTTCTTCGCTGACAATTAATCCAGCCTATATTCGTCGGGCAGATGCTGTACGTAACGATCATCATTGGCAGCTGCAGGAGCTGGCGACATTTTTGTTTGCAGTAATTGTCGTAGCCAGTGTGATATTGGGGAAGTTATCCTGGCAGGTATTGGTGCTCTGGTATGTGGTTGCTGTCGCAATTTTTATCCTGAATTCACTGCGCACTCTGGCTGCCCATGCGTATCGTCATAGAGGTGATTATCATCTGACACTGGTTGAGCAGTATCTTGATTCCATCAATGTTCCCGGTAATTTTATGACCGGATTATGGGCGCCGGTCGGGCTACGTTACCATGCTACACATCATCTTTTCATGAGCATGCCCTACCACAATCTCGGCAAGGCTCAAAGGCGGCTTGCACAGGAATTTGGTGATAACCAATTGATTTTACAAACCAATCGTAATGGATTGTGGTCTGCATTGAGGCAAATCTGGCAGGAATCTACGGCGGCAGTAAAGAAAAATAATATACGGGATTGATGTTTAATATTTTTGTAACTTTACTGTCTCTAAAAATCTACAATCATTTGTGAGTAAAACAGAAAAGTTAACCCGGCTGGTATTGCTCCGCCATGGGAAAAGTGTCTGGAATAAAGACAGGCACTTTACTGGTTGGAGTGATATTGCACTCAGCTTGCAAGGTGAGGAGGAAGCAAGAAGAGCAGGCCAGCGTCTCAAGCAGGCAGGTTTTAGTTTTGATATCTGTTTCTGTTCGGAGCTAAAGCGTGCACGAGATACGCTTGCGTTTGTGCAATCGGAAATGAGCCTGAGCCATCTCCCAGCTTATCAGAGCTGGCGGCTGAATGAACGTCATTACGGCGCACTGGAGGGCATGCGTCCTTGGGCTGCCATTCGTAAATTTGGTATCTGGCCGGTACTGAAAAGCCAGCTCCATTTTGATGCGGTGCCTCCATTGCTGATGGCAAATGATCCTCGTGTACCCGCCAGCCAGCAGCGCTATGCAGCAGTTAATCATGCCCAGTTACCTCTGGCAGAAAGTATGCAACAAGCATTGGTGCGCGTACAGCCCTTCTGGCAGCAAACGATTCTCCCTGAAATCAGGCAGGGGAAACGTTTGCTAATTGTCTCGCACAAGGGGCTTTTAAGAACTTTAGTTATGCAATTGGAAGGATTGACAGGCGCACAGGTGATGCGCTTATCAATTACGACAGGTCAGCCGCTTTGTTACGAGCTGGATAGCTCGCTCAACCCAGTTAACCGTTATTATTTACCAGGTTGAGGCGCGCCAGAATTTTCGACAGATTTTCCGGATCGGAGAAATGATTATTTTTTATCCCGATCAGTTTGACTGGTGATGCCGGATAAGACCCCGGTAGAAATTTTGTACAGAAGATCTGCAGTCATTTGAGTGAGTTTTACGCCCGCTTCAAATTGTGCCCGGCCGGCTGAAGCTACTTGATGCGCCAAAACTGCCAGCGTATCTTTGATCTGTCTGCCCACAGCGGTGCCATTATGTTGTGCATGTGTTAACAGATCCTGCAGTGTTTCAGCAATCAAACCCTGTGTGGCGGAAGCCGTCTGTTTCAGGGTATCCAGAAATACATCTTCCAGATCTTCCAAATCTGCCCGGGCTTTGGCCAGGTCGCTGTCGGAGAACTGCTTTGCTTTTCCTGCTGCTTCTTCCAGAGCCAGCTTGGAAGCACCGGCCAATTGAGCAAAAGCACCATCTAGTCCGCTGACTGCCTGGGTGATTTGTGATCGCGCTGTTTGAGATTGCCCTGTGGCATGCGTTATTTTCTGCTGCGCACCAGCCTGAGCCCCTTCCATTACAGCGGTTGCTATCTGTTTCAGGGATTCGATATCCAGACCGTTAGAGTGCATAGTCTTGAGTGTAAGATTTCTGACAGCATTTTCCACATCACCACCCTGCTCTATTGCTTTCCTGACTTCTTCGGCAAGTTGGGTAACATCCTTATCAGTATGGGTGGCATCATGATTGTCATTTTGCATCAGAATCCTCCATTTCTAGTAGTTAATACAGACGAACATGCATACATTATAGGCTGATCCGCTTGATGCCGCCCATATAAGTCTGCAAAATTTCCGGGATAGTAACACTGCCATCTTCATTCTGATAATTTTCCAAGATGGCCACCAGCGTTCGTCCTACTGCTAGTCCAGAGCCATTAAGTGTATGCAGCAGTTCCGGTTTATCTTGCCCCTTACGGAAGCGTGCTTGCATGCGTCGCGCCTGGAACGCTTCACAATTACTACACGATGATATCTCCCGGTAGGTTTGTTGTGCGGGTAGCCATACTTCAATGTCGTAAGTCTTGGCGGCAGAGAATCCCATATCTCCTGTACACAACAACATGATCCTATAAGGCAGCTCCAGCTTTTGGAGAATTTTCTCGGCATGACCTACCAGCGATTCCAATGCTTCGTAAGATTTTTCCGGATGGGTGATTTGTACCAGTTCGACCTTATCAAATTGATGCTGACGGATTAATCCGCGTGTATCCTTACCGTAACTTCCCGCCTCGGAACGGAAACACGGAGTATGAGCGACAAACTTAAGCGGAAGCTGCTCAAGAGGAACAATCGTATTGCGAACGATATTGGCAAGAGGGACTTCGGCAGTAGGAATGAGGTGCAGGCCAACCATGCCTGTTTTATCTACATTATCTGTTTCATCCTGTGCGTTGGTCAGTACAGAAAAGAGATCTTGTTCGAATTTGGGTAGCTGTCCAGTTCCGCGCAAACAGTCCGCATTAACTAGATAAGGCACATAGACCTCGTTGTAGCCATTTTCTTGCGTATGGGCATCGAGCATAAATTGCGCCAGCGCGCGATGCAGCCGCGCCACCCCGCCTTTCAGCAGGCAGAAGCGTGCCCCGCTCAGCTTTGCCGCGGTTTCAAAATCAATCAACCCAAGATGCTCACCGATGCTGACATGATCCTTGACTGTAAAATCAAAATTCTTGGGCGTTCCCCAGCGCCTTATTTCAAGATTGCCATCTGCATTCTTGCCTGTCGGAACGCTGTTATGAGGCAGATTGGGAATTTCCATCAACAATTGCTGTAGTTTGGTTTGAATAGATTCGAACTGATTTTCCGCCTGCTTTAACGCATCTCCCATATTCGCTATTTCAGCCATGATCGTACTGACATCTTCTCCCTGCTGTTTGGCGATACCAATTTGCTTAGAAGCTGAATTACGTTTTGCCTGTAATGTTTGAGTCAGGGTTTGTATGGATTTACGTTGGCTTTCCAGATTCTCAAAATCGGACACAGGAAAGTTGTAACCTCTTTGGGCTAGACAAGTAGTAATATTTTGTAGGTCGCTACGTAATTGCTGGATATCTAACATGTGAACGGACTCCACGGCAGCCAGTAGGCTGGGTCGATATAAAATTTGTTATTGCGGAAAGTTGCTCCGGCATCTTAACCGGCAGGATTGCGGCTAATCTGCTGCGGATATTAGCATTGCAACGATTCTGTTTGAACAGAAATTAGATATCTGTATACGTGTTTAATCCAGAGACGAGGATGCCGCCAGCAGATTCAATCATCAAAACTGCACAGAGAATACAGTGGATGGTCTTGTTGGCGCAGCCGTGTACTTCCACCGACACCAGGTAAATCAATCACAAAACAGCATTCGATTATTTTTCCGCCCATCTCCTGAACCAGCTTGATCGCTGCTTCCATCGTTCCACCTGTTGCAATTAGATCATCGATCATTAGCACACGGTCGTCTTTATCGATTGCATCCGCATGGATTTCAATCTTATCGTAACCATATTCCAGTTGGTAATCACAGCTGATGGTTTCTGCCGGCAATTTACCTTGCTTGCGGATGGGAACAAATCCGGCCCCCAGCGCATAAGCAACCGGTGCGGCAAAGATAAAACCACGAGATTCTATTCCGACAACTTTGTCGATTTTTTCAGCCCGATAACGCTCGGCAATCTCATCAATAGTTATACGCAATCCGACTGGATCTTTCAGAAGAGTGGTGATATCCCGGAACATAATCCCTTCGCGAGGGTAGTGTGGGATAGTACGGATACGTGATTTGATAGACATATTAACAAGAGTGATAGCAGTATCGGAGTCAGCAGCCAGGATTGACAGGATGATGCAGTTTGTTGGCTTTTAACTTGGCTGTTTGTGTTTCAGGCGTTGCTTGGGCGGCAATATCGTCCGATTAATTCAGCCTGAGCAATAATGTGACCTTGCATGGCTTTTTCCAGAACAGCTTTGGTTGGTTGGTTCAAATCGGGCAATATAGTATCCAGAGCGTACAACTTATGAAAATAGCGATGGGTTCCGATTGGTGGACATGGTCCGCCGTAACCAGTTCTTCCCCAGTCGTTTATACCTTCCAAAGTACCGGCAGGCAATCTATCTACGGTTACTTGTGCTGGCAGGTTATCAACCGTAATTGGAATATTGTAAAGTACCCAATGTACCCATGTCATTTTGGGTGCCTGTGGATCAGGTGCATCCGGGTCATCAACGATCAGAACCAGGCTTTTCGTATTTTCTGGTACTCCTGTCCAGATGAGCTTCGGAGAAGAGTCCTCACCGTCGCAGGTATGATCTGCTGGAATTAGGCCTTGATGAGAAAACGATGGAGATGTCAAACTGAGTGCCATGATTTTTTATTGTAAGAAAATGGTTGGGAGTATGCTTATGCATAGCTTGCGCCACTTTTTTCGTGGTATCTGGGTATCCGGGTATTCAGGCATGCAGCTCTATATTTGGCAACACAATGCTGCATGCTTCCATATTTAATTGATATTATCTTGATTAAGCTTTTGCGGGATCTTTCTTGCGAAGGAAAATGAAAGCACCTGCTATGCCCACACCAGCAAGTAGAATCAATTCCATCGTACCAAAGTTGGATCCATGACTGTGGCCACTCCCCTCTCCAATATGCAGCGGGATCTTGACGGCTGTTTTGACATTGCCTGCACCATCGTCTGTTTCCAGCTGAACGTTATACTGTCCAACTTGTTCAAGATTGGTTGCAACCACGATAATACCGGAGGAATATTTCTCGGCAGGCATATACAGCACTTCATGTGCGCCGTGCTCACTACCTTCATGTCCTTCCATAAGGACCCTGACAGCGATAGGAACTTCACGTGTCTTGGCATCGGAAAGCTCAATCGTCATATTGATCTTGCCTGCATTGGGAACATGACTGCAATATGAATGCATAGGAGGAATATTCCCTTCCGGAACTTCATAAATGCTGATCGCAACAGGAAAATCTCCATCATCAACTTTACACCCTGAGTCATCATGATGTCCCTCGTGCGCGAGCATCAGCTGAGCTGATGCGGGCAACGATACCAGAAACATTGATATTGCGAGGCATAGCCCGGCAACGTATCTGTTTCGAAAAACCTTCTTCATATTTCCTCCACTTTATGATTTCAAATTTTGGTGCTGCTTAGTGTATTTCCTTTTAACCGGGCCGTTTGATTCTGGCTCGATTCTTTTGATTCGGGTTAGAACATAAACCACCACCGGATTGTATAACAAAAAACAAGCTGGGCAGCATCGTGATTTGTATGGTTATGGGATTGCTGTTTCTATCCTTGCTAGATAAGAGTGTAGAAAGCCCATGGGTTGCCATACCGGTTCATATGTATGATTCCTTGTGCCGAATTTTGTAGTTAGCTGATTGGCTCTCAGCCGTAGTACTTCAGGATATTCAGCGGATAGTTTCTCCCGGTGAGGTAGTCTTCAATACATTGCATTACCAGCGGTGTGCGATGAAATGCCTGTTTTGCACGGATTTCATCTATATTGAGCCAGATTGCCCGTATGATGCCGGTATCGAGTTTTCTTTCGTGATCAAAAGCAGTAACTTGACCGGAGAAGGTAAAGCGCAGGTAGGTGATACCATTCGAGGCCGATGTCCAATGATAAATGCCGGTTAACACCTCAGGCTGAAAGGTATGGCCAGTTTCTTCCAGTACTTCTCGACAGCACGCCTGAATAATGGACTCACCGGGTTCCAGATGACCGGCTGGTTGGTTGAGTTTTATCTCGGTTCCTTTGGGAATTTCTTCCACCAACAGGTATTTACCATTCTGTTCAACAACTGCGGCGACTGTAACATTGGGTTTCCAGATCATATGGCAGGGGCGTGTGAAATCAAGCTGTTTAAAATTGGAAGATGTAATTATAAATGCAGGCTTCTGGGCATATCTATCCTTACCCGAATTTTATATTGTAAGCTGAACAAGGTTGTAATTCTGTGATTTACGATGAACGCTCGGTAATGGCAGAAATTACTGAATTTTTTATTATTGAAATAGGTTATATGCGCATTTCTTTTATCATTCCAGCTTTCAATGAAGAGCAATTGATCGAGCAGTGCCTGCGTTCAGTTGCCGATGCAGTGATGGCGAATCGCTCCTATGGCTATACCCATGAAGTCATCGTAGTGAATAACAATTCTACTGATGCAACTGCTCGTTTAGCTAAACGAGCAGGTGCCCGGGTGGTTTTTGAGCCGATCAATCATATTGCGCGTGCCAGAACTGCTGGCGCAGATGTTGCCAAGGGGGAATGGCTGATATTTATGGATGCCGATTGCCTTATGAATGCCGGACTGGTAGGCGATATGTTTGAATTGATCAAACAAGGCAGGCATGTCGGTGCGGGCAGCACGCTTTATATGCCGGATCAGCCCAGATGGGCGGAGATATTGCTGCGAATATGGACGCTGCTGTCAGTGCAGCTTGGCTGGGCTGCTGGGGCGCTGATAGTATGCAATGCCATCGCATTCAAAGAGGTAGGCGGGTTTGATTTGACACTGTACGCGGCGGAAGAAATCGAATTGAGCCGGAAACTCAAGAAATATGGCCGCCAGCACAAGCTCAAGTTTGCAATTTTGAGCAAACACCCGCTCGAAACATCCTCCAGAAAAACCAAGCTTTACAGTGGATGGGAGATTACCAGGCAGTTTTTTTACCTGGTATTGTCTCCCTTGGGCTCATTGCGTAATAAAAAGAAGCTGCCGATGTGGTACGACGGTAGACGCTGACCGGGAAAATACCGGTTACTCCACTACGCTGTTAATTCAGGCTGTGTCACTCCGGCGAAAGCCGGAATCTGGAAAAGTCAGTCCGCCGGATGACGGATTTCGCGCCTGATTATTCAGGCAGTTTCCGGATCGTAACGGATTCAGGATTCACAGGATCCGGAAAAGACAACTTCAGTAAATCGTGCATCCGGAGTCAGTACTTGCAGTTTATCGAGAAAAATTAATTCAACCTGCTGGGATCCGATTTCAGTTTCCAGCAGCAGAAACTCACGCGTTTCAGTATCCGTCAGAATATCCTTAGCCTTCCCTTCCGCAGTTGACTGGTCCTTCAGGATCAACCTGACCTGATAGCCATACATACAAGCCACTTCGATATAGTCGTGTAAATCGCAGGAAATATGTTGAGTCATGGTATTTGTCCAAATGATTTGAATCACCGCTGTTTTTCTTCGGTAATTATACTGCGCCTAGGGCCTGTTCCCGTTTGGTCTCAAGCCATTGATTTAAAGAAGCACTCATATCGTTGTAGCTTTCACACAACAACAATACGAGCTTGCAATACTCCGATTACTGCTCAATGCCGAACTTTGGTCGAAGCTATTGGCTATTTTGCTTCACGACAACATCTACAACAAGCAAGATTTGCGTATAACTGTCGAAGGCATACTGTACGCATGCATACCGGTTGTCCCTGGAGAGATTTACCCAAGGCATTCGACTGGAAGCCGGCGACACGGTGCCAGAAGGATACCGACGCGACCTGGACGAAGAAGCCCGGCAAGAGCCACTTCGGCTACAAGCTGTCGATCAATGTCGATAACAAGTGCAAGATCATCCACCGGATCGAAACCGATACCGCCCCCCACGCCCGGCAGGATCATGCCGGGCATAACCAAGATGCTCGGAATGATCCGGTGCATCATCGGATCACGTGCCGACAAGTCATTAACTGCCTGTTCCCAAAATACCAAAGCCATATCGGTCTGGTTTGAAATGTTCTCCCGGTTTGTACTATGCCATATTCAAATCCCGAAATAAGCTGTCTTTACAAGGTGATTTTATTTGAAATGATTACCGGAAAAATCTGTTAAGTAATTGTCACAACAATATAAAAATTCCTCCTGACTTGACCCTGAAAATTTTATTGAGTAAAGTGGCAAAAAGTGGTGAAATATGTAGAATTGTGGATGCCAGTGGAGTAAATACGATTCAAATATTAAACAGCCACCTCCATTGAAATCAAAAGGGACGAAATGTTTCGTGGCTCCACTCAATTAAATCTCGATAGCAAGGGAAGGCTCGCGATTCCCGCCAAATATCGAAATGAATTATTTGCCAATTGTGGAGGCAACATCGTTGTGACCGCTGATCCCTCCAGGTGCCTGCTGATATACCCCCAGCCCGTGTGGGAACCAATTGAAAAGAAACTGAGCGGCTTTTCTAGCTTCAACCCACAGATTCGAAGTTTGCAGAGACTTATTATCGGTAATGCCTGTGACGTGGAAATGGATGGCTCCGGTCGCATTCTGATCAGCGCCCCCTTGCGGCAATTTGCCGGTTTACAGAAAGAAGTCGTGCTCGCGGGACAAGGCGAAAAATTTGAACTCTGGGATATGGCGAAATGGGATCTGGAAATCGATACGGCAACTGCTTGCAAGGATGGAGATATTCCTCCCGAACTGGAAGGATTTTCACTGTAATGTGCCGGTAACGCCGTGCACATATCCGTTCTGCTGGAAGAAGCTGTAGATGCGCTAAATATTCAAAAAGGCGGCATCTATGTGGATGGAACGTATGGCCGGGGCGGCCACAGCCGCCTGATTCTGTCGCGACTGGACAAGTCAGGCCAGTTAATCGCGTTTGACAAGGATCCGGCGGCTATTTCCGAAGCTCGATCCATCCTGGATGAAAGATTTCAGGCAGTACACAGCAGTTATGCCGGAATGTACACAGCACTTCAGTCGCTGGGCATAAACCGGGTTGACGGTATTCTGCTGGATCTTGGTGTATCGTCAATTCAACTGGACGAAGCTTCGCGCGGATTCAGCTTTCGTCATGATGGTCCCCTGGATATGCGCATGGATTCCAGCCGGGGTAAAACAGCAGCAGAGTGGCTGACTATGGCGTCAGAAACAGAATTAAAGGAAATAATCAGAACCTACGGCGAAGAGCGGTACGCAGGACAGATTGCAAGTGCAATTGTTATGGAGCAGGCACGCCAGCCCATCAGTACCACGCTTCGGCTTGCCGAGATTGTCGCAGCAGTTGTGCGTAAGCGCGGTCACCGGGATGATCGACAGCATCCAGCGACACGTACTTTCCAGGCGATACGGATTCACCTTAACCAGGAGCTTGAAGAACTATCAATGACATTGCCACAATGTGTGGAGTTGCTGAATACAGGCGGCCGGTTGGTGGTGATCAGCTTTCATTCATTAGAAGATCGCATTGTCAAGCGTTTCATGCGTATGCAGACCGGTACCGATACTCTGCCGCGAAGATTGCCTATCAGGGAGGAGGAAAGCCGTTTACACAATCAGCAAAAATTAAGAATTATCGGTAAAAAAATTCGCCCAGGATCGGATGAAGTATCCGCCAATCCACGGGCACGCAGCGCTGTCATGCGGGTGGCAGAAAAACTGGAAACCAGAAACGCGATAAGCAGATGATCAAGCTAAATATTTTTCTATTTGTAATATTGATTATCTGTGGATTGGGTATTGTGACCGCACGGTATGAAGCACGTAAACTTTTCATGGAACAGGAAAAGGAACAAAAATTAACTGAGCAGCTAGAAACCGAATGGAGCCAGCTACTACTGGAGCAAAGCACACTGGCCATGTCTGCGCGTGTAGAAAAAATCGCCCGGAAAGAACTTGGCATGATTACGCCACCTACGACCGGAAATATTCTGGCTATTCATCCTGATTACACTCCGGGCACAACCGAATGAAAGTTTTGTTCAATCCTTCCCGTAAAACAATCTCTCCTGTTCCAGAATGGCGTTCACGCTTGGTGCAGGGACTTCTACTGACGTGCCTGATCATACTAATCTCCCGGTCAATTTACTTACAGGCACTGAACAAGGATTTTCTTCAGCAACAAGGGCAGTCACGTCACGAGCGGGTTATCGAACAAAATATGCAGCGCGGCAATATCAAGGATCGCAATGGTGAAATCCTTGCTGTTAGCGCACCTGTCAGATCTGTATGGATCGAACCTCAAAGAGTAAATGCAACACCGGAACAAATTAGACAATTAGCCAGTTTGACGGGCGTAGAAGAAGCAGTCATCCAGCAGCGCATTCGCAGCGGGAAAAAATTTGTATACCTGAGACGGCAGCTCCCTCCAGAATTAGCGGAAAAGGTAGCTGAACTCAATATAAAAGGAGTAAATCTCAAGCACGAGTTCTATCGTTATTATCCAGCACGCGAGCTGGCCGCGCATATTCTGGGCTTCACTGATATAGATGGACGGGGGCAGGAAGGAATGGAGCTGGCGTGGCAGGACATGCTGACCGGCGAGGATGGTAAACGGCGCGTGATTAAGGACCGGATCGGACGTATTGTGGAAGATGTCGAGCAGATTCAATCTCCGAAACCGGGCCAGGATGTCGTTCTGTCAATTGACAGTAAAATACAATACCTCGCTTACCGGGAATTGGCACGCGCAGTAAAAGAACAGCACGCTAAAGCAGGTAGCATCGTAGCGTTGGATGTACAAACTGGTGAAGTACTGGCAATGGCGAACTACCCGGCTTTCAATCCCAATCAGCGCGCCAGCATGAATAATGAAGTAATTCGTAATCGCGTGCTGGTCGATACATTCGAACCTGGTTCAACATTAAAGCCATTCGTCGTGGCTGTGGCAATGGAAACCGGCCGGATCAAGCCGGATACGCTGATGGAGACTGCTGGAGGCAAACTGAAAATAGGCAGAGCTGTCATACATGACGTGCGTGACAAGGGCAACCTGACCGTTTCCCAGGTTATTCAGGCTTCCAGTAATGTTGGCGCTGCAAAAATTGCTTTGTTGCTCCCGCCAAAAACTTTCTGGGAAATGCTCAACCGCTCAGGTTTTGGGACTGAAACCGGCATTGGATTTCCCGGCGAGGCAAGCGGACGGTTACGTGCATATAATACCTGGCGACCGATCGAGCAGGCCACCATGTCCTATGGCCATGGCATTTCAGCCAGTTTAATGCAGCTGGCGCGTGCTTATACGCTGTTCGCCACTGATGGAGAATTAAAGCCTGTCACACTGCTAAAGCGTGATATGCCTGCCGTTGGCCAGAAAGTCATTTCGCACGAAACTGCACAATCAGTCCGAAAAATGCTGGAACTTGCCGTTCAACCTGAAGGCACAGGCAATAGTGCACGCATCAGCGGCTACCGTGTTGCAGGAAAAACCGGTACCGCACACAAACGCCTGAAAGGTCAGAAAGGTTATGCCAAAGATCGCTATATCTCTTCATTTGTCGGCTTCGCTCCGGCGTCTGATCCGCGCGTAATCATCGCCATCATGATTGATGAACCCTCAAGCGGAAATTATTATGGCGGTACAGTAGCCGCCCCTGTCTTCAGTCGGGTAATGGAAGGTACGTTGCGCATATTGAACGTGCCGTTTGATGAGCCACTGGGCAATCTGGTTATATCACCTGTTCCTGCAGAGCTGGAAGATAAGGGATGAGCACTTCGTCCCGCTTTGGATCAGATGAAACTTATCTTGCTTGCTTGCTGGATCGGCTGAGCGTCAAGATACAACGTCTGGCGGCAGACAGCCGCACCCTGAAACCGGGCGATACCTTCCTGGCTTGTGCTGGCGAACAGCATGATGCACGCAACGATATTCCACAAGCAATTGCATTGGGCGTCAATGCAGTTATCTGGGAAAAACAAGGATTTTCCTGGAAACCGGAGTGGAAGATACCCAATCTGGGTATCTCTGGATTACGCCATGAAGCCGGGAAAATTGCCAGCCAGGTGTACGACCACCCATCCAGACATTTACGGCTAGTTGGAATCACAGGCACCAACGGAAAAACTACGTGTAGTCACTGGTACGCCCAGACCATGATGACACTGGGGGAAAAGACAGCCATCATTGGCACGCTGGGACATGGCTTCCCGGGAGCGTTGAATCATGCCAACCATACAACGCCGGATGCAGTATATCTGCAGCAACTGATGGCTGACTATTTACAGCACGGCGCTCGCTCCCTGGTTATGGAAGCTTCTTCACATGGTCTTTCTCAAGACAGGCTGGCTGGTTCGGAATTTTCGATTGCCGTACTGACCAATCTGACGCGTGACCACCTGGATTATCATGGCAGTATGGATGCCTATGCTGCTGCTAAGGCAAAACTCTTTTTCTGGGAGGGGCTGCAACACGCTGTCCTTAATCTGGACGAGGTACTGGGCGTGGAACTATCACAACAGCTGGCCTGGAAAGACGTGTCGATCATTGGTTACGGTTTCAGGCAACCTGATCCATCAGCCCGTACAACCGGTAACCAAAAAATACTCTACGGAAGTAATCTGCGATTTACCACACAGCATATTAGCTTCGATGTTGAATTTTGTAATCGGCGCGCCAGTCTGCAATGTAATGTAACCGGTCGTTATAACGCATATAACCTATTGGCTGTACTGGCCACTTTACTTGCCAGTAATGTTGATCTTGATGATGCAATAACTGCCTTGCAACAAGTACAACCAATTCCAGGGCGAATGGAAAAACTGGGAGGAGGTGATCAGCCCATCGTAATCGTTGATTATGCGCATACACCCGATGCATTGAACGAAGTATTAACCGGCTTGCGCGAAACACTGGCCGGTACGCGCATGAAAAAACGGATACGAAAAAACCAGGCAAAACTGGTTTGCGTGATCGGTTGCGGAGGAGATAGAGATCGCGGCAAGCGCCCGTTGATTGGAGAGATTGCTTCACACCTGGCTGATGAAGTCATTATTACCAGCGATAATCCGCGCAATGAAAATCCGGCAGATATTATCAATGAAATCATGCTTGGGGCCAGTGGCAAGCACTGCACGGCTGAAGCGGATCGCACTGCAGCCATTTACCGGGCTATTCATGGTGCGCGCAAGGGCGATATTGTATTGATCGCCGGCAAGGGGGCAGAAACTCATCAGGAAATACAAGGAAAAAAATATCCATTCGATGATCGCGAGGTAGTGCGGCAGGTATTGCATGACCTGGCTGGTCCAGAATTGCAGGTGCAGGGATGATGAGCGTACAGGAAGCTGCACTAGCCCTGCATGCAAATTCAAATTGGTCTGGTGGCAACCCGATATTCACTGGGGTCAGCACAGACAGTCGCACCCTGAGACCGGGCGATCTTTTCATCGCGCTATCCGGCGAGCAGTTTGACGGTCAGCACTTCATTTCTACTGCCATCGAAAAAGGTGCCGTTGCCGCAATGGTTTCGACCGATACGGTCATCGTTCCGACAAAATCTGATTTCGGCTGGATCAAAGTAAACGACACTCGGCTTGGCTTCGGCCAATTGGCCGCAAACTGGCGTCAGCACTTTACACTCCCGCTGGTTGCCGTGACAGGTAGTAATGGCAAAACCACCGTCAAGGAAATGATTGCAGCTATTTTCAGACATGAATTCGGATCAGGAAACGTTCTTGCAACGACCGGCAACCTGAATAACGACATTGGTGTTCCACAAATGCTGTTGCAGCTCAATACCGGGCATACTTGCGCGGTTATTGAAATGGGCATGAACCACGCTGGCGAAATTGCCTATCTCAGTCAACTGGCTGCACCCACGATTGCCGTCATCACCAATGCCGGCACCGCACATATTGAACACCTGGGTACAACCGAAGCGATTGCCCGTGCCAAGGGGGAAATCTTTACAGGGCTGGGAGCACAGGGCATTGCAATCATCAACGCGGATGATGCTTATGCCCAGCTGTGGCGACAACTGGCAGGAAGCAGACAGATTCTGGATTTCGGCATAACGAATCCTGCTGCAATCCGTGCGCAACAAATGTCCAGCTCATCAGAAGCTGCATGGTTGTTGCAACTGCCAGACGACAAAGTTGAAATAACGCTGCAGGTACCAGGCCGTCACAATATTTACAACGCACTGGCTGCAGCGGCAGCTGCTACGGCTGCCGGCATCAGCACAACCTCCATTGCCGAGGGTCTGCATAACTTCATGGGCACTCCTGGGCGTTTGCAGAAAAAAGTGGGGCTATATCAATCTATTCTGATTGATGACACCTACAATGCCAACCCGGATTCCATGCAGGCAGCGCTGAATGTTCTGGCAGAGATGCCCGGCAAAAAAATTCTGATTATGGGGGACATGGGGGAGCTCGGTACGGATGCTGCAGGATTCCACTACACCATCGGCCAACAGGCTGCAAAAGCTGGCATAGATGCGTTACTGGCACTGGGAGAATTAAGCCAGCAAACCGTTGCAGGATTTGGCAGCGGGGCACAATATTTTGCCGATCTGGATACATTGCTGGAAAAAGCAAAAGACTGCCTGGGAAAGAATGTTTCTGTTCTGGTCAAAGGCTCGCGATTCATGCGCATGGAGCGTGTGATCGAGCAACTGCAGGATAGATATGTTGAGTAGGAACAAGGTAGATCCTCTGATTAAAACTGTTTTTTGTGTCTGCGACCGGACATTGCAACGGGAACCGTAAAATGTTATTGGCGCTTTTTCAATGGATTGCGGAAGATATCCGAGCTTTCAATGTATTCAGTTACATCACGCTACGTACCATGCTGGCAGCGCTGACTGCATTGAGCATCTCCTTTTTGATCGGTCCGGCCATGATACGCAGCCTGACTACGCGTAAAGTTGGCCAGTCCGTGCGTAGTGATGGTCCCCAATCTCACCTGACAAAGGCGGGCACTCCGACCATGGGTGGCGCACTAATTCTGATGGCAGTTATCATTACGACACTGCTGTGGGCAGATTTGAGTAATCGTTATATCTGGCTCGTACTACTGACAACCTTGGGTTTTGGTGCAATTGGCTGGGTGGATGATTATCGCAAGGTCGTACAGCATAATTCCAAAGGACTTCCGGCTTCAGCCAAGTTTTTTTGGCAATCAATCATTGCGTTGCTGGTCGCAGTATATCTTGCCATGACGGCTGAACTTCCTCAGCACACTGATATGATCGTACCGTTTTTCAAGGAAGTCGCCATCCCATTGGGATCATTTCTGTTCATCATTTTGACCTATCTGGTTATCGTTGGCAGCAGTAATGCAGTCAACCTGACGGACGGATTGGATGGCCTGGCTATTATGCCCACGGTCATGATCAGTGGCGCGCTGGCCATCTTTGCCTATGTTGCCGGCCACGCCATATTTGCCAAATATCTTGGTATTCCACATATTCCCAGCGCAGGTGAACTGGCTGTTTTCTGTGGTGCGCTGGCTGGCGCCGGTCTGGCATTTTTATGGTTTAACGCCAATCCGGCGGAAGTGTTTATGGGCGATGTTGGTGCCCTGGCGCTAGGAGCAGCATTGGGAGTGATAACGGTCATTGTTCGCCAGGAAATAGTACTGGTCATCATGGGAGGGGTATTCGTCATGGAGGCATTATCGGTCATGATCCAGGTCGCCTCCTTCAAGTTATTCGGCCGGCGTGTTTTCCGCATGGCACCGTTGCATCATCATTACGAGCTCAAGGGATGGAAGGAAAACCAGGTTGTAGTGAGATTCTGGATTATTACCATCATTCTGGTGCTGATCGGCTTATCAACACTGAAACTACGATGAATTACGCCGACAAAAAAATATTGGTTCTGGGTATGGGTAAAACCGGCATCTCCATGGTCAAGTGGCTTTCCCGTGCCGGAGCTCGGGTGTCCGTAGCCGATACACGTACCACCCCGCCGAATCTTGAGCTGCTGAGTCAGATAGTGCCGCTTGAAACGATTTTCTGTGGTCCATTCAAGGCAGAGCTGTTCAAGGACATTGATGCAATTGCTATCAGCCCCGGCGTGGCAATTGCCGAGCCACTGGTGCAGGCTGCATTGCAACAGGGCGTATCAGTAATAGGAGATATCGAGCTGTTCGCCATTGCACTTGATCAGCACGCGCCACCGGGTACGAAAATTCTGGCAATTACCGGATCTAATGGGAAAACCACTGTTGCCACCATGGTAGGTGAAATGGCAAGGAATACCGGATGGGATGTTGAAGTAGCGGGTAACATCGGCCTGGCGGCGCTGGATGCGCTGATGCAGCGAATAGATACAGGAAAATGGCCGCATTTATGGGTACTTGAGCTGTCAAGTTTTCAGCTAGAAACCACCAGCAGTTTACGTCCCAATGCTGCCGTCGTATTAAACCTCAGCGAAGATCATCTGGACCGCTACCGCATTATCGAGGAATACGCAGCCGCAAAAGCAAGGATATTTCCCGATCCACATAACAGTTGTGTGCAGGTACTCAACCGGGAAGATGCCCGGGTATACGCCATGGCTCACGAAAACAGCAAACAATTAACTTTTGGTTTGTCCGCACCGGCATTCGACGATGAATTCGGTGTGTTACCCAGTGGATCAGATTTGTGGTTGGCACAGGGCACCACTCGCTTGATGAAAGTCAGCGAACTTGCTGTCGCGGGATTGCATAACGCGGCCAACGCACTGGCGGCACTGGCATTATGTCGGGCCATTGATCTACCTTTTGAACCGTTGTTGCATGCTTTGCACATCTTCAAGGGATTGCCGCATCGCATGCAGAAGATTGCCGAGTTCAATGGCGTGACTTTTTATGATGATTCCAAAAGCACCAACGTGGGCTCCGCCGTTGCCGCACTGAATGGTTTCCGAAAAAACGTGATTCTGATTGCAGGCGGAGATGGCAAAGGGCAGGATTTCTCACCTCTGGAACAGCCTGTCAGCAAACATACACGCGGTGTTGTACTGCTGGGAAGAGATGCCGAGAAAATTTCACAGGCAATTCAGGGCTGCAATGTACCGGTACATCGCGTGGCAACTATGGATGAGGCTGTCCGGGTAAGTTTTTTGCTGGCAGAGCGTGGCGATAGCGTTCTACTCTCCCCGGCCTGTGCCAGTCTTGATATGTTCAACAACTACATCCATCGCGCTGAGGTTTTTACGACCGCTGTCCAGGGAATCGAACACAAATTTATACTCACGGCACAGACATGTCACTAACCGTATGATAAGTCCATCCACTACACATAATCAGCCAATCCAGCCCGAACTAGATCTGCATCTGCTTTCAGCTGTTCTGCTGTTGCTGGGCCTAGGACTGGTCATGGTGTATTCCGCCTCGATTGCGATCGCCGAATCAAAATATGGTGAGGGCGGTACTTATTATTTTCTTGTCCGGCAAGCTCTTTCTATCCTATTGGGAATATTTGCCGGGATGGTCGCTTTCCAGGTCTCGTTACGCCAGTGGCAAACTTATTCTCACTATCTGCTTGCAATAGGTATTGTACTGCTGACCGTAGTGCTGATCCCGGGTATCGGCCTTGAAATCAATGGCAGCCGTCGCTGGCTGCCTCTGGTGATATTTAATTTCCAGCCTTCCGAGCTGATGAAGTTACTCATTTTGATTTTTACAGCAGATTACGTTGTACGCAAAACCGCTTACAAGGATCACTTTTTCAAAGGTTTTCTGCCCATCCTTACATTACTGGCTATTGTTTCCCTACTTTTGCTGATGGAACCGGATCTGGGGGCTGCAGTGATCATAGCTGCCATCGTGCTATCCATCATGTTTATCAACGGAATGAGCCTGAAAATGTTTCTGGGGCTGTTATGCCTGATACCAATCCCGCTAATTCTGCTGATTATATTTGAGCCTTATCGTATGGATCGGATCAACGCTATTTTTGATCCCTGGAATGATCCATTCAATAAAGGCTACCAGCTCACCCATGCACTAATCGCGTTCGGGCTTGGTGAATGGTGGGGAGTGGGGCTTGGAGGCAGTGTAGAAAAATTAAATTATCTGCCCGAGGCCCACACTGATTTCATGTTTGCCGTACTGGCCGAAGAACTTGGTTTTGCAGGCGTGGCCACTGTTATAGCGCTGTTTTTCTTTCTGTTAATCCGCACATTCAGAATCGGCCGTGCGGCAGCCACCCAGGGAGATCAATTCGGGGCACTGGTCGCGCAAGGTATCGGGGTCTGGCTGGGTTTTCAGGCTTTCATCAACATGGGCGTAAACATGGGCCTGCTTCCTACCAAAGGCTTGACATTGCCATTCATGAGCTATGGCGGCAGCAGTATCGTTATCAACAGTATTGCAATTGCCATATTGCTGCGGATTGATTGGGAAAATCGGCAAAAACGCAGAGGGCTAAATGTATGAATAAACACCTGCAATCCGGTCCATGGCATACACCACATGTGGAGTTCACAGCTTGTCCCGCACAATCATGATCATGGCAGGGGGAACCGGTGGACATGTATTTCCGGGGCTTGCGGTAGCTCGTGCCATGCAGGCTGAGGGCTGGCGAGTTATCTGGCTGGGTACTCGTAATGGCATGGAGGCCACATTGGTACCACAACATGGTTTTACTATTGAGCTGATCAATTTTTCCGGGCTGCGCGGCAAAAAACCGGTCAGCTATTTGTTGCTCCCCTGGAGATTGGCAAAAGCCTGCTGGCAAAGTTTCTGCATATTGCGTCGCCAACGCCCGCAGATTGTACTCGGGATGGGAGGTTACCCGGCGCTTCCTGGAGGGATAATGGCTGTTTTGTCTGGCAAGCCGTTGCTGATTCATGAGCAAAACAGAATCGCGGGACTAACCAATAAAATACTGGCAAAAATTGCCAGCCGTATCCTGCTGGCATTTCCCGGTACCATCACGGACCAGGCAGGCAAGATTCAGGTTACCGGCAATCCGGTACGAACAGAGATCGCGCAGCTCCCGTCACCGGAAGTGCGTTATGCAAAACGGGCAGGCAAGCTGAACATCCTGGTGGTGGGCGGCAGCCTTGGTGCACAGGCATTAAATACCGTGCTGCCACAGGCTTTGAGCATGATTCCTGGAAATCAGCGGCCATTTGTTACCCACCAGTCCGGAAAAGTTCATCTGGCTGCGTTGCAGCAAGCTTACGCTGAGCATGGTGTCACAGGTAATCTGGTCGCATTCATTGAGGATATGGCTGTGTATTACCAGAATTGTGATCTGGTAGTTTGTCGCGCTGGCGCGCTAACGATTGCTGAACTGGCTGCGGCAGGAGTAGCCAGTATTCTGGTGCCTTACCCCTACGCAGTGGATGATCATCAGACGGCTAATGCGCGATTTTTGAGTGAACACCATGCTGCTGTTTTATGGCCTCAATCCGAACTGACCGCAAACTCACTTGCACAATGGCTGATGACTTGTACACGCACACAACTGCAAACAATGGCAATCAATGCACGCATGCTGGCCATGCCTGAAGCTGCACAAAGCGTAGTCACAGTTTGTCAACAACTTATTGAGACAGGCCCATGAAACATAAAATCAAGCATATTCATTTTGTAGGGATTGGTGGTTCGGGAATGGGCGGGATTGCTGAGGTGCTGATCAATCAAGGCTTCCAGATCAGCGGCTCGGATCTGAATGGCAATTCGACCACCAAACGTCTGCAATGCCTGGGTGCTGTCATTCATCATACCCACGCGGCTGAAAACATCCAATCTGCAGATGCCGTCGTCATTTCAACAGCTATCCAGCCTGATAACCCGGAAGTTATTGCAGCACGTGAACGCCGTATACCCGTGGTACCTCGGGCCATGATGCTAGCTGAGTTGTTACGTCTGCACCAGGGTATTGCAATCGCAGGCACTCACGGTAAAACCACTACCACAAGCCTGGTTGCCAGTATTCTGGCGGAAGCAGGCCAAGATCCAACGTTTGTAATAGGCGGCAGACTTAAAACAGTCGATAGCCACGCCAGGCTGGGCAAAGGAGAATTCATTGTAGTTGAGGCGGATGAATCCGATGCTTCGTTCCTCTATCTGCAACCAGTGTTGACCGTGGTGACCAATATCGATGCAGATCACATGAGCACGTACGAACATGATTTCAACCGGCTCAAACAGACTTTTGTCGAATTCATCGAACACCTGCCTTTTTATGGCATGGCAGTACTTTGTGCAGATGATCCGCATGTAAGCGCCATCATACCAATGGTTTCCAAGCAAGTAACCACGTATGGGATTACATCTGAAAATGCACAAATACGTGCCACCGATATTCGCCACGATCAATGCAAGATGCATTTCTGTGCCCATATTGGTGTCAATGGCTCGGCACGAACACTAGACATCACATTAAATCTGCCAGGCAAACACAATGTACTCAATGCGCTGGCAGCCATTGCGGTTGGCAATGAACTGAATATACCGGATGAAGCAATGGTAAAAGCGCTGGCTACCTTCGGCGGAGTCGATAGACGATTTCAGCAGTATGGTGAAATCCGTTTGCCGGATCGAAGATCTTTTACCCTCATTGATGATTATGGCCATCATCCGGCTGAAATCGCTGCCACGATGGCAGCTGCCCGCAATGCTTTTCCCGGTCGTCGCCTGGTTTTGGTGTTTCAACCACATCGCTACAGTCGTACACGGGATTTATTCGAGGATTTTGTCCGGGTGTTATCCAGTGCGGATGCACTGCTGCTGACAGAAATATATTCAGCCGGGGAAGAACCAATCATTGCTGCCGACAGCAAATCTCTGGTCCGGGCGATCCGGGTGCAGGGAAAGATTGAGCCTATTTATATTGAGCACATCAACGAGCTGAAATCCGCCGTTCATACCGTTGTACAGGAGGGTGACGTAGTTCTCATTATGGGGGCCGGATCCATTGGAAAAATCGCACCTGGCCTGGCAGAGCCAACGATGAAGCTGACACTGATAACAGGTTGATTGAAAAACATGCAGACAAAAGCCCGACTGCCAGTCGATATAAATGCTCCGAGCTTGCAGTCTCCTGCACTCGGTATCGACACACATCTGCTACGCGGCGAATTACGTCAACATGAACCCATGAAGCAGCATGTTTCCTGGCGCGCCGGTGGACACGCTGCCTATTTTTACCAACCGGCAGATCTGGAAGATCTGGCTGTATTTTTACACTTCTGGCCGAAAGATGAACCCGTCATGATGATTGGCCTTGGTAGTAATTTTCTGGTTCGGGATGGTGGACTACCGGGAGTAATGATTGCATTGCATGCAAAACTTAATGACCTGCTGCTGGTTGAACAAGAGGAGGATGGTGGCCTGATTTATGCCGGAGCGGGGGTACCCTGCGCCAAGCTGGCCAGGTTTGCTTCATTACATAACCTGGCCGGTGCGGAATTTCTGGCCGGCATTCCCGGTACGGTCGGCGGCGCACTGGCGATGAACGCAGGGTGTTACGGCTCTGAAACATGGGAACGGGTAGAGCGGGTCAAAACCATTGATCGCGACGGTACATTGCATGAGCGAACACCTGAGGATTACCGTATCGGCTACCGTCAGGTCGAATTGCATGAAGTCGTGCCGCCCGATACATCTTGCAGCTGGTTTGTCGGCGGCTGGTTCAGACTTCGCCCTGGTCAGCAGGAATCTTCCCGTCAGGCGGTCAAAGCATTGCTTGGTACACGTATCAAAACGCAACCCTTGGGATTTCCCAGCGCAGGATCGGTTTTTCGCAATCCGCCAGGAGATTATGCCGCCCGGTTAGTTGAGCAATGTGGTCTGAAGGGATTTCGGATCGGTGATGCCATGATTTCTACGTTACATGCCAATTTTATTATTAACTGCGGACACGCTACTGCTACTGAAATCGAGACAGTGATTAATACTGTGCAAGATATCGTTTACAAGAAAACCGAGATCAGGCTGGTCACGGAAGTACGCATTATCGGACAGCACAAAGGAAACGAGCTATGAACATTCGTGACCTTGGGAAAGTAGCTGTATTGCTGGGTGGACGTTCCGCTGAACGTGAAATCTCACTTAAAAGCGGCCATGCCGTACTGGCAGCATTACAGCGAAGCCAGGTTGATGCGCATGCATTTGATCCGGTCGGCCAACCTCTGGAAGATCTTTTAAAACAGGGCTTTGATCGGGCATTTATTGCGCTGCATGGTCGTTATGGTGAAGATGGCTCTGTTCAGGGGGCACTGGAGCTGATGGATCTGCCTTATACCGGCAGCGGCATACTCGCCAGCGCACTAGCAATGGATAAATGGCGCACAAAAATGATCTGGCAGGCGGCAGGCATCAGCACACCTGACTACGTCATGCTAGATGCTGACAGCAATTTCCAGGAAGTGACTGACAGGCTGGGATTACCGCTCATCATAAAACCTGCCCGGGAAGGCTCAACCATCGGATTGAACAAAGTGGATTACGCGCAAGATATGCAATCCGCCTATCAGACTGCCGCACAACACGATTCGCTTGTAATAGCAGAGCAGTTTATTCAGGGAATCGAGCTGACAGCAGCCATTCTGGATGATGTGCCTCTTCCGCTGGTACGAATCGATGTGACAGAAGGTCTATATGATTATCAGGCTAAATATTTTTCTGAAAGCACACGCTACACTTGCCCAAGCGGTTTGTCGAAAATATTGACAACCCGCATACAGGAACAGGCTTTATATGCTCATCGGATACTGGGATGTACCGGCTGGAGCAGAGTGGATCTGATTCTGGATAAAAATGGCCAGCCTTTTTTCCTTGAGGCCAATACTTCGCCAGGAATGACTAATCACAGTCTTGTACCGATGGCGGCACAGGCTGCAGGTATTTCCTTTGATGAACTTGTTATACAAATTCTGGAGTTGAGTTGTGAGTATGCTTAAAGATAGAAATCCAGATCAAGGTGATCAGGGCAAATTGATACTGTAACCAGGACATATGTGGAACGATCATCAATCCTTAAATCTTCTAGCAAACATACTGCTGACAGGCGTTCTTCTGGCCATGATCTATGCAGTAGGAATCAGGGTGCTGGCATTGCCGTTTTTTTCATTACGGGAGGTTCGGGTAGAGGCTGTGGACAAGAGCCAGACAAACAATATACGTCTGGCACATATCACCCGGGATCAGATTGAACAGGTCATACACAACTCGGTGAATGGTAATTTTATAATGATCGACCTGAAGATTTTACAAAAAGCTTTCATGGAGCTGCCATGGGTACGTTCAGTTAAAATTTCGCGCGATTGGCCACCTGCATTGGACATATTACTCGAAGAGCATAAACCGCTTGCATCTTGGGGAGAGGCAGCACTGGTCAATACGAATGGAGAAATATTTCACGCGATTATGGATAATGCACGTCTTCCGGTATTCACAGGCCCTGATAAAAGCAATCATTTGATTACACGCCAGTATCATATTTTCAACAAGCTACTGCAGCCGACCGGGTACACGGTCACGGAGATCGCTCTGACACCACGGCATGCATGGCACGTACGACTGAACACTGGAACCTGGCTTAAATTGGGAAGGAAACAGATGGAACAACGTTTGAAACGTTATGTGGCAGTTCATACGCAATATAACGAAAATCTGGATTGGTACGGCAACTCCACTTATGTAGATTTGCGTTATGCCAACGGGTTTGCTGTTCGCATACACTGAGTTT
Organism: Nitrosomonas eutropha; assembly: GCF_003201195.1. Taxonomy (GTDB): domain Bacteria; phylum Pseudomonadota; class Gammaproteobacteria; order Burkholderiales; family Nitrosomonadaceae; genus Nitrosomonas; species Nitrosomonas eutropha. The sequence goes on along the minus strand of NZ_QICQ01000008.1, from coordinate 32,899 downwards.
GTGTATTCAATTCAAGGCAAACAGAGCACCATAACTATGAAATCGGGGGATTTTCAAATGAGTAAAGTCAAGGAAGGCAAGAACATGATTGTCGGTCTTGATATCGGCACATCGAAAATCGTGGCTATTGTCGCCGAAATCAAGCCTGAGGGTGGCTTCGAGATTATTGGTCTGGGTAGCCATCCCTCGCGAGGTCTGAAAAAAGGCGTGGTGGTCAATATTGAAGCAACCGTCAACGCCATTCAGCGTGCGCTTGAGGAAGTTGAACTGATGGCGGGTTGCCGGATTAGTGATGTGTATGCCGGGATCGCCGGCAACCATATCAAGAGTTTTAATTCACATGGCATGGTGGCAATCAAAGACAAAGAAGTCACCCAGGCGGATGTGGAAAAAGTAATGGAAACTGCCAAGGCGGTCAATATTCCGGCTGATCAGCAAATACTGCACATTCTGCAACAGGAATTTATTATCGACGGCCAGGAAGATGTGCGCGAACCAGTCGGAATGAGTGGTATCCGGCTGGAAGTTAAGGTTCACATCGTAACCGGAGCAGTATCCGCCGCCCAGAATATTGCCAAATGCATCAATCGTTGCGGACTGGATGTGCGGGACCTTATCCTGCAGCCACTGGCTTCGGCTACAGCTGTACTTTCCGAAGATGAAAAAGATCTGGGGGTATGCCTGGTTGATATCGGCGGCGGGACTACTGACATTGCTGTTTTTACAGATGGCTCCATACGACATACCGCAGTAATTCCAGTGGCTGGCGATCAGATCACCAATGACATTGCCATGGCATTGCGCACACCGACAAAAGATGCAGAGGATATCAAATGCCGTTATGGCACCGCTTTGCGTACGCTGGCTGATATCCGGGAGATGGTTGAAGTGCCGGATGTGGGCAATCGTGGCGTTCGCCCGCTGTCGCGACAAACCCTGGCCGAGGTTATCGAGCCGCGCGTAGAAGAGCTCTATCTGCTGATTCAGGCAGAATTGAGACGTAGTGGTTTCGAACAGCTGCTTTCATCAGGGATTGTCATCACTGGTGGCAGCAGTTCCATGCTGGGCATGGTTGAACTGGGAGAAGAGATTTTTCATATGCCCGTGCGACTTGGGTTACCCGCTTATAACGGCAGCCTGGAAGAAGTTGTGCAGACACCGAGATACTCGACTGCCATCGGCCTGGTGATGGCAGGCATGGAAGATCATCTTCATCATCACCAGGCAAAACTGAAGAGCGGCTCCACCAGACAGATTTTGGCAAAAATGAAAAGCTGGTTCCAGGAAAATTTCTAAATTAGATTTAAAAAATGTTCTGTCAACGGAATATTGTTTGAAAATTCACTATGCAATAGGAGAAATGTAATGTTTGAGATCACGAATACCGAATCCCAGGAAGCTATCATCAAAGTCATAGGTATTGGCGGATGTGGCGGCAATGCCGTAGATCACATGATTTGTAACGAGGTTAAAGGTGTCGAATTTATTTGCATGAATACTGATGCACAGGCACTCCAGGCAAATCGTGCACAAACCCTGTTACAGCTTGGCAACAATGTCACTCGGGGACTGGGTGCGGGGGCCAACCCGGAGATTGGTAAAGAAGCAGCGCTGGAAGATCGTGATCGCATCGCTGAAATTGTCCAGGGCGCCGACATGCTGTTCATTACCGCAGGAATGGGGGGCGGCACCGGTACAGGCGCTGCCCCGGTCGTAGCCCAGATTGCCAAGGAAATGGGCATTCTGACCGTTGCGGTCGTCAGTAAACCTTTCTCGTTTGAGGGCAAACGCCTGAAAGCAGCACAGGCTGGAATGGAAGCACTGGCAGAGCATGTCGATTCATTGATTGTTATTCCGAATGACAAGCTGATGAAAGTGCTGGGAAATGATATCAGCATGCTGGATGCCTTCAAGGCAGCAAATGATGTGCTGTATGGTGCTGTAGCAGGAATCGCGGAAGTTATTAATTGCCCGGGACTGGTTAATGTGGACTTTGCAGACGTTAAAACCGTCATGTCCGAAATGGGTATGGCCATGATGGGTTCTGCAGCTGCCGGTGGTGTTGATCGTGCACGCATGGCCGCAGAAGAGGCCGTTGCCAGTCCACTGCTTGAAGAAATCACCCTAACGGGAGCACGTGGAGTGTTGGTCAACATAACCGCCAGTTCAGCCATGAAAATGCGTGAAGTACAGGAAGTCATGGATACTGTCAAGAAAATGACGGCTGAAGATGCAACTGTAATTGTTGGTACGGTTATTGACGAAAATATGGGTGACAGTCTGCGTGTCACACTCGTTGCAACAGGACTTGGCAATATTTCCCAACAATCCCAGAGACCCATGACCATCATCCATACCCGTACCGGTACTGATGACAGAGTATCCTCTCATCAGGTAGATGAGCCCGCTGTAATGAGAACCGGAAGAAGAAGCAACGCTGCTGTAACTGCCATGCAGCAAGCAGGAATGGATCCGATGGATATTCCTGCCTTTCTCAGAAAACAGGCCGACTGAAGATCCTCTGATAGAGATATTTCAATTATAAGCAATCTGTATTTTTATATTTTATAACGCTTGCCGGGCTGCCTCTTCGGAGACGACCCGGTAGCATTTTCGATACTGTCAGCAATCAGGCTGATCGATAAATCAGCTCTTTCGGGGAAAGCGACGTTCGTGGATTTCTTTCAGTTTATCCAGCTCCAGAATAACTTCAAATGAAAAACCGCCTCGATCGCGCCCTTTTTCTGTAACCAGCAATTTCTCCAGATAAAGAGAAAATTCTGCGTAACCCCACAATAGTCTGCTCTGATCCACAACCCTTGGATAATCCCTGTCAAGAATTGACTCCTGGTTACCCAGAAAAGCGGCAAATTCTTTTATGGTGCTTTTCAGCGTCATAAAACTTACTCCTTTCAAATTTCCAACAAGGTAGCTATTTGCTGTATCGGCTTGAGCTTATTACGGGTTTAGCTGCTTACAACTGAATATGATGTCATACACCAGCGAAGTAACTCGCAGTACCGGCTGGTATATCAACTGCTATTTTGTTCTTCATTTTTATATTTTCATCAAATTGTAATAATTGGTTTCTAGAATAAATTTTTTCAACATAACCAGCTTACTATTTCATGGTCAGAGTACCTGCCCCAGCTGTCAGTCATCGACCTAAAAGTCTACATCACAATCACAAACGCCATCTGAAAGAGCGAATAATAGAGCTGCTGCTGTTTCTGGCAGCTTTTTTTTCTGTTTTTATTACGTTCGCGATTATTTACCTGCTGATCTCAGAATCACTGGTATTTTTCGAGCATGTTTCCCTCTGGGATTTTTTGACCGATACACAATGGACACCGCTGTTTGACGATGCTCATTACGGAATTCTCCCTCTCGTTTCCGGAACAGCCGTCAGTTCGCTGGTCGCGCTTGCCATTGCCCTTCCTTTCGGCACGATCATTGCTATTTATCTCTCAGAATTTGCCCCCTTTCTCGTGAGGGAGATCGCCAAGCCATTCCTTGAGCTGCTCGGCGGTATTCCAACAGTTGTTTACGGATATTTTGCGTTACTGTTCGTTACTCCCATGCTGCAAACCATCTTTCCGAATCTGCCGGGTTTCAGTCTTTTATCTGCAGGGCTGGTGATGGGAATTATGATCATCCCCTACGTCAGCTCAATGACGGAAGATGCCATGCGTTCTGTACCCATGCATCTGCGAGAGGGTTCCTATGCTATCGGTGCTACACGCTTCCAAACAGCTGTCAAGGTGGTGATGCCCGCTTCACTATCCGGCATTGCCGCCGCCTATATCCTTGGTATTTCCCGCGCAGTTGGTGAAACTATGGTGGTTGCAATCGCAGCAGGTATGCAGCCGAATCTAGTATGGAATCCCATGGAGCCCGCTGCGACCATCACCACTTACATCGTGCAGGTCAGCTTGGGTGATCTGCCGCATGGTAGCGTAGGATATCAAACCATTTTTGCTGCGGGATTGACGCTGCTCTTGTTAACGCTGGTTTTCAATATCCTGGGACATCTGCTGCGTAAACGATTCCGAGAAGTTTATTGATGTGCCATGATTCATTTACAGTCGCTACCGAATACTGACAGGATAGTGCATGCAGAATGATTTAATTCACTGACCCCCATGAATAACACAGACAATATTAATGAAATTCGCACCATTATTGCTCGCCACAAACGCTGGGATCTGCTCGCGCTAGTAGCAGGTATCATCGCATTGATGATCGCTGTTCTGACATTTATTGCGTTGTTTGGCAACATGGTGATCGACGGAATGCCTCGCCTGACTTGGGAATTTTTTACTTCTTTTCCATCTCGCAAACCAGAAATTGCCGGAATTCTTTCTGCATGGGTTGGTACGACACTGGTCATGCTGGTAACGGCAGCAGCGGCTGTTCCCCTCGGCGTAGCAGCTGGCGTCTATCTTGAGGAGTACGCGCCAAAAAATTTCATTACTGAAATTATCGAAATTAATGTTACCAATCTGGCAGGGGTGCCTTCCATCATTTACGGCTTGCTGGCACTGGGGTTATTCGTTTATCAGCTTGGACTTGGGCAGAGTATCCTTGCAGCCGGATTAACGCTCGCGCTGTTGATCCTGCCAATTGTCATCGTGGCAACACGTGAAGCGATTCGATCCATCCCGGTTACCATTCGTGAAGGGGCTTATGCGCTGGGTGCAACTAAGTGGCAAACGGTTGCAGATCATGTAGTGCCTTATTCTGCCGCTGGCATTCTGACTGGTATCATTATCGGACTGGCGCGGGCGATCGGAGAAACAGCGCCAATCATTACTATCGGCGCACTGACATTTATCGCTTTTCTGCCCCCATCCCCTGTTCAGGATCAATTTCCGTTTTTGTCCTTTGAATGGCTGATGGAGCCGTTTACAGTCATGCCCATCCAGATGTTCAACTGGATCTCAAGGCCCCAGGAAGCTTTCCAGCATAATGCTGCCGCAGCCGGCTTGGTGTTAGTCCTCATGACATTATTGATGAACGGGTTGGCTATCTATCTACGCTACCATCTGCGTAAAAAAATCAAATGGTAAATCAAAGTTATGCAAATATTTAAACTCGCCAATGCTGCTTCTCCAACCACTCAAAAGGCAGCGGTTAATAAACTGAACTTCTATTACGGAGGTTATCAGGCACTTAAAAATATTAATATGGTGGTCCATGAAAAACAGGTAACCGCCTTGATCGGACCATCAGGCTGTGGCAAATCAACTTTTCTGCGGTGCTTTAACCGCATGCATGATCTTTATCCGCACAACCATTACGAAGGTGAGATTCTCCTGTATCCGGACAATGAAAATATTCTCTCGCCAGAGGTTGATCCAATCGAAGTCAGAATGCGGATCAGTATGGTATTTCAAAAACCCAACCCCTTCCCCAAATCAATTTTTGAAAATGTGGCCTATGGTCTCAGGATAAGAGGCGTCAAGCGTCGCTCAATTCTGGAAGAAAGAGTAGAAAATGCGCTACGTAATGCCGCCTTATGGGGAGAAGTCAAAGATCGGCTGGGAGATCTCGCATTTAACCTTTCAGGAGGTCAGCAACAACGATTGTGCATCGCCCGTGCACTGGCAACCGATCCAGAAATTCTGTTATTCGATGAACCCACTTCTGCACTGGATCCAATCGCAACTGCCAGCATCGAAGAATTGATTTCAGATATCAAAAATAAAGTGACGATTCTGATTGTGACCCACAACATGCAGCAGGCAGCCAGAGTTTCAGACTATACTGCCTACATGTATATGGGGGAATTAATTGAGTTTGGTGCTACTGACAATATTTTCATCAAGCCAAAAAACAAACAGACGGAAGATTACATAACCGGTCGGTTCGGTTAGGAAAATTCCTGTTTTTTATGTTCGTGACATTTCTTTGAAGTTTTATCGGCTTTCTGGAACAATTCACAAAGGCTGAATCAGCTGATACGGATGCTACCGCAACCTCGACAATCCGGCTTCAAGTATTCTCCTGTAACCAGCTGGCAACTACCGGAGCAAAATAAGTCAAGATCGCATCGGCACCTGCACGTTTGCACGCCAGCAATGCCTCGGTAACACAGGCTCTTTCATCCAGCCATCCGTTCATCCCCGCTGCTTTCAGCATGGCATATTCACCACTCACCTGATAAACAAAAGTGGGTACACCCAGTTTGTCCTTCACTCTGCGTACGATATCGAGATAAGGCATACCGGGTTTGACCATGATCATATCCGCGCCTTCCTGGATATCCAACTCTGCTTCCCATAATGCTTCATCCGAATTGGCCGGATCCATCTGGTAGGTATATTTATTACCCGTCCCCAGCATAGCAGCTGAACCAACTGCATCCCGGAAGGGGCCGTAAAAACTGGAGGCATATTTGGCCGAGTAAGCCAGTATCCGCGTATGAATGAGACGGTCACGATCCAGTATCGACCGGATCGCAGCGATCCGGCCATCCATCATGTCAGAAGGGGCTACGACATCCGCCCCGGCTTCGGCGTGCATTAACGCCTGCCGCTCCAGCACACTGACAGTTTCATCATTTAACACATAACCATTTGCATCAATCAGACCATCCTGACCATGACTAGTATACGGATCAAGTGCCACATCGGTAATTACACCCAATTCCGGAAAACGTTTTTTCAACTCCTTTACGGTGCGGGGCACCAGGCCCTCAGGATTATAAGCCTCATCAGCGGTCAAGCTTTTCAGGGAAGCATCAATAACCGGAAAAATTGCCAGTGCAGGGATTCCCAAACGCAGACATTTCTCCGCCTGAAACAAAAGCAGATCAACACTCTGTCGGACAATACCGGGCATTGATGCTACTTGCTCTTCACGCTTACTGCCATCTAGTACAAATACCGGGTAGATCAGATCATCCACCTGCAAGTGATTTTCCCGAACCAGGCGACGGGAAAAATCATCTCGGCGGTTACGGCGCATTCTTTTTTGTGGAAACTGGCTGAAAAATGTCATGTTTATATCTGGAAATAAAAAAATTAATGCATCACGGAACTAACTCCAATTAGTTCTCTCTTATGAATAGGTGGTTGTTAATAACTGCCTCTCGCCTTCCCTCCCTGAGGCGAGGCCTTACAAGCAAGGCGATTCTCCCCGGCTTAATCCCCTTTAGCCGGGGTTTTTTTTTGATTGCTGATTTCACTGTCATTCAGCTGCTGTACCCTAGCCCCTCCTTCATCAAACCAGTCTTGCAACAACCGGGAAGCCTCTTCTGCTCCCTCGGAGGTTAAACTGGAGAAAATTTGTACTGTGCAGCCAGAGTAACTAGTAGACAAGAACTGCCTGATCTCATCTAATACCGCGAGCGCCTTACTTCGGCTTAGCTTGTCAGCTTTGGTCAGCAGAACATGCACCAATTTCCCCGTTTGCGCAAACCATTCCAGCATCTGCAAATCCAGCTTGGTTAGCGGATGGCGTATATCCATGATCAATATCATACCGTACAACGCTTGACGCGTTTGCAGGTAGGTGCTCAGTAAATGTACCCAGTGCTGACGAATGGCTAGAGGCACTTGCGCATAACCGTATCCCGGAAGATCGACCATGAAACGCTCCTCTCCAAGCTGGAAAAAATTAATATGTTGCGTCCGGCCAGGTGTTTTGCTGGTAAAAGCAAACCGCCCTCTTCCCACCAATGTATTAATCGCGCTTGATTTTCCTGCATTTGAACGCCCGGCAAAAGCAATTTCAACACCAGTTGCTTGCGGCAAATCCTTGATGTGGTTGACTGTCGTGTAGAATTCAGCATGCCTGAAAAGCGGGTGTACCATAGTGCGTTGTCCTGATGTTTATTTTTTGTTGTAATCGAAGTTACCCGATTTCGCAATAATAGCCAGCCCCTCCAGCACCAAGCTATCGACAATCCGGTGAGGAATGTGAATATGCTGAGCCAGCAACGCAGCACCGCCACCCGTCATGATAACTTCCGTCAAGGTTTGTTTTTCCGAATAGCTGGAAAGCAGGCGATACATTCGCTCCAGCGCACCACTTAATGCCTGAATCATGCCGCTGTACAACGCGTTTTCAGTATTAACTGGAAAATTCTGGAAACAGCTGGAAACAGGTGCTGCTAATGTTCCGGCACAACCTGCTAGTGCTTGTTTCATCGCATCCGGCCCGGGTACGATAATGCCCCCTAGAAATTCACCCGTGGAGGACAGTGTATCGACTGTCATGGCAGTACCCACATCCACGACCAGGCACGCTCGCTGTACCCTATACCAAGCGGCAATCAATGCTGCCCAGCGGTCACAGCCCAACTGCTCTGGTTTGGTATAGCGACTGGTTACACCACATTGACTGGCACTTGCCGTAATCCAGTGCGGCTGGACATACCATGGTTTTAACAACGCTGTTAAATCGTCTGCAGCTTGTAATCCGGCCACATTGGAAATCAGCACCGATGCAGGTGGTGCTGGCAGCAGCGCCCAGGCTTGTTTCAGCACCATGCGTTCACTTTGCAGTGCACTGCCACGCACCAGCCACTGATCACCCGTGTGCAACCCCCATTTGATAGCAGTATTACCGGAATCAATCGCCAGCAGAAAAGAGGATACGTTCATTCAATTAGGGAATCTCTGATATCCGTATCAGATCAGCCCGCGCAGAGAAACCTCTCCACTTCTCAATTGCACGATACCTGTCGGGGTATTGATCTGTAAGGCACCATCGGGCACAATACCGATTGCGATTCCATTTTTGACAGCACCATCCGGAAAACTAATCTGCACAGCTTTATCCTGATAAGCATGATGACGCTCCCATTCCTCCACAAAAGGCTCGAAACCATGCTGTTCAAATGTATCAAGCATCTTGGCCAGTTCTTTCAACAAAATAGCCAACAACCGATTTCTGTCCGGCATTTGTCCTGCAACACTGGCAACATCGGTTACCTTTTGATCAATCTGAGATTTTGTAACGTTAGAAAGTCTAAGATTCAGCCCGATACCAATAATCACGGTACCTGGACTCAACATATCCCCATGCAGCTCAATCAGCACTCCTGCTAACTTGTTGTAGCCAGATAACACATCATTCGGCCATTTCAGTGCGATGTTACGAATTCCAAATAATGTCAGTGCACGAACAATTGCCACACCCACTGCCAAACTCAACCCGGAAAGAGTATTTACTGCACATTGCGATGGCCATAAAACAGAGAAAACCAGGCTGTCTCCCAGTCCCGATACCCATGTACGTCCGCGTCGCCCGCGCCCTTGCGTCTGTAACTCCGTAACCAGAACTTGCTTTAATCTGCCAGCAGAAGCGCCCTGATCAATCACGCGCTGCAGCAGCAGTGAATTAGTAGATTCAACAGCCTCTACGATTTCTATTTGTATGGAATCCGCATATTCAGCAAGATAGTGGCGTATTTGTTTACTGTCCAGCCATTGCGTTGGATTCAACCAGCGATACCCTCGACCACGAATCCTGTGTATTACCAACCCGTAGCAATCCAGATCATTCAACGCATTGGATATGCTGGCGCGGGAAACATTCAGTGCCTGGCCCAGTGCTGTGCCGGAATGATAGTTTCCATCACTCAGCATTCTCAGGATAGTAAATGCAAACGGATTCATATTAAATTTCCTGCCAATATCTCGCGAGCACTTCTGATTTATTCACTTCGAGCAATCTTATTGTTGTGGTTTTCCCGATCAGATATACCATAATGAAAAAAGCGGAGTAATCCGCTTTTTTCATTACTTGACATGCCTCTGGCAAAATTTATCAGCGGCACACCCCTCCTTGTAAATAAATCTAACTTAACGTTCTGAAGCACGCAAATGTTCGATAGCCTTTCGCACGCTCTTGGTAGCAACATCAACATGGCCTTCCTCTGCATGTTTGATCGCATCTTCTAGATATTTAATTCCATGAAGAACATGTGCATTGGCCTCACCACTCTCACCAGCAGCCTTGGCGTGGGCCAAACTTTCTTTTGCATGCTCAAGCAATTCATCGGTATGACCTTCTTTACCATATACCACGGCCTCATCCGCATGCATCAACGCTTCATCCAAATGAACGGTATGCGAATCTGCATATACCTGTATGCTCAAGAACAATGCAGCAGCAAAGACTGTGATCATACTTATCGGAGTTCTTTTCATAACAGCTTCTCCTCTTATGTAAACTGATTACTCCCTCTAAAATACATCAGAGGAAGCAATCAGTTTTTCAATTTTCTGATACGATTTTAATGTCCAGAATGTTCATGTTCAGAAAGTTCGGAAGCACGCAGGTGATCGACCGCTTCCTGAGCATGTTTGGTGGCAACATCAACATGCCCCTCTTCAGCGTGCTTGATAGCGTCTTCCATATGTTTAATACCGTGGTCGGTATGTGTATTGCCTTCACCGGCCGCTCTGGCAGCTTTGGCATGCATCAGGCTTTCCTTTGCATGCTCAAGCAATTCGTTAACATGACCTTCTTTACCATGTACTACAGCCTCTTCCGCATGCTTCAACGCTTCATCCAAATGAGCAGTATGCGAATCTGCATACACCTGCATGTTCAAGAACAATGCGGCAGCAAAGATTGTGATCATACTTATCAGAGTTCTTTTCATAATAGCTTCTCCTCTTGTATTGGTTGGTCAAGATGTATGAATCTTTTGTAACAATAATACGACGAATAAGCAGGGAATAAAGCCAACTGATGTTACAGACAAACCCCGCCACATTTTGTGCAGAACTCACACGATTATTTTTATACCACAGATCATTATTAACAGATAGCATTCACCGATCTGAATAATCAGATACCGCGCAATAATTCATTAATCCCGGTTTTGGAGCGAGTCTTTGCATCGACCTGTTTCACAATCACCGCACAATACAGACTGTAGCGGCCATTATCAGCCGGTAGGCTCCCGGAAACCACCACTGATCCTGAAGGAATCCGGCCATAGGTAACCTCTCCGGTTTCACGATTGTAAATCCTGGTGCTTTGGCCAATGTATACACCCATTGAGATGACTGAATTTTCACCAACAATGACACCTTCAACAATTTCAGAACGTGCGCCAATAAAGCAGTTATCCTCAATAATGGTGGGGCTGGCCTGCACTGGCTCCAGTACACCACCAATACCAACGCCACCGGACAGATGAACATTTTTGCCAACTTGCGCACAGGAACCTACAGTTGCCCAGGTATCCACCATGGTGCCTTCGTCAACATACGCGCCAATATTCACATAGGACGGCATCAGCACCACGTTATTCGCGATGAAAGCTCCTTTACGAACAGCAGCTGGTGGAACCACACGAAATCCGCCATCACGAAAATCACGTGAGCTGTAATCAGCAAATTTGGATGGAATCTTGTCAAAATAATTAGAGAATCCACCCTTGATAAAATAATTATCTTCCATGCGGAAAGACAACAAAACAGCCTTTTTAACCCACTGACGGGTTACCCATTCGTCGTTAATTTTCTCGGCAACTCGCAACTTGCCGGTATCCAGCATATTGATAACCTGGGCGACCGATTCCTTGAGATTGGCCTCAACATTACGAGGGGTAATTTCAGCACGCCTTTCAAAAGCATCTTCGATGACAGCTTGTAATTGCTCCATGTGACTCCTAACTAAAAAATAATCAGATCAGAACTTTCTAGCGATATCCTTGATTCGCTCCATTGCCTCCATGCACTCTGCCACCGGCGCAACCAGCGCAATCCGTACAAAATGCTCACCAGGGTTAAGGCCGTGTGCCTCTCGTGCCAGATAACTGCCAGGCAGTACAGTAACACTTCCTTCCCGATATAAACGCCCGGAAAATTCGATACCACTGACAGGCACCTTTAACCATAAATAAAACCCGGCATCCGGCATGCTAACAGGCAAGGTATCGCTCAGTATACGCATGGCACCGGCAAATTTTTCACGATACAGTCGCCGGTTTTCAACCACGTGCTGCTCATCACCCCATGCAACAGTGCTGGCTGCCTGCACAGCCGGATTCATGGCACTGCCATGATACGTCCGGTAAAGCAAAAACTTTTTGAGAATGGCAGCATCCCCTGCCACAAAACCAGAACGCATGCCCGGCACATTGGAGCGCTTGGAAAGACTGCTGAACACAACCAGCCGGGGAAAACCATTGCGGCCTAACTTCTCTGCCGCCTCCAACGCCCCCAGAGGAGGGTGATCCTCATTGAAATAGATTTCTGAATAGCATTCATCCGCTGCAATTACAAATCCATAACGATCAGACAAATTAAACAGAAGTTGCCATTCATCTAGTGTTAGCACCTTACCAGTCGGATTATTGGGTGAACAGATATAAGTCAGCTGAGTACGTTTCCACACCGAATCAGGCAACTGAGCGGCATCCACTGAAAAACCATTTTCTGGAAGCTGATTCAAAAAATAGGGTTCGGCACCAGCCAGCAATGCAGCACCTTCGTAGATTTGATAAAAAGGATTTTGGCAAACCACTACAGGTTGCATAACCTCGCGCGCATCGGCATCAATAACCGCCTGGGCAAATGAAAATAATGCTTCCCGACTGCCATTGACCGGGATAACTTCGGTATCTGGATTGATAGCAGCCAAGCGATAGCGCTGTGTTAGCCAGCTCGCAATGCTGATCCGCAGCTGGCTGGTTCCAAGTACTGTGGGATAATGTGCCAGCCCTTCAAGATTATTCACTAACTCTTGTCTGATAAACTCGGGCGTATCGTGTCTTGGTTCTCCAATATGCAAACCAATGGGGGTCAGAGAGGCATCACTCAGCACGAGATTCTCAAATAGTCTGGTAAGTTTTTGAAACGGGTATAACTGAAGGCTTTCCAGTAAAGGGTTCATACTTTTCAGGATTATCCACAAATGTGGTGCTTGTGGAGCAGGTTAGGGAGGCAGTAAAAATGTTAAGCACCAATTATAAAGGGCACTGGCAACGTTGACCAAACAAAAAAAATTATTGCCGATAGCCAGTCTATTACTGGGTGCTGCCGCTTGGGGAGTAGCCTGGTATCCTTACCGTCTACTGGAACAGGCCGGTATGCGGGGCGAATTATCCACTGCGCTGACTTACTCCATTGCGTTGTTGATCAGCCTGGCTTTATTCAGGAAACAAATCCGGATCTCTGAAGTACTTAATACGACAGCCTGGATTCTGCTCTGGATCAATCTGGGCGCAGGCTGGACTAGTATCGCCTATGTGCTCGGGATTATTCACGGCGAAGTTATGCGGGTTCTGCTCCTGTTCTATCTGGCACCGCTGTGGACTATTTTATTTTCCCGCATTCTGCTGCAAGAACGGCTAAGCAGACAAGGTTATCTGATCATTCTGTTATCTCTGACGGGTGCTTTACTTCTGCTCTGGCAGCCGGAAGGCGGGTTGCCCCTGCCAACTTCCTACGGTGACTGGATGGGGCTATCGGGTGGATTTGCTTTTGCACTGACCAATGTCCTGATTCGCAAAGATCAGCAGCACAACATCCACTTAAAGCTGATGGCGGTACTCTCTGGCGCTGCCCTGACCGGGTTTGTCGCCACCCTGCTCATGGGAAATACTTCTGATATCACCCATCTGCCTGCCAACGTATGGCTGATATTGCTCGGTGCAGGCGGGCTAGTTTTTTCCCTCAGTATATTGCTGCAGTATGGAATGACCCATGTACCGGCCAATCAGGCTATTGTAATTATGCTGTTTGAGCTGGTGGTCGCAGCTGTAGCCGCCTGTTTTCTGACCGACGAACATCTGACAAGTAGAGACTGGGCGGGAGGACTCGTGATTGCATCTGCCAGCCTGTTTTCTGCCCGGATCAATCAGAACCAGGATCTGCGAAAGTAATCTTATTTACAGCCTCAGATCTGATTCCTGTGGATTAAGCACATACTTCAAATCATATAGAACAGCATTGGGTTTCCCCAGTGCACGGATAGAGGAAGCCCCCATATCCTTGAACTGCCGATGTGCCACAGCCAGGATAATAGCATCATAATTACCGGATTCGGGTGCTTCAATCAGCTTGATACTGTATTCGTGTTGTGCCTCTTCAGAAGACAACCATGGATCGTATACATCCACTACGCAGTTGTAATCCTTGAGTTCGGTCACGATATCCACCACTCGGGTATTACGCAGATCCGGACAGTTTTCCTTGAAGGTAAGTCCCATGACCAATACCTTGGCGCCATCTACCTGAAGACGTTTTTTGGTCATGGCTTTAACCAGCTGAGCAACAACATAGGCTCCCATGCTGTCATTTAGTCGCCGTCCAGCAAGAATAATTTCCGGATGATAGCCAATTGCCTGCGCTTTATGTGTCAGGTAATACGGATCCACCCCAATACAATGTCCACCCACCAGACCGGGACGAAACGGCAGAAAATTCCACTTACTGCCCGCTGCTTTGAGTACGGCTTCAGTATCAATATTCATTTTGTTGAAAATCAACGCCAGCTCGTTGATAAGAGCAATATTCAGATCACGCTGGGTGTTTTCGATCACCTTGGCAGCTTCAGCCACCTTGATACTTTCCGCTTTGTGTGTGCCTACAGTAATAATTTCGTTGTATAAGCTATCTACCAGATCAGCGATTTCCGGAGTGGAGCCCGAGGTAACCTTTTTGATAGTCGTGACACGATGTTCCTTGTCACCTGGGTTGATGCGCTCTGGACTGTAGCCACAGTAGAAATCCCGGTTAAATTTCAGGCCAGAAACACGCTCCAGCACAGGCACACAATCTTCTTCGGTACAACCAGGGTAGACAGTAGATTCATAAATAACAATATCTCCTTTTCTCAATACCTTACCGACAGTCTCGCTGGCTTTGATAAGTGGCATAAGATCAGGGCGCTTGTGATCATCAATTGGTGTGGGAACGGTAATAATGTAGCAATTACAGGTGCGTAAATCGTCTATATTGGTGGTAAAAGTCAAATGCTTTGCCGCTGCAAGTTCTTCCTGCGTGACTTCCAGCGTAAAGTCATTGCCATTTTTAAGCTCATCAATACGCTGCTGGTTAATATCGAACCCGGTCACAGGACGCTTGCGGCCAAACTCAGCAGCCAGTGGAAGGCCGACATATCCAAGCCCGATAATGGCAAGTTTGATATCCTGGAGTTGCATGTTGTCTCCTACAAATTGAAGTAATTGCGATACCACGTCACAAAGCTGGCTATTCCCTGTTCGACCGACGTGGCGGGCCTGTAATCGAATTGTTCGACGAGATCAGAAACATCGGCATAAGTATCCGGTACGTCACCTGGCTGCAGGGGTAGCATTTCCATTGCGGCCTTTTTACCAAGCGCTTTTTCCAGTGCAGCAATATAGTCCATCAGCTCTACCGGGCTGTTATTGCCAATGTTGTAAACACGCCAGGGTGCCATACTGGTGCCTGCATCCGGATTTTCCCCGCTCCAGGCCGGGTCAGGCCGAGTGGGTTGATCCAGCACACGGATTACGCCCTCCACAATGTCATCTACATAAGTAAAATCTCGGCGATGTTTTCCATAGTTAAATACCGGAATCTTTTCTCCGGCAAGAATAGCCTTAGTGAATTTAAACAGCGCCATATCCGGCCGCCCCCAAGGACCATATACAGTAAAAAAACGTAGGCCAGCAGTCGACAAGTTATATAAATGGCTGTAAGTATGCGCCATTAGCTCATTAGATTTTTTGCTGGCTGCATAAAGGCTGAGCGGGTGATCAACGTTGTGATGCACCGAAAACGGCATCTGCGTATTGGCACCGTACACGCTAGAGCTGCTGGCATACACCAGATGTTCGACACCGTTATGACGACAACCTTCAAGAATATGGGCAAAACCAACGATATTGCTGTCAATATAAGCCAATGGATTCTCAATGGAATAGCGCACCCCAGCCTGAGCAGCCAGATTCACCACCCGTTGTGGTTTATGCATTTCAAAACAGGAATTGATCCCTTCGCGATCTGCCAAGTCAAGACGCAAATGGGTGTAAGCAGGATGATCCGCAAACCGGGCAAGACGATCCTCCTTAATCTGTGGATCATAATAATCATTGTGATTATCGATACCAATGACGGTGTCACCACGTTCAAGCAGCCGCAGCGTCAATGCAGATCCAATAAAACCGGCTGAACCAGTAATAAGTATCTTCAATTAATTGCTCCCGAATAGATCACGTGTATAAATCTTGAAGTGGCAACTTGCCTGACACAAGGGATCCGCAAGTTGAAAAACTCAGCAATTCCTTTAGCCCTGATGCACTTCATGACTCGTTGAATAAATTATCCGATCCTGTCTTCATAATCAGCTGATAGACGCCTACGATCTTAGTTGTTTAAGTCCTACGATATGTTGATATTGAGTAATCGCTCACAGTTTTTCCACAGCCGCCGATTCTTTTCTAGCCACGCGAAACCACATCCCATAATCCAGCGCTTGGATATGACCTTAAAGGTATGGCCGCCGCTATGTTTGGCGATTTGTGCCGACACAAACTTTTCCAGGACTTCGCACTTTCCTTGAGCGAAAGGTTTGTCCATATAATCGCTGTCGTACAGCAAACTTTGTCCCTGCTGCAGCCTCGACGCAGCCGCCAGCAAAGCTCCCTTACGGCCTCTTCAGCTATAGTGACTGCGATTGCATCGGATAATCCTTAGTATCTACTGCAATGTGGCGTTTGATTCCCGAAACTTCGTTGCCCGCATCATAACCCTTGAACCGTGCTGTGTCAGTGTTTTTGGCACTTTGTACGCCCACAACCAAGAACGTGTTGCTGGCATTGGACCCAGCTTCTCTCGGACCACACTAACCTGATTTTTAAAGCCTGCTCTAGCAGAACCGCCACCTTCGCGTTTCACTCCAGATGGAAAAGTACGAGTGTACTTGCGCTATTTGGGAAACTTTTCGAGCAGCATGCGTCATTGGCAGCCACTCCTGAATAAATACAGAGAGCACACCACACAGAATATTTCGGACAGGTCTATGCGTCTGGGATGGGTCTTCCAGCGCACTCTCCAGCAACGGCTTGATCGCCTCGATCTCGGTACTGTCGATAAATAGCGGTGGAATTCCTGCCTGATGGCACTCTACTACCCTCACTAAAAATTTATGAGAAAAACAGGTTATCTGTAACCCAATACCTTACTAATTTTGGCAAGATAACCAGCTGGGTGGCGTATTTGATCGCCATCACTGCTCACGGATTGATGATTATGACATCACGAATGATTACTGATTATCCCGAAAAATCTATAAATTCTGAAAATATTTGTACGTAACACATTGATTTTATTGTGATCAGTAGATTTTCAAAAACAGGATTTTTCGAGGTAACCTATCTTAATAAAACTCGCATTGAAGTGATTGATGTTTGTAGGCGTATAGATAGTGACGCTGACAAACCTTCAGCATGTTGCCAGCAACACTAAATTAGATAACCCAACATAATCAACGCCTGCAACCACTATTTGCATAATTTCAAATACTGTCTGGCCACCATATCGCCCTTATATTCGCGTTTTTAATATGCAACACATAGCTCAGATATTGCGGCCAAAACTTCTATTATGAATGCAGAACAAATTTTAAGATAACACCACAACCTAGATTATCACTACTGTTCATTTGTTTAAATAGAAGATTAAACTAGAAAATAAAGCTTCTCCATAGTTTACAAAGTTTTACAAATAAAAAAGAATCCACCAGACAGGCAGTTAAGGAAAATGATGTAATCATCATACGGGATAATGAGCATAGAGAATAAGTCACTTGATCTGTACATCAAGATCACACCCAAACATCTTGGCCAACTTATTCCTGTTTTCAATAGAAACAGAAATCACATAAGAACATTGATAATTAGAATTACATCCATGTAACCCTAGGTAATTCAAATTCAATCCATGAAATTAAAACGATACTATGAAGATAGCTAGGTGAGAAGAGAGAAAAATCATTCATTATAGCCATATAAAAATATGGCTGCAATAAATGAAATAAATAGGAATGGGAATACTAAGAGGATATTTGTTAATTCATTAAAAAATATTTAAATATTAGCCACGCAAGATCTATAGATTTATTTCATAATATATATAAAAATATTGCAAGCTAAAATTAAAAAATAGTTTTGCCTCAACAAAACAATAGAGTATTTTAAAAAAATAATCTTTCAAAATACTCTATAAATAGGAAGCTTGGCGGTGACCTACTTTCACATGTGAAAACATACTATCATCGGCGCTGCTTCGTTTCACTTCTCTGTTCGGGATGGGAAAAGGTGGGTCCAAAGCGCTATGGCCGCCAAGCATAAACGGTAGAATTGGGTAATAACCGCAACTATATATAAAATATAACTCAATTTTCAAGATTATAGGATCAAGCCTCACGGTCAATTAGTATCGATTAGCTCAACGCATTACTGCGCTTCCACATTCGACCTATCAACGTTGTAGTCTCCAACGAACCTTCAGGGGAGTTATACTCCCGGGAAATCTAATCTTATGGCAAGTTTCCCGCTTAGATGCTTTCAGCGGTTATCTCTCCCGCACTTAGCTACCCGGCGATACGACTGGCGTCATAACCGGTACACCAGAGGTGCGTCCACTCCGGTCCTCTCGTACTAGGAGCAGCCCCACTCAAATTTCCAACGCCCACGGCAGATAGGGACCAAACTGTCTCACGACGTTTTAAACCCAGCTCACGTACCACTTTAAATGGCGAACAGCCATACCCTTGGGACCGACTACAGCCCCAGGATGTGATGAGCCGACATCGAGGTGCCAAACTCCCCCGTCGATATGAACTCTTGGGAGGAATCAGCCTGTTATCCCCGGCGTACCTTTTATCCGTTGAGCGATGGCCCTTCCATACAGAACCACCGGATCACTATGACCTGCTTTCGCATCTGCTCGACTTGTCAGTCTCGCAGTTAAGCACGCTTATGCCATTGCACTATCAGCACGATTTCCGACCGTACCTAGCGTACCTTCGCACTCCTCCGTTACTCTTTGGGAGGAGACCGCCCCAGTCAAACTGCCTACCATACACGGTCCTCGATCCAGATTATGGACCTGAGTTAGAATTCCGACCATTCCAGGGTGGTATTTCAAGGTTGGCTCCATATACTCTAGCGAGCATATATCACAGCCTCCCACCTATCCTACACAAGAATAATCAAAATCCAATGTAAAGCTACAGTAAAGGTGCACGGGGTCTTTCCGTCTAGCCGCGGGTAGATTGCATCTTCACAACCATTTCAACTTCGCTGAGTCTCAGGAGGAGACAGTGTGGCCATCGTTACGCCATTCGTGCAGGTCGGAACTTACCCGACAAGGAATTTCGCTACCTTAGGACCGTTATAGTTACGGCCGCCGTTTACCGGGGCTTCGATCAAGAGCTTGCACCCCATCACTTAACCTTCCGGCACCGGGCAGGCGTCACACTCTATACGTCCACTTTCGTGTTTGCAGAGTGCTGTGTTTTTATTAAACAGTCGCAGCCACCATTTTATTGCAACCTTTTTCTGCTCCATACGCGAAGTACTTTACATACTAAAGGCACACCTTCTCCCGAAGTTACGGTGTCAATTTGCCGAGTTCCTTCTCCTGAGTTCTCTCAAGCGCCTTAGAATTCTCATCCTTCCCACCTGTGTCGGTTTACGGTACGGTCTTTATTTAACTGAAGCTTAGCGGCTTTTCCTGGAAGCATGGCATTACTTACTTGGCTTCCCTAAGGAAGTTTCGTTATCACATCTCAACTTAGCCATCCGGATTTTCCTAGATAGCATGTCTACCTGCTTCAACCGGGACATCCAACACCCGGCTAAGCTAGCCTTCTTCGTCCCCGCATCGCATTAAATAAAGGTACTGGAATATTAACCAGTTTCCCATCAGCTACGCATCTCTGCCTCACCTTAGGAGCCGACTAACCCTGCGCCGATGAACGTTGCACAGGAAACCTTGGGTTTTCGGCGAGGAAGCTTTTCACTTCCTTTATCGCTACTCATGTCAGCATTCGCACTTCCGATACCTCCAGCAATCTTCACAAATCACCTTCACAGGCCTACGGAACGCTCTCCTACCACTTGCAACTAATTGCAAGTCCTTAGCTTCGGTGTACAGTTTAGCCCCGTTACATCTTCCGCGCAGGACGACTCGATCAGTGAGCTATTACGCTTTCTTTAAAGGATGGCTGCTTCTAAGCCAACTTCCTGACTGTCTATGCCTTCCCACTTCGTTTACCACTTAACTGTATCTTTGGGACCTTAGCTGAAGGTCTGGGTTGTTTCCCTCTCGACACCGAACGTTAGCACCCGATGTCTGTCTCCCATACTTACATTTTTTGGTATTCGGAGTTTGCAATGGTTTGGTAAGTCTTGACGACCCCCTAGCCATAACAGTGCTCTACCCCCAAAAATGATATATGAGGCACTACCTAAATAGTTTTCGGAGAGAACCAGCTATTTCCAGATTTGTTTAGCCTTTCACCCCTACCCACAGCTCATCCCCTAATTTTTCAACATTAGTGGGTTCGGACCTCCACGAAGCATTACCCTCGCTTCATCCTGGCCATGGGTAGATCATCTGGTTTCGGGTCTACACCCAGCAACTTATCGCCCTATTAAGACTCGTTTTCACTACGCCTCCCCTATCGGTTAAGCTTGCTACTGAATGTAAGTCGCTGACCCATTATACAAAAGGTACGCGGTCACCCCTTGCGAGGCTCCCACTGTTTGTATGCATGCGGTTTCAGGATCTATTTCACTCCCCTCCCGGGGTTCTTTTCGCCTTTCCCTCACGGTACTGGTTCACTATCGGTCGATTACGAGTATTTAGCCTTAGAGGATGGTCCCCCTATATTCAGACAGGATTTCACGTGCCCCGCCCTACTTTGCGTAATCTTAGTTCCATACTTGAATTTTTATCTACGGGACTATCACCCACTACGGTTTAACTTTCCAGATAATTCGATTAATTCAAATACTAAATATTACCGGCTGCTCCCATTTCGCTCGCCGCTACTCTGGGAATCTCTTTTGATTTCTTTTCCTCTGGCTACTTAGATGTTTCAGTTCACCAGGTTAGCCATCAACCCCCTATATATTCAGGAGTGATTACCCTTACGGGTGGGTTTCCCCATTCGGACATCTCCGGATCAAAGCTTATTGCCAGCTCCCCGGAGCTTTTCGCAGGCTTCCACGTCCTTCATCGCCTGTAATCGCCAAGGCATCCACCACATGCACTTGTTCGCTTGATCCTATAATCTTGAAAACTTACCACCACCATCACAAAAAAAGATTGGTGTTTGTCATCACTCTTATAGTTACTTTAATTATGCTTTAAGCACAATCTTACCCAATTTTTATTTTTAAAGAACAATAAATAAATTAAATTTCCATTCTTAATGGTGGAGGTGAACGGGATCGAACCGATGACCCCCTGCTTGCAAAGCAGGTGCTCTCCCAGCTGAGCTACACCCCCTATGGTGGGTCTGGGTGGACTTGAACCACCGACCCCACGCTTATCAAGCGTGTGCTCTAACCAACTGAGCTACAGACCCTTACGAGTCCAAGTTTAACCCAACACCTCAAACCCAAATTTATATTTATCTACTCAAACAACCAATAAGTGTGAACACTTGACAATAATTTATGAAAGGAGGTGATCCAGCCGCAGGTTCCCCTACGGCTACCTTGTTACGACTTAACCCCAGTCATGACCCCCACCGTGGCAAGCGCCCTCCTTGCGGTTAAACTACCTGCTTCTGGTGAAAATCACTCCCATGGTGTGACGGGCGGTGTGTACAAGACCCGGGAACGTATTCACCGCGGCATGCTGATCCGCGATTACTAGCGATTCCGACTTCACGGAGTCGAGTTGCAGACTCCGATCCGGACTACGACGCGCTTTCTGAGATTGGCTCCTCCTCGCGGATTGGCAACCCTCTGTACGCGCCATTGTATTACGTGTGAAGCCCTACCCATAAGGGCCATGAGGACTTGACGTCATCCCCACCTTCCTCCGGTTTGTCACCGGCAGTCTCGCTAAAGTGCTCATTAAAATGATAGCAATTAGCGACAAGGGTTGCGCTCGTTGCGGGACTTAACCCAACATCTCACGACACGAGCTGACGACAGCCATGCAGCACCTGTGTCTTGGCTCCCTTTCGGGCACTCTTATGTCTCCATTAGATTCCAAGCATGTCAAGGGTAGGTAAGGTTTTTCGCGTTGCATCGAATTAATCCACATAATCCACCGCTTGTGCGGGTCCCCGTCAATTCCTTTGAGTTTTAATCTTGCGATCGTACTCCCCAGGCGGTCAACTTCACGCGTTAGCTACGTTACCAAATCCTTAATTAGATCCGACAACTAGTTGACATAGTTTAGGGCGTGGACTACCAGGGTATCTAATCCTGTTTGCTCCCCACGCTTTCGTGCATGAGCGTCAGTGTCAACCCAGGGAGCTGCCTTCGCCATCGGTGTTCTTCCACATCTCTACGCATTTCACTGCTACACATGGAATTCCACTCCCCTCTGCTGCACTCTAGCTTTGTAGTTTCAAACGCAATTCCCAGGTTAAGCCCGGGGCTTTCACATCTGACTTACAAGGCCGCCTGCGCACCCTTTACGCCCAGTAATTCCGATTAACGCTCGCACCCTACGTATTACCGCGGCTGCTGGCACGTAGTTAGCCGGTGCTTTTTCTGTCGGTACCGTCATAAATCATAGCTATTTACTATGACTCTTTCTTTCCGACTAAAAGAGCTTTACAACCCGAAGGCCTTCTTCACTCACGCGGCATGGCTGGATCAGGCTTTCGCCCATTGTCCAAAATTCCCCACTGCTGCCTCCCGTAGGAGTCTGGGCCGTGTCTCAGTCCCAGTGTGGCTGGTCGTCCTCTCAGACCAGCTACTGATCGTTGCCTTGGTAAGCCTTTACCCCACCAACTAGCTAATCAGACATCAGCCGCTCCTTTAGCGCAAGGTCTTTCGATCCCCTGCTTTCCTCCTGAGAGATATGCGGTATTAGCACATCTTTCGATGCGTTATTCCCCACTTAAGGACACGTTCCGATGTATTACTCACCCGTTCGCCACTCGCCGGCAGGCCGAAGCCCCCGCTGCCGTTCGACTTGCATGTGTAAAGCATGCCGCCAGCGTTCAATCTGAGCCAGGATCAAACTCTTCAGTTTTATTTCTTTTCATCTGACTCAAGCCTATTTGACAGGCCATCTTCGCAGACGCTTAATCATTTACCAGCCCAATTTTATTGGGCCTTACAACTTTTGTATTGCCAAGCGTCCACACTTATTGGTTATTTGTTTTTTTAAAGATCTTTGCTTTGATTTGCGTCATCGCTATAGAGATGCGCATTATATAGATTAAATAACCCAAGTCAAGCGATGTTAACCATCATTTTTCATTTTTATCTGTTAATCAATGTAATCATTTGATTTTATTTAGTATTTTAAAAAAGACACCTTCATGATTCTGCGACAAAGTATCTTGCGGATCATCCATTTTTGCTTAAAAACATTTTTAATTTTATACCTAGGGTCTATTGGCATTTCAGGCTATCTTCTTGCTTTATAAGAGCAAACTCGTATTACTGTTGTGTGGGAGCTATAACGATTGAGCTTGCTTCTTTAAATCAAAAGCTTGAATGAGATCAAACGGAAACAGGCCCTAGCCCGCTATCTACACTTTCCTCATGTTTTATGTTTTTATATACAACCATTCTAATAGCGCATCCATAGCCACTCTTGCACCGCCTGACTTCGGATGATTCACGATGAATACTATTACATAACGCTTTTTTTTATGGTTCAGCACATACCCTGCTATCGCAGATACATCTTTCAATGTGCCTGTTTTAATATGCGCCTTTTGAGCAACAACGGATTTCTTTAAGCGCTTTCGAGCTGTTCCATCCACCCCGACCACTGCCAGGGAGGCCATGAATTCAGGCATCGTGGGCGAAAAATAAGCCGCATTCAGCAAGTCATTTAAATGCCGCGCACTGATTCGTTCTATGCGTGACAACCCCGATCCATTTTCCAGCACCAATTCTGGAAAATCCATATTTTTTGAAAATAGCCACTGTCGTATTCCAGATCGCGCAAGATTGGGTGAAACAAATTCGCCGCCGTTAGATTCTGTTTCACCCAGTGATAAAAACAACTGTTTTGCTGCTACGTTATTACTGAATTTGTTAATACCACGAATGACTTCGGCCAGTGGCGGAGAATGGTAGACACTAATCGGATTCAGCGTTTTTGATGTTACTCCATGCCGTACGCTGCCATTAAATGTACCATCCAGCTGCTTCCATAGCCCACTAAACAGCTGATGAATGTACGTCGAGCTCTCGTGCAAACTCAGGTAGTAAGCGGTTTGGCCACAATGAGCCGAGTAATCACCTTCAAGCATTACTGTCACATGGCCTGGTCGCGGAACATCGTCACGAATATTCACGCGAACTCCACTGGTGCTACATTTTTTCTGAGTCAGTTTGAGGTGGTTTTGCACATTCAGCAATTGGCTTTCCGGATCGGCCGTAACCCGCACTCCACCATGCTGCGATTCGGGAAATAGATGTAGTGTTGATGTGTGGTAATTCACCAGCAGCGCTTCCGGGGCCACATTGTAAGTTTTATAGCGTTTACCATCAAAAGCACCAGGATTTTCCGTCGGAAAACTATAGTAGCTGTAATCCAGTACCAGATCCCCGCTGATATCTTTTAGCCCGGACTGGCGAAGCTGACGGAGCAACAGCCAGAAATTTTCCAGATTAAGACTGGGATCGCCATAACCCTTGATGATCAAGTCACCTTGCAATCTGCCATTTTCCAGATTGCCATTTGCATACACCTTAGTACGCCACGTGTATGATGGCCCAAGCATTTCCAGTCCGGCATACGTTGTTACAACCTTCATGACTGAAGCAGGATTCATTGGCACATCAGCATTGACTGACACTAGCGGCCGCTCAGCACCGACTTCCCTGACATAAATCCCGACAGCTGCTTCGGGAATGCCTGTTTTTTTTAGTGCCTGCCTGACGGTATCTGGCAAATCAACGGCATAAGCCGGAAAAGTCAACGCACCCCATAATAACCACGTTATTTTCAGCAAACTTTTCATAACAGTCAGCGGATCAGTTTATTTTGATCAACGTGTACCACGACAAATAGATAACCCGTCATCCCAACCCATCCGGTACTGCATATCGGCCGCGTAGCGTTTTTTATCCTTAAACCCATAAGCTGATTGTTTTGCGGTTTCACATCCATCCACATATCCTTCCTGAGCTGCTTTGGGGTAGCCAGCAAGATTGTAGGTTGGGCGCGTACTAAGCGGCAACGGACCGGACGGTCTTTGCTGCACAACAGGATCCGGAGCCGGGAGAACGGGGCCAGGCATCGGGCGCTTAGCCATCGTACAGCCTGCCAATAAAGCAATTACTATCGCAACAACATTTACTCGCAGCATTTTTCACTCCCTTTTATTCGTTATATTTTATTTTTTGCTATATCACTGTTTTCAATAGCTTGCCCATTTCAGCTGGATTGCGGGCAACATGAATACCACATGCCTCCATTACTTCAATTTTTTCCTGTGCTGTTCCTTTGCCTCCAGCAATAATTGCACCTGCATGCCCCATCCGTTTGCCGGGAGGCGCTGTCATTCCGGCAACAAACCCCACCACCGGCTTCTTCATATGATCTTTAACCCAATGAGCAGATTCTTCCTCATCAGTACCACCAATTTCACCCACCATCAACACCGCATCAGTTCCGTCATCCTCATTGAACAACTTTAGGATATCAATATGTTTAAGACCATTGATCGGATCACCACCAATTCCGATGCAAGTAGATTGCCCTAATCCCAGCTCACTCAGCTGCGCCACTGCCTCATAAGTTAACGTACCTGATCTTGAAACCACCCCAATCCTTCCTTGTTGATGAATGGCGCCTGGCATAATGCCAATTTTCAACTCACCTGGCGTGATAACTCCCGGACAATTAGGACCGATCAACTGTGTCTTTTTTCCACGCATACGGGCGCGTGTCCGCAACATATCTCGAACAGGAATACCTTCAGTAATGCAGATGACCAGATCCAGTTCGGCCTCCACCGCCTCATCAATTGCTGCAGCTGCATAAGCAGGCGGCACATAAATCACCGATACAGTCGCACCCGTCGTCTGCCTTGCTGCTTCCACTGTTGCAAACACCGGAATACCTTCAAAATCCTCTCCTGCCTTTTTAGGATTGACTCCAGCCACAAAACAATCCCTGCCAAAAGCATATTCTCGGCACTGGCGAGTATGAAACTGCCCGGTTTTACCTGTAATACCCTGTGTCATGACACGCGTATGACGATCAATCAGAATAGCCATCTGTTATGCTCCTCTGGTTGCAGCTTCAGATCGATGCCGAGCTGCTGCATCCACCGCCTTTCTGGCAGCATCAGCCATGTTGCTGCCAGCAATAATCGTTAATCCCGAATCTGCCAGAATCTTTTTCCCCAACTCCACATTGGTTCCCTCCAATCGAACAATCAATGGAACAGCTAGCTTCACCTCGCGCACCGCTGACACCACCCCATCAGCAATTACATCGCAGCGCATAATCCCACCAAAAATATTGACCAGTATTGCCTGCAAATCGGGATTTCTCAGCATCAGCTTGAATGCCTCAGTTACTTTTTCCACCGTCGCTCCGCCTCCCACATCCAGAAAATTGGCTGGATTGCCACCATAGAGTTTAATAATGTCCATGGTTGCCATAGCCAAACCAGCACCGTTGACTAGACAGCCAATATCACCATCAAGCGGAATATAGGAAAGCCCATGCCGCGCTGCTTCAACCTCAAGCGGATCATCTTCATCCAGATCCCGCAGGGCAACGATTTCCGGATGACGAAACAAGGCGTTATCATCGAAATTCATTTTGGCGTCCAAAGCAATCAGACGGTTATCTGGTGTAACAATCAACGGATTGATTTCAAGTAATGAAATATCGTTCTCATCGAATGCCTGATATAGCGCCCCCAGCATAGACACCGCCGCTGATCGGCATGATTCAGGCAAATTGATCTGGCGCACAACTCTCTCTGCATCTTGAAGATTCAATCCCTCAAGCGGATTAATCTGAGTTTTATGTATTTTTTCTGGTGTACTGGTTGCCACCCCCTCAATATCCATGCCACCCGCATCACTCGCAATTAAACTGACACACTGCGAAGCACGATCAACAACCAGTGCCACGTAATACTCATGACTGATATCGATCCCCTGTTCAATATAGAGCCGGCGAACAATCTGTCCCTGTGGGCCGGTTTGATGCGTGACCAGCGGAGCAAACAACATCGCCTCAGAAAACTGCCGGACCTCCACAATGGACTTTGCCAGCTTTACCCCCCCTGCCTTGCCACGCCCTCCAGCATAAATTTGTGCCTTGACCACCCATTTATCACCCCCCAGCTTTTCAGCAGCCAGAATCGCTTCCTCCACGCTAAAACAAGCAATACCGGCCGGCACACTAATCGCATAACGGCTAAGAATTGCTTTAGCCTGGTATTCATGAATTTTCATATTTCATCCTTTTGCGCTCACACATCGGGTTGTGCCAATACCTTCTTAATATAACTCCCCACTTCGGCCAGCTCTTGTTTAAAGCCAGGCAATAGCCTAGCCAGTTTTTCCACATCACCTTCTTTTGCAGCCACCTCCATTTGCGCACACCACTCACCCAGAGCCAGCGCACCAATCGAACGCGCTGAAGATTTAAGCTTATGTACGGCAAATTTCGCCTCATCTGCCTTGCCATCTGCTACGGTACTTTGCAACTGTTCAGCAATCTTTCGAGCGTCACGGAGAAAATCTTGCAAAAATTCTTTGATAATGACCTGATCATTTCCGACCAACGATTTAAGTATATTAATATCCACTGTGATTTTTTCAGCGGCAACTAAAGGCCGATGAATATTTTCCTCCTGTTGCTCCACCCGTTTCGACCCTTGTAACCATTTCTCCAGTACCGATTTAAGCTGTTCTAGTTGCACCGGCTTACTCAGATAATCATCCATTCCTAGTGCACGACACCTTTCCGCTTCACCCTTCAGTGCATTCGCTGTCAAAGCGATGATTGGAATCTGATAACGGCCCGTTTTTTCAGCGCGAATCGATTGCGTTAACTGATACCCATCCATTTCCGGCATATGCAGATCAGTCAGTATCAGCGCATACTCTCCACTTTTCCATTTCTGCAGTGCCTCACGCCCATTGACGACAATGTCTGCAGCAAACCCCAGCAAAGTAAGCTGCTGGCGAATAACTTTCTGGTTAATCTCATTGTCTTCAGCAACCAGAATCAGATTATCCCGCTGTAGCGCCTCTTCCCGGGATAATGGAACAACTTTATCGACAACTACTACAGAAATATCCTGATCTTCCTCTAGCTTTGCCCGGCCGGCTGCAACCGCTACCGCACGGAGAAATACCCGACGATAAAGTACATTTCCATCGAGCGTCACTACACCCTCCTCTTCCATACGGCCGCGATGGCGGCGGCCACGTCTAATAATTACAAACTGAAGCTTGTCATTTACACTCGAATTGGGCCGATCGCGAAATACCGCACGCAACTCTTCAATGGGCAACTCCTCATCCCTCATATCTACCACTAACAACCATTGACCCGTCGGAAGCTGTTTAATTCGTTCACGTGCAGCAAGCAATCCCGGTACACACTCAACTACAACACCTGCATATTTCAGATAGGTTGCAAGATCAAGGCTCAATCCGTCTTTACTTCCCATAACCACACATGACAACCCCGTGAGATCTGTTTCCAATTCCTCCTCTTGAATGACTTCTCTCTGAATTATTCCAAACGGGATACGCACGGTAAACACAGAGCCTACATCAGGTTTACTTTCTACAGAGATCTCACCTTTCATCAACTCAACCAGCCGACGGCAGATGATCAAACCCAAGCCGGTTCCACCAAAGCGGCGCGTGGTGGAAGCATCTCCCTGGGAAAAAGGTGTAAACAAACGCTCCCGAGCAGCATCATCCATACCGATACCATTATCGATAACCTGGAACATAACCGTTACAACATCGCCATCCACCTCCTCCGCCGGACTGGCCCTGACCGCAACACGCCCTAACCGCGACATGCCACTGGAAAATTTGATGGCATTGTTAATCAGGTTGATTAATATCTGCCGCAAACGCAACGCATCTCCCAGTACACCTTCCGGTAAAGCCGGATCTACGAACAAGGTCAACTCAACTTCCTTGCTGGCAGCCATATGTGTCAGCGTCCCACATGCACGCTCCACCACTTTCTCCAAAGATATCGGCGTTTGCTCGATCTCCAGCCTGCCCGCCTCAATCTTGGAAAAATCGAGAATATCCTCAATGATCTCAAGCAACGCGAAGGCAGATTCCCGAATGAGATCAGTCATTTCTCTCTGATACGTACTCAAGCTGGTCTGATCCAGTACATCGATCATGCCAATCACACCATTCATCGGCGTGCGAATTTCATGGCTCATGGCGGCAAGAAAAGCAGATTTTGCCTGATTGGCCAGCTCGGCCTCGTGCCGCGCCTGTTCCAGATCCTGTCGGATTTTCACATGCTCGCGCATATCACGCATAATTCCAGTGAAATGCCGTTCATCTCCTACGAAATACTCACTAACTGCAAGATACAAAGGAATAACCGTTCCATCCTTGCGTACCCCCTCGACTTCACGCCCCAGCCCGACATTATGCCCGCCTGGCAATTGTGGACGCCCCACATATTGCTGACCATATCCAGTTTCACAATACCGCTGCATATAGTATTCATGCATGCTTCTATCTGGCTCTGGCACCAGAATGGAAACGTTCTGCCCGATCGCCTCTTCCACGGTATAGCCAAACAGTTTTTCCATGACGGGATTCACCGAGAGCATCACGCCTCGATCATCGGTTGACACCACACAATCCACCATGTGTTCAACGACTGAACGTGTTTCCTCTTCCTTGATTGCCAGCTCGGCGTTGAGTCGCTCAAGTTGGGCAGTACGCTCAGCCACACGCGCCTCCAGATGCCGGTAGCTGATCGCCAAGCGCTCAGTCATCATATCGAAAGCACCGGCTAGTTGCCCGATCTCATCCCACCCTTCACTGGGAATATGATGCTGAAGATTCCCGGCAGTAATTGCTTGAGCGCATTCATTGAGATTTTTCAGCGGGATCACAACCCGCCGGTTGAACAATAGCGCCCCCAGAATCGCCATCAAGAAAGTCAGGCCAAGCACCACCAACCCCATGATGCGCATTTTCGTCACCGAAGCAAATGCTTCCTCGGTATCAATCTGTACGACTATCCCCCAGCCCATACGTGATAAATACCGCCAGGCGGCAATCACCGGCTGGCCATTAAAATCAGTGACTACTCCTCCTCCATGTTCGCCATTCAGACTGTTTCTGATCGCCAATGCAAGCAACGGCTCACTCAGAGATATGGTGCGTTTCAGAGCAGCATTAGGATCTTCCCGCAGAGGCGCCACGATTCGGGCAGTGTCTTTGTTTTCTCTATGAGTAACAATTGTTTCGCCACTTTCACCCAGTCCGACGTTATTGGTCAGCACATTGAATACATGCTCGCTGTATATCTGCAGCGCCAGCACTCCGTGAAAATCTCCATCAATCAATATGGGCACGGCGACAAACGCCGCAATTGCACCGTGTGATGGCGGATAGTATTCAAAACTAGATAGATCGCTTTGATGTGTCTCTTTTATTTGTTGAAATACCTCACCCAACCCAGTATCTCGATAAGGACCTGTTAATAAATTGGTGGCAAAATCGGATTCATGGCCAACAGAAAAAACAATCCAGCCATCAGAAGATATCAGGAACAGATCATAGTAGCCTGTGCCTGCAAGGTAGCGCTCGTAATGCGCCCGGTAGCGAGCATCCAGAGATCGATAGACATCGGAATCTGCACCATGCCGGCTGAATACCTGTGAAAATTCGTCTATTGCCTGACGCGTCGTGTCACTTGTCTGGATAAGATCTGCGTCCAGTATCCGTTCATGCAAGTAAGAATCAATCTGTTCAACTTTTTTGTCAGCAATCGACGAAACCTGCTGAATGGCCGACTTGCTGATTTCTCCCTCAAAGATGTGCAGCAAACCATAGCCGACCAACGCAATCGGCAATAACGCCACCAGCGCAAACCAGATGGCAAACCGCTGAGTGAGCGACGTAAGAATCATCACTCTCACAGACAATCAGAACAATGTTTCAGAGAACGTCGGGCGTAATAGGCAAAGGCGCTCGCACTGCGTTGCGCATGTAAAATCCAGTCATGCGCCTCTCGTCCCAGCGTCGGATCGATCGGCTGAATTTCGCCAACCGCACTTGCCAGCAACTGCATGCGTGCAGCCCGCTCAAATGCCAGCGCGATCAAACAGGCTTCCTCAACATTACTGCAAGCCACCAGCAGTCCGTGATGAGCAAGCATCAATGCGCGTTTACTACCCAATGCCTCGGCAATCAACCCACCTTCTTCGTTACCCACCGGAACACCCGGCCATTTCGGTAAAAAAGCCACATCACCATACAGCACACAGTTATCCATGTGCGAAATGATGAGTGGTGTTTCCAGCATACTCAGTGCCGCTGTATGCAATGCATGGGAGTGGACAATGCAATGTACATCGGGGCGTGCACGATATACCCAGGAATGAAAACGATTCGCGGGATTAGGCATACCCTCCCCTTCCAGCACCAGCAAATCCTCATCAACCAGCAACAAATTCCCGGCACTGATCTCGTCAAAACCGAATCCCAGCCGCTGCGTCAAAAACGTGCCCGGCACCTCCCCGCGCGCGGTAATTTGTCCGGCCAGCCCGGAATCATGGCCATTATCAAATAAAATACGACAAGTCAAAGCTACCTTCTGGCGCAGAGAATAAATTGCCCCCGGCAGCTTATTCTCCATCTGATCGAATTCACGTTGCATCAACTGCTGCTTGTCAAGATCAAACGTTTCACCACTCATAAGCCGGAATCCCCCTCTTTTCCACAAAGAAACTTCATTGTTATTACCAGTGCGATTTTCCGTATTTCTTTCGTGGTTGCAAGCAAAACCCGATAGAAATCAAGCATAATCTACATTAGCTCTGACGTGGCTCTCAAACGTTCGATGAAAGGGCAGCTTAACCTCGCTTGCTTCCCAGGGTCTGTAGATTTGCTACCAGCCGCCCGGTTGCTTGAGATCACGATAAAAATCGACTATGTCTGCATCAACATTGAAAAATTTTTCTGCCCAACAGAATCGAAACATCAAAAAAATAGAGGGAGGCATGAATTATGAAAGCCTCCGATTCTCGAAAACAGGTTGAAAAATAGTGCAACCAAGGATGGCCTTGGTGGGGAATGCTGCCTTGGTCGAGATTGTCAAGTAACTTAAGCGTTGTCTTGAGCTGGTTTGC
The DNA here is from genome assembly GCF_003201195.1 of Nitrosomonas eutropha. GTDB lineage: Bacteria > Pseudomonadota > Gammaproteobacteria > Burkholderiales > Nitrosomonadaceae > Nitrosomonas > Nitrosomonas eutropha. The sequence continues at coordinate 400 of NZ_QICQ01000008.1, read as the reverse complement.
CAGTCGAATTACCTTTATCACTGAAGATATATCAAGCAGGTGCATGTTTCTGCTGCCGCACGTGCAAACGCACATCTACAGAGCTGTACGGGCACCCTACTGGCCATCACCAGTTTCTGACTTACCGGCGGCTTGTCGAAACCTATCATCTCAGAACCTGTTCAAAGTCTAGGGGAGTATGAGAAACTCGGAAGATGAGAAGAAGTTACCCGAGCGACATCAGTCGTGAACAATTCGAGCTTATCAAGCCTTTGCTGGAGAGCGCGCGCAGGAAGACCAGCCCTCGACGAATAGATCTGTACGATGTTTTTTGTGCGGTGCTGTATTTGCTCAAGAGCGGCTGCCAGTGGCGAGCCCTGCCTAATGACTTTCCCAAGTGGCGCACTGTCCACTCATACTG
>NZ_QICQ01000007.1 GCF_003201195.1 Nitrosomonas eutropha | reverse complement strand
TCTCGGCAAACTTCTCTCGGCTGATGTCACTGGCGTATTTTGGTCTCTTCATCTATTTATTATCAGGGGTGAGAAACAGATTGTAAACAGACTCTTAGAACCTGGCAAAGCGGTGTACCGATCCGGGTTTTCGTGCTGCCTGACGATGCGCCGTTACACGGTATATTTGCCAAAAAGAAACTCAATGTCTTCCCCTATCAATTACGCCTCGCATGGGATCGCCTGGTCTATTCAGGAACCGGGCAAGCACCACTCGTCGTGTACTCCGAAGAAGAGATGCGTACAAAAATTGCGACGACACCGGGATCAATCGGTTATTTAAGTGAAATCAAGATTGATGGAAGTGTCCAGGTCGTTCATATCAATGAATAGCAAAAAATTTTTCACCAATCCCTTTTTGAGCATCGCAGGGTTACTTCTGACTCTTTTCGCACCATCCGGATTTGCTGATGGGCATCAGGGAGTACAAATTCTGAAGCAGCTGCAGGTACATGGTTTCCTTAGCCAGGGATATATCAAGACAACCGGAAACAATGTTTTCGGTCACAGCAACAACTCGGGCAGCTTTGATTTCAGGGAAATGGGCGTGACAGCCTCTCTGCGCCCGCTACCCAGATTGCAATTCTCCGGACAGTTACTTCACCGCAGGGCGGGAGAAGGCAGTGACGGTGGCATCCGTATTGATTTTGGCTTCCTTGATTACAATTTTATTAATACGCCCGGGGTAGAACTTGGCTTGCGCCTGGGCAGAATGAAGAATCCGTTTGGGTTCTATAACGATACCCGTGATGTGCCCTTTACCCGGCCAAGTATACTGTTACCTCAATCAATCTATTTTGATCGGACCCGCAACCTGGCACTGGCTTCGGATGGCGCTCAGCTGTACGGAGAATCACGCACAGATTGGGGAAATATTACCATTCAGCTTGGTGCTGCTTTTCCGCAGGTAGATGACAAAGATACCGAAACATCTATTTTTGGTCATACAACCCCGATCCGAGGATATCTGAAAAGCAGGCTTTCATATATCGGCCGTATCCTCTACGAACTGCCTGACGGGCGGCTACGCCTGGCTGTCAGCAGCGCTCAGCTCAATGTTGGCTATGATCCCAGCCAAAATGATATTTTTGAATCGGGTTCATTCAGATTCTCTCCCCTGATTCTGTCAGCGCAATACAATGCAGAACGCTGGAGCATAACTTCAGAATATGCGTTACGTTATTCTCGCCGTCATGGTTTTGGCAACCCCAGACTTGATCAGAGTTCTACCGGGGATAGCTTCTATCTGCAAGGTATCTACCGGTTCCTTCCAGGCTGGGAAGCTGTATTGCGCTACGATCTGCTTTTCGCCAACAGAAAAGATCGCAACGGCAAGAAATTTGCAGCCGTAAGCGGCCATCCGGCATACAGTCAGTACGCCAGAGATTTGACGGTAGGATTACGCTGGAATATTACTCCATCCATCATGCTGAGCACTGAATATCATCGGATCAATGGAACTGCCTGGCTTTCTCCACTGGATAATCCGGATATCACCAGTACTAAGAAAAACTGGAATCTGTTTGCCGCACAAATTTCCTATCGGTTCTGATGCAAGATCAAGTGAAACCTGCCATCTCCGAGAGGCCAGTTGATTTAAAAAATACTGGCCATAAATTTTTTCGGATATTTATCGGGCTAAGCTGGAAAATTTCCCTGCTGAGTAGCCTGATTTTACTGCTTGTGGTAACCACGTTCAGCATGATCAACTACAACAGCCTGATCGATAGCATTGATCAACAAAGAGAAACACAATACCAGCGTTACGCTAGAGAAATAGAAAGCCTAATCGGGCGCAATTCTGAAAGTTTACACGGACTCGTCAGAGTTATTCCCTACTTAAAAGGGATGAAGGCCAGCCTGCAAGCAGCTAACTCACAGAAAATACTCACAACCTTTGAACGGTACTGGACATTGTTCCAGATTCAGAGCGATATCGAAGATATTCGTTTCTACAGTTCTTCCGGATCATTGCTTGCACGGTGGGGCAACTTTGATGCCAATGCATACCGGGACAACCTTATTCTTGAGCATGTTCGTGAAGTCAATACGCGTGAACATCCTGCTACGTTGATGATCTGTGTTGAAAGCTGTACTCAATATATCATTGAGCCATTGCTGATTGATGGGGTACGAACGGGTGCCATTGTTATTGGCTCTTCTCTGGTTGATGTTTTTTTGAATTTCAAACGTGCTTCCGATTCTGATATTGGCCTGTTTGTCGGACGTACTGTGAATAACACACACAACAACATACTGTCAGATAACAATGCTTTCATGGGGATACCTGAATGGAATGTCTCCATTACGGCTCTGACAAACAGCGGTAAAAATCTCACCATCCTGAGCAAAGTAGCCAAAAGTCACCCAAATCTTGCAGAAATTGAACAAGGTATCCAACATGAATGGAATAACAGACATTATCAGATCAAGCTGCTCCCGCTGCATGGTATCCGTATACCTGACCAAGGGCAGCTGGTTATCATTACCGAAGTAACTGATACCGTCCAGGCAATCCAGAATTCCATTTGGCGTATTGTCGTCATCGGGCTGATCGGGATGATATTTTCAGAGATCATCTTGTTCAGCATGATTTCAAGACCGCTATCCCGCCTCAAATATATCGTATCGCTCCTGCCATTACTGGCCGGGAGAGGATTCGGCAGTTTCCGCAGCGCTCTTTCCTCGCACTGGCGAAGGCGTCGGTTGAATGATGAAATTGATCTTCTGCACGATGCATCACTCACGCTTTCACATAAGCTTGAAAAATTGGAGGAAAAAGTTGCCTACCGCACCCGCATGCTGGTTCAACAACGTGACGAACTCAGCAAGGAGAAAGATTTTATTGAGAATCTGCTGGATACGGCACAAGTCGTCGTCCTGACACAGGATGCCAGCGGAAAAATAATCATGACTAATACATACGGTGAAATACTGACCCGGTACAGCGAAGAGGAGCTGCAGGGCAAGCACTTTATGGAGCTGTTGGCGCCGGATGGTGAGCAATATAATCTGGATGTATATTTACTGGAAATCCGTAAGGGAAATCGTGATCAGTTACGGCATGAAGCAATCGTACTATGTAAAGATGATTCAAAACGGAATGTTGCCTGGCTCCATTCTCGCCTGACGTGGCAATCCAAGGATGATCCTTCCGTGATTCTTTCCGTTGGACTCGACATTACCGAGTACAAGCGGGTGGAGGGTCATCTGGCGTGGCTTGCTGATCATGATCCACTGACAAATCTGTACAACCGCCGCCGTTTCAGTGAAGAACTGGAACAGATTCTCAGTTGGGCGGAAAGATATCAGCATCCCGGGGCATTGCTGTTTTTCGACCTTGATCGATTCAAGTTTGTAAATGATACCAGTGGTCACCAAGCGGGTGACGCGATGTTGAAAATGGTCGCTGACATGTTATCCCGTACCGTTCGTACGGCTGATATTGCTGCCCGGTTGGGTGGGGATGAATTCGCTGTTATCCTGCCTGAAATCATGCCCGGAGCTGCCATTGAAGTTGCCAAAAAAATTCTGGCCCGGCTGGGTGAAACACAACTTTCACTTAATGGCAGAACACACAATATTTCAGCCAGTATCGGCATTGCGATCTTTCCCGAACATGGAAATAATGTTCACGACTTGCTGGCCGCTGCTGATCTTGCAATGTATCAGGCCAAGGAAACGGGGCGTGGAACCTGGCATCTGTTTTCCAGCGATGATCAATCACGTGAACGCGTGCGTACACTGGTTTACTGGAAAGAAAAAATTGAATACGCCAATGCGCATGATCGTTATCTGCTCTATCTGCAGCCCATTCAAACCTTGCGCGACGGAATGACCCATCATTACGAAGTCTTGCTGCGTATGCAGGATGAAGACGGAACCATTCATCCTCCTGGAGCATTCATCCGTGCAGCAGAACATACCGGCCTTATCCACAAAATCGATCATCTGGTGCTGCACAAGGCAATTGCATTGGCCGCAAGAATCAATCGAGCAGAAAATAGGCGCATTGGCTTCTCCATTAACCTGTCAGCACACGCCTTTAACGATCCGGAACTATTACCGACCATCAGCCAGGCGCTTTCAGTTAACCAGATTGATCCTGGCCTGTTAATGTTTGAAATAACAGAAACAGCTGCCTTGGATAATTTACCCGGGACACGTGGCCTTTTGTATGATCTCAAGCAACTCGGCTGTGGTTTTGTATTGGATGATTTTGGGGTGGGGTTCTCTTCTTTCTATTATCTTCGTGAATTGCCGGTTGATGCGGTCAAGATCGATGGCTCGTTTATCCGTAACCTGGCGAGCAATCCCGATGATCAGATACTTGTCAGTGCACTGTGCAGCGTAGCAAAGGGATTTGGTAAAAAAATCACTGCAGAATTTGTTGAAAACAAGGAAATACTGAGCATCCTTGACAAACTGGAGGTCGATTTTGCACAGGGCTATTACATCGGCATGCCAACCTTGGCAGAAAAACTCTTCCCTGATACTAACGGCTAATGATTAAAGAATTATGCGGATAAAAAAACCGCCCCGAGGGGCGGTTAGAAAATTTGAACCATATCTCTTCTCAATTTTTGTTTTGTTCTGTCTTAGGTTCAGACTTATCTACATTGTCAGGCATGGAATCACGTTCCATTGACATGCTGGGTGGATAGTTGGCGGGTTTATCCGTATCAAGACATCCAGTCAAAGTAACAGCTGTAATCATTGCGGCAATCAGTATATGTAAGAGTTTCATTTTCCCTATCTCCCTATAGCTATTTAAAAATAATATAGTGTCTTTCTCTACACTTTTTCTGCCTGGCCTTCGTTCCCGAAAAACCAGCGCTCGCTATTATTATCAGAATAAAAATTTATTGTCCAGAAATTTATAAGCGGCGTGTAGACTGACTTTGAGATCGTTTTGGAACTCATTGAAAGTTTGGAAAAATCAATATCCCCATCCTGTTTTAATCTGTATTTTTAAAGTGCCTATTTAACCAGCAATAACTTCATAATCGTGCGTGATGTTAACTGTCGCCTTCAGCATCATGGAAGCAGAGCAGTATTTTTCGGCAGATAAACTGATTGACCGTTCCACTTGCCGCAAATCCAGGTTCCTCCCGGCAATGATGAAATGCAAATGAATATGGGTGAACACTTTCGGATCTTCAGTTGCACGTTGCGCATCCACTTCAACCTGGCATCCGGTAATTTCCTGACGACCTTTACGCAAAATATGTACGACATCAAAGGAGGTACACCCTCCCAGGCCAAGCAATATCATTTCCATTGGACGTGGGCCTTGATTTTTCCCGCCTGCTTCCGGTGCGCCATCCATGAGTACAGAATGCCCGCTCCCAACCTGTCCGAGAAAACTGACTCCTTCCTGCCATGCAATTTTTACTTTCATTTATTTTAGAGATAAGTTGATCGTAAATAGAAAACTATTCCTTTCGATTGCCTTACAACGATTGTCATCAACAGCAAAATACATCCCGAGCTTTAAAAGCGCTTCCCAGATATCTCCTTTCGTGACTCCCTTGATCATTCGATCAATGGCAGCCGCCTGCAGCAAAGCCCGCACCAGCAATTGATAGTGAGTACGGTGAAAGATACCTGCAATCAGTTTTTGCCTTGAAGGCCACACGCGCAATGCTGCCATGGCTTGTTCCAGCGTCATACCCCGACTGGAGTTCTTGGTCAGGTGGATTTTTATCAGCAAACGAATCTGCTCTGACAAAATAGCCAGTATCAGTGGCGGAGCTACCCCCTCCCCCTGCAACCCCTCCAGAATACGGTTATAACGTACCATATCGGCTGTCAGCATAGCTTCCGGCAGCTGCAGCACATCAAAGCGTGTAACATCCAGAATGGCATTCCTGATCTGCTCAAAAGTTAATTTACCGACAGGATAGAGTAATCCCAGCTTTTTTATTTCCTGATGAGCTGCCAGCAGATTACCTTCAACCTTATCCGCAAAGAATTGCAATGTATCCCGATCCGTTGTTTGCTTCTGCTGCCCAAGACGCTGTTTGATCCAGTGGGGCAACTGATCACGCCTGACCGGTTTTATTTCGGTGATCCGGCCGGTACGTTCGAATGCCTTGAACCACTTGCTGGCACGTCCCTGTTTATCAATTTCCGGTAACGTCACAATGGTCACGGTATCGCGCGGCAGATGCTGACAAAATTTTTCGATAATCATACTGCCTTCCCTGCCCGGTTTACCGGATGGAATACGTAAATCAAGTATGCGACGTTCGCTGAACAGGGAGGATTGACGTCCCCAATGAAACAGGTTTATCCATTCAAATCGCTGATCAATCGTAAAGATTTCACGCGCAATGTAACCCTGATCTTTGGCATGGGCACGAATCCGGTCGGTTGCTTCCGTGACCAACAGTAACTCATCCCCCAGCACAACATACAGAGAGGCAACACCTTCACCAGGTTGACTGGTCACAGGCTTCGGATCTAGTCGCATGCGTTATACACATCTCACCCGAGGGTAACAGCCGTAATCTGGCGAAGAATCTGTTGTACGGCATCTTTCTGCATATCCTTGTACAGCATTTCTTCCTCTGCTGCCTTGGCCAGCTCCTGTGCATCCAGGTACGGAAGAATGCGTGTCAACCTGATTTCCTGCAAGGGTGCCAGCTCGGTATTATGTGAATCCAGCAGCCGAGCAGCTACCCGGTAAATTAGCTCAAACTCACGTACCCTTCCTCCCTCCGAGAGAGAAAGAATTCTTTTTTCCCGGATCGCATGCACAATCTGAACAACTGCGTCGGATTTTTCGATCTTCTTTACTACTCGTGCTTGCGTATGGGTAGTAATTACTCGCTCAAGATCAGAGCCAATAGTCATCCCTGCAGGCGCTCTAATATAGATCCGCTCAAAAGGAAGTTCGGAAACCTGCCCGCGCAACTTGAAGCCACAGGCAGCCAGATTCAATACCAGCAAGATGGACAGTAAAGCTCGCAACGTTATCATCCGCAAAATACCTGTTTTGTTAAACAACAATATTGACCAGTCTTCCCGGCACGATAACTACCTTCCTGATTGGCTGCCCGGCAATATTCCTCTGAACATGCTCATGCTCCAGAGCTATCCGCTCAATAGTGGCCTGATCTGCTTCCCTGGCAATACGTATTTGCCCGCGCAACTTGCCATTGATTTGAACCACGATTTCGATTTCATCCTGGATCAGCGCCTGCTCATCTGCCTGTGGCCAAGGCTGATCAAGCAGCTCAGTACCAGGCCTGAGTTCACGCCACAAGATATGACAGATATGCGGAACAATGGGTGAAAGCAGCAGTACGCTGTTTTCCAGCGCTTCCTGCATGAGCTGGCGTGCAGCTGGGCTGATATCTTGTACGCCGGCCAGCTTGTTCATCAGCTCCATCACCGCAGCAATTGCGGTATTAAACGTGTGGCGCCGTTCAAGATCATCAGTTACCTTGACTATCGTCTGATGCAATTGACAACGTAAATCCCGCAGATCGGCTGGATATTCCAAATGCGGTATTGCGTCAGTTGCAGACATGTCACTTCCCTGCTGCCTGTGCAGATAAACCTGTCGCCATAGCCGTTTGAGAAAACGGAAAGCACCTTCGACACCGGCATCTGACCATTCCAGTGTCTGCGTGGGCGGGCTGGCAAACATCATAAACAAACGGGCAGTATCGGCACCATATTGTTCGATAATTTCCTGCGGGTCGATGCCATTATTTTTTGATTTCGACATGGTGCCAATACCACCGGATTCAACCGGCTGACCATCTGCCTGCAGCACGGCACCGATTTTTTTCCCTTCTGCATCATACTGCACATCGACTTCTACCGGATTGAAGTACTGAATCCGGCCGTTGCCGGTTTTACGGAAAAATATTTCATTCAGCACCATACCTTGCGTCAGCAGATTGGCAAAAGGCTCATCGAATGACACCAGCCCGAGATCACGCATGACTTTACTCCAGAAACGTGAATACAGCAGATGCAGGATGGCGTGCTCAATGCCACCGATATATTGATCAACCGGCAACCAGTAATTGGCTCGCTGATCAGTCATAGCAGCCTGCTGATCCTGACAAGCGTAACGGATGAAATACCAGGAAGAATCAACAAATGTATCCATGGTGTCGGTTTCACGATGCGCCTGCTGCCCGCAGCGCGGGCAGGTACACTCATAGAACGACGGTGTTTTTGTCAGTGGATTACCGGAGCCATCCGGCACCAGGTCTTCCGGCAAAGTAACGGGTAGCTGATCATCCGGTACCGGTACCACACCACATTGATCACAATGAACCAGCGGAATCGGGCAACCCCAGTAACGCTGCCGTGAAATGCCCCAGTCACGCAGACGATACCGTACACGCTTCTCCCCCTGTTCCTCCAGTTTCAGCTTCGTAGCGATAGCATCAACCGCATCCATTGATTTCAGACTGGAAAATTCGCCGGAATCAAATGTCACACCATAACCAGTAAAAGCCTGCGCAAGTGGTGCAGGTAATTCACCATCTTCCGGCTTGATAACAGGTCTGATTGGCAAAGCATACTGGCGGGCAAAATCAAAATCGCGTTCATCATGCGCCGGCACTGCCATAACAGCCCCTTCGCCATAGCTCATCAGCACATAGTTGGCGACCCACACCGGCAAGCGTTCGCCCGTCAATGGATGCAGGACATACAGCCCGGTAGCCATGCCTTTTTTTTCCTGGAGCGCCAGCTCGGCTTCCATAGTTGCGCCTTGCCGGCAGGATTCAATAAAAGCGGCCAGCTTGGGCTGATTTTGTGCTGCGTATAAAGCAACCGGATGTTCTGCAGCCACTGCCACATAAGTCGCTCCCATCAGCGTATCCGCCCGGGTGGTAAAGACTTTCAGCGCTTGCGGCATTCCGGATGCAATATCTGGTGAAAAAATAATATCCACGCCGTAGCTTTTACCAATCCAGTTAGCCTGCATAGCTTTTACACGCTCCGGCCAACCAGGCAAATTCTCCAGACCAGCCAGTAGTTCATCCGCATAACGGGTAATAGCCAAGTAATAACCGGGGATTTCCCGTTTCTCGACCACCGCTCCGGTACGCCAACCACACCCATCAATGACCTGCTCATTGGCCAGTACGGTCTGGTCAACCGGATCCCAGTTGACTACCTGTGTTTTCTGATACGCAATACCCTTTTCCAGCATGCGCAAAAACAACCATTGATTCCAGCGATAATATTCTGGATCACACGTGGCCAGCTCCCGCTTCCAATCGATAGCCAACCCCAGACTCTGCAACTGGCTACGCATGTAGGCGATATTGTCATACGTCCATTTTGCAGGCGGCACACCCTTCTGGATGGCAGCATTTTCAGCCGGTAATCCAAATGCATCCCAGCCCATCGGCTGCATGACGTTATACCCCTGCATACGACGATAACGCGACAATACATCCCCGATCGTATAGTTGCGCACATGCCCCATATGCAACTTGCCAGAAGGATAAGGAAACATGGACAGGCAATAATATTTCGGCTTATCAGGTATTTCGGTTGTATTGAAAATGCCCGTTTCCTGCCAGCTTTGCCGGGCCTGTTGTTCTATTTCCTGTGGATGATATTTTTCTTGCATGGATAGATGGAGTTTTCTGACGGATGAAAATTAAAAAATTAATTATACAGTCAACCATTCTGACTGGCAGAAAGCTCCTTGCAAAAACCTCTCATTGCGACACTCTTTCCTAAAAAATACAGGCCCTTTACTGGTCACCGGTATAATCCGCAGCATGAAAACTGATGATTTTGATTTTTCCCTTCCTAATGAGCTAATTGCACAGCTTCCACTCGCAAACCGGGCAGATAGCCGAATGCTGTATATAAACAGCCGTCAATCTGATTTACGTGATGCGGCTTTCAAGGATCTGCCTGCTTACCTTAAACAAGGTGATGTGATCGTGTTCAACAATACTCGTGTTGTCAAAGCCCGGTTGGCAGGCTTCAAATCCACCGGCGGCAAGGTCGAAGTCATGATTGAGCGTATTCTGGGCACACATCAGGCACGAGCATTGATCCGCGCCAGTCATGCGCCGGCGATTGGTTCCACGTTATTGCTGGAAAATGCGATTACCGTGCAGGTAGAAGCACGTGAACAGGATATTTACACACTGCGCTTCATACACTCACAGCCACTCATCGAATTGCTTGATCAATATGGACACACTCCGCTACCTCCCTATATTGGACGCATAGCCACAGCTTCTGATGAAAGTCGTTATCAGACTGTTTTCGCCCAAGAAACTGGAGCGGTTGCAGCCCCCACTGCAGGCTTGCATTTTGATGAAACCATGCTGACAACATTACAGACTCTGGGGATAAAAATTGCTTGGGTCACCTTGCACGTCGGCGCTGGAACTTTCCAGCCAGTGCGCGTGGAAAATATCAATCAGCACATTATGCATACCGAGCAATACCATATCCCGACAGAAACGATAGAAATTATACGGAGATGCAAGGCCGGTGGTGGAAGTGTGCTCGCAGTTGGCACCACCAGCTTGCGTGCACTGGAAGCCAGCGCGTTGATTGGCGATGGCGAGCTGGTTGCTGGATCGAACGAAACCAATCTGTTTATTACTCCCGGATTTCAGTTCCGCGTTGTAGACCGACTGCTGACCAATTTTCATCTGCCTCGCTCCACCTTATTGATGCTGGTATCCGCTTTTGCTGGCATAGAGACTATTCGTCATGCCTATCAGCACGCCGTTAATAATCATTATCGTTTTTTCAGTTACGGGGATGCCATGCTGATTGAGGGCGATAGCCGATCATGAAATTTCAGCTGCATTGCCACGACCATCACGCCAGACGAGGAACGTTGACGCTTGCCCATGGCATGATAGAAACACCGGCCTTCATGCCGGTTGGCACTTATGGTGCAGTCAAAGGATTATCTCCAGACGAGCTACAAACCCTGGGGGCCGAAATCATTCTGGGCAATACTTTTCATTTATGGTTGCGCCCCGGGCTAGAAGTGATTGAAGCGCATGGCGGATTGCACCGGTTTATGCACTGGGACGGGCCTATCTTGACCGATTCAGGCGGATTCCAGGTATTCAGCCTGGGCGCGTTACGCAAAATCAGCGAAGAAGGGGTACGTTTCCGCTCGCCAGTCAATGGCGATACCTGCTTTCTGACACCGGAGGAGTCCATGCGCATCCAGCGTGTGCTGAATTCGGATATTGTCATGATTTTCGATGAATGCACCCCCTATCCGGTCGATATGCAAATTGCCGAAGATTCCATGCAATTGAGTCTGCGCTGGGCTGAGCGCTCGAAAGCAGCGCATGCCGGTAATCCAAACGCACTGTTCGGTATCGTGCAAGGTGGCATGTACGAATCGCTGCGCGATCGCTCAATAGCCGGTTTGTATAATATTGGTTTTGATGGATACGCTATTGGCGGATTATCCGTAGGCGAACCCAAGCTGGAAATGCAGCGGATCCTCAGCCATACCGCGCCACAGCTGCCGGTAGACAAGCCACGTTATCTGATGGGGGTAGGCACGCCTGAGGATATTGTTCGTGCTGTTGAACAGGGTATTGATATGTTCGATTGCGTGCTGCCTACCCGCAATGCACGCAATGGCTGGCTCTATACCAGCCAAGGTGTTCTCAAGCTGCGCAACAGCCGTTACCGGCTGGATACCTCCCCGCCGGATGAAAATTGCGATTGCTATACCTGTCGCCATTTTACCCGTGCCTATCTGCATCATCTGCAGCGCACCGGAGAAATGCTCGGCGCCCGGCTCAACTCGCTGCATAACTTACACTACTACCAACGGCTCATGTCTGATATCCGTAAGGCGATTGAAGCTGGTCAGTTTGAACAGTTTGCATGCAGATTTTCCGGCTAGAACTTCATGCTAAAATACATAACGATTCAGTTTCCATTCATACCCAATTGAAGGAGAAGACCTTATGCTCATAAAAGAAGCTTTCGCCCAGGCCGCCAATAGTACGGCTCAGACTTCCGACCCCACTCTGATGAGCTTTCTACCCATGATTGGTATCGTGGTCATTTTTTATTTTTTGCTGATCCGTCCGCAAACCAAGCGGGCCAAAGAGCAAAAACAAATGCAGAACGAATTACAGAAAGGTGACGAGATTATCATCAGTGGAGGAGAACTGGGCCGAGTTGTGAGCACCGGAGACAGCTACCTCACCATGGAAATTGCAGTAGGCGTTGAAATTACCGTACTCAAATCTTCCGTTCAAACATTATTGCCCAAGGGAACGCTCAGAAGCATAGAAACCGGCAAAAGCAGCCGGGCACTCAAAAGCGGCAAGCAGAAATCTAATGAACCCCGCCAGGCCGAACCGGAAAATAAAGAAACTGAAATCAGTGAAGCTGATTCAACAAAACAGGATAACGAAAAGAATTAATTTACCGGTATGCTCCGCTCTTTTTCGATTATCTGAAATTGTGGCGTAACTTCCGGCACCCCCTTTCTTCTGAAATACTGGCCATTATGAACCGCTACCCCCTCTGGAAATATATCGTCATCGCTGTTTCAATCCTGCTTGGACTGCTGTACACCCTGCCTAATTTTTTTGGTGAATCCCCCGCTGTTCAGATTTCACCACTACGAGCTGACGTACGGACCGATACAGCACTTTTGCAACGTTTGGAACAAGTCCTTAACCAGCAAAATCTTCCGTATAACGGAACAATACTGGAAGCAACCGGGATCAAAATCCGGTTTGCCGATACAGATACTCAGATCAAGGCGAAAGATATTCTAAGTTCCGAAGTTGGTAGCGATTATGTTGTTGCACTAAACCTGCTGCCCAACTCCCCGCAATGGATGCGTCACATTGGTGCTTTGCCCATGTATCTGGGTCTGGATCTACGCGGCGGAGTTCATTTTATGTTGCAGGTGGATATGGCAGGTGCGCTCACAAAATCCCTCGATCGTTTCAGCGCTGATCTGCGCAGTACATTGCGTGAGCAAAGGATCCCTTCTGCCGGTATTGAGCGGGATCGGTCAAAAATTATAATCAGATTCCGCGATGAGCAAGCACGGGAAAAAGCAATTACGGAACTTGGAAAAGCATTTGAAGATCTCGCTTTTCAATCAGAAGAGGTTGGCGGAGAAGCACGTCTGACAATCTCCATCAAGCCGGAAGCACTAGTGCGTATGCAAAATACTGCCGTCCAGCGCAATATCACCACGCTGCGCAACCGAGTCAACGAGCTGGGTGTGGCAGAACCGATTATTCAGCAGGCAGGGGCCGATCGGGTAATCGTGCAGTTACCGGGTGTACAGGATACTGCCAAGGCGAAGGATATTCTGGGCAGAACCGCCACGCTGGAAGTACGCATGGTCGATGAAGAGGGTGATATTGATGCCGCCTTGCGCGGATCAGTTCCTCCTGGCACCGAATTGTTCACCGAGCGCGGGGGTGGCCCACTCTTGGTCAAAAAACAGATCCTGCTTACCGGTGACCGTATCACGGACGCCCAACCCGGATTTGATCAGGATCACCAACCTGCTGTCCATTTGACACTAGACAACAATGGTTCACGAATTTTCAAGCAGCTAACACGTAATAACGTAGGTAAGCGCATGGCCATTCTGCTGGTGGAAAAAAATCTGACCGAGGTGGTTACTGCGCCGGTTATTCGCGAAGAAATCGGTGGCGGGCGCGTACAGATCAGCGGAAAAATGAGCAGTATTGAAGCACGTGATGTTGCTCTGCTGTTGCGTGCGGGTGCGCTGGCTGCCCCCATGGAAATCGTCGAGGAGCGTACGATAGGACCAAGCCTGGGAGCTGAAAATATCTCCAAAGGCTTCAATTCGACTCTGTTTGGTTTCCTGGCGGTAGCCACATTCATCATGGCTTATTACTCGGCCATTGGTGTCATCTCTGTTGTGGCACTCGCCATCAACCTGCTGTTTCTCATTGGATTGCTCTCAATCTTGCAAGCGACATTAACACTCCCCGGAATGGCCGGAATGGCGCTGACTGTCGGGATGGCAATTGACGCAAACGTACTGATCAATGAACGTATCCGCGATGAAATCCGCCATGGTGCTTCACCACAGGCAGCCATCCATGCCGGGTATGAGCGTGCATGGGATGCGATTATCGATACCAACCTAACCACGTTACTGGCTGGCCTTGGCTTGATGATATTCGGTAGCGGGCCGATAAAAGGTTTCGCTGTCGTACTATGTCTGGGAATTCTGACCACACTCTTCAGTGCAGTCACCGTTTCGCGCGCAATGGTTAATCTATTGTACGGAAACCGCAAACTTGCGCGTGTCCCGATCGGAACCATCAAAATATCGAAGAAAAGTAGCAACAAACATTAAAATACTCACTGAAACTGGATAACCATGGATTTTTTCAGATTCGAACGCGATATTCCTTTTACTCGCTGGGGAAAATTATCAATGACTTTTTCCCTGATCATCTCCATCCTGGCGATTTATTCTCTCGTCACAAAGGGATTGAATCTTGCAGTAGATTTTACTGGCGGCACCGTGATGGAAATCAGCTACCAACAGCCTGCTGATCTCGATAAAACCCGCAAAGTCCTTGCCAGCATCGGAATGCCTGATGCAATTGTGCAGAATTTCGGGACATCCCGGGATGTCATCATCAGACTTCCTGTCAAGGCAGAACACACCGGGGGCAATTTGTCCGAGACTGTTATGACAGCGCTCAAAAAGGATGATCCCTCAGTTGAAATGAGGCGGGTGGAATTCGTAGGTCCGCAGGTTGGAGATGAGTTATTGGAAAATGGCTTGCTGGCAATGCTGTTTGTTTCCATGGGCATAGTTGCCTATCTGGCTTTCCGATTTGAATGGAAATTTGGTGTTTCTTGTATTATTGCCAACCTGCATGACGTATTAATTATTCTGGGTTGTTTCTCCTTTTTTCAGTGGGAATTCGACCTGACTGTTCTGGCTGCTGTACTGGCTATCCTGGGCTATTCGGTAAATGAGTCTGTAGTCATCTCTGATCGGATTCGAGAAAATTTCCGCAAATTACGTAAAGCAGATGTAACGAGAGTAATTAATAACGCTATTACCGAAACTATGTCGCGCACCGTAATTACTCACGGAAGCACACAACTGGTTGTGATCTCTATGCTTTTATTTGGTGGAGAGGCATTACATAATTTTGCGTTAGCACTCACAATTGGCATTTTGTTCGGTATTTATTCCTCCATCATGATTGCCAGCCCGATACTTCTATTACTGGGAGCCAAGCGAGAAGATCTGGTCAAAATTGAACGTAAACCTCAGGAAGAAGCTGTGCCATGATGTTGTTTTTGGTATCTCGAATAAAAAATTTTTGATTTTATGGCTGGACTCAATCCACAAACACCCATTCCTACAGAGTTAAAGTTGTATCGTAAATCAGGAGTGTTAAGTGTAACCTTCAACGATGGGAAATCCTTCAGATTTCACTGTGAATTCCTGCGAGTTTATTCACCTTCTGCTGAGGTACGTGGCCACGAGCCCGGCCAGGAAGTTTTACAAACCGGTAAAAAGGATGTAACTATCACACATATTGAACCAGTTGGCCGGTATGCTGTGAGGCTGGATTTTTCTGATGGCCACAATACTGGATTGTATTCATGGGACTTACTTTATGATTATGGCTTGAACCAAGAAATCATGTGGCAAAATTACCTGCAACGACTGGGAGCTTCCGGCAGTAGCCGCGAAGTAAAATAGCAATACTTTCCGCTAAACATTAATTACTCATTCGGAATATATCCTCAGAATAATGAATGCCACACACTTTGGTTTTACAACTGTTTCAGAAACAGAAAAAGCTCGTAAGGTTGCAGAAGTCTTCCATTCGGTAGCAGCACGTTATAACCTGATGAATGACCTGATGTCCATGGGATTGCATCGTCTGTGGAAAAAATTTGCAATCGATGTCAGCGGTGCGAGAAGAGGTGACAAGGTATTGGATATTGCCGGTGGAACCGCTGATTTAACCGCTTTATTCCGGGAGAAAGTAGGTGACGCAGGGGAAGTCTGGCTGACCGACATCAACAATTCCATGCTGTCAATTGGCCGTGATCGTATGCTGAATGATGGTAAAAGCGTACCGGTTGCTCAATGTGATGCTGAAAAACTACCCTTCCCGGATAATTATTTTGATCGGGTTTGTGTCGCTTTTGGTTTGAGGAACATGACACATAAAGATATTGCTCTCCGGGAAATGTGGCGTGTGTTATCCCCGGGTGGTTCGCTCATCGTGCTGGAGTTTTCCAAGGTGTGGAAACCACTGCAGCCTTTGTATGACACTTACTCATTTAAGGCTCTCCCGTTTATGGGGAAAATTGTTACCCGTGACGATGCCAGTTACCGCTATCTCGCAGAATCTATTCGGATGCATCCCTCCCAGGAAGATCTGAAACAGCTCATGCAACAGGTTGGATTTGAACGGGTTGAATATTTCAATCTGACAGCGGGCGTTGTAGCACTGCATCGCGGATATAAATTCTGATCTTGCTGTTTGGTACGGAACACATGAATCTGTCCACATATTCAAGCAGGATTTACAACAGCCCGTCAGCTTTGCGTTTTGCCAGCAGACAAATCAAGTCGCAAGCAATATGTGCTGCAGCCAGTGCGGTTATCTGACTGTGATCATAGGGCGGAGATACTTCTACGATATCCATTCCAATCAGGTTGATTGCAGTAAGCCTGCGAATGATTGATAACGCCTGTGCGGTTGATAACCCCCCACAAACCGGTGTGCCTGTGCCCGGCGCATAAGCAGGATCAAGGCAATCGATATCAAACGTAAAATAGGCTGGCTGATTACCGACGATACGTTCAATTTCTGCAACCACTGCATCTGTCCCCTCCCGATGTACTCGATCAGCATCCAGAATATTAATCCCCATGAAATCATCATTCCAGGTACGAATACCAATCTGTACCGAATGCTTGATATCAATCAAACCATCCTGCACTGCTTTGTAAAACATGGAACCATGATTCAGTGAAGCTGGAGAATTATCTGGCCAGGTATCACAATGCGCATCAAAATGGATTAAAGACAGTGGAGTGCCAGTTTTCTCTACATGTGCTTTCAACAACGGATAAGAAATAGAGTGATCACCACCGAACGTCAACATGCGCGCACCAGATGCCAGAATATGTCGGGCATGATCGATAATCGCCTCATGAATCGACATTGGATTATGTACATCAAGAAAGCAGTCTCCAAAATCGATCACAGCAAGATTTTCGAATGGATCAAATCCCCATGGATAAGGTTTGAGCGAAGCCACTTCAGCGGAAGCCTGGCGAATTCCCAGTGGTCCGAACCGGGCGCCAGAACGGTAAGATACCGCCAAATCCAGTGGAATATCGCTGATCACCAGCTCGGCACCTGTCAAGTCTTTCCGAAAACTGCAACGCATAAAAGAAAGTATGCCCGAGAAGGTCGGTTCACGCAGCATGCCATAAGGTGTTTTGCGTACTATTGCTCCATCAATTTTGACAGGGCCGTTCGACATGATCTGGTTTTGTTTCCTTTATCGTTGAATGTACTTATATGACGTGGTTAGAATCTCGCTGCCATGATGGTATCCTGGTAGTAGGCAGGATAGACCATTGATCCTAATATGGTAAGGTAAATCAGTTCGCGCTGATCACAGACAAATCCCTGAAGATTCTGTCTCACCCTTCCTGAATAGAATCGTTCTGTCTATTCAGGATCCCGTCCAGAATCAACAAGCACGCTCCGCAGACTATGGCTGAATCAGCAAGATTAAATGCTGGCCAATGATAACCACTCACGTGAAAATCCAGAAAATCGACAACATGCCCCAGCATAATCCGATCCCAGAGATTGCCCAATGCCCCCCCTAGAATAAAGCTCAACGCAATACAAAACAGCCGGTTTGTTGTGTTCTTGTACAACAGATAAATAATCAGAGCTGATACAAGAAGAGCAATTGCGCTCAAAAACCAGCGCTGCCAGCCAGAAGCATTACTCAGAAAACTGAAGGCTGCTCCTGCATTGTAGGCAAGTACAAGATTGAAGAATTCAGTGATGACAATCTGCTGACCATACGATAAATTAAGCTCAACCCAGCGTTTGCTGAGTAAATCCAGCATCAGGATGATTGTGGCTAAACTCAGACTGAAATACAGTTTCATCACGCACCCCTATATATTTTCCCAGTGATTCTTCACAGGAATCAGGCATAGCGCCGGTGTTCACCAGGCCCCGAAAGATTGCTCACACAACGACTACACAGTGATGGATGTTCAGCAATCGACCCCACATCCTGCCGATAATGCCAGCAACGCTCACATTTCTGATGAGAACTGGCAGTTACAATAATTGTTTCTTTAGTAGCCTTATCTACATGCTGCAAATGGACTTCAGACGTGATCAGTACGAATCTGAGATCGTCTTCCAGCGAATCGAGCAATGTATAGTTTTCCCCGATTGTGCAAATTTCTACTGTAGCAGCAAGTGATGAACCAATTTTTCCCTGAATACGCGCATCTTCCAGTTGTTTCAACACCCGAGCGCGCAACTCACGCAACTGCTGCCAGCGCTGGATCAGAATTTGCGCATCTCCCGGCTGCTCCGGGAAACGATGCCAGGTATGCAAAAAAATACTGTCATCCGTCGATCCACTCAGTTGCTGCCAGACTTCTTCTGCAGTAAAGCTCAGCGCTGGTGCAAGCAGACGTGCGAGACTGTGCACTATGTGATAGAGCGCACTCTGGGCAGAGCGTCGTGGAATCCCATCCATCATCGTGGTATAGAGACGATCTTTGAGGATATCCAGATAGAACCCTCCCAGATCTTCGGAGCAAAAATGATGTAACCGGGCAACCGCCTGATGGAATTCATAACGTTCATAAAGCCGGATAAGCTCATTCTGCAATGCTTCAGTATAGACGAGCATGTAACGGTCAATTTCTATCCATTCCTGCGGTGGCAATGCATCTGTAACCGGGTCGAAATCAGCCAGATTGGCCAGTAGAAAACGCAGGGTATTGCGGATGCGTCGATAGGTTTCAACCGTGCGCTTAAGGATTTCATCGGAGATGGACAATTCTCCGGAGTAATCGGTAGAAGCTACCCACAGCCGCAAAATATCAGCACCGAGCGTATCAGCAATTTTTTGCGGAGCAATGACGTTACCTTTCGATTTACTCATTTTGTAACCTTGCCCATCCACTACAAAACCATGCGTAAGCAGGGCAGAGTAAGGCGCATAGCCGTCAATCGCACACCCTGTCAGCAGCGACGACTGAAACCAGCCACGATGCTGATCAGAGCCCTCCAGGTAAAGATCAGCCGGGTGCTTTAACTGTGGATTCGTTTTTAGTACAGTTTCATGCGTGGTGCCAGAATCAAACCAGACATCCAGTGTGTCTGTCAGCTTTTGGTAATGTTGTGCTTCTTCTCCCAGCAACTCAGCCGCATCAAGGCTAAACCATGCTTCAATCCCCTGTTGCTCAACCAGATCGGCCACTTTCTCCAGCAACTCCTGCGTCTGGGGATGCAATGCATGCGTTTCCTTGTGGATAAAAAAGGTCATCGGCACTCCCCAGTTGCGCTGGCGAGAAATACACCAGTCAGGGCGGTTCCCAATCATTGCTTCCAACCGCGCCCTGCCCCATGCTGGATAGAAACGGGTGAGTTCCACTGAATGAATAGCAAGGTCACGTAATAATTTTTCGGGAGAGTGCGAATCAGCGGATTGCTGCATACCAATAAACCACTGCGGTGTCGCACGGAAAATAATTGGTGTTTTATGGCGCCAGCAGTGTGGGTAACTGTGCTCAATTTCTTCCACATGCAACAGATGGTCATCCGCTTGCAGTGCATCAATTACAACAGCATTGGCTTTCCAGACAAACAACCCGCCAACCAGTGGAATTTCCTCCCGGAATTTACCGTCCCCCTTGACCGGGCTATCACTGGGCAACCCATACTGCTGGCCAACAAAATAGTCGTCCAGGCCGTGCGCAGGTGCGGTATGAACAAGACCTGTACCGGCTTCCAGCGTTACATGTTGTCCGCAGATTATTTTAACGGTGCGATCTGCAAAAGGATGGTGTAAGGGCAACCCCTCCAGTGCCTGCCCCTTGCAAGTTGCCATTACCTGCCCTTCAAGCTGGTAACGGGCAAGACAAGTATCTACCAACTCGGAAGCCAGCAACAGCCACCCCTGGGCGGTACTGATCAGACTGTACTCGAACTCGGGATGTATACATACCGCCTGATTAGCAGGAAGCGTCCACGGCGTCGTCGTCCAGATCACGGCAAGAATACGGGTACCATCTGGAATCTGTATATGCATTGCCGCGGCAAGCTGGTGATAAGCATCCTGCTCGTTTGCCACTTCAAAGCCAACATCAATCGCTGGCGAACGCTTGTTTTCATACTCCACCTCAGCTTCTGCCAAGGCTGAGCCACAGTCGATACACCAGTTGACCGGTTTTTGCCCCTGATAAAGATGACCATTGCGATAAATTTTCCCAAGCGCACGGATAATGCCAGCCTCAGTTGCATAATTCATCGTAAGGTAAGGATACTCCCAGTCACCCAGTACCCCTAGTCGCATGAAATCAGCTTTTTGTCGATCTACCTGTTGCTGCGCGAAAGCTCGGCACAGCTTGCGCACCTGATCCGCCGGCAAATGTTTGCCATGCTTCTTCTCAATCTGGTGTTCGATGGGCAGACCATGACAATCCCATCCTGGAATATAAGGTGCATCAAAGCCAGACAAAGTTTTACTCTTGACAACGATGTCCTTGAGGATTTTATTGACAGCGTGGCCGATATGAATATCACCATTTGCATAGGGTGGACCATCATGCAGAATAAATTTCGGCCGTCCCTGACTGGCAGCCCTGATTTTCTGGTAAAGATTTTTTTCCTGCCAGGCCTTGAGCATGACGGGTTCACGCCGAGCCAGATCTCCACGCATAGGAAAAGGCGTATCAGGCAGGTTTAGTGTTTTTTTATAATCGTTCGTCATATCAGCAATCCAGGCAAGCTGTTGCATGCATGGAAGAATCCATTTGGGAAAAATAGGCTTTGGCGTGGACAACGTCCTGTTCCATTTGTTTCACAAGCGTTTCCATATCAGGGAATTTTTCCTCATCTCTGAGTTTTTGCAAAAACTCGATTCGCAACCGTTGCCCATAAATATCTTCATCAAAATCAAACAGATGTACTTCAAGTACGGGCTGGGCATATTCGAGAACAGTTGGCCGAACTCCCAGACTGGCCACTCCCCTCACCCGTTGTGTAAAACCGGAGCCATTACGCCAACTTGCTTCCACCACAAAAATACCATTTAACAACGGATGATGATCTTTTAGTTGAATATTAGCGGTTGGAAATCCCAGTTTCTTCCCCAGCTTCAAACCATCCACAACTCGTCCGCCCATGGTGAAAGGACGCCCAAGGAGTTCTGCTGCCAAATCAAGATCATCAGACGCTAACGCATGACGAACTGCCGTACTTGAAACTCTCAATTCATCCAATACAACCGGGGACATTACCTCTAGCTCCCTCCCGCCTGATTCCGAAAATAATTTCTGCAACAAGGCAACATCTCCCGATCGCCGGGCACCAAAGCAAAAATCCTCTCCTACCAGCAACCAGCAAACGTTCATTTCCTGCAACAAAATGCGTGTAACAAACAATTCTGCGCTGATTTTCGCAAATGCATGATTGAAACGATAAATCTGAACTCGATCCACACCCAGACTCGCCAGCAGCTCGAGCTTTTCACGCAGATTTGTCAATCGAGCAGGGGCACGATCAGGCATAAGAAGCTCCCTAGGATGCGGCTCAAATGTCATAACGCAGGATGCAGCCCCCAAACGACGCGCTGCTCGCTTCAATCGCGCAATCATCGCCTGGTGGCCAAGATGAACACCATCGAAATTCCCTATAGTCAGCGCAACTGGCTCCTCCTTGCTGGCTGCAGCCCGCCTGGTTATACGCATGCCAATAATTCGATGACTGATCGACCGGAAATATACTCTGGTTGGATAGCTACCTCGTGACAGCCTGATGACTGTTCCATGACGATCTCAGTAGCGTAGATTTATTATTTTTCATACTTCTACAGCATCAAGACCAACCGGCTCACGATGCGGGAAATGACTCATCTGATAGCCCATCCAGAGGCGTCCGGCGATAAATTCAGCGACGGTATCTGCGTGCTGTTTCAGATCCGGATTCCCCAGTTCATGGGTCGTTTCCCGGAAAAGCTGCAGCCAGCGTCTAAATAATGCTGCGCTGAGCTCAGGTAAAGCAACATGCTTGGGCATGGGCGCACCACGAAAACGGCTGGTGCCACGTAACTGTGCTGACCAGAAATTGATCATCTGCACAAAATGTGCATCCCAATCAATCACATGCTCCTCAAAGATGGGGCCCAATGCAGCATCTTTTCTCGCCTTGGCATAAAATTCGTGCACCAGTTTTGAAACTTCTTCTTCGGTATACAGATCGGGACTAGGTTCCGGGATAGGACGAGGTATCATGACGTTGTGTTTAATATATTTGTTGGATTAAAGTTCGCGCATATCAGATAGTTTGAATAATGATCCGACAGCCTGAAACGACCATTTTCTCATATTTGCAATATAGCTTCGAGTCTTTGTATATAGCCCCGATGTTATTTAACCTCTCTCAATTGTTCATGAAAAGAAACTGGATACGGGTAATTGACGCGAATTACCTTTCTGTACTGGCCGGCTTCTACCTGAAAATGAAACTTAATAAAATAATATGCCAGATCAGCTTGTTAATGCCGTGCCTGATACTATCCGGTTGTTCAGATGTCTGGAACAATCCATACCCGGATTCGGACTCTGGTAAAAACATTCTTTACAATGCTTTTGCTGAGCGTCCCAAACACCTGGATCCCGTACAGTCGTACAGTTCGAATGAAATCCTGTTTACCGCCCAGATTTATCAACCCCCCTTGCAATACCATTTCTTGAAACGACCGCTGACTCTGATTCCTCAAACAGCCAGCAAAATGCCCGTTGTAAGCTATCAGGACGACAATGGCGTGCAACTGCCTCCCAATTCGGCTGGTGCTCATGTCGCCTACTCTGTTTATGAAATCACCATCAGATCCGGTATTTTTTATCAACCTCACCCGGCATTCGCGCAGGATAAGCATCAACACCTGCTTTATCATGCATTGACTCGGCAGGATATACAGACAGTCCAAAAAATCAGTGATTTTGAGCATACAGGAACACGAGAACTGATTGCCGATGACTTTATCTACCAGATCAAGCGACTGGCCCATCCTCGACTGCACTCCCCTATCTTTGGCTTGATGGCAGATTACATCATAGGGCTGCGCGAATATGCTGAAACTTTAAGAGATCAAGATAAAACCCAACCCCAAAACAGCTTCCTGGATTTACGCAAATTTCCTTTGGCCGGAGTCGAGCGGATAGATGATTACACTTACCGTATTCGTATCAAGGGTAAATATCCGCAATTTATCTACTGGCTAACCATGGCATTTTTTGCACCAGTTCCATGGGAAGCCGATCACTTCTTCTCACAACCGGGTATGGCCGAGAAGAATTTTACACTCGACTGGTACCCGGTTGGAACCGGTCCGTACATGCTAACTGAAAACAACCCGAACCAGATTATGGTGCTGGAGCGCAACCCGAACTTCAAGGGCGAGTACTATCCGGATGAGGGTATGCCGGAAGATATGGAAAATGGCTTGCTGCGTGATGCCGGCAAAGCATTGCCATTCATAGATAAAATCATATTCAGCCGTGAAAAGGAAAGTATTCCCTACTGGAATAAATTTTTACAGGGATATTACGATGCCTCCAGTATTGGCTCGGACAGCTTTGATCAAGCGGTACAGATAACCGGACAAGGTGAAGCGGCCATCACTGAAGAAATGGAGGCGCAAGGTATTCGTCTTGGAACAGAAGTAGCCCCATCCACCTATTACATGGGATTTAATATGCTTGATCCGGTGGTAGGTGGCCGTACTCCTGAGGAAAAAGCGGCAGCGCGCAAACTGCGTCAGGCCATTTCTATAGCCGTCAATTATGAAGAATTTTTGACCATCTTTGCCAATGGCCGTGGTATTGCTGCGCAAGGTCCCATTCCACCGGGCATTGAAGGCTATCATGAAGGTGAAGCAGGCATAAATCCGATTTCCTATGAATGGCATAACGGGGAAGTTCGGCGCAAATCAATCAAACAAGCACAAGCATTGCTTGCAGAAGCCGGTTATCCCGGGGGGATCAGTCGTAGAACCGGTAAACCGCTTGTACTGTATTATGACGTCACAGCACGTAGCGCAGATGACAGATCAATCATGGACTGGATGCGAATGCAGTTTCAGAAACTCAATATCCAGCTGGTAGTACGCAGCACCGATTACAATCGTTTCCAAGACAAGATTCGCAAGGGGAACGCACAGATTTTTGAATGGGGCTGGAATGCAGATTATCCGGATCCGGAAAACTTTCTGTTTTTATTGTACGGGCCGCAGCGCAAAGTGGATAACAGTGGTGAAAATGCGGCCAATTACGATAATGCTGAATACAATCGGCTGTTCGAGCAGATGAAAAATATGGAACATGGCCCAGAGCGTATACAGATTATTGATCGGATGGTTGCTATTTTACGAGAAGACGCTCCCTGGCTATGGGGTTATCATCCAAAAATCTTCGCTTTGTACCATGCCTGGTATCAGAATGTGAAACCTAACAGAATGGCGTACAACACAATCAAATATTACCGGATCAACCCTGAATTACGTGATCAGAAGCGCCATGAATGGAATACGCCGGTAGTATGGCCAATTGGCATAGGAATAGTATTATTGATAATTATTCTATTCCCGGCGCGAGCAGCTTATCGCCGTAAAGAACAGCACAGAATATTGAAAAACAGATAGCTTGATTCAATGCTAAATTACATTATTCGTCGGCTGTTTTATGCGATTCCGATACTTGTCGGCGTCAATCTCATCACATTTGCACTTTTCTTTGTAGTGAACACTCCTGACGATATGGCTCGCATGCATCTGGGGACGAAACACGTTACAGAAGAAGCTATCTGGAAGTGGAAACAAGAACATGGCTACAACAAACCCCTGCTCTACAACAACGTTGCTTACGGAATCGAGAAATTCACCGACACTATTTTTTTTGAAAAATCCGTTTCGATGTTTGCTTTCGATTTTGGCCGTGCCGATGACGGGCGTGATATCGCTCATGAGATTCAATCACGCATGTGGCCCAGCCTGGCTATTGCGTTGCCTGTATTTCTGCTCGGGTTACTGGCCTACATTACTTTCGCATTGATAATGGTTTTCTTTCGGGCCACCTACATTGATTTTTGGGGCATCGTCCTGTGTGTCATGCTCATGTCCATCTCTAGCCTGTTTTATATCATTGCCGGCCAATTTTTGATCGGCAAGCTATGGCACCTGGTGCCCATATCCGGATACGCCAGCGGGCTGGATGCCACCCGCTTCCTTTTGTTGCCCATTATTGTGGGTATCATCAGCAGTGCCGGCGCCAATACGCGCTGGTATCGCACCCTTTTCCTGGAAGAAATCAATAAGGAATATGTACGTACTGCCCGAGCCAAGGGATTATCGGAAAATATAGTATTGTTCAGGCATGTGCTCAAGAATGCAATGATCCCCATATTAACCGGGGCAGTTGTCGTCATTCCGCTGTTATTTCTTGGAGGACTGATTACTGAATCATTTTTTGGTATTCCTGGACTGGGCAGCTACACCATTGACGCTATTCAATCACAGGATTTTGCAGTAGTACGCGCAATGGTATTTCTGGGATCATTGTTGTATATCACAGGATTGGTACTGACAGATATTTCCTACACCTTTGCAGATCCAAGAGTACGATTAGAATAATTATTTTTTTCTGTTGCTTGACCTCCTTTTCTCCGAGTAAATGACGATACTGCTGTAATTGGCATGAAATGCTGGCTGTAATAAATATCAAGCAATACTATTTTTATCACTTTATGATGGTTTAACTCATTTTGAGACTGGTTCTGTACAGTATAAAAAGCAAGATTGTAATTTTTGCTGTGATTGCCACTTTGTTGCCTACAATCAGCCTCAGTCTATTGTCATTCAAGCAGAATGAAGCGCTGATTAGCGACAGCGTTACCCGTGAACTGCGCATACTTGCTGACAACACCAATCGCCAGCTGGATCAATGGGCAGAAGAAAATATGCTTGCCATCCGCGCATTATCAACATCTAGCCCCGTTATTGAGGGATTGACTACTTTAAAACAGTTTTCAGATAGCAAGAGTGCTAGTGCCGTAAAGCAGACGCAATCTGTCATGGCCAGTTATTTGCGCTCGGTACAGATAAAGCTAGATGAAGTACTTGAATTAACTGTTTTTGATGCCACCCGAAAAATTGTGGCAAGCAGTAGTACTAGTACGCCTGAGGTACGCGAACCCCCTGAACAATGGACGCATACCTCCCTTACTTCGGGAACCATTGCCATCCCTCCCGCCTGGAACGATCGTTTTGCTACAGCAACTATTAGTATTATTTATCCAGTGCTGTCGTATGACAGCCAGTTAATAGGCGCTATCGCTGCCACTCTGGATTTGGGAACCTTCGAAAGCAGATTGGCTGAAATCAAGAAATTTTCGTCAGGTGAAATTGTCCTACTGGATCAGCATGGCAAGGTATTGCTGGGTAGCGCCCCCGGCGTTGATCACCAGGCAGTATTAAGCCCGCATCAATGGGAATTAATTCAGATGTTCGATGAACCAATATCCTATGATGGATTATCTTATCCAAAAGCAATCGGCTTGGCCCATACATCAGAAAATATTCCCGTAACGATCCTGGTAGAGCAGGATCACAGTGCCATACAAGCTGCATGGATAAAGTTACGTAATCGTTTTCTTGAGTTTGTCAGCATACTTATCATTATTGTAACCGCCGTAGCCTTGTATATGGGACATTCTATTGTTACACCGCTGAAACAGCTGATCAACGCAGTAAAAGGGATCGTAGAAGGAAATTTGGATATTTATCTGCCAGCCAAGCGAAGAGATGAAGTTGGGCAGCTTACTGATATATTCAATCAAATGACGAGGGCATTACGCAACAAGCATATAGAAATCATGACTGCCAATCAGGCTATGCAGCAACAAAACCAACTACTGCAAAAACTCTCAATCACGGATGGTCTGACGGGCCTGTATAACCGCACAAAACTCGATACCATCCTGTCAGAACAGCTAGCCAGATTCAAACGCCACGACCGCCCCTTCTGCCTGCTGATGATAGACATTGATTATTTCAAAACCATAAATGATAAACTTGGCCATATTGTGGGCGACAGGATTTTGGTCACGGTAGCTTCCGTCCTGCTGAAATCGATCAGAACAATAGACTATGCCGCACGTTATGGGGGGGATGAATTCGTGGTTATTCTGACTGAAACTAACTCCAGTGCAGCGATCAAAACAGCAGAACGGATCCGGGCCGAAGTCAACTCTGCCTGCCTTGCATTCAAGGAGCATCCAGCCCACATTACTCTGAGTATCGGTATTACCCAAAGTTACTACGATGATATAACGCCGAATGATCTGATTGCTCGCGCAGATGCGGCGCTGTATGAAGCCAAAGAATCCGGGCGTGACCGGGTACACTGTGCTGATGCATAACACTCTAGCCGGCTTCAACATAACTTACTCCATCCGGACACAATAGAAATGGAATATAAGGATTATTATCAAATTATGGGCATTCCGCGCGATGCGACACAGGACGATATCAAGCGGACGTATCGTAAACTGGCGCGCAAATACCACCCTGATGTCAGCAAAGAATCGGAAGCTGAAACACGTTTCAAAGAGATTGGTGAGGCATACGAAGTACTTAAGGATCCTGAAAAACGGGCCGCCTACGATCGTCTGGGGACACGCTGGAAAAGCGGACAGGAATTTCAACCCCCACCTGAATGGGATCAGGGATTTGAATTTCATGGAGGTGAATTTACACAATCGGCAGCTTCACAATTCAGCAGTTTTTTCGAAGCGCTATTCGGGAGAAACCAGGGTGGTCAGCGGCATAGTAATCAGGGATTCAACCTGCAAGGAGAAGATTCCCATGCAAAAATTTCGATAGACCTGGAAGATTCCTTTAATGGGGGTGTTCGCAGCCTGACTCTGCAACACACGGAACCCGGCCTGGACGGAAGGCCACACATTCGGGAGCGCACATTAAATGTTCGTATACCCAAAGGAATACAGCAGGGGCAGCATATTCGGCTGGCCGGCCAAGGAAGCCCCGGGGCAGGCCGAGGCAAGGCGGGTGATCTATATCTCGAAATTGTATTTAAGTCTCATCCACACTTTAGCGTGGAAGGTAAAGATATTTTCATGGAGTTGCCTGTCGCGCCCTGGGAAGCTGCGCTGGGCACCACCATCCCGATTCCAACCCCTACCAGTAAGGTTGATCTAAAAATTCCAGCCAATTCCCGTTCAGGCCAAAAATTGCGCTTGAAAGGACGCGGAATCCCGAGCACATTACCGGGTGATCTATATGTAGTTTTGCAGATTGTTTTGCCTCCTGCTGATAGTGAACAAGCTCGAACACTTTATCGCGAGATGGAGCAGAAACTCGCATTCAACCCGCGAGCCAGATTCAATATTTGATTATGACATATATGGAACACGGCATATTAAATGGCATTATTATTGAAGAAAGTGAAGGGATTTCACTGCTTGAGCTCTGTCAGATTTGTAAAGTCGATACTGAATGGGTAACAGCACTGGTGCATGAAGGCATTCTCGAACCTGTTGGAGCTAAACCGGAACACTGGTTTTTCAGTGGAATTTGTTTGAGACGTGTGTTAATTATTAATCGCCTGCAGCATGATCTGGATATTAACCTAGCAGGTGCTGCGCTAGTGGTGGAGCTGTTAGAAGAAAGGGATGCTCTGCTTGCTAAAACTAATTTGTAATCGCTCGTAATTGTATTAAAAGCAGTCTCATAGAACTACCAAGTCCTTATTGAACAGCTGGTTAATTTCATACAATACCCGATCGTTATGTCCAATACCCAGTTAAAAATTCGTATCCGGCTAGATCAGCCAATTGATCACTCTGCAGCTGAGCAAGACTTGCTGAAACTGGCGAAAGAACCTGTATTACCAGCCCCTCCCCTTGTGTATGTATATAACTGGCCCAGAATTATTGGTGCATCGCTGGTACTGTTGCTTGTATTGGCAGTGCTTTTCTGGCTGGCTTCAGACTGGATATCTGGCGATAAAGAATCCGGGATAAATCCAGCCAAAATATCCTCATCAGCAGTACTTCCAGCCAATCCCGATATTCCCCCTGTTCCGGCAGCACAATCCGTTTCAGCCATAACCGAGCTTTCGTCCAGCCAGTCATCCGGGAGCAATCCAGGAGCCGATGAACTCGCTGGTATACATACCGAACCTGAGCATATCGAAGATATACCCAGTCCGATATTTGATTCAATTTCTGCAGCCACATCGGATCCACCAATCAAACCAGGAACCAAGCCTGGTGCCACTGCTTTTCAATCCTCAGAAAGTGGTGCACAAAAAATCAATTATCCTGTTGGTCTGGTTAAAGCACAACTGACTTCAAATATCCGACAAAGAGCTCCGGTTGATGACATCAACCGGATTTCACTCGCGGGAAAGTCAAGCCGACCAATCTTCCTCTTTTTACATTTTAATAAATTCAAAGGTGGAAAAATATTTATCAATTGGTACTATCGTGATAAACGTGTCGCCAAGGTTATGCTTCCGGTTAGCAATAATGACTGGCGCACTTATTCCAGCAAGGTACTTAATCAGAACAGATTGGGTTCGTGGCGTGTTACAGCCACGGATCAATCAGGCAAATGGCTTGCCGAATTTAAATTCAGAGTAACACGTTAATCACATCTTTCCAGACATGAAATTCTGTAGCGAGTGTGGCAGTAAAGTAGTTTTACGTATTCCGGAAGGTGACACATTGCCACGCTACATCTGTTCAAACTGTCACGCCATCCATTATCAGAACCCAAAAGTAATTGTTGGGTGTATTCCAGAATGGGAAAATAAGATTCTGTTATGTAAACGAGCAATTGCACCTCATCGAGGCAAGTGGACATTGCCCGCAGGATTCATGGAAAATAATGAAACTCTGGCTCAGGGTGCAACGCGGGAGACTTTCGAAGAAGCCAATGCCCGAGTAGAAATTCGCGAACTCTATGCAATTTACAGTCTGCCGCATATCAGTCAGGTTTATCTTTTATTCCAGGCAAAATTACTGGATCTTGATTTTTCCCCGGGAATTGAGAGTCTGGAAGTCAGGCTTTTTGGAGAACAGGAAATTCCTTGGGACGATATCGCTTTTCGTGTAATTCATGATCCACTAAAACGTTATCTGAAGGAACGACAGCACGGACAACCTGAGCCTCACATGGGAATAATCGACAAACGCCAAGATTAACATTGATTAATTGTTTAGTCTCAAGAAATTATTATTTGACTAAAATCAATTTATACTTTAAAGTTGTGGGCTCAGTCGCGGGGTGGAGCAGTCTGGCAGCTCGTCGGGCTCATAACCCGAAGGTCGTAGGTTCAAATCCTGCCCCCGCAACCACTTTATTCCTCTCAAAACCTCAAATACATCGATACGACTTATAGAGTCGATAACGTTTGTGTATCCTTACAGGACGACTCGCCGGTAGTTTACGATCAAGGAGCCTTGGCTCACCAAACATTTAATATCTTTTCTGCTGTTTTTTATCAAACTCAGATTTACATCAGACTTGTAATTTCTTCCGATCTAGCCACTTATTATTTATAAGTTATGCCTGTTTGATGATATTTGCAAGATTATTCTGCTTACTCCCAATAACTCTCATGCTGTTTCTCAAAAATTTCTTCGAGTACACACCCCGAATCTAAATGTTTGCCAATACGCCCGGAAGACGTGATCAACTAGAGACTGACAGATAGCCAGGAAAAATTCAGGCCACAAACAGATAAATACCTGTAATTTCACCACTTCTGATTATTAGTTGCTGTATTTAATACACCCTTGACTTGCCTGAAGAAAAGAAAATGACGAGGTATTTGTCGCAGGCTTGCTTGACTAACTTGCACTTACTGAAGCACACGCCTAGAAGCTCTGGGTAAATATAATGGCAATTAAAATAATCTGAACTAACACCCTAAATGAATGAAAAAATTTTGAATCAGCTAGCTAGCACTGGCACTACGAGGCAGAATCATCAGGTGATAAAGGCAGGACATAAAGCAGCCCGGCCATGCAAGCGTTATCATGACAAAGATATATGATTGGAGACAGGAAGGGTGATGAAACTGCCCCGACAAAATAGCAGTTTGTGAAAATACCACAAAAAGAAGAACACATACAACCATTTGATTAAAATGGCTCCCCGACCTGGGCTCGAACCAGGGACCTGCGGATTAACAGGCCACTGTTATTCAGTTGCAAATCAGAAGTATATCTTTAAAATCTATTCCGCAATTATTGAAACATGACCACCCTGAAATGCCCTATCCATGCGGGTCAAAAATTTATTGCGGAAATGTTTTCATCGTTTTGTTGAGGCCAACAGAACGATTTAATTCTCGATAATTGATAAAAGAAATCCCCCGCCATCGAGGAGCTAATGACAGGGGATTGAGGGATCCTGATCTAAAGGGAGGAAAGACAGGATCAAAAAATAAATGACACGACTATCTTAACCTTCAACTATTTCAGGATTGTTACAAACCAAGGAAAGTTCAATTTTGCGTGGCTCTCCGTAAAGGAATCCCCTGCCACCAGGGGGTGATGGCAGGGGCAGATGCTGTCAAATGACAGCTATCAAGAAGGAGCGTGAGTTGCCTCACGCACAACCATGTTATTCCTTATCAAGAACTATTATCATCCGTAATGAAGGGTGTTTACTCCCTTTATCTGCGTTATGAAATCCGTACTTTTATGGCAAGGCACTAATCCTGATGCCTGAAAGTTGACATTGATTGAACTGCCAAGTAATCCTTGACGGTTGCCTGCAACCCCCGGATCTGTTCGTTTGCGCGATCCAGGTCTCCGCCTAGTCGGATAATTTCTGCTGCAACTCTATCAAGATCGACTTCGATCTCTCGATCCCAGTCGGCTGATCCGTTGGTGGCTGCATCAACTGCTGCGGGGGTGGCGGCAACCTTGGGCACTGCTGGACAGCGTTTGACGCGCAGCCTGTCGTAGTCAGCAGTAGTATCAGCAATAATGGTATTGAGCTTCGTAAGCCGCTTGTCGTAGTCATTGGATACCTCGTTTATTCTGTTGGCCATCTTGCGTTCCTGCTGAGCAGCAGCGACTCTTGCAGCAGCAGTTTGTGCTTCCAGCCTTGCATCCTTGTACTGCCCGCATAAAAAAGCCCCGCTCGCCAATCCGACAAGCAGGGCAATGGTGGCAGCGGTTAAACTACTCGGCATAAAGATCATCCTGTGCCTGCTCGTACAATTTACGCTGGCGAATCAGTTTGGCCGGAATGGATGCAATGACCAACGACAAGCCAAAAGCACGGATCCACTCGACCGGGAAAGATGCTTGCACTTCGATCGGCAGGCTGCGCCAGATCTCCATCAGCTCAGGCGCGAATGCCACGATCGATGATCCCGCTGCTACCATCCAAGTTGATATTTGCTTCCACCAGGTACGCCAACCAGAAATTAATTCCATGTTTATCCCCTTGTGATTAAATCGACGGCCGCCTTGTGAAAGGCTGGCCAGGTTTCCGGATGTGGCTTACCGGGACGCCACACCCTCAAATAAAGTTGTAATGCACCGGCAGTATCAGTAACGGCTGGCAACGGCCTCGGATCCGTGTATAGCAGCAGCCGAGCCATGACAGTAGCAAGTTGGTCATGCCATTCAATCGCTGTGTATACATCCGCCCTGTCTACGTGGATCTTGCCCAGCACCCGCTCAATCTCACGAGCAGATGCTGCATGGGTCAACACACCCCGCACACCACCGCCATTTTCGAATTGGTAAAATCCGCGCGCGATCCTGCTCGGCTGTTGTGCCCGGAATATAAATCTGGATTCCTGCAGACCGATTGTCAGCAACATCACTCTGGCTTCCGGTGTGTCGTAATTCCTCGGAATTGCTCCACCTGCCAGCAGCCGGAAAGACGGTGTCAGGATTTCATCATTTACAAATCGCAGATCCATCAAATCTCCACCTCATGCGTTTGCATCTGTCCATCGACCAGGCGCTCATACGTGATTTTTTTAACGCCCTGCTTTCTCAGCCAGCCATGCAATGCGGCAGCATTCACAACCGTAAATCTGCCACTGCTGGTGTCCATCAGATTCAACCCACTTACACGCGCATGATCGCCAGTCATTTCAAGTGCTCCCGCCCACCTGACTGGATCACCGTAAGTGCCTGTATCGGACTGTCCAGTGCCGTGACCACGCACGATGTATACCTGCACATGTTGCCCGGTTGGTTCCAGTGATACCCCACCAGATAGATTGATGGCGCTCACTTTTCCCTCTCCATATCTTTTATCCGTTTCTCTATAACGTTTTCCACAAGGAATAGAAGCCGGGTTGCCATATGGCCACCAACACCACTACCAGCTGCACATACCCCAAGAGGCATATCAACAGCTTCAAGCGCCATGAATACCAGCATCCCTACAAAGGCTGACGTGATCATCTCGCCAATAAGCTCAAGTGCACTGAAAGGTCTCGTTCGCTCGCAAGGCAGCTTCTGTATGATGCTGGCTAATCCCCCTACGATTGCCATAACGATAGCAAGGGTCCATACCTCAATGCTCCACGTTGTAGGATCCTTATCGTGGTGCATACTCAACCAAATCGTTTCCAGACATAAAAACCTCGCACAAATTTGCTAAACTCAAACAAGTTTTTCTCCTTGGTATAGACAAGGGGCAGAAACAAGAAAGCCCCATAGCGTTGCGAGCGCCTGGGGCTTTCGTCTAATTCAGTGATTACGTTTTATTTGGCAGCAGCAGCAAAGAGCGCATCCATATCTTCTTCTGATAGCACTGGACTGCGCCGCTCCGGACCTTTGTATGGGAGTTTGTTCAAAATGGTAGATTTCCTAAACCGGAGAGATAAGATCTTTAATCGGCGCGTTCCAGCTGTTGCCCAATTGATCAATACCAAGACAGTAAACTTTCTCTAGCGAAGATATCGGAAGGCTGAACGTAAAAGCCCCGATGGCATCTGTCAAAATTTCACCTAAAAGCGCCCCGCTTTCACGGTGATAACATCGTGCTATATAACCGTCTGCTACTGAGCCGTCCGGTTTTAGAAGTGTTCCAGATACTGTTTTATTTCCTCCCGGAAATGAGGATGTTGGAGGATCGCCGCCAGTACCGACGGATAGAAAAGAACTGATAAATTCTTGATTATTGTTTGGATATGAGATCCCAACTTGACCAGATGAAAAAGTTGAATCTGTTGCGCTTATGTTCCATGTGGCCGGCTCCGGGTCCGGATGTTTCCATGTTTTGCACTTTAAAGATGTGCCGATGCATTGAAAGCGCATAAATAGGGGCACCTCGTGCGCCAGCGCTGCTGTCGGCAAACTCGACAAAGACGGTATGTTAAACATTATCGAACTAAACACACCCGAGACAACCTTGTACAATGAAACGGTAGCACCGTTTGAAGATAAATCTGTATTGGCATTGATTGCCGCTAGATAACAATTATTAGGCCGTTTGTCACTTGTAAAACTGCCATCACCCCTTGCGTAAATATTAATGACTCCGCTGCTATTGGTGTTTGAAGGCGGAGCTATTGAACTAAAAGTGGCTTTATATAAAATATCGACATCTGCGAACGACCCCAAGCCTGCGCCGATTGTTCTAAAATCAGAGCCCAAGCCTTTTATCAGCATTCCATTTCCCCAAGATTTTTTTATAGGGGATGTGTTCATTTCAGCGTCGTTATATGTGCTCGCAGCGCCTCGCAAAAGGGCTGGCCATTTTCCAGAATGACCTATTGATAAATCTAAAAAATACTGTGCCATAGAAAATCTTTATTGCGTAAATTGAAGTTGAACACTATTTCCGGCGTCTGGTGTATAATTATTTTCGAAAGTCATCATGTTTTCACCAGATGACCACTGCATAACATGCGTCTGTGGTTGTAGAGATTGGTAACCATCCCTAACAGCGTATAACTCAACTCGTAGATTAATAACCCCTGCCAAAAAACCAACTCCGATAACATCGGAAATTCCAGTTATCCCAGTATTGCTATATTTTAGATCGTTGTTTGAATCGTCATAAGCATAGACGTTGTACGTTGTGCCTGTTTCAGGCGTGACGGTACCGTCAGAAAAACCAATCAAAACCGCACCGGTTTGCTGCAGTCGATTTCGTTCCACCCAACTCAAAGAAACAGGCCCGGATACTGCATTTGGAAAATAACTCCCATTTATCTTGAAATTTCCCGGAGGATAAGGCCGGAGTGCTCTGGAATCTAGCGTGACGGTATCTTGAGGTGCATTTGCCAGCGCCAATCTTCCGGCGCCAGTGACCGTCAACAGTTTGACGTTGATTTGCTCGCTGGCAATATACTCAGTTGGATCTGCCTCGCCATATTCATCCCAGAAAATCAGGCTATCGCCATCGGAGTGAGAGGCAGGAACAGTATCCAATACGCCGCGTTTTACTGTGATGCTAGACGTAGTAATCGACTCAACACTCATTAGCTCTGTGCCCAGCTGGAACCAGGTGCCGAGCGTTATAGCCTCGATGTCCTGCACTTCTCTGATGGCAAACGTGGTGGCCATTTGATCAATAGCTTCATCCAAAACAGCACAAGGGGAGAAATCGAGATTCGAGACATCTTCATAGCCGTTGCCCATATCTGTATAGATGCGGGCGGATAAAGCAGCCCCTTGCGGACGGGCGGCACCCGCACCCACAAATCCCATATCTGGGTTGCCGGCCAACAGCGCATCAATGGCCGGTTGACCTTGTCGCTGTACCAGTTCAAAGTAAGGGACTTCAAATACAGCATACCTGGCGATTGGTACAGGTTCCTGGCCTGTATCCGGCCGCTCTATTGGCGGGGGAACGATGATGGCGGAATCGGGCGTTGCAAATGCATCCTGCACGCACTGGATCCGAACACGGTGGCTTCTGCCGTCTCCATAAGCAATACCAGTCACGCGCATCACCATGTCAGTTAAATCATAGACAGGCCAGGTGAGCTTGAATACATCACCAACGTTAAGGCCGGCTGCCGCGCGATTCGCATAAATCGTGCAGCTGGCCAGCGGCGTTGATAAGGTTTTCAGATCACGCTGAGCAACACGGGATGCGATGTGCGCATTGGTAATGCCTTCGTAAGTGACAGATGTCCCCACTGTTGATTGTTGCTGTTGCGATAACGCGATGTCTTGCACAGTCAGTGTGGCATTTTGCCCCGTCTCACTGTTCCAATAGGTGACTGTTACTGAGTTGATCAGCTCCCCAATCGAGGGACGATTAAAGTCAGCTATTTTTTCTACATTGCTTTCATTAAGCGTCAGCAGGTTTGCGGGGTTGTAGTCATCTCGGATGAGCTTCAGGACGAACCGGCCGGTCTTACGGTCAACATAGACGGAGGCGTCAATATGCTTGACGATAATTTTAATAAATTCTTCTATGCTGGTCTCGGTATCCCACAACAGTGACATACCGAATCCTTCAGCGTACAGCGTATCTGCTGCAGCCATGAATGACAGATCATCGATATCCGCCTCAAGATAGCCCATTCCCCACAATGGATCTGTCAGGCATTCCCGGATGATATGGGCCGGGTTCATGTCCCCAGTGGTTCCAGCACCAACTATCAGCACATTTTTAAATCTGGTTATGGATGGTGAGCTATCTTGGTCCCTTACAAACATAAGCTGACTCACTGCAATCTCTTGGGGTTGAGGATATTGGCCAGTTGAGATTGTTGCTGAGTCTGACAAGCGGGTTATTTTGTATCCTAAATTGCCGGGACTTACATTAGCGTTTACTTCCAACCTGTACCAGACATTTACATCTAATTTATCTGGTGCTATTGCGTTATTGCCATTAATCATTGGCCTCTGGAGCGCGTCTACAACTGCCTCCCGAACTGGATTAAAACTAAACCAAGCGGTTCCATTATCGCTGGCTATAGCAATCCTCATAGAATCCCCGGCAGAAAGCCGCTCAACCAGAAATTCAACAGAAAAGCTTTTAATAATGAGAGTTGGAATTTGTCTTTTGTAAAAAGAACTTACAGAACCAGCTGCGGATCCTGAATTTCTGATGGAATTCTGTTCGACGATATAAGCGGCAGGATCATTTGACTCAAATATAGCCGTGTTTGAGAAAGTTTCGTTTACATTAGCCCCTACACCTAGTCCAGATATTTCAGCCTTGCTGTCGTGCCACTGCGGCAAACCGTTTTGACGGGTATGAATACGCTGCAACCGGAATGACCACTTTTTGAGATACGGGTTCATACCCACATAGATCTGCCGCAGCACCATGCCCGCAACACCTCGAAATGACGGGACATAACTCCCGAGCTTCGACAACAGGTATGAATTCTGCTCTTGCGCAGCGTGGCCGGCTTCAAAGTCTACCGCTCCCTGAATGCCGCCTTCGCGCGATTCACCACCGAAAACATTCGGTTGGTTTAGTGCAATCTGGCCGCCGCTCAACCGGCCATCCCACACATCACGTTCATCTACCTGGATGCGCAGAAGCCTATCGACAGGGCCGTGACACAGAATCATGTGCATCCCGACATAGTATTTGTAGCCGACGGTTACTTTTTTAGAGCTGCCCATCTTCTTCTCTAGCGATCTTCACCACTTGCAATGCCATCGCATCGCCGGTTGCTGCTAACTTTTCTGCTTCTATCCCTTGCTTGAGAAATAAACCCCAGTCCAGCCCGTGGTGCAGAAAAAAATCGCGGGTACCACGGCTGCACATGCCTGCCTTGCGGATATGCAACATGGTCACAGTTTTATCTATCACTTCTTGCCGCCCTTCTTCTTGATGGCAACTGTCTTCAGATCACCGTACCACACCACGTTCGCCTGCTTGATGTCCCGCGTGCCAAACAGCACCGGGATGGCTCTGCCTTCTTCTGCCGTGGGAGCTTCCACCTGGCCCGCTGTCGGACTCTGGTTTTGCGACTTGGGCTGAAACGCTACGGATATCGCCAGCGCAACAACGAATACTGCTATGGTCCACCACATAGATCCTCTATACGATTGATGAGCCGTTGAACGGATTTTTCAGCGGGATGTAAGGAAACCCGCCAAAGTTGTTCCGGTTGCCGAACTTGTCATTGCAGGTGGTGATTGTCCGGTCGCAGCCGGGATAAATGGTGATGTTGAAATCTCCTGCGAAATCAACCGGCCTGATCAGAGTGATGCTCGATCCTGAGTGGTTGGTTATCATCCGGAATACGCCACCAGCCGTTTTGATCATGCCATAAGTAAAATAGCCGGCGGGATAGGAAGCCGCCGCACTGATTGTCATGCTGGTGCCACTGACCGCCGTAGCTATATCGGCAACTGCAAACCCGGCCTTATCCAGATTACAGCCTTTGCCGTACAAAACATGCGGGCAGACTCGCTGATATTTCTGGCGCAATCCAGGCCGGCGCAATGATGTAAAGATGGATTCCAACAGCAGCTCTATAGTGGCATCCGTTGGCTTGATTGATGCCAGCCTGCCTTTCCAGACGACTGTCACATCCGCATCTTCCTTGGCAAATACAGTCAGGGTGATCAGGCTATCCAGGGATGATTGCATCCATGTTCTAGCACTAGGGTTATTGAGTGATACGGTTACCGTCAAGTCGGCCCGGGATAACTCGTTACGAGATTCTGGCTCACTGCGGCCAAGTGTGACAGGGACATAAGTTTCGCCGGCGTACACGACAGGCGCATCGGAGGATGTCCACCGCACGACGGCATTAGTACCCCCGCGCAACTCGACAAAACGGTATAGCTCGACAGATACTGTCACGGCTGTATCTCTATGATAGTGGAGGTGATCTCAGCCACCCCTCTGCCAATCCAGCGCACGCTCAAGTTATCCGAGTCAAACCGGCACAGCCCGAGATACGACATTATGTCGATAGCATTAATATGCAAATTCAGCGCTGGCAACAAGGTAAGCTGAACACGCTGCGCATCCACCTGTTCGGCAAAAGTTATCTCTCTGTACCGCAAGATCTCTCCATCCCTATCTCTCACGGCGATGTGTTTCCGGTGCTGTCCATAGGCCATATAGGCATCGCTGCGCATGATCAGGGTTGTTGTGATCATGCCTGCATTCAGCGGGTGCAGATTAACTTCATACAGTGGCAGCCAGAACAACCCGGCTTTGCCTTGTGCTCTGGCGAACCAGCGTTTGTAATCGCTGACTGATTCAAAGCCATTAACCGTTTTGCGGGCAGGTGAGGTTATCCGGGCGTAGGTCCAGGGCGATAATCTTGAGACGAGCCCGAGATCAAAATCCACCCTATCTACCTGCTGGTGCATCGATCGGTTTATCCCGGAACCGGCAAGCTGCGGGCAATCGTCGAAAACGTCGTAGCCGAGATACTGGCCCGGTGTGGCCGGTATTATTTCCGAATAATCATCAATCTCGAACGCTACCTGCAGTTCAGTGACTAGCCGGTTCAGATGGCGATCAGAGCTGCCATTCAACCAGCCGAGCCTGACCGGTATCAGCGAGCACTCGCCGAACGCATCCGTATCTGTGGTGATATCGATATACCCTGATCCGGCGGTAGATATCTCCACGATCTGCCAGTGTGATTCGGTTTGCCAGAGCAATGCGAGTGAGCCATTGCGGAAGTCATAGCCGGATGTATCGCATGAAATCGTCGTCTGGTGTGCCGATACGCTAGCAAGCGATTGCGCCTGGTGCCACAAGGGGACGGCCCAGCGCTTGTCTATGGCGCCATACAGCGTGTTGAAGATCTCCGCTCCGTGGGCAGCAGATGAAGAGGCGCACGAATAGGCAATGGTTTGGCGCGGCTTTGATCGCAGCGCCACCCGCTGCTCGGTACCGTTATACGATCTGATGATGTCGGTAAGATACTCAAGAGTTTCACTAACCGGAACCCTGGCCGGGACTGGCAGGAACGCCAGATCCCCGAACAGCGTCGTCGTCACCTTAGCCATGGTTGACGACTTGCCTGACCTGATCTGGATTGCGTCTGATGGTGTTGATCAGTACCTGCTCACCTTCCGGGGTGGATAGATAATCGCCCACCAATGACGGATCAAGGACGTTGACAGCGTTGAGATTGACGACGGGCAGCGCAGACTGTTGCGATTGTTGTGAACCCTGTATCGATGACAGCACGTTATCCAGCTTCGCGCTGGTTTGTGCGGTGGTGACACGCTCGCCTTTCTCAAGCAACCATGTGCCGGTCTGCGGCACCGAATCAATTCCATCATGTGCCATACCACGGATGGCAGCGACATTTGCCATACCGGCAGCAATCGCCGCACCGGCTGCAAGCGGCCCAAGAATGTGACCGATTACCGGCGTTGCTGCAGCAGACGCATAAGCAGCATTTGCGGCCTCATAGGTCTTGATAACTGCCTGAGTAATGGCAGCTGCTTTGCCCAGCGCGGCTGCTTTTGCATTCTGTGAGTTCTGCAGTTGAGCCAGGTTACCAAAAAAATCAGAGGCCATATTCAGCCCTGCAATCTGCCTTGCCTTATCGATTGCCTGCAGTTTTCTGGCGTGCTCCTGATGCAGCAGTCGTTCTTTTTCGTCAGCTTCGGCGGTATAGTTCAAATACTCTTCCCGGAACTGTTGCACCATCCCCAGCTGTTTGGCATACCATTCGTTGAGCTGCTGTTCTGCTTTATCCAGCCTACCGAATTCACCAGTGAAACCACCGGCAATTTCTCCCACTCCGGCAAACTCAGGGGATGCATCCATGATGCCAGCGAGCGCCCGGCCTGCCTGCTTGTTTTGATCCTCAGACCCCATCTGCTGGATGATGGACAGCTGTTCACGCAAAGTATCGAGACGGGATTCGTCCTGAGTGCGCAGTGATTTGACCACACCTTGATAATTTTCAAGCAGCTTTTTCTCTTCATCCCGCAGGGTGATACTTTTCAAAATGGCATCGGCATGTGCTAGTTGGTGTTCATTCGCACCCATGATGCGCAGGTCATACAGCTTGACCTCATCGGCTGTCATGCCCCATACCTTGGCTGCCCGCTCGATCGCTGTCAGCTCGCGCGCGATCGCTTCTGCTGCCTTGTCACCCTCATCACGCTTTGCCTTGGCTGCTTTGCTGGCTTTTGCTGCTGCTGCGGCTGCCTTTGCCGCTGCGATCTCTGCTTCCTGATCGATCTTGAGTGCATCCGCCTTGATGCCTTTGGTCTCGGCTGCAACGCGCTTTATCCGATCTCCCAGCAATTCTGTTTCCATCAGGCGATCAATCTCTGCATTAGCCATCCTGGCTATCTGCTCTTGCTGCCCGGCCTCCTTTAGCAATGCTCGCGCTTTATCCATATCCCCCATACCGATATGAGAGAGTGCGCCCTCAACCTGGGCTGCCAACCACCGAATGTTGCCTGCCTGAGATGCAAAAAAACCAACCAGGGTATTCGCAGCAATTCTGACAACTCGGGTAAATCCATCCACCGCATTCAGCAAATATGGAACGGCATTGACGCTTTCCATCAATGCGTTGGTAACGCTTTTGATCGCCGCCTGGACTTCTGGATCCTTCAATGCCCGGTTCAGATCCTCAACCATGTCACGCGCGCCGTTGAGCGAGCCTGCATCGCCGGTCATCAATCCGCCCAAGGTAGTCTTGAGTGCTTCCAATGCACCAGCGTAGGTGTTTCTGGCTGCTTCTGCCGCACCACCATAAGTCGTCTCAAGCGCTTCCAAAATAATCGCCTGCGCTTCTGCTGCCCGTCCGGTGTCCTCAAGATGCTTGACCAGTAATTTCTGGTCGTCGGTAAACCGGAATCCCTGCCTGGATAACGCGGCCAGGCCTTGGCTGGGCACATCCAGCGCACGGCCCACCAGTTCCATTGCCTGCGTGACAGACATGCCCATACGGACTGACATATCGGTCGCAGCCTGTAACGCACGCGGGAAATTATTACCGATGATGCCGGTAAATTCAGCGAGGCGGGTCTGTGCTTTGGTAAATTCTCCGGCTGCAATGCCGGTCAGGTCCGACATACTATCAGCCATCTTGTTGAGCTGATCTTGCGTGTATCCGGCAACTTCCCCGGTAGATTTGAGTACGGCTGCAAGCTGCACCTGTTCCTGCTCGGCCATCTTGCTGTTCTCTGCCATCTGATCGTAGATGGATTTAACTGAGATGCCGGCCAGCCCGGCAGCAATTGTCTTGCCGATGTTGGACCAGGCTTTCTTAACCTCATCCGCCGCACGCTGCATCTCTTTGGATTTCTTCTGCGCATGGCGGCCTGCCTTGTCCAGGCCTTCGGTAAACGAGCCAATGCGGGAGACGAGATCGAGAGTAAGCGTCCCTAAAGAGCTTGCCATCATAACCACTCCTTCATTGCTTGATCCAGTGTGACGACCGGTTCGTCATAATGCGGGGCGAAGTCATGCAATTTGAATCCACCGTTTTTGCTGTGTGCATTGGCATACATGACGGCTAGTTGTGCGATGGATAACTCAACCATCAACCCGATATTGAAGCTGCCGCGTTTGGCACGATAAGCAACCCACGATTTAAACTCGGTGAAACTGATGGTCTGCTTTGCCTCTGCGATGGTGCGGCCACCCACGCCATTGAGTACAAGCTCGTGCCAGATCTCATCCTCGGTCAGCTCTGCTGCTTTCCCAGGCCATTTACTTCGGCAATGACATTCAGCAATGCAATAGTCAGGCTGCCATTCAGCGCCCCACGATCCGGATCCGCTTCGCCGGTAATGTCCTGCACGGTGAAGATCGGTTTTCCCTGTTCATCAGTGATGCTCGATGCGATACGGGATGCCACCGGATCGAGATCGTCATTTATGCTACGCAGATCCGCGACGGCGGATGCATACGATAACGGCCTGACATATACGTCACCGGTAAATTCTTCGTCACTCTGACGCCATGTGATCGTCCGCTTCACCGGTTTATCTGAAAATCCGCCTTGTGTCTTGAGACTTTCTATCGAGATCAGCATTAGTGCGCTCACTGTTTCGGCATCCAGGCAGACCCGCCAGTGCGTTGGATCGTAACCTGAGAGGTGACTACCGTATTGGATGCAAAATCGAATGGGAAGTCGGAAATATACCCATCGAATACAAACCAGGTACGGCCAGTTGGCAGATTGATACCATCCTCAGCAATAATGGCTGCTGTTGCAGTTGCGCCAGTACCAGAGCCACCAGTGATGGTAACGGTTGGCGCACTGGTGAAGCCAGTGCCAGGATCGGTGATAATGATCTCTGTCACGGCATCACCATCAGTCACAGCGGTTGCGGTTGCGCCGCTACCACCACCGCCAGTGATAGTAACTGTTGGCGTCCCGGTATAGCCATTGCCACCAGCAGTTACAGTAATGCTGTCTACTGTTCCTTTTACTCGTAACGTGGGTAACTGTGTGCCATCCGACCAGCCAA
Source organism: Nitrosomonas eutropha (assembly GCF_003201195.1). Classification (GTDB taxonomy): domain Bacteria; phylum Pseudomonadota; class Gammaproteobacteria; order Burkholderiales; family Nitrosomonadaceae; genus Nitrosomonas; species Nitrosomonas eutropha. Next base: position 49,833 of record NZ_QICQ01000007.1, on the reverse strand, counting down.
CAGCAAACGTTATCACCGGCGCTGGATCGGTCTGTGATAATCCATGTAGTGCAATGTGGCTAGCATTGTCCGGATCGGCATTGATGCCAAGTGTTGCTTGTCCTGGTGTTCGCAGACCAGGGAGATAGGAGCGTGTGGTTGCAGACAGGCAGGTCGTTTCAATTTGATCGGCCGGGTTGCCGCCCGGGGAGAATGTAGTTGCGCAGTCGATCTCCTGCACCTCTCTGCCGCCCGAACCATTGGGGTTAATAAAGAATACTTGCGTGCCCTGTGTAAGGATTGCCATGGCTGTTATCTCCTGATGATGAAATCTATATCGAAATTGATGCGGTGTAATTCTGTTTCCGGATCTCTTCCTTCCATGCCCCAGCTGGAGATGTAGCAGTGTGGCTCCAGTGCATCGCGGAGTACATCCACTACCTCTCGGGATATCTCCGGGGTTTTTGCAAAGACATCTACCTGCAGCGTAAAACTATCAACATCCGGCCTATCTCCAAGATAGGCAGCCGGCACTCCTGACACTTGCCGCCAGACGGCATACGGGGAAACTGGGATTGAAGGTGCCATGCCAAACTGATACAGCCGTGTCGGCTTCTTCCCCAGCAATGCCTGGACACCCAGATCTGCAGCGCAGATAGAGAAGATCGGAATCATCTCTGTCTAAATTTTTTTCTGATGGCGCGATCCAATGCTTTCTCAAACTGCGTAACAAATTCGGCTGTCGCTCTACTCGTATTATTTTTAAGTGCCGGTTCAAAGAAATGCTTGCTTTGTATATTTTTAGTGCCGAAGTTGACGAAGCGCCAATAGAAGGTATCCCCTCCGGGGTTATCTTTGCCCTTCCCGGATAATTCTCCCAATTCACTGAGGGTATACTTGCCACGCTTTTTCTTAGGGCGAGCACTTGGCGTTTGAGCGCCGCCCAGGATCCCAACGCGAAATCCCATCTGATACCCATTCGATGCTTTGAACAGCCGTCCATTCCAGCGGATGGCAACATTCTTCGAGATATCTTCCGGCGTATCCGGATCATCCACGGCTTTGGACATTCGCACGGCATCCGTGGCCACAACCTGCGCCGCCTTACGTAAAGCAAACCGACCGCCTTTGTAACGCACATCCTCATTGATGAGCTTGATTTTCTGCATCAATTCTTCGATATCCAGTTCCATTTTGCTAGCCATCAGTTGCTTAGCCTCTTGGTTGGGATCGTCTGATATTCTCGACCGCTGCCTTTATCTGCCAGCACGCCTACCGGTTCATAAACCACATTGCCATGATGGATGCGCATACGTAACGGATCGAAGGTTGGTAGATAGCGAATCGTGATTTGGGTGGTAATTTGTGATTGCGCTGCATCCGCTGCGATAAAATCGCGGACTGACAGATCCTCGATCGCAGCCCAGACGGTACGATATAATTCCCAGGACTCCGTGATATTGCCTTGCACGTCTTGCGTGTCCACACGTTGTTTGATGACTACGCGATGACGCAATCGGCCTGACTTGATTCCACTCATGTTATAAGTTCCATATCCGGTAGGTATCCAACAGGCCGTCCACGTAGGGCAAAAGGCTGGTGATGTTGCCGATATTTACGGATTCCCGATTCATGTACCAGTGGCCTATCTGCAGTAGCATCCACTGCTTCAGTGCCTGCGGAACTGCATCGACATCTGTATAACCACAGGCAAAAACTACCCGGAGGATCCCACCCGCCGGGATGGCGGCGTCTTCTGAAAACTCTACCCAGGCAGGCGCACTATCGCTGGGATTGGTCAATCGATACTCGGCAGGGTCAATGGCTAACTCATCGCCATAATCATCGATATGTTTCACACTGGTGATTGCCGTTACTGGCAACTTACGCAGATAGATAAAACGGCACTGCTCGCTTTCGGTAACAGCCCATTCTTGCGGCATTAGTGCACGGCCGGTTTGAGCTTCGCACATATCACAGGCAGCAGCGATCAATCCTGTCAAAACAGGATCATCATCAACCACTGTGAGTCGCAGATGATCTCTGACCTGAGTCAAAGAAAGAGGTTGGTCAACAGGAGGGGTAACGCGTTTGAGCATGATTAAAAAACCCGCCAGGGTTGCCCGTGGCGGGTGCAGTAGCTGCGAGGGTTAATTTATTTGCCTTTCTTGGGTTGGGTAGATTTTTCTGCTTCAGCTGTGGACTGATCAGCCTCTTTGCCTGCAGGCGGATCGTTTTCTTTGCCTTCAGATAAATCATCTTCTGCCGAGGTGAATTGAATAGTCATAATCTTTCCACCGTTATTAAGGCAGTACGCCACCGCTTCGGGGGATCGGTCCACCTGATCGGCCAACCCTTTGATGATGGCCTCATCCGCTTCGATTACCTGATTGGGATTTAGAAGCTGATCCAGCACCGTAAAGGCAACCAGTACCCGTGCTTTTTCCATGGCCATTTTGCCTCCTTAGGTGGCACTATTTTGGTAAAATTTCAGAGGTGCGCCGCCATCAGTCAGCGTGCCACCGGAACGCATCCAGGCCAGGAAACCGATCTGGCCCAGTTTGATGTAAGCTGAATCCTCAAACCGGAACAGAGTCATTCCCATGACATCGCGGATGGTATAGCGAGAGAAATCACCGAACAGGATAGATTTTGCATTGGCGGCCATAGCTGCCATGTCCTGATTGATGGTGATCTGATAGCCCAGTAGCGTATCAGCCATGGCTCCGCCCAGGCCATCATAACCCGGCAGGAAGACAGGCCGGCCCTGAGTGTCTTTCATTTTCCTGATGGATTTCAGCACGCTATCATTCATCATAAATCTGACACCACTAGCTGCCCGGTAAGCTGGATCAACCGAATGGATCAGATCGACCAGATCATCAAAAATGACTGTGGTGGTCTGTCCGGTCGTGCCAACTTTGCCGGAGGCTGCTGCAGTCACTACGCCTTTTGGCTGATTAGTGCCGGTGCCGGTCGTGAAATAGGTATTGAGGACCCGCGCTAGACGCTCTCCCAGACGACGGGAGATGAATGCCTGAATATCCACTGCCGAATCCTGCAGCAGCTCAAACGGCGCGGCGACGATCTTCGAGCTGAATTTATAGGTGTTGAGTGTGACGACCCCGAAGGTTGGATCTTGCGCCGTCGCTGTGGTGTTTTCTGCGATCAATTCACCCGTTTCAGAGGTGCCATCAGAGGTGGGAAAGTTCATCTGATTACCGGCAGCCGTACTGATGACACTGGCTACTTCACGCACGCCGCCATAGGCCTTGAGCACCTCGATGATGGAAGCGACTACTTCGGTCGGGACGGTATGACCGCCCTCGCCGGGGGTAGTGGTGCTCATGGTATTGCGGATGGTTGTCCAGTCCTCAGCAGTCATGGCGCGATCACCTCCACGCACCCATTTGGCAAACAGATCGAGCTGAGCATTCGATCCATTCCTTCCATGCGATGACCGTTGGACTGCCTCGACTGCACGATCTGCCATAGCTTCTTCGGCAATCCTGTCATGCAATGCGCAGATGCGGTCGGCCTGGTTTTTCAGATCATCCAGTTCGGCCAGTTGCTGATCATATTTCTCCTGGTGTTCGGGCTGCCAGCTGCCGTTGTTGTTTTCGACCAGTTCGCGGGTTTGTTTTGCGAGTGCGGCATGACGCTCCCGCAGCTCTTGCAGTGTTTGTGCCATGAGTTGTTCCTTTGGATTGGTGGCAATAAAAAACCCGCCAGGGTTGCCCGTGGCGGGTGTCTTGTTGGCGTGGGAGCGCCGTTACATATGTCTGGCCAATGCAGCAATACGCTGCAGATAACCAGTATCGATTTTCGGTAGATCCTGTTCTGCTGGCTCTGCCGATTGTTGTGCCTGTCGAATGATTGGCGCTGCGTTATAGGCTGACAAATCCCAACCGATGGATGCACTAGCAGATGGGCCATCTTCTGCGACTGAGTCAGCAAACCCATACTCCACTGCCTCGGCAGCACTGAACCAGGTTTCATTTCTCATCCAGTCTCGGATTTGATCTTCTGCCTGCCCGGTTCTTTTCGCGTAAGTTGTCACCAGTGATTCATCCACTTTTTCCAGCAAGGCAGCCATTTCCAGCAGATCATCCGCATTGCCCATCGCAAATGACCAGGCTTTGTGGATCATGTAAAACGCACCTTCGGCGATCACGATATTGTCCGCAGCCAGAGCGATGTAGGAGGCAGCACTGGCAGCCACACCATCGATATGGGCAATCACTTCGGAGTTATGCTCGCGGATGGCCGTTTCGATTGCGCGGGCGGAAAACACATCACCGCCGGGGGAATTGATCCGCAAGTGGATGACCGGTGCTTTGATAGCCATCAGTTCCTTGACGAAACTGATGGCGGTAACCCCGCCCCAGAAATCATCACTGACAATCGTGTCGTACAAATAGATCGTGGCTTCATCGCCAGATAATTCTGCCCTGAACAAACCTTTGGATTTATTCTGCGCCAGTAGCTGTAGCATTCTGTCCATCATTGGTTCCTGTATGCAGTTGATCTCCGCCTGGGATAGGCTTCATGTTCTCAATCCGGCGCGCCTCGTTCACGGTCATGAACCCAGGCTCCCCGGCGCGGCCAATGGCTACCCGGTAGGCCTCGTAGCGAGTTTTCAGATCACCGCGCTCCAATCCCGCTGTATTGAATTCCGCGAAATACCCGGCACTACGCGGCCAGATCTTGCGATTGATTTCCTGTTCGATCGGGCGTAGATGACGCTGCAGAGTGTATTTGACGAAACTAATACCCAGCTGCTCAATACCTTGTCCCCACGATGAGGTTTTCTCCTGGTGCCCGACCATGAACGGTGGCACGCCAAAGATCCGACAGATGTCTTCAACCTGAAATTGCCGAGTTGCTAGTAGCTGTGCATCTTCACTGTTCATGGTCAGCTGCTGGGCTTTCATGCCACCCTGTAGTACAGCTGGTAGATGTGATCTCGCACTGCCGCCATACTTTGCCTGCCACTGGCTGCGCAGGTCATTGATGGTATCCGTCGACATCTTTTCATCAGTCGTCAGGATAAAATCAGGACGGGCGCTGTTGGCAAAGAAGCTGGCGCTGTACTCGTCTGCTGCCAGTGCTGTACCAGCGGAGGTGCGCAATGCATGTCGCAGCACGGATATGCTGCGTTGGCCATTAAACCCGATACCAGGGATATGCAGCATATCGCCCTGGTCAATGGTCACCAGCGTTGCATCGTCATCGATGATGGTGTAACGCAGCAGGCCGTCCACTTGCTCGACTGTCACCGCACTCGGGTGCAGTGGTTCGATCGAAACGATCTTCGGTGACAGCCTGCTGGCCCGATGTATCCTGGCAAATGCATCGCCATGGAATAGCCGCGATTGTGCGATGTATTCCCAGAATGCTGAAGCGGTCCAGGATGGATGAGGGGATTCATTGAAGAACCACCACAAGTCATGGGTTGTTCTTTCCCGGCCGTCTTCCGTTCGCTTGTAGATGTGGAACGGCATGCTGGCGATCGCGCCGCCGATAATTCCAATGCAGGCATACACCGCCGATACGGATAGCGCTGTTTGCTCGTTAACGGGCTTTCCTGCGCTCGAAAGGCCATCGACTAGCCAGCTGTATAGTTCGCTGCCACGCGTGCCGTCTGTGAGACTGTGAGTGGCATTCTGGATCCGTGTGGCTTCCCGCTGTGCCATCCACTGTTTCAGCACGACACTGCCTGGCGTGCGTGCTTTGTTTTGGACTTCCTGCCAGCTGATCATAGGATGATGAGTGCGGGTTCCACGGATTCTTCACGCGCGCTGTTCAGTGCGATCCCCGCACCCATGACCGCAGCCACCATCAGATCTATCCGGCCGGTTGCTTTGTTTTTACTCAGCTTGCGGTTTTCTGCAGAGTCCGCAACAGTTACGGCATTGGCGGCGCACCAGGTGAATACCGAGTTGCCATCATGGACGACTTCGCCATTGAGCAATGCACTTTCAAACTTGTCCAACGCCGGGCTCATATCTTTGAATCCCTGCCCGAATGGTTCCATCGGCGGCAGGGCGATGCCTTCGTCTTCAGCCATTTGTTTCAGATCCTCGATGCGCCATCTGTCAAATGCAATACATTGGATATCGAACATATTCTGTAATTCTGCCAATCTGCGCAGGACGGCCAGGCGGCTGACTGCACGGCCAGGGGTTGTTTCAAGATAGCCGGCGGATTTCCAGGCCAGGTAAGGAACACGATCCACTTCTTCTTTTCGCAGCAGATCCTGTTCCGGCAACCAGGCAAACGTAACGAGCTGCCAAGGATCTTCTGCTGTTTCCGGTTCCAGCCACAATACCAGGCCGGTTAGATCTGTAGTGGATCCCAAATCTAGCCCACCCCATGCACGCCGGCTCCGCAGATTGCGCCAGTCATAGTCGCGACGGGCATCCATCCATACATCTGCCGAGATCCAAGGGGCATCTGCTCCAGTCCATTCACAAAAATTCAGGCGCCGCACCACGGCTTCTTTGCTCGGCATACCCTTCGCTTCCCGCACCTGTTCACGGATATAGCGATAGCCCGGAAGGCCGAATCTCAGGCTGGGGTTGGCTTTGTCCCAGCAGGATTCATCGTTGATCGGGTCATCACCTTCATCCAGTGCGCAGATGTAGCTGAAGAATGAATCGTCGGTCAACTGTCCAGAAGCTACCTGTGTGCCGTAAGTGTGATAATCCCAACATGGGCCGGTCTTGTCCGACCCTGAGTTGGTGATCATGAAGATCAACGCCTGCCGACGGCTTTTGGTACCGGCCCGCATCATCTCCACCACGAAATTATTTTTGTGTTCATGGATCTCATCGATGAGTGCGATATGCGGACGAGGACCGGACTGTCCATCATCGGACGAGATCGGACGGAAGAAGCTGCCTGACTTATGGTAAGCAAGGTTCCAGACCGTCGATCCTTTTCCACTTTTGATCAGTGCATCTCGCAGGATGGCAGATTGATCTACCATCGCCACTGCATCACGAAACAGAATCATGGCCTGATCTTTTTTTGTTGCCGCTGAATAGCACTCAGCACGCGCCTCCCCATCTGCCACCAGACCATACAGACCCACTGCGGCGGCAAGTGGCGATTTTCCGCTGCCTTTCCCGGTGCTTACATAGGCCACGCGGAAACGTCTCAAGCCTTCTACATCGACCCAGCCGAACAAGCTGCCGACGATGAATGCCTGCCAGTCCAACAGGATATAGGGCTTGCCCTCATATTCGCCACCGTTTAGTTTGAGCACATCCCGGCAAAAGCCAATGATGCGCTTCACTTTTTCCAGGTCGAAAAAAAAGCCCCGTGAAGGAGCTTGCTCTAAATCTTCCAGGTGCCGGTTACAGGCTGCCCGGACATGCGGGCCTGCGACTATTTTCCCAGCCACTACTTTCCGGGCATAGGTTGTCACCGGATCACGTGAGGTAGGTTTCGGATGTTTCTTCAAGTCCAGGTAATGTCTGTTGCGGTTGAACGGCGATACGTGTGCGTGCAGCCGGCGACATGCCGAACTGCTGCAGTGCTGTCATGGCCTGCTTGAATGCCATGGACTTGACCATCTCCCAGTAGCTGATCGATTTTCTTTCTTTGGCACCGGGCTCGGTATATTCCTGCCCACATTCCAGTGCAGCCCGACGATATGTGGCAATGGCTTCGCACGCCATATGCAGCATCGGAACATCCACTTCGGTCAGCAATTTTGCTTCCCGCAAGCCTGGCACGATCTCACTCCATACAATTTTTGCACCAGCAGAAAAATAATCTGGAGCGGCCAGGTCATTGAGGTAAGCCGGATCTGGCTCCTGCTTGTTGACCCCTCGCTTCCCACGATTGCCTTCAACAATCTTCAGATGGGTCGGCTTAGGATATCTTCCTCTCATAATTCTTTATATAACTTACTTATCAATTACTTATACCCCCATACCAATTTCGCGGTAATGCACAAAGAGAGGGGAGTGCGGTCAGGAGGCGAAAAGCTGTAGACTTTGACCCGCCCCCCGGGGCTGATCATTTAAAAATTCTTTCGATTCCAGTGGTGGTTGGAATCCAGCGGGATACCAGATAAATCGCAGCCCGCATCAATTCCGGACTTCTCTAGCCTCTGCTTGTGGCTGTCATGGCAATGCTTACATAAAGACTGCCAGTTACCCGAATCCCAGAACAGCTTGCTATCACCCCGATGCGGGATAACATGATCAACAACTGTTGCCGCTACGATCTGGCCACGCCGCCCATGATCTGCGCATAGAGGATGCTTACGCAGGTAACCTTCCCGGGCTTTCTGCCAGCGATAACCGTAACCACGCTGTGCAGATGTCTGGCGATCCTGATTCATTTTCAAACGGCCATAAAAAAACCCGTTCGGGGGAACGGGTCTCTGTTTAGCGTTTTCGGCACGATCACGCACCAACGCCACTTTGCCTAGATCATGCCAAAATCGTGCACCATGTGCAAGCGATTTCTTTGAGATTTCATCAAAAATTCACCGATATATTTATAAGCAGTTGATCTATATGATATAAATGACCTTTTACAAACACCAATCCTGACCGCACGCTCACCGTCATTTCTGCACTCGCTCAGATATTCGACCCGCACCACCAGTTTGTAAAGTTCCGGCAATTGCTCGATCGCGTCATTGGTTTCAATACACTCTCTATCGATATCGTAATCCGGACACACCGCTTCCTCACCAGCCAATCGTACAAAGTTAACCTGTGACTTAAACCCCAGATGCCTGCCACTGCCCAGCTTCCACTTTGCCCACCTGCACAACCTGCTGACGACGATCGCTTCTTCCATCTCACCTCTCCTTTAACTTTCCCGCTTTTGCTGCCTTCACCAGTTTCCGGATCCGCCGGGCCTTCCTGCGACGCTCCCGTACCAATTGCTCTTTTTCTGCTTGCTCCAACCGTTCCCGCAAAGAACGCAACCGATCCACCACCTCTGCCGGATCACCGTACATCCAACTGAATAGCACGCCGCTCATGGATTATTCACATCACCGGATAAAGCTGTTTTCATACCGGCCTCGCCACGCTTACCCAGCGATCGGCCATTTTCTTCCACGTAGACCAGCTGGATATCATCGCCAAACACACGCCGGCACTCATCTGCAAAGGCAATGCACTGCGGAAACAACTGGCGTACCTCATCCTTATCCATCACAAGCACCCATTTCAGAATCGATTTCAGGGATAGATCTCTTAATCACCATCAGGTCAATCGTGCCATCCATATCTTTATCCAGGAGCGCAATCTCTATCAGCTTTTCCCTATATGCAATCTCTGCCAATTGCGCCAACTCCTTCGCACGTCGATTAATTACCTGTCGCTCAAAGCGAGATAACTCCACAACCTGCTGTGTTGCCTGCCGAAAATCTTTTCCGTAATCCACTTATCCCCTTAATAGCATGTCAATTTATCTGACCAAACCTTCCCAACCTCGAACTAGGTTGGGAACTAGGTTGGGAACCTCTAAAGCCGCGTGCCTGCTTGTTCTTCCTAACCTTCCTAACCTTCCTAACCTAAAATAAAAGTTATTTATATATAGAATTGACACGTCGCGCGTCGCGCGCATAACGCGTACACATGTATATTGGAAACAGGTAGGGAAGGTTAGGAAGGTTAGGAAGAAGCCCTGTCCATGAGGGTTTCAAGGTTCCTAACCTCAGCGCATAGGTTAGGAAGGTTAGGAACATGAAATCAAAAATCGATGCCACGATCCTCTCCTTTCGCATCATCCTGTCCCGATTTATGACCTGAGCCCATTTCTTGGGGGGCCTTGTACCAGTATCGGGTAACGGCGTGCGTGCGTTTTTCAATCCTCCTGCAGCCCAACTTCCGTAATGCACTGCCGATCCGCGTCTGCACATCCCTGCTCAGTCGTGCCGCGTCGATCTTCAGGCAATCGGTTGCCACATCCGCAATGCAGAACTCCTTATACTGTTCTGCAATCCAATTTTCGATCATATCCAGATAGCTATCCGATACACTCCTCCTGAACTGTTCCGGGTTAAAAATATCGATCTGCTCGCGGTTGGTTGGCCAGAAGCGTTCACCAGACAGATAAATCTGATACGCCTCGGCAAACAACTGATCCCGCACCGCTGCCAGGCCATCGATATTGATTTCACCTGTGCATTCGATTGGCCAGAACCGCCGGCCGCCTGTCTGATCCTTGTTCCATTCCCACTCATTGGTGGTTCCACAGAACACCAGCTGACGCGGGCAACGTACTTCACGCGCCCCATAAACCGGCCGGAATTCATCCACCTCGCGCGAAAAGAATGACTTTTGCTTGGTTGCTTCGGAACGAGCCAACGATCCCAGCTCGGAGATCTCATACAACCACTTGCCACGCAGCGCAGACATGCTGTCCTTGCTGTGCAGATCCAGATCGGTATCACCGAACCACCCACCACCCAAAACGCGCAGGAGCGATGATTTACCGCGTCCCTGATCGCCTTCCAGTACCAGGCAATAATCAAACTTGATACCGGGCCGCATCGCGCGCGCAACCATCCCCACCAGAAACCAGCGGGCAACCCGCCAGACATACTTTGACTTTGGGGCATGGATGAAATCAGTTATCCAGTCATCCACGCGCGAAATACCATCCCATTTCAGGGAGCGCAGATAATCCTGCACCGGGTTAAACTTGTGAAACCTCGCCAGCGATTCCACCGCCAGCGCAGTCATGTTTTCCCGGGGAGCAAAGCCATATTTACGCGTGATCCACATCGAGGTCTGCACATCGTCATCCCCGTTCCATTCACCCGTTTCACCGCCCACAAATGGCGGTGGTTTCAGCTTCACCACCCGGTAAGAAAATTCGTCATAGGCGATCACATTTCGCCATTTTTTATCGTGCTCCAGGATGTCGTACACGTTCGACAGACAGGCGGCCGGTTTCTTGCCATCCCATACCAAATCCCTGACAGACCAGGGCGGCCCATCATCACCCTCACCAGCACTTTGCCGCTCAGCCCTTTCAGGCTCCGCCTGCCATTCCGGCGCCGATCGAATCAATACCAGCAACGCTTCCTTCGGCATGCCTTCCTCGACTGCATCCGCGATATCCCAGCCATCCAGCTTATCACCGGGGGCAGGAATCGGTACTAGCCGAAACTTCGTTGCAGGATCCAGCTTGAGCAACAAATCCCGTATCTTGAGTATTGCCACCATCCCTGGTTGCTTATGCTCAGGCAGCAGATTGCCGACAGCATCACGTTTCGCATCGCAATCCGGGAAGGCATAAATCACCTTACCAGCCAGTGGCTGCCAATCGGATTTATCTACCGCCTTGCTGCCACCTGACCAACTTACTGATACGAATTCATCCTCAAGCGCAACCCTGCCCGCATCCGCACACTTCTCCCCTTCCACCAGCAGCACCGGCCGCTCAGGGTGCAGCTCAAGCTGACGCAACCCATACAGCGGCCTCGGCTCCGGGAAAGCCATCCAGCGCCACTCACGCTTATCGGATAACTCATGCTGCGCAAATACGCATGGCAAAATCTCTTTGCCACCATCAGAAGTCTGGAACCGGTGCACAGCACCCAGCACACGGCCTTCCTGATCGAAATAATCCCAGTGCTTGACGGATCGCCCGCGCACCGGATGCGCAACCGGTGCCGGCGGTGCATCCTCTGGCACCGGCACTATTGGCACCCAAAGAGATCGCTTCCTCGCTGGCTTATCCAACGATTTTTCCTCTTTTGCCGGAACAGATGACTCCAGATCGATCCCTACCTGCTCAGCGACTGCCTTGGCCGCATCGAGCTGCGAAAGACAATGGATATACGCATACAGACTGATCAGATCAGCACCGGAATCCCCAGTCGCAAAGTCAGACCATACCCCGGATACCAGGTTGATCGAGAACGACCCCTTACGATGATCAGAACGTGTCGGATTCAAACACTTATATTCAGCCCCGGCCGTATCACCGCCCGGCAACCACTGAGGCACCAGCGCATGTGCACGGCCAAGTGCAGCATCAGCAATTCGCTTGAAATCGATCCGGTTAGGGGTCATTTATACTTACCCATATTTATATAAATACATTGATAAATTATCATGATATTTATATAATTCAGCCTATGAAGCCGCTTAGATTCATTGGATCCAGCCTCGACGATCTGAAAAACTTTCCGGAAGAAGCCCGCAAGGCAGTTGGTTTTGAGCTTTTCGCCGTGCAACAAGGACTGATGCCATCCGATTTCAAACCGATGCTCTCCGTTGGACCAGGTACCTACGAAATCAGGATCCACGTAATGGGCGAATGGCGTGTAATTTACGTGGCAAAAATGCAGGACGCCGTTTATATCCTGCATGCATTCCACAAGAAAACGCAGAAAACCAGCAAACACGACATAGCGCTGGCAGAACAGCGTTACAAGCAAATCATGAAGGAGTAACAATCGATGGAAAAAATTACCAAATCCAGCGGAAACGTATTCAAAGATCTTGGGTTTAAGCCAGAAGAATCGGCCATTTATACTCTGAGGGCAGAATTGATGAGCAACCTGCGCAAAACAATCCGCGAACGTGAATGGACGCAGGAAACAGCTGCTAAAACACTTGGCATTGGCCAGTCTCGTGTATCCGATCTGATGCGTGGAAAATGGGAAAAATTTAGCCTGGATATGCTGATCACCCTGGCCACACGAGCCGGAAAACATATCGACATAACCGTCACCTGAAAATGCGGGCATCCGGCTACGTGGGATAAGGAGAGAAAGGGGGAGCCCACGCTGCCCGCTGCGGTAAGGCAAGGAAATGCCAGGGAGTAATTCTGTAGACGGGATCATTCTGCCCTCCCCGTCAGTCATCAAAAGACAGCTGCTCTACTGTCTCAAGCTGATTCAAGTGATCCCGCGCTAACTCCATCAGAATGGCGATCTTGCGCGGCTCATAGCATCTAAGCTCAATCGGCACCACCTTCAATCCCAGTGCTGCCAATATCTGGCAGGAACGTTCCAGGTCGGTATTGACGAAGCGGGAGATAGTCGATTCCGACGTGCCGATCATCTCAGCCACCTTCACCTGTCCTACCGATGCAAGACGCTGCAATACCAATGAATGCGCCTTGCGTGATCTTTCAGCAACCGCAGATGACAATGGCGTCATGATTGTTCCTGTATGGGTTTGGTCTGGGGGCGACTGTTGCGCAGATAGCCCCAGTCAACGTCGGGGCGGAGGGTTTCACATTTAACTAATCCACCCGATTCGCGCTCAATGTTGATGCATAACAATTCGCCAGCACGCCTGTATCCGTAGGCAATATTTCTCAGGTGTGCAAATGAGGTTTCGCAACAAACGGCGAAATCATTACGATCACTTATAGATAATTTTTTTATGTATTCGATTAATTCCATAGAGCAACTATACACCACGTGGTGTATATGTCAACACTGTACGGTGCATTTACTGAATGTTAACCATTTGGTGTAATGCACAAATGGATATTTCAGAAATAAGAAGGAAGAATCTTGCTGCCTTAGTTGATAAATACACTCTGGCCGTAGCAGGCAGGAAATTCAAAAAACCAGACAGACAACTGGGAGATATGATCGCTGGAAGAAAATCATTTGGCGAAAAAGTGGCCGCGCAGATGGAAGAAAATTATGCGCCAAATTATCCAACCGGCTGGCTTAGTAGCGAGATAACAATCGACCCTGATGATCCAGACATGGATGTGATGGATACATTAGGAGATCGCCTGCTTGAAGTTATGCGGGAATTAAGAATAGAGTCGCCACGAGAACTGGCGAAATTTTGCAATGTGTCAGAAGGACTAGTCTCGCAATGGTTTTCTGGACAAACAAAACTCGGACCCAAGCCCCTGTTGGCACTCTCGAAAACTAAATTCAGTATTGAATGGTTGTTAACAGGGAAACTTCCGAAATACTCGCCTCGATCTGATATTGAGATGCACGGGTTCAATGAATCTAACGTAGAACCTGGTCTAGACATCACTACCCCGCAGCCATCGCACAGAGTAAGTTTTTTTGACAGTACCCCTCAGCCTGATGAAGTGGTTATCCCGCAGTATGATGCCGGTGGCTCAATGGGTAATGGCCTGATACTTGATGGTATGGTCGGTGTCATCAAAAGTTGGCACGTTGATCATGAATGGTTACGACTGAATGTAAGGCGACATACTGGCGTAAATAATCTTTGCATCGTGACCGGATTCGGACCGTCAATGCAACCCATGTTCAACCCAGGCGATCCGCTTCTAATGGACCGTGGGGTGACAGAAGTAGATTCAGATGCGGTTTACTTCTTTCGGGTAGGAAATCACGGCTACATCAAAACTATCCAGCGCATACCTACAACAGATGGTGGCGTTATCTATCGGGCAAAATCGAAAAACTCGGATTATGATCCCTTTGATATCGTGGAAGGAATGGACTTTGAGGTGTTCGGAAAAATACTGACGGTCTGGAAGAGTGAGCAATTTTAAGGAGACTTAGGCCGTAGTGGTTCTGGAAAGCTAAACTCGACTCTGGGGATGCCGTATTTATCCTTTGTAAATATCTTGTATGAGAATAAAAATGATGATTACAAAGGAAGTTTTAGATAAATATGAGGGAGATGTAGTTCTATATTACGGTGGAATCAACAGAGAGGGATACAAGAAAATATCTAATGTCTTAGAAAGTATTCCGCATGAGAAAATAAAAATTTGTCTAGTACTTGTAACTTATGGTGGAGATCCTGATGCCGCCTATCGAATTGCACGAGCTTTAAATCATCATTTTGAAAAAGTTGAAATCCTGATACCGGATGCTTGCAAGTCTGCAGGAACACTTGTATGTATTGGGGCTCACAAATTAATTTTTGGAGATAGAGGTGAACTAGGGCCGTTAGATATACAATTATCAAAGCCGGATGAAATATTTGAAAATATGTCTGGCCTAAATATTATCCAAGCTATTAACGCACTAGAAAATCAGATACTTGTCTCATTTAGGAACTATCTGATGGATATACGCGGGGGTAGTGGACTGACAACAAAACTTGCAGCTGATATCGCCACAAAACTTGCAGATGGGTTTATTGCACCTATTGCCGCAAAAATAGATCCGGTAACTCTTGGTGAGCACCAAAGAGCCGTTCAAATAGCTTTTGATTATGGGCGGCGGTTAAATAAAGTAACTAATTCACTAGCGTCAGATTCATTAATTCGATTGGTTAGTGGCTACCCATCACATGGATTTGTGATTGATAGAAAGGAAGCCTCCACCCTCTTCAAAAGTGTTGAAAAGCCAGACGCCACAACAATAGAGTTATATAAATGGGCGCTTGGATTATTGCCAAACGTTCCATATTCAGAAAACCCAATAGTTTGCAATTTTCTAGAAATCCTGGAAAAGGAAGCTGAACCGATAGCAGAGGGAGCCAATGAGACTGAAACAATTAATGAGTCAGGAATCAAAACAGGAAGTGAAGGAATTGATGAATCTTCAAAATATGAAGGCAAGAGCGACAAGCAAAATGATTCATGCTCAAGTCAATAAAGATCTATTCAAGTCTATAAAATTGAATCAATCTCGGTATGTATCACATATAACAGATCCAAGACACTCTCAAGACAATGAGGGAGCTGGTAATAGCTCATCCCAATCTAAATCGACAGCATGCCTCCTGCTATCAGCAATGGATGACAAGGTTTAATCAGAAAAAATTCAGCAAAGAAATAAAACATCGGATATGCAGCAAAAAAGTAAAAGCAAGAACATGCGGGAAGCTGAACTATCCTTTCTGAAGTTATCTAAAATATTAGATGTATGTGTGCAGTTGATAACATACCTCATCAAATGGAGTGTCATTGCATTTGTCACATACTATGTGTACCTTTCGATAATATCGATTTCAGGCAAAAACACATCTGCCGATATAGCGATCAGCGTACTGTTTGAGCTGGAGCTTTTATCAAAATTAATGGCTTTAGTTGGAGTTGGAGGGACTATTTACGGATTTCTCCAAAGAAAATTAAGAAAAGATACGATTGAGAGGCTGCAAACCAGGATTACGGAACTTGAAAAAGATGTAGATCAAAACCGATCTTCCAGCAACCTCACAAAACGAGGAGATACCAGACTGGAGGATAGATGATGAATGAAATAATTGGATTGTTTTCACTCGCCACGATATTAATATTGCTTGGGTTAATCCTGTGGCTTTTCCCTGATTATTATATTGATTCATTCAGGCAAAAGATGTTTATCCTGCGTGATCAATTATTTGATGATGCCCGGAACGGGAAAATTGGATTCAATGATCCATCTTATATGATGCTACGTTCATCTATGAATGGGTTCATTCAATTCGGGCACAAACTGAACATCTGGCAGGCTATTTTCTTAACATTTTTTGTGAAGAAAGCAAAAATCCCCACCACATTCAGTAATAAACTTGAAGAAACAGTTGCTAAGAATACAGAAACACAAAAACAACTAATAAAATCCTATTACGTGAAAATGAATTATCACGTCATTCGTCATCTAATAATGTCTTCTCCGGTGTTAGTGATCACTGTTGTAGTGCCGCTGGTTTCTTTTATTTTTCTCAGGATGAATTTGGAGAAATTCATGAAATGTTCTCGGAATTATCTGGATAAAATTAATGCAACAGCTTATGCACACGGCAAATTAGAATGAAATAATGGCACTTCTATTTGAAAGAACTTATCCATTCATCTTTGCCGCCATTTTCTCTTTCTTCTGGCTGCAAATAGGTGCTCCATTCCCTGAAAAAGATTCAATTTTATCTTCCACTCTCACAGTATCTGGAATATTTGTCGGATTTCTTGCAACAAGCAAAGCGATTCTTATGAGTATGAGATCGCCAATAATTGATGATTTAAAGAAAAGTGGCTATATCCATGATCTAGTCTCATATATAGCTACAGCAATTTGGGTCAATCTTTTATTTTGTAGTTTAAATATTACTGGATTTTTCATTGACACATCGAAATACTATTTCTCTGTGCTATGGATATGGGTTGCTGTATGTTCATTATTCACATTCATACGAGTAACACACATCATGCTAAAAATATTCAAATATGGCTGAAGGCAGAAAAGTATTTTGAAGTGCATGAAAGTGATACAACGCATGTTGTGTAGCACAAAACTCAATATATGAGATACAAAGTAGAAAGCCAAGCGAGGAATTCTGACTCCCCATAAAAAACCCGCCAGTGACGGCGGGCAAAAGACTTCAAAAGATGAGGTACAGTTAACGACAGAGCCTCAACGAACTTAAGCAAAATTTTTTCGGCGTTACCTTTATAAAAGCTAAATTCTACATCCCACATCCACGACTGATCTCCCCCCCACCTATTGTTTGCAACTTGTAGCAATTCAAAATATAAAATTCTTCTAAAGTAAATTTAAATTCATCCGCTACGATGGATGAGGTTTGTTAGTCAGCCTCATATTAGAGTTCTTTTCATAACTAAATTTAATCGAGGTTTTATAATGATTAGAAACATCATTTCGGTAGTCACTTTATTTCTTCTGTCATTTGCGTTTCAAGCATCTGCTTTTGCAGCGAATCCTGAAGGGTCGTACCAGAAGACCTGCACAAATATTGCTCTGAATGGGGAAACATTGACCGCAAGCTGTACCCGCTTCAATGGCTCAAAAAATAATACTGAACTACCGTTTGCAACTTCTTGCGTAGGAAACGTCAGCAATGTCGATGGCAACTTGGTATGCACGGGTGCCACCGGCTCTTTTGCAAGAACTTGCAAGGATGCGTCTATAGCTAATAACAAACTGACCGCAACTTGTCAAAAAAGTGATGGTAGCTGGTCAAAAACCCCTTCTACTATCAGCTATAGCGGTTATCAAAACCAAGTTACAAACTGCAATGGTCAATTGGTCGATAGTCCAAACTGTAAATAATGCCTTGCTTGTATTAGGGGTGTTCTAGTTTTGATGATCATATCTACCTACTACATCCCACTTCGTTTTACTCTGCAGTGCTACTGTAGCAACAGGTTATTGTACAAATACACATAGCATTGTAGAGTCTGCTCCCTATCCTCACTCTTCTTGGTTTGGCCAACCAGCGTTCTACCTTTGATCAGTTGAGTGTCAAACATATCTTGTATTGTTAACTTTTTGGGACAAACACATGAATTTAAAATACTTCTTACCGATACTAGTAGTTGTTGCCATGGAAGCTGGCGCTGATAACTCCACCCTGGATGCGGCCGTTGGCGGGGCAATCGGAGGAGCTGCTGGAGCTGCGCTGGGAAATGAGCTTGGTGGTCGTAGCGGCGCAATTATAGGGGGTGCCTTGGGAGCGTCAGCGGGTACTGCAATCACTACAAAACCAGACCATCATCAACATGATAATTACCCTCAACATGGATACCCGATTTACCCGAGCAATAATGTTTATCCAGGCAATATAAACCCTGGATATCATTGCCCTCCTGGTCAAGCAAAAAAGGGGCGTTGTTGATTGCTTGATGAAGATACTGAGCTCATTGCAGCATTTGTTGCAGGCAGCGTTGTTAAAAGCGGAGAGTAGTTTGATCAATCATTAACCATCCCCATCTTTCCTGCGCAACCAGTACCTTAAAGCAGTTATCCACAGAATCACTCAAGGTTTTCGGGGATAAGTATGAAATCGTATACACCCTGCTGATTTGCATTGCTTGTAGTAAAAACACTTAAAGATCAGCATAGCCACTACCGATACAAGTGGATGACAAAATTAAATATCGCAGAAATAATTTCCCCCTGGGTGCACTCATTTATTACCGCATTCATAATCACCGCAGCCATTGCTATTCCCCTTGCAATGATGATCGGCAGAACAACTCAACAGCGCAAAGCAATATTCGGAATAGTTACAGCAATTTGCATGTGGGTATACTGGATATATTTCACACCTATCTCATGAACCTCAAAAAGATCCTCTTCCTGGCGATATTCATTGTCGCCCTGCCCTTGCAGGCAGAGCAGCTCACTGGCCGTGTCGTGGCAATCTCTGATGGCGATACGCTAACCATACTCGATAGCAGCAAGAAACAGATTAAGATTCGCATGGCCGGGATAGACACCCCGGAATCGAAACAACCCTACGGCACCAAAGCCAAACAGGAATTATCAGATCTTGCTTTCGGCAAGACCGCTACTATCGAAGTGGAAGCTACCGATCGCTACAAGCGCAAAGTCGGACGCGTGTATGTGAATAGAGTGAACATCAATGCCGAGATGGTAAAGCGTGGTGCAGCCTGGGTATATCCGCAATATGCGAACGATCTGTTGCTCTACAGCCTCGAGCACGAAGCAAGGCTTAATCGTCGCGGACTGTGGAAGTTGCCAGACAATGAACGGGTGCCACCGTGGTTATGGCGGAAGAATAAATTCAAGCAGAGGAAGGCGGGTTAAATTTTTTTACGCATCCATAAGGGGTGGGTATCCCATCCATCCGGGAATCCCATATTTCTCAGGGACAATCCCCGACTCTTCAGCAAATCCAGTTGCTGCTCAAAAGTAAGATAGGGCTTGTTGTACGTTGATATAGCCAGGAAAAAGAAAACCCACCCCTGGTGCTGCTGGGTGGGCCGTGTTGGAATCAATTATAGTCAACATATGTTTAGTACTCAAGCTAAATCTTTCTACTTAATTAATAAACCTGCATGCCTATAAAGAATAGCTAACGGCTCGTTCCCTCCCCCACTTAACAAATAACAAGGCCCGCCTAGTGCGGGCTTTCTGTTATCCACCATCCCGAGGATACCCTCGGAATGGTAGGGCCTTTCATTTCATCGCTAATCAAACCATCCTCAGGACTACACCCTACACATCCCACTGGCCTTCTATTAACTATCTCGTCTGCCATCTTGACTCAAATACTCAAGCATGAAAGATTCCTTCCGATAAATCTATCTTATTAATTCATTAATAAAAACAATGGGATAACCATGGATGCTGGGTAAGGGGTATTTAGTTTTTATGGTTTCGAGATCAACGCGGCCCAACAGATAGTTACTAGATGTGCTGATGCAATTTATTCAATGATTTCTCGTAGAAGAACGAGCTTTGGTAGTTTTTTATATTTCTTATCGAGTTTAAATATAACTGTAGCAGACCCCTTAAATCTGTCTTTTTCGTGAAGTTTGCGCCGATCTATCGTGGAATCCAGGTGAAGTTTTACACGTTCTTCACTGATCTCCGGCATCACAACAGCCCATCCGCGTTTCGTGCTATCAAGATCAGTCGCACGCACTTCCATTTCAAGACTCGGAAAGTCTTCTATAAATTCTTCATCTTCCAGATCGGAAACATAACCTGGCATAGCCCTGACAGTTTCCGGGAGAATTTGTAGCGCCTGATTATCATTAAAAGTTATGGAAGCTTCTGGATCTAGTTTCGCCGGTTTAACTATACGAACAGCATCTTTTGCCAATTTCTCTTTATCTTTTACCGCACCATCAATAAGGATTCTGAACTCTTCAGCAGTTATATCTACCATGCCTGCTCCTATGTTAATAATCGTATTATTGTTTGCCTCAATGGTATCTCTCTGCTGTTGAGTTACTGTCTGATCTCTATTAAGTAGATAAGAGTAACCAACAAAAATAAGCAAAATAATAATTACTGACAATAATCCATCGTTTGAAATTTTATTCATCCCCAATCGTTCGCGCGCATTCTCAATAAATAGGTCAAGTTTATCTTGGCTTCCAAATATGAACTTGACTACAACATCTTCCCAAAGGCTATCGGACTTTAACGCTTTGATATAAATATCTACAGCACTAATTTTTACACCAGGAAAAAGAGCTTCTAAAACTTCCGGGGAATGACGTATCACCCCTTCCAGAGCCAGCAGTGATTCTGCAACATCCTCAATCGGAATAAGCTTCTTATTCGAATAGTAAATTTGCTGATTTACTACTAACTCCATAATCGCATTCCCTTCTAGTCGTTAACTTGGCCAAACCTTTGACCATAAATCGTTAACGACCCATCCCTTCTTCAACTGAAGAGACTGGGCACCCCTCGTGGGATCTCCTTCTGTGGGCGTTCGGCTTTGTGGGGATTTGTGGGAATTAGCACCATTTGGTGTTGACTTTTATTACACCATATAGTGTAATAGATTCACATTTAAACAAGGAGCCCCCATGAAACCACTCATCCCCTGCCACGTGCAGGTACGTCAGCACAACGGTTACAGACATGCCTACACCGGGTTATTCAGATCCACTGTGGACGCTGCATCAGATGCCTTTGTGCGCTTCTGCCCTGGTACAGCGGTGAAAGTAACAGCAAACAAAAATAAGGGGAGCAGAGCATGAGCAAACTAAGAATATTCCTGATCGACTTGGCCATCGCTGCTGTACTGGCAGTAACCATCGTGCTGGTACTAGATGTGGCAAATAACGTGATCAGCCACGTAGCGCTATCGCTCGCAAAAAAGATCACCGCAGCCGGAATGGAGGTGGCATGACCAAGTTCAAAGCTGATGATTTGGAAATTGAGGAGCTAGCCGCGTTTCTTCTGGGGGAAGAGCTGGATGCATTCATTGATGTAGATGGAACATATGAATACAAATTATGGCTCTCATTCTGGGAAAAATTCGGCGTTGATGTAGATGACTTCGTTAGGACAGTAAACATGCTTATCCCGCTGATCAATATAGGGCGGTCGCCCATCACGAATACTCTTTATAAGGGTTTCTCAAATTCGGACGGCAACCTGTGGCTGGTGAAGATGAAGGTGGAAGAGTGACTACTCGCACACTCACCCAATACGCCGAAGTGGTAACCATCATCACCCTGCTTGCCGGCATCGCTTATCTGATCTTCGCAGTTGCAGCAGCACCTGATCTTAGTAAGAAGCTAGATGCTGATGGCGGAAATATATGCATCCTGGATGACGAGCTTGATTACGTTGCCTTTGGAATGGATTACAGCGAACTCTTCCCGGCAGGCCATGAATATGGCAAGGACGGGGAAATCATCATGACGGATGATCTTCTGCCAGATCCTGCTAATCCATATGGAATCAATGGATACCCTGCCCTGCGTTGGGCAGAACAAAGCATGACAGGGCAATCACCACCAGTACTGTACTGGCCAGCACCAGCATACAAGCAGGTGTTAAAGAAGCCGGGCAAACCATGTGCTGATAAATATAAACATGTAGCTGAGCCAGGAATCCTCGCCATCATAGGAGCAGCGCTGCTGGCCGCTGCGATAGTGAAATGAATCAGGAGAAATGGATGAACCCATCACATGAATTCATAGCAGCAGTCAGACAGCATCGTGAACTTCTCGAAACCTTGGGAGAAGATCACGCAGACACTATACGGGCGATGATGTTGGCAATGGAGCTAGCCCCAGAGGAATTGAAAGATGAAATGATGGATAAAGCACAGGAAATGGGCCTGATACCGGAAATATCTGGCTATCTTGAGGATGGAACCCCAATGGTCAGATTGGAAGATATTGCCAAGCGCCTTGGATTATCACCAGAACAAGCTGAAGAGGCCATGCATAAGATGCTTGCTGATCGTGAAGCATTAGGCCTGTCGAATGATGGTCTCGTGGTAACCGATGCGGCAATGATCCATCGTAAGCAGTAAGGAGCAGATATGGACATACTTAAACCTAGTAGCGAGCTGATACAAGTGATGAGCCACCAAAGAAAATGGACCGCAGAAGACAGAAGATTTCTCGCTCATCTGCGCAAGAAAAAAAAGATGCAGGTAAAAGATATCGCCGTGATGATGGGGCGGACGGAATGCTCTGTGTGGAAGCAGCTTTCTTATCTGGAGATGACAGCCGGGGTACCCAGACACAGTACTCGTAAGCCATCGGCGAAAGATAAAGAAGAAGCCAGCAGAAAAAATGCCTTAAGGCACGGCTGGAATATGCGGCCAGAAGACAGGCCAAAATTCAGAGAAAAAATGGCGGCGCTAAATCAGGTTGAGCAAGCACTAAATGCAATGAGGAATAGCAATGTCAGTATTTCTTGAACCACCAGATATCGCGGAGCTTACTGGGTATCGCATGAAGTCGGCCCAAATAGAGCAGCTACGGTTCATGGGTATTCCCTTCTTTATAAATGCAGCGGGACGGCCAGTCGTAACACGTGCTGCCGTAGAAGGCCGTAAGGATACACAGGATCATGCCAAACCGAAGTGGCAGCCGAGGGTGATTGAGGTAAAGCAATGAGCAATAAAGAATTGGAACAAGGTCAAATATTCACGCCACCGTGGGTCACGAACGAAATGCTGGATCTTCTCGGTGGCGATGACGTACTGTCAGACCATGAAAATTTCTTTTTCGAGCCTACGTGCGGCGATGGGCAGATGCTAATTGTAATTGTCGAACGGATCTATAAAGCTCTTCTGGCTAAGTACGATGGAGACATCGAGAAGGCCCTAAGTGAAACTCTATACAAATTTTATGCAAGTGAGCTGGATGAGACTTTGATACCACCGGCACGGATGCGAGTGTGGCAGTTTGCAGCCAAGGAGATCAAACGGGAATTGAGCCTATTTGAACAATATCTTATTGCCCATCAACTACAGCAGTCAATTGAGTGTCGAGATGCCTTAAAAGAATCTATTGACGCCATTCATTCTTGCCCAGGAATGAGGGCTTTAAAAAGGGAGGAATTAAAAAGACAAAAGAGCAAGAAATTGGCAACAGAAGGGGCTATAAAATAAAAATGGGCAGGCCACCATACATCCACAAAAACCTTCCTGCTCGCATGCGGGCAAGGCAGCGTGGGAAAAAGATCTATTACTACTACGACACAGGTGGCAAGCCACGGAAAGAAATTTCCCTTGGGACTGACTACGCCATAGCCGTCAAGAAATGGGCGGAGCTGGAGATTGATGCAAAGCCAAAACATAACCAGATCATCACATTCCGGTATGTGGCGGAAAGATATATGCGCGAAATCATGGCCACTAAAGCGCCACGCACCCAGAAGGATAATCTGTCGGAAATAGAGTGGTTATATAGATTCTTTGATGACCCGCCTGCCCCATTGGAAGAAATTGAGCCAATCCATATTAGACAGTATCTTGATCAAAGACAGGCAAAAACCAGAGCAAACCGTGAGAAGGCACTTTTCAGCCACATCTGGAACAAAGCCAGAGAATGGGGTTACACCAGCCTGCCAAATCCGTGCGCCGGGATAAAAGGCAACCGGGAAAAAGGACGGAAAGATGTCTACATCGAAGATGAAATTTATATGGCTGTCTATAAGGTAGCAAGCCACCCGCTGCGCGATGCTATGGACATGGCCTACCTCACAGGACAACGCCCGGCAGATATACTAGCACTGCGCGAATCTGACCTGACAGATGGCAGGATAAACGTCAAACAGCAAAAAACTGGAAAGAAGCTGCGCATCAAGCTGGAAGGCGAGCTGGCCGCTCTTATCGATCGAATCAAGAGCAGGAAGGTAAAACACACGATCAGGTCACTGTATCTCATCGTTGATGAGACTGGGCAAAAACTCTCTTACACCACGCTGCGCTCACACTTTGACAAGGCAAGAGAACTGGCGGGAATCAAAAAAGAGGAATTCCAATTCCGGGATCTGCGGGCAAAAGCCGGGACCGACAAGGCGGAATCTTCAGGAGATATAAGGCAGGCTCAGAAGCAACTCGGACATGCAAATATTACCATGACAGAGACATATATCAGAGACAGGAAAGGTGACGAAATAACTCCCACAAAATAGAAAATTGCGGAAATTATCAGGAATTGCGGAAATTGACGGAAGAGCAAAACAAATGCAAGTTATTGATTCTTTTGGCTCCCCGACCTGGGCTCGAACCAGGGACCTGCGGATTAACAGTCCGTCGCTCTACCGACTGAGCTATCGGGGAATATGAAGCAATCACTACAAGCGCGGTATGTTAGACTTTTATGTCGTTCTGGTCAACTTTTCTCGTAGTCAGTTATGGGATTAATAATACCATTTGCCGGATTAAAAAGATTTGTTAAAAAACGGTGCTAAATCCGGTTATTTCATTGAATTGACCTTTTTATATGTCGAGAGTCAATGTTTGTACCCCAGAAAAACCTTCTATCCGAATGAAAAAAAAATCACTAAGCAAAGAGGAATCAGCATTACTTTCCCCCCCGGAAAATTTCGAAACAGCTACTACTGAACTGGAACAGATTGTGGCAAATATGGAAGCCGGGCAAATGTCTTTGGAAGATGCGCTTTCTGCGTACAAACGCGGAGTGGAATTGTTACAATACTGCCAGAATATGCTGAAAGACTCGCAGCAACAGATAAAAATACTTGAAGCAGACATATTGAAAAATTTTTCTACTACCGAGCACGATGCACCCTGATTTCCAGCTGTGGACAACTGAGCGCCTTGCTTTAATTGAATCTTTCTTGGAGCAGAATCTTCCTGCCACGAATTGTGCCCCTGCACGCTTGCATGAAGCAATGCGTTACGCGGTACTAAATGGGGGTAAGCGAGTACGGCCACTACTATCCTTTGCCGCCGGGGAACTTAGTGGAGCTGATAAAACACAAGTCATTGCTGCCAGCGCGGCAGTGGAATTGATCCATGCCTACTCCCTGGTGCATGATGATCTTCCCTGTATGGATAATGACATACTCCGGCGCGGCAAACCAACCTGCCATATCAGATATGGCGAACCTACCGCCTTGCTGGTGGGAGATAGCCTGCAAAGTCTGGCTTTTCAGTTATTAGCTGAATCTGCTTTAACTGAAGATCCACGTACACAGCTGGAAATGATTCGGCATCTTGCATTCGCTGCCGGATCCCGAGGTATGGCTGGAGGACAGGCAATTGACTTGGATAGTGTTGGCAAAACACTCAGCCTTCCGGAACTCGAATTCATGCACATTCACAAAACTGGTGCACTGATCCGGGCTGCAGTAATACTTGGAGCCCGTTGCGGTAGCAGACTGAATGAAGATCAATTTAAACAGTTGGACCATTTTGCCAAGTGTATCGGTCTGGCATTTCAGGTAGTAGATGATATTCTCGATGCAGAAGCCTCCACTGCTGCGCTAGGCAAAACCGCAGGGAAGGATGCAGAAAACAACAAACCTACCTATGTTAGTATACTGGGTATCAAACAAGCCCGAGAACTGGCGCACGAGCTTCAGCGGGAAGCCAGCGGGGTGCTGGACAAATTTGGTCCTGAAGCCCTGCGTTTGCAGCAAATCACTGATTTCATTGTACAGCGTGAGTTTTAGTTTTACGCTACCAATCCAATCTTTACCAATCTTTACGTTACCCACTCTTAGCTACAATTCGCATGTATCCATTACTCGATCGCATTGAGATACCCGCACAATTACGTAACCTGAAACGCAGCCAATTGCCACAATTAGCAGATGAACTGCGAAGCTTTCTGATCGAATCGGTAGCGAAGACCGGTGGACATTTGTCTTCCAATCTCGGGACGATCGAACTGACCATTGCGCTGCACTATATATTTGATACACCCTTTGATCGACTGGTATGGGATGTCGGACATCAAACCTATGCACATAAAATACTTACAGGTCGACGAACGGGAATGGCTCATCTGCGCATGCAGGGAGGTATTGCAGGATTCCCCAGAAGAGATGAGAGTGAATATGACGCTTTCGGCACAGCACATTCCAGTACATCTATTAGTGCCGCACTAGGTATGGCTGTCGCAGCACGAATCAATAAAATAAAACAGCACGCAATTGCAATTATTGGTGATGGCGCAATGAGTGCGGGAATGGCTTTTGAGGCGCTGAACAATGCCGGTGTAATGGATGCGGACTTGCTGGTTATCCTGAATGACAATGACATGTCTATTTCCCCCCCTGTGGGAGCACTCAATCACTATCTGGCCAAACTGATGTCAGGCCGTTTTTATGCCACTGCAAGACGTGCAGGAGAAAGAATGCTGGGCGTAGTTCCTCCGGTATTGGAGCTGGCGAAACGTGCCGAGGAACATGTTAAAGGTATGGTAACTCCGGGCACGTTATTTGAGGAATTCGGTTTCAACTATATTGGCCCAATTGATGGCCACGATCTGGATATCCTGCTTACTACGCTAAATAACATCAAGCAGCTTGATGGGCCGCAATTCCTGCACATTGTGACGCGCAAGGGCAAAGGCTACAAACCGGCAGAAGAAGATCCTGTTTTGTATCACGGGGTTGGAAAATTCGAACCGGGGAAGGGAGTTATACCGAAACCATCTACCAGGCCAGCTTATACCCAAATATTTGGTGACTGGTTATGTGATATGGCGGCCAAAGATTCGCGGCTAATCGGCATAACGCCCGCTATGAGAGAAGGCTCTGGACTTATCCGTTTTTCAAAAGAATACCCGGATCGCTATTTTGATGTAGGAATTGCTGAACAACATGCCGTGACATTCGCTGCCGGTGCAGCCTGTGAAGGATTGAAACCAGTTGTGGCGATTTACTCAACTTTTCTGCAGCGTGCCTATGATCAGCTGATTCATGATGTGGCTATTCAGAATTTACCCGTTGTTTTCGCTATTGACCGAGCCGGGCTTGTCGGTGCAGACGGTCCGACACATGCCGGAAGTTTTGATTTGAGTTATCTGCGTTGTATTCCCAATATCACAGTGATGATGCCTGCTGATGAGAATGAGTGTCGTCAAATGCTCTATACTGCTTTCCAGCTCGATACCCCTACTGCCGTCCG
Organism: Nitrosomonas eutropha; assembly: GCF_003201195.1. Lineage (GTDB taxonomy): Bacteria > Pseudomonadota > Gammaproteobacteria > Burkholderiales > Nitrosomonadaceae > Nitrosomonas > Nitrosomonas eutropha. The sequence continues at coordinate 22,122 of NZ_QICQ01000007.1, read as the reverse complement.
GTATCCGCGTGGTACAGGACCCGGCGTGCAAATAAAGCAGGAAATGCAGATTGTTCCACTGGGTAAGGGTGAGATTCGCCGCCAGGGCACACGCATTGCATTACTTGCGTTTGGTAGTATGCTGTCCCCCTGTCTTGAAGCTGGAGATGAATTGGATGCCACGGTCGTCAATATGCGTTTTGTAAAGCCACTGGATCAGGAACTGGTTATGACACTTGCGGCCGAACACGAATTACTGGTGACTGTTGAAGAAAATACAATTATGGGAGGGGCAGGCAGTGCTGTACTGGAATGCCTAGCCAGTCAGGGCGTGAATATCAGATTACTGCAATTAGGTTTGTCAGACAACTTCCTTGATCAGGGTGATCCTGCTCAAATGTTATCTGACTGCGGATTGGATAAAACCGGGATTATTAAATCAGTAAAAGAAAGACTTTCTCTATAGCGTTCGCATATGTAACAAATCAGCAGCAAAGTTGGCGAGCTCTATTCCTTACCGGTTGCTCCAATATTTTTATACAGCTTCACAGCCAGATAATCTGGACAGGAAGGAATTTTTTATGAAAAAACATACTGATCAACCTATCGCTGATGTGCAGGGCTCACCGGATACCAGACATATCGCAATTGACAGAGTCGGAATCAAAGCGATTCGTCACCCGGTTCTGGTCGCCGATAAGGATGGTGGTTCCCAGCATACCGTGGCGCAATTTAATATGTACGTCAATCTGCCACATAATTTCAAAGGGACGCATATGTCCCGTTTTGTGGAGATACTAAATAGCCACGAACGTGAAATTTCGGTTGAATCATTTGAAGAAATTTTGCGCTCCATGGTCAGCAGGCTGGAATCAGATTCCGGCCATATTGAAATGACTTTTCCCTACTTCGTCAATAAATCAGCCCCTATCTCAGGTGTAAAAAGCTTGCTGGATTATGAGGTAACCTTTATCGGCGAAATTAAACATGGCGATCAATATGGGTTTACCATGAAGGTGATCGTTCCTGTTACCAGCCTGTGCCCCTGCTCCAAGAAAATATCCGATTACGGTGCGCATAACCAGCGTTCACACGTCACCATTTCTGTACACACTAACAGCTTCGTCTGGATTGAGGACGTTATCAGAATTGCGGAAGAACAGGCCTCATGCGAACTGTTCGGTCTGCTGAAACGGCCGGATGAAAAATATGTCACAGAAAAGGCCTATAACAATCCGAAATTTGTCGAAGATATCGTCCGTGATGTCGCCGAAATACTTAATCATGATGACCGGATAGATGCCTATGTTGTTGAATCAGAAAACTTTGAATCCATACATAATCACTCTGCATACGCACTGATAGAGCGCGACAAGCGAAAGTAATAAGCCCGAGCTACTGTGCCCTCTGGTAGGCAACAGCAATTCCAGAACTACGGTGATGAATATACTTAACGTCGCAGTTTTTTTACTTTGATAACTTTAAAATAACAATCTTCGCATTTTCCTGTTGTCATGGTAATCTTTTGCGCTTTTCAGGAAATAGATCACCATGCAACAGGATCATGATACCCCCCCTCCTTCAAAACGAATATCCTCTATCGCTTACTTCCTATTTCTGTCCCGCTGGTTACAGCTACCTTTATATTTGGGGCTGGTACTGGCACAGTGTGTCTATGTATATCACTTTTGGATTGAGCTATCAGATCTGATTGGCGCTGTATTTTCTAACCAGAATGCTTTACAGCATGTCCTTGATATGGTGGCAGTCAAAGGAGTAGAAAGAACCGAGAAGGATCTGACCGAAACAGCCATTATGCTGGTAGTACTCGGCTTGATTGATGTGGTAATGATTTCGAATTTACTCATCATGGTGATTATCGGCGGATATGAAACCTTTGTTTCACGCATGAATCTTGAAGGTCATCCGGATCAGCCGGAATGGTTGTCACACGTCAACGCTTCAGTATTAAAGGTCAAACTGGCAACTGCTATTATCGGCATTTCATCGATTCACCTGCTAAAGACATTTATCAACGCTACTGCTTATGATGAAAAAACATTGATTGCGCAGACTGCTATCCACCTTGCATTTCTGCTCTCCGCGCTCGCAATAGCATATTGCGACCGGATCATTTCACAAACTATCCAGCATCCCGGCGAGCACGAATGAGAGGCTAATATATAAAGTTAGCACGATATCAAAGGTTAATGCTGCGTCCGCCATCGACGGCAATAATTTGCCCGGTAATAAAAGGAGCATTTTCAATCAGAAAACTGACAGTTCGTGCGATATCATCCGGCTCCCCCATGCGTTTAAGTAGCGTTCTATCAATAATATGTGCGCGTGTTACCTCATCCTGCCATTCACCCGCTTCCGGCCATAGAATTGGCCCGGGTGAAATACCGTTGACACGGATTTGCGGTGCAAGCTCCATGGCCAGTGAACGAGTTAATGCTGCCAGCCCACCTTTGGCAGTATTGTAAATAACATAACGTTTGAGGGGTTGGTCAGCATGAATATCAACAATATTGACGATATTCCCCTGATTTTTTTTTAAATGGGGGGCCGCTGCCTGGGATAAAAAAAGTGGAGCTTTCAGATTACTGCCAATCAAATCATCCCAGTCCTGTTCAGTACATTCCCCAACAGGAGTTGGAAAGAAGCTGGAGGCATTGTTAACCAGAGTATCCAACCCGCCAAATTGTGAAACAGTCCGATCAATCAATGTTGGAATTCCGTCGATATCCAGTAAATCACCCTGCAGTAATGCAACCGAATCCGGGCGCTCCTGTTCAAGCTCCTGTTTCAACCGTTGTGCGTCAGCTGATGAATTGCGATAATGAACTACAAGCTTGGCACCCTCGCGATGTAATCGTCTACAGATAGCAGCCCCCACCCGCCGCGCCCCTCCCGTCACCAGAATTATTTTATCTTTCACGAACACTCCTTCTGTTTACGCTACACTTCAGCACTACAATCTACTATAAACTTTTTTACTGCTGAAAACACCGTGACTCTACCCCTGCCGAATTCTTCCGAACAAAAATACAGCGACATTCTGAAAACCATACTTCGTGATCGGATCTCCCTTTCCGGTGGCTGGATTTCATTTGCGGATTACATGGATATTGTTTTGTATACGCCTGAAGCGGGATATTACAGTGGCGGTGCAGCTAAATTTGGAGCAGCAGGTGATTTTGTCACATCGCCTGAAATTTCTCCGTTATTTGGACAAACACTAGCGCGACAAGTCGCACAAGTACTAAGATCAGTAAATCATGGTTCAATCCTGGAATTTGGTGCAGGCTCAGGGAAATTGGCTGTAGATCTTCTGCTTGCGCTTGAGGCACTGGAAAGTCTACCGGAATACTACAACATCCTTGATCTCAGTGCAGACTTGCAGCAACGACAGCAAGCAATCATCAAGCAGAGAATTCCACATCTGGCTGCGCGGGTACAGTGGCTTACCGCTCTGCCCGATCAGTTCAAGGGGTTGATATTCGCTAACGAAGTGCTTGATGCCATGCCTGTCCACCTAGTTGTCTGGAAAAATGGCAACATTGCAGAGCGGGGCGTGATCTGGAAGGATTACGAGTTGGCATGGCAAGATCAACCTCTGACAGAAGGCGAACTACTCAATGTTGCCCGACAACTTCCTCCATCTGATCAGCCTTCCTTCCCCCATCCTTATATCAGTGAAATCAGCCTTGCCAACCGGCATTTTATCCACTCCCTTGCAAGCATATTGCAGCAAGGGGCTATTTTGTTGGTTGATTATGGATTTGGTCAAAGTGAGTACTACCACCCGCAACGTCATCAGGGCACGCTAATGTGCCATTATCGGCATCATGCTCATGATGACCCGCTTTTTCTGCCGGGGTTACAGGATATTACCAGCCATGTCGATTTCAGCGCCATTTCCCGGATCGCACTGGATTCCGGATTACAGTTAGCTGGCTATACCACGCAGGCACATTTCCTGATTAACTGTGGAATTACTGATTTACTGGCGCACACACCAGCAGACCAACCAGGGATTTACCTGCCGCTAGTCAGCCAGGCACAATGCCTGATCAGCCCGGCTGAAATGGGAGAATTGTTCAAAGTCATGATTCTAAATAAGGCTATCAACATTGATACGACCTCTTGCGGCTTCATGCGGGGAGATTTACGGCATCTGCTTTAGTTGAAGCGCTGCTTATTGCTGGTAGCTTGCCCTTGCCGACCCAGTTCATGCCGGGCAGACTGGGCAACCTGTTTCAAGGTCCTGCAGGCTGCCTGCATACCGGGTACAAGATGCAACAATTCATTCAGGTTGAGTGAGCGCTTTAGCAATAAGGTCAGCAAAGGAATTGGCTTGACGCTGCCGTCCGGCTGCAGCGCATCCATCAGTGCAGCAGGCGGAGAAAACTGTACCGGATCTGAAATAGCCCGTATCACCAAAAATGAAATCCCTTTTTCCGCTGCAACCGCAGCGATAGCACCACTTTCCATATCAACTGCACACCCGCCGCTTTGCAATGCAAACATACGTTTGGCAGCTTCCGTGGTCAGCACTTCATCGCCGGTTGCCAATGGATCACAGGTCACATTAATGTGATCCGGCAGGCAATGCTGGACGCTAGTACGCCACATGCCATCTGTTGGATAATTCTTGTCCGCCAGCACCGATTCCGGTAAAACCAGATGGCCAGGTTGCAGGCCATCATCCAGTGCACCTGCCACACCAAAACTGATCAGTCCGGCAACTCCCGCCTGATTACATAAATCGGCTGCTGCGCGGCGAGCAGCTGCGCCACCCATACCACATATTCTGATCGTCAGATTTTCATCCAGTGCTACTGCTCGATCAAAAGTCAAACGGCGCTGTGTGATACATCTGGCTTCTGCTCGCAAGGCAACAATGATGCCAACACGACTATTCATACGGCAGATTTGCTACTTAGTGTACGATATCGATTCAGTGCCCACAATGGAAAATATTTGGAGTAACCGTGATATTTCAGGTAGAAAACCCTTGGGAAACCGGGTGCGGTGAACCATGGTTCTTCCCATAACCCGGTAGCAATCTGGGTACGCAGCAAATAATCAATTCCTTTTCTCACTGCTGTATTTTCCACCTCTCCAGCAGCCATCAGTCCGAGCACAGCCCATGCGGTCTGGAAGGAAGTACTGGCTTCCAGTTGTCCAGCCAATTGTGGATCAAGATATGAATCATTGGTTTCTCCCCATCCGCCGTCGGCGCGCTGCACCGATTCCAGCCATTGAATAGCACGCTGCACTGCCTGATGGCCTTTATCCACACGCGCCAGCCTAAATGCTTCCAGTACGGACCAGGTGCCATAAATGTAGTTACTGCCCCAGCGTCCAAACCATGCCCCGGATGATTCCTGTTCATTGAACAAAAAATCCAGACCGCGCTTCACGGCTTCCTGATGTCTCACCTCGCCATTCAAGGCAAGCAGGCCTACACAACGTGCTGATACATCGCTTGTGGGCGGGTCCAGCAATGCGCCATGATCTGCGAATGGAATTTCATTCAGGTAGTAATACGCATTGTCTATATCAAATGCAGCAAAGCCTCCATTACTCGATTGCATACCCGCTAGCCAGTCTGCTGCCCGGGTAATGCTGACACGGTAATCTTCCGCTCCAGTCTGAATTAATGCCCACGCTACAGCAGCTGTATCATCCAGATCCGGATAATGCGGATTAGCGTACTGGAACGCCCAGCCTCCTCCTAACAGATTAGGCCGGCTATCGCGCCAGTCACCGGGTTCATCGAGTATCTGTAGAGGCACAATCCAGTCAAGTGCACGACGAATCGGCTCGCTATCAGCCTGTTTATCCTCCTGCAGCGCCAAGGTGGCCAGCACAGTATCCCACACGGGAGATACACAAGGCTGACACCAGGTAATCTCTTCTCCTTCATCCACCAGCAGCTCACGTAAAGATTGGCGACATTGCTGAAGTAGCGGGTGATCACGGTCGTGACCCAGCAATGTTAATGCCTCATAGGCATTAACCATCGCCGGAAAAATTGCCCCCAGACCATCGTTACCATTAAGACGTTCGATTACCCATTGTTCAGCCTTTTTCACAGCCCGGCGACGGATGAATGACGGAATAAATGGTTCCAGCTTTGAAGCCAACCGCTCCACATACAGCAACAAGCGATTAAGAGAAGTACGTACCGGGAAGTAGTTTTTTTCCTTCACCGGATCAACAACAAATAGTTCTTGTACATGCACATTGCGAGGATTGATTGCCTTGGCTTTCAGCGTACATAGAATAGAAAGCGGCACCATCACTGTACGCGACCAGTACGCCACTTTGCTCAGGTGAAAAGGAAACCAGCGCGGCAACAGCATGATCTCAGCTGGAACAAATGGTACTCCACGCCATGGAATCTGCCGATACATAGCAAGCAACAAACGGGTAAATACATTCGAGCGCGCCGCACCCCCCCGTTCCAGTATGGCGTTACGGGCATGAACCATATGCGCTGCTTCCGGCGAGTCTCCAGCCAGCTTCAAAGCGTAATAGGTCTTGACACTGCAACTCATATCAAAATCACCACCATAGTATAGTGGCCAGCCACCATGCCCATCGGTTACCTGCCGGGTACGCAAGAAATTTGCAATTTTGCGCTCCAGTACAGTGTCCACTTCATCCATGAAATGCATCATCAGGATATATTCAGCCGGAATTGTGCAATCTGCTTCCAGTGGAAAGCACCAGTGGCCATCTTCTCGCTGCTGTGCCAGTAAAGCTGTGTATGCGCGGGTGATAGCTTCATCCAGTGTAACCGCAGAAATCTCGTTTGCCTCATTCCCAGCCACATCATCCGCCGGAAAGTTTTCTGAAACCAGCGAGCTATCCGACAGAGAAGATTTTTGTATCAAGGTTCTGAAAAACGCCTGTGAAATAGACATAAAATGCAAAGCCCTCGTTTGATAAATCTGCATGAAATGATTGTACAGCGATCTTCCAGGAGATAGTCCAATCACTTATATTATAGAATTGTATTTCTTGAGAAAATAATATGACAGAATTATGACACCCCTAATCAAGGCGGGGGATTTGTTTTTGTGGATTCAATCATCAGATCAGGGTCGTCAATTAACAGATCATCATAATGACTGGCGGGGGGATTCCCATCGTATATCTGATATTCACGTTGCTGCATATAACCTTCACGAACAAACAAATAAGGATCCAGAGCCGATTCGTCGCGTATTTTCATAGGCCCTGAGAGACTGGCTCTCTTGTCAACGATACGCAAAATGGCCAAAGGTATAGCCACCGGACCGCCCAGCGCATAAGCTAGATAAAACAGCCCGTCCGTAAACACACTAACCGGCAGATCGACCATATCCCGGGAATTACTTGGGCCATAAGCGGGAATGAAGAGATAGGGTCCACTACCCATTCCCCACACTGCCAATGTCTGCCCAAAATCTTCATTATGCTCCTCAAATCCCATGTGTCCGGCCATATCGGAAAGTCCTCCAACACCGATAGTGGAATTGATGACAAAACGCATCGTATCTGAAACCCCCTGGCGTATTTTCCCTTGTAAAAAACTGTTCAAAACTACACTTGGGTAGGAAAGATTCCGGTAAAAATTACTGACAGGGTGCTGTATTGCTTCCGGTACATATTCGATATATACATTGGCAGCTGGCTCAATCAATCTGCGATCAAGCTCATCGGTAAAGCGGTAGGATTTACGGTTCAGTGACTCATACGGATCATACACACCCGCCTGGTTTTCTTCTCTTGGCACCGAGCCGCAACTTACGCAGAAAAACACAACGCACAGAAAAATATATCGCAAGTAACTCGGCTTAATTTCAGCTATAAAGCTCTTTCTGTCCCTAATTATAGTGCTGTTATTTTTCTCGTAAGAATTCAAGGTGCTTTCCTGAAAAGAGGATAACTGGTTTTATCTATATAATTATTCGGGATGCGATAGTAACCAGGAGCTCGTCAGGTTTGAGTAACCGAGTGAACCAGGTGAAAAAACCAGGGACAGTTATTTATAATTCCGTGGCGCACAGCCTGCAGACTTCTAGACGCGTCTTTCGCCAAGCACTATCTCAACCAGTTTTAAGGCCTGCAATTCCATTTCCAGGACCAGTTCATCCACTTTGGCTCGAAAATGACGATAAAAAATAATGCTCGGAATCGCAACTAAAATGCCAAACGCGGAATTATACAGAGCGACTGAAATTCCATGGGCCAGTTGTACTGGATTACTACCAGATGGTGTGCCTGATCCAAAAATCTCGATCATACCGATCAATGTACCGAACAGCCCCATTAACGGACTTAGGGAAGCAATTGTTCCTAGTGTAGTAAGGTAGCGCTCCAGCTCATGGGCCGCTACTCGCCCGGCCTCTTCGATCGAATCCTTCATGATTTCTCGCGGACTATCGATGTTTTTCAATCCTGCTACCAGCACCTGTCCGAGTGGAGAATGTGACTGTAAATGAGTGAGCGTATCAGCATGTACACCAGAGCGACGATATTCCTGCAACACTCTCGGCAATAGATCTCTCGGGGAAACTTTTGACAGACGCAGACTCCACAAACGTTCACCGATAATACCCACCGCTATGACAGAAGCCAGTATTATCGGCCATATCGGCCATCCTGCTGCCTGAATAATTGAAAACACGAATTAATCCCCTTAGTTATAGTGAAATCACCGCATTATATTTTGCAACACCAGTATGCTTTGCTCAACCAGCAATTTTTACTGAAAGGTTATACACAATTCCTGTGGATAACTGTGTGAATAAATCATGGACAAGTTGGATAAGTACCATTGCAGACATGGAATTTTTTGAACTGCCTAATTTTTAGGCCGAATAAAATTTTTAAAAACAAATGTTTATTTTAAACCATTGTTATCGTACAAACTTTTCTATTCATAATGTAATAACCAAATGTCATTGTGGATGATTATAAACCGGCATGACTGATAACAACCTTTTTCCTGAGCCAAAGAAAATAGTGTGGCGGGTCAGTGAATTAAACCGGCATGTGCGTGTAATACTCGAACAGACTTTTCCATTGTTATGGGTAAGTGGAGAAATTTCCAATCTGAAACGTTATCCATCGGGACACTGGTATTTTTCGCTCAAGGATGACAATGCTCAGGTACGATGTGTTATGTTCCGCCATAAAAATATGTACCTGGATTGGATGCCGCAGGATGGTGCTCAAGTGGAAGCCCAGGCACTGATTACGCTCTATGAAGCACGTGGAGAGTTTCAACTGACAATTGAGCGGCTTCGCCGCGCTGGACTAGGTGTTTTGTTTGAAACGTTTGAGCGGCTCAAAACCAGACTTCAACAAGAAGGGCTGTTCAATCCCGAATACAAGCAACTGATTCCTCCTTACCCTCAACAAATCGGAATCATTACTTCAACCAATACTGCTGCGCTGAGAGATGTACTCACGACACTGCAACGGCGTTTACCCTCGCTACCTGTCGTTATTTACCCCGCACCGGTACAAGGTAAAGAAGCTGCCTCAGCAATTGTGACTGCGCTACAAATCGCCACACAGCGAAGTGAATGCGATGTACTGATCCTGTGTCGTGGAGGAGGTTCAATAGAAGATTTATGGGCGTTCAATGAAGAAATCGTTGCGCGAGCGATTGCTGCCTGCCCAATTCCAATTGTAACCGGTATCGGCCATGAAACCGACTTCACCATTGCTGATTTTGTAGCAGATATGCGCGCACCGACACCTACCGGTGCCGCTCAGTTAGCAGCCCCGGACAGACAAGATATTCTGCATCGCCTGCAGTACTGGCAGCATCGATTGCAGCAGGCGATAGAACGAAATATTGAACGTCGCATGCAAACGACCGATTTGCTTGCTCACCGTCTGGTTCACCCTGGAGAGAGAATCCGCTACCAGTTAATCCATTTGTCGCAATTACACAACCGTTTACTACATGCATGGAGCAGACAACTGGAAGTTTGCAAATGGCGAATCGAAGCATTCAGGCGACGTATACAATTCACCAAACCCGATATCAATACGGGGAAAAGATATCAGCAAGAACTGGCTGCGCGGCTGCAACGAGCGATGGTGTACCGACTGGAAAGCTTGCAGGTTCAACTTATCCGACAGCAACAGCATCTCGCTCATCTCGACCCGAAAGCAGTGCTGGAACGTGGTTACAGTATCACCTATACTGCCGGGGGTGAAATTCTGCAAGACAGTCAGCAGATTCACACTGGCGATAACGTACAGATAGTCTTTGCCAAGGGATCGGCCAAGGCAAATATCACTGAAACAAACAAATGACTCAGATCAGTTTTCTTATCCTCATTCTTATCACGCTTCACTTTAACCAGGAGTTTAACCAATAATGTCCAGAATCTTTCTTGCGTTGGGGGCATTGAATGCATTTCTGTGTGTGGCACTGGGGGCCATGGGAGCACATGGCCTCAAATCTATACTGACACCCGACATGCTTGCCAATTTTCAGATCGGCGTACAATATCACTTCTACCATGCAATCGGGCTGATACTGGTTGGACTGGCGCTAGATCGATTCCCGCAAGCGCGCGCATTAAAATTTTCCGGCATTCTAATGATGGCGGGGATTTTGTTGTTCTCCGGCACATTGTATGTTATCAGCCTCACCGGGTGGAAAGGATTGGGCATGACCGCTCCACTGGGTGGAATGTCTTACATGAGTGCCTGGCTTCTGTTTGCCTATGCTGTCTGGAGAAACAAACGGGGGTGAAATCACATTCCGGACTTCTACTACCAACCACTACAAGATTGCAAAATAGCAGAAAATAAAATGACAGAACATTTCTTCGCGCCCTGTCCACGCGGGCTGGAAGCGGTTCTAGCGGCAGAACTTGAATGTCTTGAAGCGACCTCTATTGAGATTTTACCCGGAGGAGTAGCTTTTCGTGGAAGTTGGCTAACCTGTTACCGTGCCAATCTTGAAAGTCGCATCGCCAGCCGCATTTTGTGGCAAGTGGCCAGAAATCAGTATCGCAGTGAAGCCGACATTTACGACATCACACATCGCTTGTCCTGGCCCGACTGGTTTGAGCCGCGATTGACAATAAAGGTCAATCTGGCCGCAATTAAATGCCCGCTGCGCAGTCTTGATTTCCTTACACTCCGAATCAAGGATGCAATCTGCGACAAATTCCGCACTATCCGTGGCAAGCGTCCAGACATCGACACCACCACACCCGATATACGTATTCATGGATTTCTTGATGCACGGCAATTTACCCTTTACCTGGATACTTCAGGCGAAGCACTATTCAAACGCGGTCTGCGCCAAACCCAGGGGGATGCTCCTTTGCGTGAAAACCTGGCTGCCGGCATCCTGGCATTGGCTGGCTGGCATCCTGGCATTCCACTGCTTGACCCAATGTGTGGTAGCGGGACTCTGTTACTGGAAGCAGCACAAATTGCCTGCCAGATTGCACCCGGCGCCAGGCGACAATTTGCATTCGAGAATCTCAAACTGTTTGATGCCAACTCCTGGAAAAAACTTAAACAAACGGCTGCAAACCGCCAACGTGAACGTATATTCCAATCCATTTATGGCAGTGATCTGTACGGCAATGCGCTGGTTAATGCACGTAACAATCTGGCAACAGCAGGATTAGCCGAGTGCGTCGCGCTGAAGCAGGCGAACGTTTTGGAAATTTCTCCTCCAGCTGAAACCGGCATGTTGATCAGTAATCCACCGTACGGCGTACGCGTTGGAGATCACCAGACATTGGCCGAATTTTATCCCCAATTGGGAAATGTACTGAAACAACGATTCAGCGGCTGGCAGGCTTTTCTGCTAACTGCTGATCCCCTGCTGGCAAAATCTATTCGACTTACACCCTCACGCCGAACTCCACTTTTTAATGGCGCACTGGAATGTCGTTTGCTCGAATACAGACTGGTTGCCGGCAGCATGCGCAGAGAGAAACCACCAAATGAATCAAGCAAAAACAGTCATAAACTTTAAGATAAAGTTATGAGAATAATCTTTCTACTGATTTTCTTGGCCTGTGCCGGATTAATTGGTTATGCGCTTTATCTGCAACTGATGGATGGATTGCTACCCTGCCCATTATGCATCTTCCAGCGCATTGCTTACTGGCTGATCGGGATCACTGCTTTATTTACATTCATACATAATCCACAATCACTGGGACAACATATCTACTATGGATTAATCATTTTATTTTCACTGGCAGGTGCTATTGTTGCCGGCCGACAAGCCTGGTTAATACGTTTTCCTGAAGCATTCGAATGCGGTATCAGCCCAGAAGAAGCTTTTTTGAATGGATTGCCTCTCGCACAATGGTGGCCGAATATGTTTGAAGCCAATGGTGACTGCAATGATGGTACCTGGCAGTTTCTATCATTGACGCTGCCGGATTGGTCATTACTTATATTTGCGGCATTCGGGATTATTGCAGGGTTACTCTGGCACAAGAAATATAATTCCATTAATCAATAATACGGTCACCTAATTCATATCAATCCGGAATCCAGAAGGCTAACAGCCTCAAGATTGGCAGAAAAATATATGGAGCAAATTACGTACTTGAACCATCACTTACAAATAATTGGTGACGCGTTAAAAATCGGGTAATACATCCGGTTTATGCGGGCCGAGCAAACGCTAACTCTCTCAGTCAACTTTTTCCAACCAGGAATAACATCTGCTGCGATTAATAATCAGTAATAACAGTATAGTACTGTGTATAAGCTCTTCAACTAATAAAAGGATAGCATGGTCATGATACGTAAACTTATTAGCTCAGGTTCGACATTTGAAAAGGAAATTGGTTATTCGCGTGCGGTTGTCGTAGATAATTGGGTACTGGTATCCGGTACAACAGGTTTCGATTACAGCAAAATGATTATTTCCGATGATTTACTGGAACAGGCAGAGCAGTGTTTCAAAAATATTGAAAGCGCACTCAATCAAGCAGAATCGAGCATGAAAGACGTGGTACGGGTTACTTATGTATTTCCTAATACAGAAGATTTTGAGAAATGCTGGCCAGTGATGCGTAAATATTTGGGAGATGTCAGGCCATCCGCCATGATGCTAACCGCAGCTTTATCAGATCCACGCATGAAAATAGAGATTCAGGTGACAGCTTATCGCAGTACTGAAACTTAACCTTTCCATTCAGGCATTCAGGCATTCAGGCATTCAGGATGAAGAGTGTTACTAAAAAGTGACTCAACATCCCGGCAAGTTGCTTATACAGCAAGCCAGCCATGAACAGCGGATAACGAATTTTATCTATATAATTATCTGGGACTGAACACTAAATAAGCAATTGTCACTGTTGTGTCAGCAGATAATTCCTTAATACCACTGCCTGGTTACACTCTGTGTCGTGTGCCCCGTAAAGTAGTGTCAATTTTCCTTCAACAGCTTTATCCAGCAACGTTTTTACGCCGGGATTAACAGACAATTCGTCACGATAGCGCTGCTCAAATTCTGCCCATTTTGCGTGGTCATGATTGAACCACTTGCGTAAATTTGTGGTAGGTGCAATCTCTTTCAACCACAAGTCACACGCCACCTGCTCTTTGGTTAGTCCGCGCGGCCAGAGTCGATCCACCAGAATACGGTAACCATCCGCAGGGTCAGCCGATTCATAAGCTCTTTTAATTTGGATGTCCATCTCGGTAAAATCCCCGTATGCTTTAATCATGCTATTAACTATACAATATCCACTATGAGCCATACACCCGTTCTGGAATTAAGTGATATCAGTAAATCCTACTTGGATCGGCAGGTATTGTCCGGTTTATCCTACAGCCTTGCCGCTGGAGAATATGTCGCCATCATGGGTGACTCTGGGGTGGGAAAATCGACTTTATTGAACCTGATTGCCGGACTGGATAGCCCCGATGGCGGTGAAATCAAAATTGATGGCAAGAACTTGCCGGTGGATGATGAAGCGGCAACAATCCTGCGGCGTAAGTATCTGGGATTCATCTTCCAGGCATTTCATGTGTTGCCTCATCTGACACTGCAGCAAAATGTCTCGCTGCCGCTGCTACTCAATCATCTGCCGCTTGATCATGCACTGACTATGCTGGCAGCAGTAGGCTTGCAGGGAAGGGAGCAGGATTTTCCTCATCAGCTATCGGGAGGGGAACTGCAACGGGTAGCAATTGCCCGCGCACTGGTACACCGCCCGCGCCTGATTCTGGCGGATGAACCCACCGGTAATCTCGATCAGGATACTTCCCGGGAAATCCTGCAATTGATTCGTTCCGAGATCAAGGCGAACCAGGCTTCTGCCATTATTGTTACGCATTCGCGCCTGGCGGCTGAAACAGCAGACAGAATCCTGATACTGGACAGGCATGGCCTGGCTCCGATTTCTCTGGAAAACCGAGAATGAGCCAGCCACTACTCACTCGCTGGCTGTTACAGGGTGAATGGCGCTCACACCGTCTGCAATCCATCGTGGCTGTGCTGGCGATTATGTTCGGGGTAGCGCTGGGATTCACCATTCATCTGATCAATACAGCGGCTGTCAGTGAATTCTCCGCCGCCACCCGCAGTCTTTCCGGAACCTCCGATCTGACGGTGCGCGCCCTCCGATCCACGTTCGATGAAACACTTTATCCCATGCTCAGTCAGCATGAGGGCGTAGCGCGGGCCAGCCCGGTGCTGGAGATCGCTGTCGGCATCCCTGCCAAGGCAAAAACTGTGCATAACCCGGCTCTCAAGATTCTGGGGCTGGATATGTTTCGTGCGATCGGTATCACACCTGATCTGCTGGGCGTACCAGCAGAGGATAAACCTATGGATATGTTGGCCGATGATGCTGTTTTTCTGTCCCCCGCAGCAATGGAATGGCTTGCAGTCACACAGGGAGATTCGATCACAGTAAGCATGGGAACAAGGCAGATTACGTTGCGCGTGGCCGGTGGACTGGCACGAGCACATGCTGGGCAGCGCATTGCCGTCATGGATATCGGTGCAGCACAGTGGCGCTTTGACCAAATCGGCCAGCTTTCACGTATTGAGCTGAAACTGCAGCAGGGTGTTAATCACACTGCATTTCGGGAAACGCTGGGTAAGGAGCTGGGAGCTTCCTATTTATTGACTGAAAGTCAGGACGACGATGCACGCGCGCACAATATGTCACGCGCTTACCGCGTCAACCTGGACATTCTGGCGCTGGTGGCCCTGTTTACTGGTGCGTTTCTAATTTTCTCCGGCCAGGCTCTCTCCACTATCCGGCGGCGATCACAGCTTGCTCTATTGCGTGTGCTGGGCATGACCCGTCGTCAACTTTTGCGCCAACTTCTGCTGGAGAGCGGATTACTTGGTGTACTGGGATCGCTGCTGGGGCTGGCACTGGGATATTTGCTGGCGGCGATGGCGCTCCATCATCTTGATGCAGATCTGGGTGCCGGTTTCTTTCCGGGACTGGAACCACAGTTGCATTTCGATCCCCTAGCGGCATTACTCTATTTTTTACTGGGAACCGGCGTTACTGTACTGGGCAGCCTGTTGCCTGCATGGGAAGCAGCTCACACACATCCGGCGCCCGCACTCAAGTCTGGCAGTGAATACACTGTACTGGCAGCACTACGTGCACCCCGGCTGGCTGCTGTCTGCCTGCTGACGGGTATTATTTTTGCCGGATTGCCACCAGTGTATGATCTGCCTGTGTTTGGCTACCTGGCCATCGTCCTGTTGCTGATTGGCAGTATGGCTGCATTGCCATATTTATGCGGATTACTTTTCTCCACCCTGTTACGCGCACTCAATCCAAGTAAATCAAACATTTTGTATATGCTGGCAGTCACCCGGCTTTCAAATGCTTCCGGTCTAGCAGCCATTGCACTGGGTGGTGTACTGGTCAGCTTCAGTTTGATGGTGGCTATGGCGATTATGGTAACCAGTTTCCGCGTATCGGTAGATAACTGGCTTGCACAAGTATTGCCCGCTGATCTTTATCTGCACCCCATCATTCACCAGGATATGCGCGGCCTGACAACTGATGAACAGCAGACTATTACTTCTCTGCCAGATATTGCACGCATTGATTTTATCCGTTCGATACCGGTTACTCTGGATCCGACCAGGCCTAACATCACGCTGCTGGCACGCCCGATTGATCGCAACGACCCCGGATTGATAGTCCCATTGACAGAAAACGCGCTATCACCCGGGGAGATTCCCCCTGATACGGTACCGATCTGGGTATCGGAAGCAATGGTTGATCTGTATGGATTTAAAACCGGCAAGCAGGTCACACTGCCTTTTGCCGACCCTTCGCAATTATTCATCGTTGCCGGGGTGTGGCGGGATTACGGACGTATCTTCGGCGCGATCCAGATGGAATTATCCGATTACCGCAAGCTGACCGGAGATGATCATGTCAGCGATGCAGCACTATGGATAAAACCTGGAGCAACTATTCACACAGCGGTGTCAGCACTAAAGGCGCTGCCGTTTGGAGATACGCTGGAAATCATGGAAACCGGCCGGGTGCGTGCAGTTGCCTTGAAACAGTTTGACCGCAGCTTTGCAGTAACCTACCTGCTGGAGCTGGTCGCAATTGGTGTAGGTTTAATGGGCGTAGCAGCCAGTTTTTCAGCACAGACGCTGACCCGGATCAGAGAATTCGGTATGTTGCGCCATATCGGGCTCAGCAGACGACAAATTCAGCGTATGTTGACGCTGGAAGGCGGATTATTGGCTGGATTTGGTATTATCACCGGATTTCTGCTAGGCACAGGTATCAGCCTGATTCTTATTTTTATTGTCAACCCGCAATCTTTTCACTGGACCATGCAACTGTACGTGCCTTGGGCATGGCTGGTACTGATGGCATTGGCAGTACTGGTGGCCGCCACATTGACAGCGCTGGTGGCCAGCCGCCGTGCAGCGTCTGGCAATGTCATCCGGGCAGTTAGGGAGGATTGGTAATGCGTTACTTATGGATATTATTAGGCGGGCTGATTTTTCAGAGCTCTCTGCTTTCGGCTCCACCTGTATTGGCTCCCGTCGTGCCCGGTAAAATATTTAAGTTCCCGGATGATCATGGCGCTCACCCCAATTTTCGGATTGAATGGTGGTATGTGACCGGCTGGCTGGAAACATCGACAGGTGATCCATTAGGCTTCCAGATTACCTTCTTCCGTTTAACGACCCAAACTGACAAAGATAACCCCAGCCATTTTGCTCCCCACCAACTGATCATCGCGCATGCAGCGCTATCCGATCCTGCAATCGGCAAACTACAGCACGACCAAAAAATTGCCCGTTCAGGATTCGATCTGGCATACGCTCGAACCGGCAATACCGATGTAAAGCTAGATGACTGGACCTTTCTGCGCACAATGGATGGCCACTACCAAGCCGATATCAGGGCAGATGATTTCACCATGAAATTATCATTTACACCTTCACAACCCTTAATGTTGCAGGGTGAAAACGGTTTCTCGCGCAAAGGGCCGAAAGCAGCACAAGCCAGCTATTACTACAGCGAGCCGCATTTACAGGCAACCGGAACAATCAATCGCCAGGGAAAGGATATGTCTGTCACCGGAACAGCCTGGCTTGATCGCGAATGGTCGAGTGAGTATCTCGATCCGGATGCAGCAGGCTGGGATTGGGTCAGCACGAACCTCGATAATGGTTCTGCATTGATGGCTTTTCAGATACGCGGGAAAGATGGCAGTAAAATCTGGGCACATGCTGTATTGCGTGATGCCTCTGGTCGCGTGCAATCTTTCACGCCTGAGCAAGTCAGTTTTCACCCGGTTCGTACCTGGCGCTCTGCCCGTACGCAGGCTGTCTACCCGGTTGCTACCCGTATCAGAACAGGCAAGATCGAATGGCAGATTACCCCTTTAATGGATGATCAGGAATTGGATTCGCGCGATTCTACACGCGCTGTCTACTGGGAAGGTGCTATCACGCTTACACGTGATGGCAAACCGGCCGGGCGAGGTTACATGGAGCTGACTGGTTATGTACAGCCATTAACGATGTAACAACAACACATGATTGGGTATTCTCAAGCATTACAAACCGGTAAAATTGACTTATTTACCGATCAAGATAATTAACAATATGAATCTGGATAATGAATCCTTTGACAAGGAGTTGGATGTGCGTGGGCTCGTTTGTCCACTACCCATTCTCCGCACAAAAAAATTTCTGTCTGAAATGGCACATGGGCAAGTGCTCAAAATCATGGCCACCGACCCGGGCGCAATGATTGATTTTCAGGTGTTTGCCGATCAGACAGGAAACGAATTACTGTCTTCATCCGAAATTACTGGTGAATATCTGTTCTACCTGAAAAAAAGATAGCATTGAAAACCAGCATATATATTCGCTCAGAGTAACAACCTCTATCATGCCTGCCTGCTCCATCCGCCACAAAAAACTTTAGAGCCGCGATACTGCTACTGCGGCCAAGCAAAGCAAGGCAAGGCTTCAATTTCTCCTCCCTTCCCTCTCATCCCGTAACCGGCTATACTTACAGTGACGTATGTAAACATATTGAAAATAAACAAAAAATTTATATGATCTATGTCATGCGTTTTGTTATTGAACTTTATCCTATAAATATGCTCTTATAAGTACCTGAAAACAGGTAGTTTTTATACTAAAACAGAGGAGGTGCTTGCCATGAAAGCTTTGAAATCCGGGTGTTGTATGAGGTTGATTAAATTGACCGAAGTTTTTTTGACAACCCGGAATTGTCCTAAATCAGATTTCATTCTGAAACCAGACTGGTAACTGACTTTTATCAGGAGCTTCCACGGAAACTCCAATTTTCGCGAAAAGGAGTAGTAATTATGGCTACAAATATATTAAAAGACAAAGCTGCACAGCAGGTTGCTGATAAACCAACTTATGATAAATCCGAGTGGTTTGATGCTAAATACTATAAATTCGGGCTGCTACCTATCTTAGCTGTAGCTGTGATGTGGGTTTATTTCCAGCGCACATACGCCTATTCTCACGGCATGGATTCAATGGAACCGGAATTTGACCGGATCTGGATGGGCTTGTGGCGTGTTCAAATGGCTGTTCTGCCTCTCATAGCACTTTTTACTTGGGGATGGTTATATAAAACCCGCAATACTGCGGAACAGCTCGCCAATCTGACTCCAAAGCAGGAAATAAAGCGGTATTTCTATTTCCTCATGTGGCTTGGGGTCTATATATTTGCAGTTTACTGGGGATCAAGCTTCTTTACCGAGCAGGACGCTTCATGGCACCAGGTGATTATCAGGGATACAAGTTTTACTCCTAGCCATATTCCTCTGTTTTATGGTTCATTCCCGGTATACATCATCATGGGAGTATCAATGATTATTTACGCCAACACCCGGTTGCCGCTGTACAACAAAGGGTGGTCATTCCCTCTGATCATGACCGTAGCAGGACCGTTGATGAGTCTGCCTAACGTTGGCCTGAACGAGTGGGGACACGCCTTCTGGTTCATGGAAGAACTTTTCAGCGCACCGCTGCACTGGGGCTTCGTGATTCTGGCTTGGGCTGCCCTGTTCCAGGGTGGGCTTGCAGTACAGATCATAGCTCGCTTTTCCAACTTGCTTGACGTGGAGTGGAATAAGCAAGACAGAGCCATATTGGACGATGTCATAACTGCTCCTTAATCAGGTAAACTCAAGCCCCCTGGACTTATCGGGGGGTCAGGTTTGAATGTACTATCCTTCCCTGATTACTGAAAACATGATGCCGCCTTCAATTTCTTGATTCAGGTTGAAAGAAGGCTTTATCACACCAAAGTCGGAAAAATCTGGAAATAACAACTGGCATTAATCTCCGCACGGCACACGCCTGGTAATCAGAAATTTCTACAGAACTGGCGGCAGACAGCATTTAATAATCGTTGTCTGCCGCCGCTGTTACAAGACAGACAACTTTTTTCTGCAAAGTCTGACTCATTCACACCCAATATCCGTCAGGTACAGACCATATTATTGTTTGCTGGTAAGTGAACCCAGAAAAGCTTTTACATCTTTGATAAAACTTGGGTCAACATCACGACCCAGCTGATATCTGGCCATTTTTTTAATAGCTTCATCCAGTGTGGCAACAGAACCATCATGGAAATAAGGAGCGGTTTTAGCAACATTTCTCAGGCCAGGTACCTTGAATACTCCTTTGTCCGCTTCCAGACCAGTAACTTCGTACCTGCCAAGATCACTGGTTTCATATGGTTCAAACAAGCCAATCTTTTTATACGAGTTGCCACCTATGGCAATACCGTGATGACAATTGGAACACCTCATATAAACAAATTTTTTCAACCCTCGTTTCTCGGCAGCATTTAAAGCATTCTCGTCACCCCTGAGAAAATCGTCAAAACGCGAAGGCGTGATAAGCGTGCGTTCAAAAGCGCCAATTGCCTTGCCGATATTTTTATACTGAATCGGATCTTTTTCATCCTTGAAAGCCTCGGCAAACATGGTTTGATATTCATCGATTTTTTTTAGTTTGCTGATTACAGCTTCCTCATTAGCCATCCCCATTTCAATTGGATTCAAAATCTGGCTAAGAGCTTGCTCTTCAACATTCCTGGCACGTCCATCCCAGAACTGAGCAATTTGCAACGCAGCATTGAACGTGGTCGGAGCATTTCTACCACCACGTCTACCATCATGCCCCGGTGAGGTTGGCTGGTTATCAACACCAAAATTATCCAGTTGGTGGCAGGAGTTGCAGGAAATAGTGTCATCAATTGAAAGTCGCGGGTCAAGATACAGCTTCTTGCCCAACGCAATCAAAGCAACATTTTTTGTTTCATCAATAATCGAAACGGGTAACGGCTCAAAACTCTGTGTATAGTTTTGCGCGTAGCCATAAGAACTTGCCATTAATAACAGCAATAAAAATATTATTTGCATAAGACCCCCGGAAATTCACATAAACACCTTGACCAACTTCGCGCAATAACTTTTCTCATGAGACTGATCGCAAGAAATTCCAAGGGTTGTTTACAGAGTAGTTGACTAAAACAGGAAGTCAATATTTTATAAGAATCTGTTTATGATCTCGTAAAGCTGATGTTCATGTTGGGACATGAGGGCAAGTTATCTGAGCGCTCTATCGCAAAAACAACTTGCTGTTATTCAACTGATTCTGGAAAGAGTTCGCAAAGTCACCAAGCCACGCATTATTGACCTATTCGCCGTATTTTGCACAGTGGTGTACATACTTAAAACGGACTGTCAATGGCGGGCGCTTCCCGGTGACCACCCGAAATGGGAGACAATTTACACGTATTTCTCCAAATGAAAAAAACCTGCCGTCGATGGCATCGATGGGGTGTGCATTAAAAAATCAGATATCGGAGGCTCGTATTCAGGCTGGCTGCAAACGCATACCCAAGCGGGTGATTGTTGATGCCCAGAGTGTAAAAAATGTAAAAAATACGGATACCGCCGAGGAAAAGGGCTACGATGCAGACAAGAAAATGTCCGAAATCAAACGACATATCGTTGTTGACACCTTGGGATTGCCTCACGCCATTGCTGCGACAACCGCAGAGGTTACCGGCTGCAAGGGAACTATTGCTGCATTAACGCCAAGCATTCCGACTGTTCTACGTATTGAGCATGCTTACGGATTCTGGCTACACAGCTCAATCATTTACCGAAGCAGTCAGGTTATGTTTGGGTGAGGTGATCACGGTGCAGATCACCAGGAAAAGTGAAATGCACACTTTTGTGGTCATTTCCAGGCGCTGGATTGTGGAATAAACTTTTTCATGGCTGGAAAAATACCGGCGATTATGAAAGAACGGCGAGCGAAAACTCAATACCAGCCTGCAATTTGTCCACCTGGCACTTTTAATACTATTACCCAGAAGAGCATAAACAGGTTCTAAGTGTTTAGTCCCACGGTGTGCCGGTGTAACATATAACCAGCTACGGAGGGATGATTTATGGGACAGATATTACACGGAAGCGCCCGCACGACAGTGGCGGTGCGTCGAGCGATACAAAATAGTCAAGAGAGTCTGAATGTTCTGGCCAAGCGGCATGGGATTAATCCAAAAACGGTAGCGAAGTGGCGGAAGCGGGAATTCACCCACGATGCACCGA
>NZ_QICQ01000006.1 GCF_003201195.1 Nitrosomonas eutropha | reverse complement strand
TCGGTGCATCGTGGGTGAATTCCCGCTTCCGCCACTTCGCTACCGTTTTTGGATTAATCCCATGCCGCTTGGCCAGAACATTCAGACTCTCTTGACTATTTTGTATCGCTCGACGCACCGCCACTGTCGTGCGGGCGCTTCCGTGTAATATCTGTCCCATAAATCATCCCTCCGTAGCTGGTTATATGTTACACCGGCACACCGTGGGACTAAACAGATAGCAGCAACGCAAACGATGCGGCCAGCAACAATTTTGTTGTTGTATCATTCATTTCTTAATCCCCTATACCCAATATCCCGGCGCATCTGACAGCCATCGAAATGAATGCTCTTTGCAATGGCATAAGCGCGCGCCCGTGCCTGCTGGATGTCTTCACCTAAAGCAGTCACTCCCAGCACCCGTCCCCCGGCAGTCAGGATTTTCTCTGGATTTCCGCTACTTGCAGTAGTTCCGGCATGAAAAATATGAAATTTATCATCCGCATCCTGATTCGCCATCATTACATCCAAGCCGTGAATAACATCATTTTTCCGTGGGCTATCAGGATAGCCTTGTGCCGCCATCACGACACATAATGCAACTCTAGGATCCCACTCAACATTGACTTTATCCAGTGTGCCATTGATCGCATGATCCAGCAAAGAAAATAAATCAGTTTTCAGTCGCAGCATGATGGCTTGGGTTTCCGGATCACCTAAGCGACAGTTAAATTCTAGCACTCTGATATCACCCTGAGATGAAATCATCAATCCCGCATAAAGAAATCCGGTATAAGGTTGTGATTGTTGTGCCATCCCTTCGATCACGGGCATGATGACTTCCCGCATTATTTTTTCATGCAGGCCAGGAGTAATAACCGATGCCGGAGAATAGGCACCCATGCCACCCGTGTTTGGCCCTTTATCATTATCCAACAAACGCTTGTGGTCCTGACTGGTAGCCAGAGGCACAACATTCTGTCCATCCGACAAGACAATAAAGCTGGCTTCCTCCCCTTCCAGATATTCTTCGATCAAGATATGTGCCCCTGCAGCCCCTAATTTATTATCTACCAGCATGGAATCGACAGCTGCATGTGCTTCATCCCATGTCTGCGCGACAATCACACCCTTGCCGGCTGCCAACCCGTCAGCCTTGATGACAACAGGCAAAATATGCTGATCGAGATAGTGATGGGCAGCAGCAGCATCGCTAAATGTTTCACCGGCAGCGGTTGGAATACCATGGCCAAGCATGAATGCTTTGGCAAAGCTTTTGGAGCCTTCCAGCTGTGCGGCATTTTGGGTTGGGCCGAATATTTTCAGCCCCGCAGCCTGAAAGATATCAACGATACCATCCGTCAATGGCGCTTCTGGACCTACTATAGTCAAATCAATTTTTTCCTGCCGGGCAAATGCCAGCAAATCAGAAATAGAAGTTACCGGAACATTTTCCAATCTGGCTTCCAGTGCTGTTCCGGCATTGCCAGGTGCGACAAAAACCTTCTTGACCAATGGAGATTGAGCCAGTTTCCATGCCAGAGCATGCTCTCTGCCGCCACTGCCGACCACAAGTAATTTCATCTGACTATCTGAATAGAATTTAAGGGTACAAGTTGACGGGAAGCAAAAAAGAAACGTAATCTGCTAATGTCTGAAATGTCTGACACCAGTAAAGATCATGGCTATCCCTTGTTCGTTGGCAGCAGCAATGACCTCTTCATCGCGAATACTGCCACCTGGTTGGATGACAGCCTTGGCACCTGCCTGGGCGAGCACATCCAGGCCATCCCGAAACGGAAAAAATGCATCCGATGCAACGACAGATCCATGCAAATCAAGATGAACCTGTTCTGCCTTAATTGAAGCAATACGGGCACTGTCCACCCGACTCATCTGTCCGGCACCAATGCCAAGTGTTTGGCCATTGCTACAAAATACAATGGTGTTGGATTTGACAAACTTTGCCACTCGCCATGCAAATAGGCAATCCTCAATTTGTGCATCCGTTGGCTTTACTTGTGTCACCACTCGTAACTGATTAGCCGTGAGATTAAGATCGTCCGGTGTTTGAACCAGTAAACCACCATCCACACGCTTCAGATCATACAGATTGCCATGCGCGCCCAATGAAACGGTCAGTACCCGAATATTGGATTTTCCTGCCAGAAGTTGTCTGGCTTCCATGCTGAATTCCGGTGCAATAATCACTTCCACAAATTGTTGCAACACTGCTTTAGCCAGATCAGCTTCGACTGCGCGATTAATCGCGATAATGCCGCCAAAGGCTGATACCGGGTCGGTAGTAAATGCTTTCTTGTAAGCAGCAAGCGGATTATCAGCAATGGCGACGCCACAAGGATTGGCATGCTTAATGATAACGCAGGCGGGTTTATCGAAAGTTCTGACACATGCTAATGCCGCATCGGTATCAGCAATATTGTTATAGGACAGTGCCTTCCCCTGGAGCTGGTTATAGTCTGCCAGACTGCCTGTTATATCTGCTGCATCACGATAAAACGCTGCCTGCTGATGAGGATTTTCTCCATAACGCAAAGATTGCGTTAATGTGAAACTGAGATTGAATTGATCCGGAAATGGTTTGCGCTGGCCGGTTGAGGATTCCAGTGCCGTCAAATAATTGCTGATTGCCCCATCGTAGCGTGCAGTATGCGAAAAAGCCTTTTGCGCTAACTTGAAACGATAATCATGATCAACTGATCCATTATTTGATCGTATTTGTTCCAGTAGTGGTTCATAATCCTGCGGGTCGGTCACAACGGTAACCCGCTGAAAATTCTTGGCAGCTGCCCGGATCATAGTAGGACCACCGATATCAATGTTCTCGATTGCCTCTTCAACTGTACAGTCTTGCCGGGCGATTGTACTGGTAAACGGATACAGATTAACCACTATCAGATCAATCGCTGGAATCTGTGCCTGTGCCATTGCCTGCTGATGTGCAGGCAAATCCATCCTGGCAAGGATCCCTGCGTGTACCTTGGGATGCAGCGTCTTAACCCGTCCATCCAGCATTTCAGGGAAGCCAGTATAGTCGCTCACTTCTATGACGGGAATACTCGCTTCCTGCAGCAATTTTGCAGTCCCGCCGGTTGAAAGAATCATAATATCGAGTTGATGCAGAGCCGAGGCCAGCTCAACCACGCCTGTTTTGTCTGAAACACTGATGAGTGCTTGTTTAATACTCATTTGAAAAAATTATCCGATCTGATGTTTGGTTAGCCGGTTACGCAAGGTATTACGATTGATGCCAAGTAGTTCAGCCGCCTTGCTTTGATTGCCTTGTGCATGATGCATGGCAACTTCTATTAATGGTTTTTCTACACTACGTATCACTATTTCATAAATAGGGCATGGTTTTTCACCCTCCAGATCACGAAAGTAAGCCTCTACTGCTTTACGAACACAGAGTGCAATTTCATTTTCATTAATAACAGTCATGCCTCAAGGATCTCTTCGTCAATATAGGTAAGTGTTTGGCTCCGATCAGCCTGCTCATGGAAAAACTGATGGGTGGCTGCCAATTGTTCCTCAACCGATGCAAGCCGGTTCATGGCATGGCGAAAAACAGCAGAACCTGCCAACCCACGGGTATACCAGGAGATATGTTTGCGGGCGATTCGCACGCCTGAATATTCACCGTAGAACTGATAAAGCTCTTGCAGATGGTCAATCAAAACACGATGGATTTCAGCTACTTCAGGTAAAGGTAAAAAATTGCCTGTTGCCAGATAATGATTGATTTCCCGAAAAATCCAAGGTCTACCCTGGGCAGCACGACCTATCATGACAGCATCCACTCCCGTGTATTCAAGTACTTCTCTAGCTTTCTCCGGTGTATTGATATCGCCATTGGCAATCACAGGAATATTGATGGCTGCTTTGACGGTCGCGATAGTGTCATACTCAGCCTGCCCCCGATAGGCACAAGCACGTGTACGCCCGTGTATAGCCAGTGCTTGGATACCTGCACTTTCAGCAATTCGGGCAACTGCAACTGCATTTTTATGCTGCGTATCCCAGCCGGTTCTGATTTTCAGGGTGACTGGAATATCCACAGCCTGCACGACTGCCCCAAGAATTTTGCTGACCAGATCTTCATCTTTCAGCAGAGCTGATCCTGCCATGACATTGCATATTTTTTTGGCTGGACACCCCATGTTGATATCAATGATTTCGGCACCATGATCCGCGTTGTGGCGCGCAGCTTGTGCCATCATGGCTGGATCAGCGCCTGCAATCTGTACCGAAACTGGTTTCACCTCTCCTTCATGACGAGCACGGCGCAGGGTTTTTTCAGAGCCATATAACAGGGAGTTACTGGAAATCATTTCAGACACCGCCATCGCAGCGCCCATCCGCTTGCACAATTGTCGGAAAGGTCGATCTGTCACTCCTGCCATGGGGGCAACAATCAATTTATTTTTAAGCGTATAGGAACCAATTTGCATAAACAGGTAAAACCAGGTTAAAAACGTCAGAAGAAAAATTCCATAGCTGCTAGCTGGTTTTGGCTGTTAATGAAAATTATTGAAAAATCAGATCCAAATTTTAATCCGGAACTGGATTATCAGATTTTTATAGCACACCAGCGTGTTTCGCTTATTCTAGTAATCAGTTTTTTGTACCGAATATCATTTGCCGTGCAACCAGGCGTTTTGCGGGCGGCAGACAATCCAGAACAGTCAATCCTATTCCGTTGCAAGTTTGTATCAGTGGCAAATCGGCTGTAAACAGTTTTATCAGGGAATCCGTAAACACTCTGCCCATATGCTTGTCACGCTGGCGCCGTTTGCTATAGACAGACAGCATTCTGCTTGATCCTGGCTCACCAGGCGCACCAGAAGGGATGTGACTAATTTCACTGGCCAGCTCCCATGCGTCTCTCAATCCAAGATTAAAACCCTGCCCGGCAACCGGATGGAGTGTTTGTGCAGCATTGCCTATTATTACTGACCGATGGCCGATAATTGTTGACGCATGTTTGAGTATCAGTGGGAAACTTGATCGCTTACCTGCGTGAATAAAATTACCCAGACGATCTCCAAATTGTTCGTGTAAATGCAGCAGAAACAGTCTGTCATCAAGCCTCAGTATTTTTTTTGCTTCGGCAGTCGGCATTGTCCATACCAACGCATATTTATCGCCAGATGGCAGCAGAGCCAATGGCCCGTTCAGGGTAAAACGTTCAAAAGCTGTTCCTGGTCGGGACGATTCGGTTTTGACGTTAGCCACAATCGCCGTATGCCGGTAATCATGAACACGATAACGGATGCCATCAATCTGCTCCGCAAGTTTTCCACCATCCGCCAGCACCAGTAATTTGGCTTGAATCTGTTTTTCTGTCTCATTTTGCCGGTATGTTATCCGGGCTTGTTGTTGACCTGTCTGTATGGTCGTAACCAGCGCATTTGTTCGGTATACGACACCATAATCTCGCACGGATCGACCCATGGTATGGTAAAGGTTATGATAATTGACCACATAGCCCAGTGCTGGAACTCCTGCATCATCAGGCGTAAGCACGGTATGGCCAAAATGACCGAAATTCGAAATATGAATTGTGGTAATTGGCGTAGGTTGTGTCAGATTTTTCCAAATACCCAGGTGTTGCAGAATTAAACGGCTACCATATGAAAGAGCTAGCGGTCGCGGATCGTCCACTTCTTCTGGTAACTCACGTGCTTCAAGCAGCAAAATCGAGAGCTTATGTTCACGCAATGCTAATGCCAGGGCCATTCCAACCGGACCGCCTCCAACAATGACAATATCGAATTGCTGATCAATCATGACCGTTCATATAAGCAATAGAATCATGCAGACAGATTGATCACAGACATTTGGACTTGTGATCTATCGATAACGGAACTCAGCAGATCTGGCGTGTGCCTCAAGCCCCTCCCCCTTTGCCAGAATAGATGCAATCTTGCCTAACCTGGATGCTCCCTCGGCTGAAACTTGAATCAGGCTGGTACGCTTCTGGAAATCATAAACACCCAGTGGAGAGGAAAAACGAGCCGTACCGGAAGTGGGAAGTACATGGTTGGGGCCAGCACAATAATCTCCCAGTGCCTCACAGGTATATCGCCCAAGGAAAATTGCGCCAGCGTGCCGAATACTGTCTACCCATTGTTCTGGCTGATCAACGGATAACTCCAAATGTTCAGGTGCAATCCGGTTTGCAATCAGACAGGCTTCCTCCAGATCACGCACTTTGATCAATGCACCACGATTTTCCAATGAGGTACGAATAACCTCCCGGCGTGGCAGTGTATTGATTAATCTGGCCATACTTTTTGCTACTGTATCCAAAAAAGTTTCATCTGGGCAAAGCAGAATTGATTGTGCCTGCTCGTCATGTTCTGCCTGCGAAAACAGATCCATCGCAATCCAGTCAGGGTCGGTCTTTCCGTCGCAAATAACCAGAATTTCCGATGGCCCTGCCAGCATATCAATTCCAACCTCCCC
Organism: Nitrosomonas eutropha; assembly: GCF_003201195.1. Classification (GTDB taxonomy): domain Bacteria; phylum Pseudomonadota; class Gammaproteobacteria; order Burkholderiales; family Nitrosomonadaceae; genus Nitrosomonas; species Nitrosomonas eutropha. Next base: position 95,361 of record NZ_QICQ01000006.1, on the reverse strand, counting down.
GAATACATGCCGCTTTGCCGTTGCCACATAGGCATTGCCCGGACCAACAATTTTATCTACTTTCGGAATGGTTGCCGTGCCATAAGCCAAGGCAGCAATTGCCTGTGCCCCCCCAATAGTGAAAACACGATCTACTTCGCAGATTGCAGCTGCCGCCAGTACCAGCGGATTTTTTTCTCCTCCTGGTGTTGGGGTTACCATAATCAGTTCATTGACACCGGCTACCCGGGCAGGAATTGCGTTCATCAGCACTGATGATGGGTAGGCTGCCTTACCACCGGGCACATAGAGCCCGACACGATCCAGCGCAGTAATTTTCTGTCCCAGTCGTGTGCCGTCTGGCTCAACATAATCCCATGACTGGGCTAGCTGTTTTTCATGGTAGAGATGTATATGGGAAGCAGCCTGTTCCAGGGCCTCGCGTTGATCACGACTCAAGGCTTCCAGAGCAGATTGCCATTGATTCCGAGGTAATTCAACCTGATCAATCCGAGTTATATCTAGATTATCAAACCGGCGTGTCAGCTCAAGTAACGCTTCATCTCCGTATTTCCTGATCTGATTCAGGATATGAATCACTGTCCGATCAATCTCGTCATCAAGAGATATCTCAAAACTCAATAGTGATCTAAGTTCTTCTTGGAAATCAATATCTGAGGACGACAGCCGCCTGATTTGAATCATAGTAATTAAGAGTTGAGAGGACTACACATTTGCGGGGATTGCTGCATTAAACGCTTCTAACAAAGGTTGTATTGTGGGATTTTTCAGCTTCAGCGCCGCCTGATTTACAATCAGGCGAGCTGAGATTGGCATAATTTCCTCGACGGCTTGCAAACGATTTGCTTTGAGTGTTCCGCCAGTCGAAACCAGATCAACAATTGCATCCGCCAAGTCAACAAGCGGGGCAAGCTCCATTGAACCATATAATTTGATCAGATCGACATGCATCCCTTTTGCAGCAAAATGGCTGCGCGCGGTTTTTACATATTTGGTAGCCACACGCAAGCGCGCGCCCTGAAAAACTGCCGAAGCATAATCATAGCCGTCTCGCACTGCAACCATCATATGACAGCGGGCGATTTTTAGATCCAGGGGCTGATACAACCCGACTCCATCATGCTCCAGCAGCACATCTTTCCCGGCCACGCCCAAATCAGCAGCGCCATACTGTACATAGGTTGGCACATCTGTAGCCCGCACCATAACGAGTCTGACATCGGGACGGTTGGTCTCAATGATCAGTTTACGGGAAGTATCCGGATCATCCTGCGGGATAATGCCGGCAGCTTCCAGAAACGGAATAGTATCCTCAAAGATTCGCCCCTTGGAAAGAGCTATGGTGATATCCGGCATCAATAGTCGTTATGCGAGATTCGCCGCAGCAAATTCCCAATTAATCAATTTATCAATTACTGTATTGACATAATCAGGTCGACGATTCTGGAAATCCAAATAGTAAGCATGCTCCCATACATCAATCGTCAACAGAGGGCGAATGCTACGCGTCAAAGGCGAGTCAGCGTTACTTGTCTTAATAATAGTTAACTTTGTTCCCTCTTGCGCGAGCCAGGCCCAGCCACTACCAAATTGTGTAATTGCGGCCGTGGCAAATTCCTGTTTAAAGGCTTCCACACTGCCAAACGCTTCTTCAATTTTTTGTTTTAATGCCGCCGGTGGTTCACCGCCTCCATTAGGGCTGAGGCTGTTCCAGTAAAACATGTGGTTCCAGACCTGAGCTGCATTATTGAAAATCCCGATTTTATCAGCATGGCCAGCTGTGGCCATAATAATCTGTTCCAGTGATTGTCCGGCAAATGGAGTGCCCATAACGAGTTTATTCAGATTATCTACATAGCCTTTATGGTGCTTGCCGTAATGAAAACTTAATGTATGTGCAGAAATAACTGGTTCAAGCGCATTATCTGCATAAGGAAGAGGGGGCAACACATATGTATCACCCGATTGTGCTGCTTTTGAAAAATTATCCAGACTGGTACTCATTTTCTCTCCTTTATTTCTGAATAAAAATTTGAATAATGAAATCATACGATTGATATTGTTAATAAAAATATTATTGGCCGGCACCTGTAACCTCTGTAGCGAAAGTCACCTGGTTGTATCCAGCTGTTCTTGCAGCCTCCATAATCGTGATAACTGACTGATGGGTAGCTTTTGCATCCGCACTGATTACGATGATCGGGTTGTCCTGGTTATGGGCAGCTGATCGCAAAGCATCTCGCAAACTTTCAATGCTGGTAAATTTTATTGGACTATGGTTAATCGTATAGTCTCCCGCAACACTGACCGATATATCTATCATCCTTGGAGCATCCGATACGTGATCTTCTTCAACAACAGCCGCTTGTGGCAACGTTATTTCCAGCTCCGAAAATTTTGAATAGGTAGTAGTAATTACCAGAAAAATGAGGATTACCACTAGCACATCAATCATAGGAACGAGATTGATCTCAGGTTCTTCTCTTTTCTGTCCTCGCTGAAAATTCATTAGACTTTGAGTATTAAGCCAGTAAAACTGCTGAATCTGCCCTGCTGGGCTTATACAGCAAACGGGATTTGCTCTTAAAACTTGCAGGCTGACAAGCTATTCTAGTTTATTATTGCCACTTTCACCATGCCTAGGTGTATTTCGAGTTATTCCGGATTTTTGTAAAGGTCTTTCAAGTGGATCGTCCAGTAATCAGTGTTGTAATGGGCAGCAGCAGCGATTGGCATATCATGCAGCATGCTGCAAATATTTTGAAGAAATTCTCTATCCCGCACGAAACTATAATTGTCTCAGCGCACCGCACACCCGACAGGATGTTTGATTATGCCGAGACGGCTCGTGACCGTGGAATCAAATGTATTATCGCCGGTGCAGGTGGTGCAGCTCACCTGCCAGGGATGATTGCTGCCAAAACCACACTGCCCGTTCTTGGTGTTCCAGTCACTTCAAAACACTTACAGGGTATTGATTCACTCCTATCCATTGTACAAATGCCCAAAGGGATACCGGTTGCCACTTTCGCTATCGGCGAAGCCGGGGCGGTGAATGCTGCGCTGTTTGCTGTTGCCATGCTGGCCGGGAAAGATACCGTGTTGGCCGAGAAACTTGATCAGTTTCGCAAGGATCAGGCGGATTCCGTTGCTGCAATGACTCTCCCTGAATCATGTATATAAGACCAGGCACCATGCTGGGCATGCTGGGTGGCGGTCAACTGGGAAGAATGTTTACCATGGCAGCACAACAAATGGGTTACCGGGTAACTGTACTTGATCCGGCCGCAGAAAGTCCTGCCGCGAACATTGCCGAACGCCATCTGCAAGCAGATTATCTGGATTATCGGGCGCTGGATGAATTAGGATCGACTTGTGCCGCGGTCACCATCGAATTTGAAAATGTCCCCGCTCAGGCACTACGCTATCTGGCGCAACGCTGCATAGTCAGCCCTAATGCCGAAAGTGTCTCAATCGCACAAAACCGTATCCTTGAGAAACAATTTCTTATGGAAAACGGTTTTCCAGTTGTGCCTTTCGTCGCTATTCGTAGCGAAAAAGATATATCCCGGAAAATTGATGCATCCTTATTCCCCTGTATACTTAAAATCAGTCAATTTGGTTATGATGGTAAGGGACAAATTCAAATTGAAAACACGGATATTTTGCCGGAACGATTTGCTGATTTGGGAAGCAGGCCCTGCGTACTGGAAAAACGATTACCGCTTGCCCATGAAATTTCCGTTATCCTTGCTCGCGATAATCACAATCGCATTACTTTCTTTCCTGTCCCGGAAAACAGGCATGTGAAAGGTATCCTTGATACAAGCATTGTACCAGCCGGGTTATCTGACAAGATTATTGAAGAAGCTTGTGAAATTGCCAGACAAGTGGCTATAAGGCTGAATTATATTGGCGTTCTGTGTGTAGAATTCTTTGTTCTGAATAATGATCAGGTTCTGGTTAATGAAATTGCACCACGTCCGCACAACAGCGGACATTATTCGCTTGATGCCTGTATCACCTCACAATTTGAGCAACAAGTTCGCGTATTGTGTGGGCTTCCACACGGCAGCACAAAACAGGTACAGGCTGCTGTAATGATTAATATACTCGGGGACCTATGGCAAAATGATGAACCTGCCTGGGACCAGATATTACGTCACTCACAAGCCAAGCTGCATTTGTACGGTAAACGTGAAGCAAAACCAGGCAGGAAAATGGGGCATTTCACTGTACTAGCAGACTCAACTGAAGAAGCTTTTCTGCAAGCTCAGCATATCAGGCATGATCTTCAATCCTAATACAACACACCAGAAATAAGCTCCCCATCAATCAACTATGACAACTGCGACGCTGTTTGAAACCAATATAACAAGCCTCCCCCTGCTACACCGGGGAAAGGTACGGGATATTTATGTGGTAGATGAAAATAACCTACTGATTATACAGACAGATCGCATTTCTGCTTTTGATGTAATATTACCAACCCCGATCCCGGAAAAAGGTAAGATTCTGACAAAAATTTCCCGTTTCTGGTTCGAGAAACTAGCTCACATTATCCCCAACCACCTTACCGACATACCACCTGAATCCGTTATTCTGCCTGGAGAGCGAGATCAGGTTACAGACCGCGCTTTTGTTGTTAAAAAATTGAAGCCACTCCCTGTCGAGGCAATTGTACGCGGTTATATTTCTGGTTCTGGCTGGAGAGATTATCAGCACAGCGGCACCATTTGTGGCGTTACCCTGCCTGAGGGGTTACGAGAGGCTGACAAAATTCCTGATGGTGCAATTTTTACACCATCAACTAAGGCAGAAGCAGGATCACATGATGAGAATATTTCATATGCTTCTTGTGAACAAATATTGGGAGCACCGCTTGCTTCAGTTGTCAGCAAATATGCAATTGCGCTTTACAGTGCTGCAGCTGACTATGCATTGACACGAAATATCATTATCGCTGATACCAAGTTTGAATTTGGCCTGGATGATAACGATCAGCTTTACCTGATCGATGAAGCACTAACCCCGGACTCCTCTCGTTTCTGGCCTGCTGAAGGCTATCAGCCTGGTAAAACCCCACCCAGTTATGACAAACAGTTTATTCGCGACTGGCTGGAACAAACTGGCTGGAACAAAACCCCACCTGCTCCTGCTATCCCGGCTGAAATTCTCATGCAAACAGTAGAAAAATATCAGGAAGCATATCAAGTGTTGGCACAGTAATTAATATACTTGCAACTCATGGTAAGTTGATAGTGGAGCGACTTATGGTTTCAATCGGATGCGGCTGCCCGACAGCAAATCCTTGAGCATAATCGATCCCAATTTCTGCGAGTTTTTCCAGAATAGCTTGTGTTTCTACCAGCTCTCCTATTGTCCCGATCTTCAGAGCACGCGCAAATTTGTTGATATTTTCAATTTTTTTCAGATCTTCCGCATCCCGTAAAATGTTGCAAACTATGCTGCCATCTATCTTCAAAAAATCTGCCCTGATGTGCTTCAGCAAATCAAATGATGTACGGTCATGATTGAAGCTGCATAATGAAACCAGGCACCCTAATTGCTGCATTTTCTTTACGAATAGTACTGTATTTTGCAAATTAGCTATAACATCAAATGCTTCTATTTCAAAACATAATTTATCAGGCGGTACTTTGGCGTTCTTCAGGAGATCTTGAACGTGATCAGCAAACGCCGGATCCTTAAGTGTGCTGTTAGATAAATTTATACAAAATGAAATTTCAGTACTAACATTCTTTTTTGAAAGGTATTGGATAATTTTCTTCACGACCCATCCGTCCAGACGCGGCATCAGGTTGTGTTTTTCGACAAGCGGGAGAAACGCGCCTGGGGGAATAAGATTAGACTCTTCCTCTGCCATACGAATAAGGATTTCGTAGTAGGTTGTAGCATTCTGACCAGGTTTAACCGGCAGTATTCTCTGACAAAAAAGACGGAACTCCTCTTGCTCAATAGCCAGGATAATACGGCTGGATGAGTCTATAGATACTCGTGCCGGTTGATGTGTTGCATCTCCACCTGAGTGTTGGGTAAGCTTTCTTTTCCACGATTGCTCATTCTCAGATACAGATTTTTCTTTAAAACTCTCCAGAGACAGCCCATCTTTCTTCATAAACCGAGGCGTATAAAGAGTATAAAACCCGATTACCTTTCCGCCAGAATCGAAATGCGGTATTAAATGGGCGGTAACCAAACAGGCAGATTGATTTATAAGTTTCTGAATTTGTTGACCTTGCACCGTTTCGCCAGATAATACGCGTCCGACTTCATGCTTGATATGGGTATAAAATGATCCACTGAGAAACTCATGCAAAAATCGATTTTCTATTTGTTCAGACCTTAATCCAAACCATTGACGAAAAGCCCGATTGTGATAGCGGCATTGCTGCTCCGGATTAAAGTAAGCTAGCATGACCGGAAAATTCTCATCTACAATTTGTAGCTTGGCTTTATTCTCCGAAGAAGTTTTTTCGGCCCAGATTCGATATTTTATTTCATTGGCAAGACGTTCTTTTTGAGCAGTCAACTGTGCAAATTGTATTGAAAATATTTTTTCAGCATGCACAATCTGAATAATTGTAATCAGGATTGCTGTTACCAGAATTACCCATAGCCCTACAATGATATGTGGCTCGATAGAGAGCATGGAATAATCCAGCGCGATCAATAAACCGGCAACAACCATTGTTACAGCCGTCGGCAAAAAAGGTTTAATCGTATTGATTTTTGAGTGGATATACATAGCTATGAGGAAAGTCTCGTTAAAAAAATTTAATTTCCCCAAACTGACCACAACTAACTATAAGATCCAAACGGACGTACTGAAGCCCAAAATTTCCAAAAGCTACCAGGTGTCAACGTGAAACTTCTGGTTGAATGTTCACTGATAGCTGTAAGCTTTAACTGTGTTATTTGCTTTTTTTTCAGTGCCTGAAGTAATGGAGCGAACCAGCTCTGCTCAATTTTCATCAATTCATTTCTCCAATTGAATGCATCCCTGTAATTGGCGTATTTATGGAGATTATCCAGAAATACCAATTGTTCACCTGAATCATCAGAGTATCGCAGTAACTCGCCGGTATCTTCCGGCAAATTATGACACGCAATTTTTCCCATTTCTGCCAGAGCAGAAACAAGGATGTGATTGCTCCAAATTCTGGTATAGGGTGTATGCACTTTTTGGGGCATAACGCCCCCTCCCCATGCCCATACACTATTGACCACCAGATCTCCCTGGGCTTCTCTTATCTGATTTAACGGATGCTCATATAAAAGCATTTGTATTTCATTGATTCTGCTGTTCCAGATCGAACTATCATTCCCGTGAGGTAGAAGATTATTTATATTTTGACCAACCACCTCACTCAAGAGAAATGTTCGCAGCTCAGGTATTTCACTACACTGCAGATACCAGCGGTCAGAATGAAGGGGCAGCAGGGTCAAACCATCATCTGAAATTAGCTCATTAATACTATCGGTAAATGAAATTGCCTCCTTTAGGGAAATATTCAAAATGTGGTTATCGCCCAAAAGTATATGGTTGTTTTTAATCCGGAGATGAACTGGGTCAACGCGTAACCAATAATTATCTCTAAATTCAGCACATCCTCTATCCAACTGCAGCACTATGGGAGCAACGGGCCAGTCATGCTGTTTTTGTACATTAAAAACCTCGCATAGCCAAGATTCTACGGAGTGTCCTGGATCTTCAGTACAGAAGCTTTTTGCAAGCATTGTTTCCAATGCCGGCAATTCCAGGTGACGGTAAATATCTACTTGCGAATTATCTGGCCAGAATAAGGCGGGAATACATAAATGTAGATTCATACAAAATTAGAAATAAATATAAAAGCATCATTGAAGCTATGCTCACTGAGCAAAAGCAATTTATCGATGAAAAATCATAAAAATCACATCGCCCTATGTTATTTGCTGCTCGCACACTCCTGGCAGTAAAGTTTTACTACCCCCGTTACAGAGTAGCCAACATTTTTACACAAATATATAAAAGATCCCTGCATACCCCTGAAATTCTACAGAAGAGCGGGGAAAGAGATTTGGCTGAAGTGGTTTTTGCCGATTGATTCTGGGAAAAAGAGAAGTCTTCCTCATTTTTCAGGGGATCCCCCCTTTATGCTGTAACAGGACAGGTTTTTCCTGCTGATGGATCATTAATAAAAATTTTGTTGGCTACTTTTTTCAGATTCATACCAATACATTTCATGATGATATGGGTGTTGATTTTTATCGTGCTGAAGTAGCTGGCATGCTTCATTCCGGATAAGCGTTTGGCAATGCCACACCGATCAACGATATTTGGCGTTTTTTGCTGATGCGTTTGCTCGCCAGTTTTTGTCGGGCTGAAAGTGATTTGTTTTTGTAAGCCTGGGCAACCAGTGGTTATGGAAACGTCATGAGAACCTGTTGATGCTCTTCTGGGGCAATAGCGCTAAAAGTGCCCAGTGGATAAATTGCAGGCTGTTGAGTTTGCGCTCGCAGTTCTTCCATAATCGCCGGTATTTTTCCAGCCCTGAAAAAGTTTATTCCACAATCCAGCACCTGAGAATGACCGCAAAAGTGTGCGGTTCACTTCTCCTGGCAATCTGCACCGTGATCACCTCACCTAAACACAACCTGACTACCTCGATAGGTGGTTGAGCTGTGTAGCCAGAATCCGCAAAGATGCTCAATACGCTGGACAGTCAGTGTGTGCCTGGCGTCAATGTAGCAATAGCGCCCTTGCGGTCGGTAATGTCCGCGGTTGTCACAGATGCCATCGACGTCAGGTTTTTTCCATTTGGAGAATACGCGTAAACCGTTTCCTATTTCGGGTAGTCACCGGGAAACACTCACCATTGGTAGCCCATTTTAAACATGTACACCACAGTCCACAGTCGAAAAGGTCAACAGTGTGCGCCTGGATAACTTTTTCTCATGCCCAACATTTAAGCATCATCAGGGTATCAAATGATTCTTGCCCGCTACTGGCGGTGATTGATCCCATTTACATTTATATAAACCACCTAAACCCGACCATAGCTGTTTTCAGTCAACCAACCTATCAATCTTCATCAATGCTCTATCTTGCTTCAAACGACGTGCCAACTCGATCAACTCAAAACTCATCCACATCTTGCAAATTTGATCAGATATTTATATCTCTCCATTTTAAGGGTTCTTTGACCAATAGGAACAGTTATGCAGGGAGATTAAAAATTACCAGTTGCAAAATTTTCAAAGATGAATATAATTTTAAGAATTATTCTCATTACTGATTAGGGTTGTTGCAACTGTAATCAATTGAGTATACCCCGTGTTTTCTGAAAATTATTCGACAAAAGTTATCTTTCATGTATATTTGCGTATGTAAGGGAATAACTGAACGCGACATTCACGAGGCCGTAAAACAAGGTGCCGTAAGGATGCGTGATCTAAGGAGCTGCTTGGGCGTTACCGGTCAATGTGGTATTTGTGCTTGCCACGCCAAGGTAACCTTGGATAAGGTATTGAACCAGGAGCTTTCTCAACAAACTACTGCAAGACCCTCCTGAAGTCCTTTTGACTTACTAAAGCTTGCAGGCTAATCATCCGGAGAGAGAAAATCATGAAAGGTAATGCCGATATAATTCGCTGGTTAAATCGTCAGCTACAGCTCGAATTGACTGCTATCAATCAATATTTTCTTCATGCTCGCATGTATAAAAACTGGGGATTTAACAAGCTCGGTGAGTATGAATACCAAGAATCTATTGAAGAAATGAAGCATGCGGATCAATTAATTGAACGCATTCTTTTTCTTGAGGGCTTGCCTAATTTACAAGAACTTGGGAAATTAATGATCGGTGAAAATGCACAAGAATGTATCACTTGTGATCTTGAGCTGGAGCGTGCAGGTCGGGAAACTCTCATAAGTGCGATAGCCGCTTGTGAAACAGCACAGGATTATGTCTCACGTGAAATTTTTAAAGAAATTCTGGAAGATACAGAAGAGCATATCGACTGGCTGGAAACACAGCAAGACGTAATTCAAAATATTGGCCTTCAGAACTGGCTGCAGAGCCAGATTTAATAGCTTGTCATCTGGCCTGCCGTCAAATATGCGTCTGCAGGGTTGTTTTATAACTGAGAACAACAAGGCATCGAGAGTCGGAAGCAACACACCTCCTGTATCAGGGTAAGAATATGTGGCTGGATCCAATCTAACCAGTTAGATTCAGCCAGTGCTGCTTCTGTATGCAATCGTCTGCATATTGTCTATTACTGATCAAAATTAGAAATGTGCTGATAGAATACAAGTCTAACTTGCTATTTTATTAATATCTGTATTTCTAACTTAGTACTTAGTATTATGACTATTAATTGTACTCAGTGTGGTAGTAACCGGACGCATAAATCCCGTTTCAGGCCAGGTGAGCGTACTCCTTCAAACTTATTACTTTCTCCCTATCGCTGTCGTGACTGCAAGGCACGCTTCTGGGGTCGAAATAATGATACTTGTTTTGTGGCTGCAATAAGTGTCGGTAGTATATTTTTGCTGGGAACATTAATCTGGATTGGGTTTTCTACTGACGAATCCATAAGAAATGACCTGCAATCTCAACCACAAGCGTCTTCTGCAGAATTACTTCGAAGTTCTCCTCAATCTCCATCAGTTATTGCATCAACGAAACCAACGCTATCTGAGGCAATTGCGCGCGGAGAGAAAATTAATCTTGAATCGATCAGAAGTGAAGAATCTCATTCTGTACCAAACCTCAGTGACAATCGATTCTATACGATTAGCCTTTTCCTTGAAAAAGCCAGAAAAGGCAGCGCTGACGCCCAATATCAACTAGGTTTACTATATCTGACTGGTAAAGGAACACTTCAAGACTTCTCTGAAGCTTCAAAATGGTTCATATTGGCTGCCGAACAAAATCATCCTCTTGCGCAGTATGAACTCGGCCTGCTTTATCAAATTGGCCAAGGCGTAGAAATGGATAGTGAAAAAAGTTATGTATGGTTCAATCTGGCTGCTGCAGCTGGTATAGAGCAGGCAGCATTGGCACGCGATAAAGCCATGCGTTCACTCAGTAGAGTACAACTTACATCAGCACAAAAAACAGCCCGAGAGTGGCTGGATTCCAGAAATAAATCTGAGAAACAGCTATCGGGCTATTAGAGTAATAACACTACGACTTAATTAAAGTGCTTTAACCATATCTTCCACGACTTTCTTGGCATCACCAAATACCATCATGGTCTTATCCATATAAAAGAGATCATTGTCCAAGCCCGCATAGCCAGCAGCCATACTGCGTTTGACAACCATTACTGTACGTGCCTTATATGCCTCCAGGATTGGCATTCCGTAAATAGGACTTCCTGGAACATTTGCTGCCGGATTGACTACGTCATTTGCGCCTAATACCAGTACGACATCGGTATTCGGAAAATCACTGTTGATCTCTTCCATTTCCTGAACCATCTCATAGGGAATCTCAGCCTCTGCAAGCAGTACATTCATATGGCCAGGCATACGACCTGCGACAGGATGAATGGCAAAACGAATATTGATTCCTTTTTTATGCAGTGCCAATGCTAATTCTTTAACGGCATGCTGAGCACGTGCCACGGCCAGTCCATATCCGGGAATGATAATAACACTGTCCGAATTCCCCAACAAAAATGCAGCATCATCTGCACTACCGCTACGGTAGGTTTTCTGTGCCCCATCGCTAGTACTCTGGCTTCCTCCATCACTGCCAAAACCACCAAGAATCACAGAAAGAAATGGTCGGTTCATGGCCTTACACATAATGTAAGAGAGAATTGCGCCAGAGCTACCTACCAGAGATCCGGCGATAATCAACATCGGATTCCCAAGCGAAAAACCAATTCCTGCTGCAGCCCATCCCGAATATGAGTTCAACATGGAAATCACAACCGGCATGTCTGCACCACCGATTGGAATAATAATGAGAAAACCCAACAGGAAGGCAACCGCTGTCATTGTAGAAAATGCAGTCCAGTTCGTTGTTTCGCTAAAGAAAAACCATAAGCCAAAACTGATCATGACAATTGCCAGCAACAAATTAACCATATGCTGGCCACTAAAGATAATCGGTGCGCCACTCATGCGCCCGGATAACTTAAGGAAAGCAATAACGGATCCAGACCATGTCATGGCACCGATGAAAGTCCCCAGAAAAAGCTCAAGTTTATTACCAGCAGGTAATATTTCCGGCAAACCGAATGAAACCGGATTATTGACAGCGGCAATTGCAATAAATACCGCAGCAAGTCCAACAAGCGAATGCATGAACGCAATGAGTTCAGGCATTGCAGTCATCTGAATACGCTGCGCCACAATTGAACCGATGATTGCACCCACAGCAATACAGCTTAAAATCAGCACCCAGTTTCCAGTAATGGTCAGGGTTGTACTTACAGCAATACCCATCCCCAACATACCAAGTAGATTGCCACGACGTGCAGCAGTGGGCGAACTTAATCCCTTGAGTGAAAGAATAAAAAATACAGCCGCTACCAGATAGGCCAGCGCGATGAAGTTAACAGACATTTAGGCTTGTCCTTTTTTATCTTTTTTCTTAAACATTTCCAGCATACGCTGGGTAACGAGAAATCCACCGAATACATTGATGGATGCCAAGACCACGGCTGCAGCCCCTAACCACGCCCCCCAGTCCGCTTCAGCTGAGCCCGCTGCCAACATTGCTCCGACCAGAATGATACTGGAAATTGCATTTGTTACTGACATCAAGGGGGTATGAAGAGCAGGTGTCACATTCCACACCACATGGTAGCCAACAAAAACTGCCAGGACAAATACTGTCAGGTTAATGATCGTTGGATCAATTTCTCCAATCATGTGTTTTCCTCATAGAGATTCATAAATTTTATGTGTAAACAATACAACCGACTTTTATGATTTACCTATAATTTCTCCAGCCGTACAGACCAGGCTTCCTTTGACAATCTCGTCTTCGCGATCTATTTTAAGCTCGCCAGTCTGTGTATCCAATATTAGATTTAGGAAATTTAACAGATTACGTGCATATAACGCACTGGCGTCTGTCGCCACCAATCCTGGGAGATTTGCTATGCCAACCAAATGCACGCCGTGTTTAACTACAGTTTTGCCAAGCTCTGATAACGGACAATTTCCACCTGCTTCAACGGCCATATCCACTATTACCGAGCCGGGCTTCATCGCCTTGACTGTTTCTTCACTAATCAGGATGGGAGCCGGGCGACCCGGAATCAAAGCAGTTGTAATGATAATATCTGCAGCAGCGGCACGTTCATGAATCAGATTGCTCTGCCGACGCTTGTAATCCTCCGACATTTCAGCCGCGTATCCGCCAGCAGTCTCTGCTTTAGCTTTTTCCTCATCCGTCAATGGAACTTCCACAAACTTAGCTCCCAAGCTTTCTACCTGCTCTTTGACTGCTGGCCTCACATCAAATGCTTCAATCACTGCACCCAAGCGTTTGGCTGTTGCAATCGCCTGCAACCCAGCCACACCAGCTCCTAGAATCAACATACGTGCGGCTTTAACCGTACCGGCTGCCGTCATCAGCATGGGAAAAAATCTCTGGTATACATTAGCAGCCAGAATAACTGCTTTGTAACCACCAATATTGGCCTGAGAAGACAGCACATCCATACTTTGGGCCCGTGATATACGGGGTAGTTTTTCCATCGCGAATGCAGTGACACCATGCCGGGCTACTATCTCAATTTCTTCTGCAAGATGAGGTGCAAGCAAACCAATCAGTATCGCATCTTTTTTCATATGAACCAGTTCGCTGGCTTCAGGGCCCCGAACCTTCAGTATGATCTGGGATTGCTCATATAACTGCGAAGCACCGGAGACGATTACTGCACCTGCTTCCTGGTATGCGGAATCAGGGATGCTGGCGTTTATGCCCGCTCCTGCCTGCACCAGAACAGTATGCAGTCCCTTGGCAACCAATTTCTTGACGGTTTCTGGCGTAGCCGCCACGCGTGTTTCTCCTGCACGCGTTTCGGCAGGTATGCCTATGTGCATGGATGTTCTCCCTTGTTATTTTATTAATTCATTAATCAAAAATTGTCGTACTGACAACCACAGCAAAATCCATCACACTCATTCAATTTAATACCAAATTCTAAATCAATTTAAAACAGATTTATTTTGGCAGCATTCACATTCATGATATCTGACTAAGATGCATGATTATTACTGTGTTGCAAACAATGTCCAATCCAGTGACTTGTCAGTTTTTCCTGCACACTATTCAGGCGCAAACGTGAAGCTAATCCACCGAAATCGACCAGATCCAATGGCTGATCTTGATTAAAGCAGGAAAAAACGTATGAAATCTCGCCTGTCTCGGGATTCTTTTGAGGTTGCAGGCATTGCGCGCAGATTTCCTTCATCATGCACTGCATCGGGGAATTAATCGATCCCACTGCAAAGTGTCCGGCTTTAAGATAAGGTGCCAGTTGCTGATGCCGTGCAGCAGCAACTGCTGCCATCATGCGATCGGAGCCGATTGCTATAATACGGTCGGCAGCCTGCATGGAAATCGGTGTGTGACCCAGCTCACCATTGGCATAAGCAACCATTGCCTGCACAATATTACCCACATAACTCAAATCGCCTGGACGAGAAGGTTGGAATCCTGGTGATTCGTCGCTGCACCAAACAATGGTATCGGCTGCCGCTTCTATTTCTGCCACTTTGTAGCGGTCAGCCAATTTTTTGTAGCCTGCAAAATACAATACTTTACAACCAGCAACCCGGGCAGCAGCACCAATCGAGAACAATACTGCATTACCTAGCCCGCCACCAACCAATATAACAGTTTCATTGGATTCAATTTCCGTTGGTGTTCCGGTTGGACCCATCAAAATAACCGGCTCACCAGGTTGAAGTAACGAGCACAAATTTGCAGATCCACCCATTTCCAGTGCGATCAATGATACCAAACCTTTCGAGGTATCAACTGAAGCGCCTGTAAGGGCAATTCCTTCCATAGCCAAACGGGTTTGCTCAGAACTTCTTGCAAATAAAGCATAATTTTGAAAACGATAAAATTGCCCAGGGCGAAAATGACGAGCAGCCAAAGGTGCATGAACGACAACTTCTATGATGTTTGGTGTCAGGCGTTCCACCTTATGCACGGTAGCGCGCAACTCATCTCCAATTTCAATGAAAAATTGAGAAGCGGTTTGTACTGATACGGGATCAATCTGAGCAAGCACTCGGCTGACCACTGGATACCCTTGTTTGGCACTGGACATTGCTTTAACCACATTACCTGAATAAGATGGATGCAGGTCACCAAAGAAACTGATGAAACGTCCATCACTAGAGTGGCTCAATAATACCGCGGGCGTCTCAGGCTTGGGATTACCTTTAATGACATCTACAGGCTGACCTTGTTCATCATAAGAAGCAAAATAGTGTCCATTCAGTTTGAAATACTGTGAGTCTTCACGTGCCAGAACAGTATTCGGCTGGGTTCCAGCTGCCACCAATATTGTTCGAGCAGGTTGAACTACCTCCCTCACTTTATACCAATTACCCTCCTCATCCACTGCCTGAACAACAAAACAGATAGATTGAACATGCTCCCATTGATCAATATCAATCCTCAATGGAGTCAGGCCTTCGGCAAAATAGATACCCTCCTCCAACGCTTTCTCTACTTCTTCATGATTCAGCGTATAGGAAGGACTGTCGATCAATCGTTTTCGATAAGCAACTATAGCGCCACCCCAGGATTGCAGCAATGCCGCAACACGAGGTTCGCGATTTTCCTGTCCCGCCTGAGCTTTCTCATTACGGATAGCTCGTGCGTGACTCATAAATTCTTCAGCAATTTCACACTCTTCAATGTCCCAACTAGCGCGTATTACAGCCTCTCCTTGTACTGCTGCCAATATTTCATAGCGCTTCAGGAATTTTTCTACCTGAATGGGGTAATAAGCCAGCGCTTCTGTTGCAGCATCGATTGCTGTCAATCCACCCCCTATCACGACCACCGGTAAACGCAACTGCATGTTGGCGATAGAATTGCTCTGGGCAGCTCCCGTTAGCTGAAGCGCCATCAGGAAGTCAGATGCAGCTCGCACGCCTCGAGCTAATCCGTTGGGTATATTCAAAATAGTTGGACGTCCAGCGCCTGCTGCTAGTGCAATATGATCAAATCCTAGCTGCCATGCATCATCGACAGTCAGCGTGCCTCCAAAGCGCACACCACCGAAAAGAGCAAATTCCGAACGACGTTCCAGTAATAAACGGATCAGTTTAAGGAAATTCTTATCCCAACGTACTGTAATACCATATTCAGCTACACCACCAAACCCGGCAGGCAATCGTTCATCTAGATCTTCGCTTAACTGCTTGACATCGTAAATCGGCATAAAAGAATTACGCTCGCCTTTTATATCTATTCCAGAGATATTGGCTGATAAAGGCTCTATTTTTAATCCATCCACACCCACTACGGTATGGCCATCATTCATAAGATGATGTGACAATGTGTAGCCTGCCGGCCCCATACCAACCACCAGCACTTTCTTGCCTGTTGCCGCTTTGGGATAGGGTCTGTGCAAATTAAGCGGATTCCAGCGCGTTAGCAAGCTGTAAATCTCAAATCCCCAAGGTAATTCGAGTACATCCTTAAGTGTGCGTGTTTCAGCCTGGGGAATATTGACGGGATCCTGTTTCTGATAAATGCATGATTTCATGCAATCGTTACAGATACGGTGCCCGGTTCCTGCACACATCGGATTGTCCAGCACGATCATGGCCAAACTGCCAATCGCAACCCCCTGGGTTTTAAGCTTGTGAAATTCTGAAATACGCTCTTCCAGCGGACAGCCGGCAAGTAACACCCCCAGATCATTTCTTTTAAAGGTTTTTACTTCTGGAATTTCTTTTGATTTTTGCAAGAATCCTTTTGAACAGGAATCCTTGCCTTGTTCGTGACACCAGATACAATAGTTCGCCTCATCCAGAGCGCCTGTCAAATCGGTTCCATGATCTGTCAGTGAAAAACCTTCACGATACCGAACATGATCAAGACGGTGCATCATATATCCATTGCAATCATCACTCTCCAATGACAGCAGATGTTTCGGATCCAGTTTACGTGGAGATTTGAATAAAATACCCTGATGAGTATGCACTTGCCCTGCAGATGTACGCAACGCCCAAGCGGCATAATGCAACGCAAGCTCAAGCTGTACCGAATAATTTGCTTCATCCGTCATCCAGTGAGCAACATGAGATGCAAAAATAAGCTCCGAAAAAGGCTGGCCAAATTCTTCCACCAACTTTCGTTCCAGCTCCAGGCCATTCAGTGTTTGCAATATCTCATCACTCACCTTGGTTTTGGCACGCCGCTGTACAAACTGACGTTTACAGAAATAAAGGGGGGCCAGTTCATGATGTCGCGCAGCTAAGGTGTTAACCTCACTTTTAATGCCAAACAATATCGCAACAAAGTCTTCCAGCCAGGGAGCCACTTCAATCAGCAAAGCGGATTCATCCTTGGGTGACAGTTGCCCTGGATGCTTTCGTGCCTGAATCAGCCGATCACATAATCTGGGATCACCTTCTCCAAGAAAACTCAGGAATATCTGATCCAGTTTAACCAGGCCAGCTCGTTCATACAGTTCCGGAAAGGACATGCCAAATTCAAGGACAAGCCTGGGGTCAGGCATTATTGAGGAATAATTGTGCATTGATTGAGAATCAATCATATATTTTTAGTCAAATATCCAGGATATTTTTCTAATACAAAAATAGGAATAAACAGATGGCAGGTATTTATTGATCGGAATAATTTTCGGTTTGGAAAATGTAATCAGCTTTCTCGGATACAAATCATGCCGGCTGCCACAGTATTATTGCTGACTTCATCAATCAGAATAAAACAACCAGTTCCCCGATTTTTGGCATATGCATCAATGACGAGTGGTTGCTGTACCTTCATTCCAATTCTAGCAATATCATTCATTGTCAAAATGTTAACTGGCTCTTGATGCATTGTATTTATATCAACCCGATAGTCAATTCGGGTGATTAATCCTTTAACGATACGAGTGGTATGCTTGATAATATATTTACGATTGGGGTCAAATGCTTGTTCGGATAACCAGCAGAGCATGGCATCAAACTCCCTGGTAATTTGAGGCGGCTCTCCACCATTGATTAGCATATCTCCGCGCGAGATATCCAGATGATCTTCAATGGTCAAGATGACGGATTGTGGCGCAAAAGCGGTTTCAAAACTGTCGTTATATAAAAGAATTTCTTTGATGCGGGATGTTAATCCGGATGGTAATACTGTTACTGCATCCCCCACGCGTATTGTTCCGGATTCGATTCGACCCGTATACCCACGGAAATCATGCATTTCTTCCGTTTGCGGACGACATACCCACTGTACCGGAAAGCGAAAATCCAGTACGTTGATATCGTGTTCTATATTAATGGATTCCAGATAATCCAATAATGGCTTGCCCGAATACCAGTCAAGGTTGTCACCACGTTCCACGACCATATCTCCAAGTAGCGCAGATATTGGTATATATTCAATGGAACGAAACCCCAGCCCTTGTAAAAACACAGCAAATTCAGCACAAATCTGCTTGAAGATTTCCTGGGAATAGCCAACCAGATCCATTTTATTAATTGCCACAACCAGATGAGGAATGCCAACCAGACTGGCAAGGTAGGCGTGCCGCCGGGATTGTGTCAAAACTCCCTTGCGCGCATCGATAAGAACAATTGCAAGATTGGCAGTAGAAGCACCCGTTACCATATTACGCGTATATTGCTCATGGCCTGGTGTGTCCGCAATAATAAACTTGCGCTTGGGTGTATTGAAATAACGATACGCCACATCAATAGTGATTCCCTGCTCCCGCTCTGCTTGCAATCCGTCAGTAAAAAGCGAGAGATCAATTTTTTCCATCCCGCGTTTGTTAGAGGTTCTGGTAACAGCACTCAACTGATCTTCGAAGATGGATTTTGAATCATGCAGCAAACGACCTATCAGCGTGCTTTTACCATCATCTACACTGCCTGCACTAATAAATCGCAGCAGCTCGGCATGATCGGGTTCAATATTTTCAACAGCAGCCATGTCCTAGAAAAACCTATGAAGATAAGAAATTAAAACCGGGTGTTATTTCAGAACACTGTCCTAGAAATAACCTTCCCGTTTACGCAACTCCATTGATGCCTCAGAAGTACGATCATCCATACGTGTTGCCCCGCGCTCAGTAATTCGTGTTAATGCTGTTTCCACGATGATTTCCTCGACACCCCTGGCCTGAGAAGCGACCGGACAGGTACAGCTCATATCACCAACCGTACGGAATCGCACCATCATATGTTGTACACTTTCCCCCGCCTCGGGCTGAACCAGGTACGACACCGGCAGCAGACTACTATTTCGCACAATTACATCTCTCTCATGAGCATAATAGATAGATGGAATTTCCAGCTGTTCCCGGCCGATATATTGCCATATATCCAATTCTGTCCAGTTACTGATAGGAAAAACCCTGATGTTTTCTCCAGGGTGAGTTCGCGCATTATAGAGACTCCATAATTCTGGGCGCTGATTCTTTGGATCCCATTGACCGAACTCATCCCGAAACGAAAAAATACGTTCTTTCGCACGTGCTTTTTCCTCGTCTCTGCGAGCACCGCCAATGCAGGCATCAAACCCGAATTCTGAAATGGCGTCCAGTAAAGTAACTGCCTGAAAAGGATTGCGGCTTTGGTTCTTGGATCGCAATATGACCCTGCCACGCTGAATAGAATCCTCCATGCTGCGTACAATCAGGCGTTCTCCCAATTGTTTGGCCCGATAATCCCGAAATTCAATTACTTCCGGAAAATTATGGCCCGTATCGATATGCATCAACGGAAAAGGAAAATGGCTCGGGCGAAAGGCTTTTTCAGCCAGTCTCAGCAAAACAACCGAATCCTTGCCCCCTGAAAACAACAGTACCGGATTGGCACACTCTGCCGCAACTTCTCGCATGATATGGATAGCCTCGTTTTCCAAGGCATCCAAATGTGTAAAATATGACTGTTGATTCATTTTATTTTGATTTAAGAACATTAACTTATGTTTCTGCTTTTGTAGTATGTAAACCACATTCTTTAGAGTCTGGGTTTTCCCACCACCAACGCCCGGATCGAATATCTTCCCCGGGAGTTATTGCCCGAGTACATGGAGCACAGCCGATGCTGGGATAAAATTGGTCATGCAACGCATTGTAGGGAATATTGTGCTGCTTTATATAGTTCCATACATCCTTCTCAGTCCAGTCGCACAAGGGATTAAATTTATGTATACCGTGAATGTTATCAAATACTGATAACTTCAGCTCCTCCCGGGTGGTTGATTGCTCGCGACGCATTCCTGTAATCCAGGCACGCTTTCCAGCCAAAGCACGCTTTAGCGGTTCAACTTTTCGTATATAGCAACAACGTTTTCGCAGATCAATACTTTCATAAAACCCATTTGGGCCATATTGCGTCACATAGTTCTCAACAGACGATGAATCAGGAAAATAAGCATGGACGGAAACACCATAACGCTCCTTCGTCTTTTGTATCAGATCATAAGTTTCCTGTGGAAGACGTCCGGTATCAAGCGTAAATATGCCAATTTCCGGATGATGGCGAGCGATTACATCAGTCAATACCATATCTTCAGCACCAAAACTGTTGGCAAATACAGCGGGAGAATAATCCCGCTGGATATTACCTAACAAACTGTGTAACTGCTCAACCTTCTGTTGCAATGTTTGCTCATCCATATTAATAAAGCGTTATTTTACCTGACAAATACATATCCATAAAAAATCTATATAAGCACGCCAACCCGATGTGAATCCTTACGCTACGCTACTTGTCATAGCTTCGAATGATACACAACACAAATGACCTCATTTTTACATTGCACTTTAAACATATATGCAAGCATAACAATAATATTTATAATATAAAAGAATATTAAATTAATTATATATTATAGTTTGTTATATAAATGAAACTCCAGCAATTGAGATACCTTCGTGAAATTGCAAAACAAAAGCTGAATTTATCCAAGGCTGCGAATGCTCTGCATACTTCACAACCTGGGGTCAGTCGACAAATCCAGCTATTGGAACAAGAGTTGGGGGTCGAGATTTTTACACGCCACGGTAAACGTCTTACCAGTATCACTCAGCCAGGGCTTGCGATCCTGGAAACTGCCCAACGAATGCTGCAGGACGCAGATAACCTGAAAAAAATTGGAAATGAATTTAATGATAAGGAGAGCGGTACATTTGTTATTGCAACTACTCACACACAAGCACGGTATGTGCTCCCTCCTGTAATCAAGCGCTTTATCGAACGCCACCCAAAAATCAGATTATCCTTGCGACAGGGAAGCCCTATAGAAATATCCACCTGGGTTTCATCTGGTGAAGCCGATTTGGCTATCGCAACCGAAGCCATCGAATTATTCGACGAACTCGTTATGTTGCCTTGTTATGAATGGAATCGTTGTGTCGTCGTTCCGCCTCGGCATCCACTACTCCAACTTAAGGAGTTAACGCTTGAATCCATCGCTCAATACACAATCATTACCTACGATTTTGCTTTTACCGGTCGATCCAAAATCAATCAGGCATTTGAATCCAGAGGATTAAAGCCCAACGTGGTACTGACAGCACTTGACGCGGATGTAATCAAAACCTATGTAGAAATCGGTTTGGGCGTAGGCATTCTGGCAAAGATGGCCTTTGATCCGGCTCGCGATAAAAAGTTGCGGGCCATTGATGCCGCACATCTGTTTGAACCCAGTACTACTCGCATCGGTATCTGTCGCAACAGCTACATCCGCCACTACATTTACGATTTTATTGAGATGTTTGCGACACATCTTGATACAGAAACGATCAATAGGCTGCTCAGAAATCCTGAAAACTAACTGCTATTGGTAGTAACAATTGGCATAGACAAAAAGGCTCCCACCCTGTCCGGATTGATGACTAGAACGCTTTCTGGTAGACTCCGCCCCTTAAAATTTCAGTATATTCTTCGGAAATTAGAGGCGGCACCACAACATAAATATTGCTGAAATACACGTTCCGCCTGACAGCCTGCAACACCCGCAACAATAAAGCTGAATAAGCGAGCACTAGCACCATAAAAGAATAAATTTCCGACCGGGAGCCAGGATAGCTCACGCTCCCTATTATTTTATAATTAATTAGTATTATTAATTTCTTTGGCCATCCAGATATACTTCATATAACAAAATACGATATATAATTAATTTAATATTCTTTTGAATTATAAAAATAGTTGCTATGCTTGCACTCTTTATTTAAAGAGTGCTGTAACAGCAAAGCTGAAACAGGCGTAAACGGGTTTTTAATTGATTTGCCATATCTACAAAATTTCAACCACCAGCTGGATATCTCATTTCTACGTATTTCTACGTGTGAAAAACTTCCAAAATATAAAATAAAATGACGGTATCACAATTCTCAGGAGCCGCTCTGACTGCAGAACAGTGGCGTCTTGTCGAAGCACTAAGCTCTTCTCTTACACCTGAACATGCGTATTGGATCAGCGGTTACTTTGCTGGCATTGGGTCAGCCTTGTTACACAAGGGTACTACTGCGGCTCAATCTCCAGATACACGCATTTCCACAGCAGTAGTACAAGCAGAACCAGTTGCAGCTCGTTCACTTACAATCCTTCATATCAGTGAAACCGGTAACAGCACCGAACTGGCAATCCGTTTGGCAGCACTGGCTATTGAACAAGGACTCAACCCGACATTGGTTGACATAGCTGATTACAAAGTTCGCAAACTCAAAGAAGAGCAGGATCTTCTGATCATCACCTCCACCCATGGAGAAGGAGACCCACCTCAGTCTGGAATGGAGTTTTTTGAATTAATCGAAAGCCGCAAGGCGCCAGCACTACCTGAACTACGTTACGCCATACTTGCGCTGGGCGACATGAGCTATGAACATTTTTGTGGCGCCGGCAAACGTCTTGATGAGCGTTTCGAGGAACTGGGCGCAAAACGGCTGCAGCCACGCATTGACTGTGATGTGGATTATGAAGAACTGGCTGCTGCATGGAGTAGCAATATACTGGCGCTACTCACCGCCGAGAAAAGAGCGGCGACATCATCCGCCGCATCACAACTAGAGACAACAGGAAGTACTCAGCAAGCTGATAATTCAGCTTACGGTAAACGAAACCCCTTCCCTGCAACTGTCATTGACAACATTGTTCTCTCGGGTCGCGGCTCTACCCGGGAAACACACCACATCGAAATATCACTTGCTGATTCCGCTTTAACCTATGAGCCGGGCGATGCGTTGGGCATCGTGGCGAACAACGATCCTGTGATGGTTGAGGCACTACTGACCACGCTCGACATGAATCCAGGCACATCGCTGACCGTAAAGGGTCAGGTAACAACACTCTTTGAAGCGCTTAGCAAATTATTCGAAATTACCACAGCAACACTGCGTTTTCTTGATCACTGGGGTGAATTGACTGGCACAACCGATATTTTTACTGCAATGGATAATGTCGAACGTGCGGCATTCCTTCATGAGCATCATATTATTGATATTATTCGCGCTTTTCCGCTCAAAGGTCTTGATCCACAGCGTTTTATCGACGGGTTGCGCCCTCTGCAACCGCGCCTCTACTCTATTTCCTCCAGCCTGGCGATTTGCCCTGATGAGGCACATATCACTGTCGCACCAGTACGTTATAAGCTGCATGGAGAAATTCGTTCAGGTGTTGCATCCAGCCACCTTGCTGATCGTGCAAACGCTGATTCCATATTACCGGTCTACATTCAGAGTAATCCATACTTTCGCCTGCCACCCAATGGCGAACCCATCATCATGATCGGCGCTGGTACCGGTGTGGCACCTTACCGTGCCTTTATGCAAGAACGCGAAGCAAATGGCGGTGGCCGTTCATGGTTATTTTTTGGAGAACGCAATTTCCGTGTGGATTTTCTTTATCAGACCGAGTGGCAGGACTGGTTAAAAAATAGCATTCTGACAAAAATGGATGTCGCTTTCTCACGAGATAACGCAGAGAAAACTTATGTTCAGCACCGTATTCATGAACATGCACACGATGTCTATGCTTGGTTGGAAGAAGGTGCACATATTTATATATGTGGAGATGCGTTACGCCTGGCGCCTGATGTCCACAATACATTGGTCACCGTAATCGAAGAACAAGCAAGCGTTCAGCGCGAAGAAGCAGAAGAGTATCTTCGCAACCTGCAACGCGATGGGCGCTATCAGCGCGACGTTTATTGAGAATAGAAATGGCAGACACACTCCCTCCCACTGATCGCAGCTGCGATATTTCCCAACCACTTGAGCGCCTAAGCCCGGATGAGGCACTGAAGGCTGGAAGTGAATACCTGCGTGGCACAATCGCACTTGGACTGCTTGACCGTATTACATCTGCTGTACCAGGCGACGATATCAAGCTGATGAAGTTTCACGGTATTTATCAACAAGATGACCGGGATGTTCGTGATGAACGCCGTCGCCAAAAACTGGAACCCGCTTTTCAGTTCATGATCCGTGTGCGTTTGCCGGGGGGTATCTGCACAACCGAACGCTGGCTGAAGATTTCAGAGCTTGCCTGTGCGCACGGTAATGAAACGTTACGCATGACCACCAGACAGACTTTCCAGTTTCATTGGGTGCTCAAGCACAATATTGTTCCGGTTATTCGTGGTCTTCATGAAGTATTGCTCGATACAGTTGCTGCATGCGGAGATGATTCACGCGGTGTAATGGCTACGGTTAATCCTCAATTTCCGGCTCTGCAGGCAGAACTGGCAGCACTGGCAAAAACAGTAAGTGATCATGTCATTCCCAAAACCAGGGGCTATCATGAAATCTGGTATGGTGAAGAACGTATTGCTTCATCTGAACCGGAAGAACCATTCTACGGGCGAACCTATATGCCCCGTAAGTTCAAGATTGGATTTGTGATCCCGCCCAATAATGATATTGATATTTATGCTCAGGATCTGGGTTATATCGCAATCGCGGGTAAAGATGGAAAAATAGCGGGATTCAATATAGCAATCGGCGGTGGAATGGGGCGTACCGACAAGGTACCGCATACCTATCCGCGCACCGCATCAGTTATTGGCTTCATTACGCCAGACAGACTTATTTCTGTTACCGAAGCTGTCATGGGAGTTCAGCGCGACTATGGCAATCGCGCTGACCGGTCACGTGCACGCTTTAAATACACAATCGATGATAAAGGACTGGACTGGATCAAACTGGCAATTGAAGATCGTGCCGGATTGCTCGAACCCGCCCGCCCTTACCACTTCACATCCAATGCAGATATCTATGGTTGGGTAGAATCGGATGATGGCTATCATCATTTCACGTTGTTTGTTGAGAACGGCCGGCTCAACCGCGATACGCTCGACAAAATTGCACGGATTGCACATGTTCACAAAGGGCACTTTCGCCTGACTCCCAATCAAAATCTCATGATTGCCAACGTTGCCACTGCCGACAAACCGAAGATAGATGCATTACTGGTGGGATCGGGACTGATTGCTTTTAATGAACACAGCGTGCTGCGTCTGAATTCGATGGCGTGTGTCGCTTTTCCAACCTGTGGCTTGGCAATGGCAGACAGTGAACGTTATCTGCCTACTTTGATTACGAAGATTGAAGGAATTCTCACTCGGTACAATCTGCAAGATGAGCCAATTACGCTCAGAATGACAGGATGTCCTAACGGGTGCAGCCGCCCTTTCATTGCGGAAATTGGACTTACCGGCCGCGCACCGGGTAAATACAATCTTTATCTGGGTGGCGGTTTTCACGGCCAGCGCCTCAATCGCCTTTATCGTGAAAATATCGGCGAGGCCGCAATTCTTGAAGCGCTTGATGAAGTACTTCGTCACTATGCGACAGAACGATTGCCTGACGAGCATTTTGGTGATTTTACGATTCGCGCAGGAATTATTCGTGAAGTAACAGAAGGACGTTTTTCAAATGACTAACTGATGCTATGCGGCGATACTCTACATATTGCGTAAAAATCTCACAAAAGTGAGGTTATGCGTACAGCAGTGACTCAGAAGAAGCTACTCTTGCTGTATAAACAGCTGCCAGCCATGTTCTTTTTCCAGGTTCAGTAGCACAGCCATTGCTTACCGATGCCTGATAAACGCCCTCCTTGCAGGGTAATTATCAGGCTATAACCGAGTTACAGTTTGGCGCCGGTACCCACCAGCGTTGCCGAAGTAATTTTGTAGGAAAAGGATTCCGGCTCCAGGCTATCTTGTTGTCGCCCGTCAATTTCAGCATGTGGATAGAGGAAGAATGGCAGCTTGCCGGCTGCACATGCCTTGCCCAGATCCACATTTTCACCATCGTTGAACGCCACCCAGTTCATTTCCCAGGATCCAAACAATTTTTCTCTTAGCTGACTGATCGAGTCATGGTTGTTCGGTAGAGATTCCAGTGCCATGACTTTCGCCACATCAGACGGATCCACTGGAACCCAACCAAACCCGGAAAGATAAAACTCTGCCTGACAATGCTGGGAAGTACTGATATCACCAGATTTCCCAAGATTTTTGTTAAGAGAGGATTCACCGATGCGGATCCCGTACTGGATTCTCGCTGGAATGCCGGAAGCGCGTGCAAGCCCGACAAAAAGTGAATGGATGTCCGCGCATTTTCCACTAAGACTTGCTCTGGATAGCATGCTCCGTATATCCCCTCTGCCCTGCCCGCGCACACTGTTGTCATAGGTAACATTATTAATTATCCAGTCATAAATGGCGCGCGCCTGTTGCAAAGGAGTATGGGCATTAGCCTGGCTAGTCACGGAATGTGCCATTTTTTTTACAGCATTATCCAATGGAATCTGGCTGGTAGGCTGCAGATAGCGTTTGATATTCTGGGGAATTGAAACTTTGGCAGGAGCCTGGTAAAAGCTCAGATCAGCAGTGCGATAGGCTGTTTTGACAATACTGCTCACCTTGACCGCCCGTTCTTCACCCTTTTGCCAGGTTGCAAAAAATACCGGGGAAGAGGTACCGGGTAACATATAAAATGCAGAAGCAGTCGCTTTTCCGCTCCAATTACTTCCTTGTGTAAACTGATAAATCGTATCATTTGTATCCGGCAACGGCAGCCATAGCTTTGCAACCTTGCCTGCGGCGGGCAGAGTAATCTGGTACGTTAATTGATAGCCGCGCCATTTCGCCTGATTCAACGGTAACGCGGAAGCTCGCGAAACAGACGGAGCCAAAACAGCTGCTGCAGCGCCTGTACCAACCAACTTGAAAAAATCTCTGCGTTTCATACGCCTCCTCATCAATGATAATATTGAACCCGATAAATTTATCGCTACCAGCCAACCACGTCAATTTCACGTACCCCTATGTCTGACAGCCTGCTTCAGCTTTCCGCAATCGATATTGCAACCGGATCGAATCCTTTATATACCGTCTTGTGGATGCACGGATTGGGGGCCGATGGCAATGACTTTGTACCTGTTGTACAAACACTTGATTTACCAGCGACCCCAATTCGTTTTTTATTCCCGCATGCTCCTCTACAACCCGTCACCATCAATGGTGGCCATACAATGAGAGCGTGGTATGACATCCAGCACACTGATTTTATTAAGCAGGAAGATAAAGCCGGGTTGTACAGATCACAACGCGCAATCGTAGCATTGATCGAACATGAAAACCAGAGAGGTATTCCGTCCAGTCACATTATCCTTGCCGGGTTCTCGCAGGGCGCTGCTATGGCGCTGCACGTAGGTTTGCGCCACCCCGACAAGCTGGCTGGCATTATGGTTCTGTCAGGATATCTTCCTCTTGTTCACGAGATCAGACAGGAGGCACATGTAGCCAATCAATTGACTCCCATATTCATGGCTCATGGTAGTTATGATCCTGTTGTCCCTGTTAAATTAGCTCGATCTTCGCTACAGTTGCTGCGCGATTACCATTACTCTGTTGACTGGCATGAATATCCGATGGCGCACGCTGTATGTGACCAGGAACTGATTGATATCTCCCGCTGGCTAAAAAACATTCTGAAGGAAGCTTTAATTTCAGATCACCAAAACAGATAGCTATGACGTACGATAACACTCACTACTCGCATCGAACCGGCTGGCTACGGGCGGCGGTACTGGGCGCCAACGATGGTATCGTTTCCACAGCTAGCCTGATTATTGGTGTAGCATCTGCGCATGCGGGTACTGAGGATATTCTGCTGGCAGGCGTAGCAGGTCTCGTTGCCGGCGCCATGTCCATGGCTGCAGGAGAATACGTTTCTGTAAGCTCCCAGGCAGACACAGAAAAAGCAGATATCGCACTTGAACAGTATCATCTTATCCGGGATATCAATTATGAGATCCAGGAGCTGACAGATATTTACATCGGGAGAGGTGTTAAGCCCGAGCTGGCCAAGGAGGTGGCCAGACAGCTGATGGCACATGATGCGCTGGGCGCTCACCTCAGAGATGAATTGGGCCTGCATGAGCACATCAATGCAAATCCTGTTCTCGCCGCTCTCACCTCGGCAGGCATGTTTACTCTCGGGGCATCCATGCCGCTCCTGGCAACCATCATTGCTCCTGCATCACAGATTATCCCTGTTGTGACAGCCACCTCCCTTCTTTCCTTGACTGCCCTGGGCACACTGGCTGCTTATCTTGGAAGAGCAAGTATATTGAAAGGTGCTACACGCGTGGTTTTCTGGGGGGCACTTGCCATGGGATTTACCGCACTCACTGGCACACTTTTTGAAAAAATCACCTGAATGCGATTAAATAACGGCAATACCGTCGGCTTTACATCATTTCAATCAACACAATACCCGAGCTGGTTTATTCAAAAGGAGTGTAACCTTGGATCTGATTTTATGGCGCCATGCTGAAGCAGAAGATCGTATTCCTGATGCAGCACGTGAATTAACTGAAAAAGGTTTGAAACAGGCACAAAAAATGGCTGGATGGCTGAAATCTAAATTGCCACCAGATACACACATCATAGTCAGCCCGGCCAAACGCACCCAGCAAACCGCCTCGGCACTGACTACCCGTTTTGAAACTAGCGATCAAGTAGGAACTGGTGCCACTCCGTACAAAGTGCTTAATGCAATTGCCTGGCCTGAGGCAGAAGGCACTGTACTGGTAGTGGGGCATCAACCAACGCTGGGAGAAATAGCCTCTCTCCTGTTAAAAGGGGATGAAACGGGTTTTAGTGTACGAAAGGGCTCTGTCTGGTGGTTCAGTTGCAAGCAAAAAGATGAGCGAGAAAGTATTATCCTGCGAGCCGTAATGACCCCCGAGATACTGTAAATCCCTTAAATAGCATGGAAAATGACTGCTGACACTGACCTCATACAGCAGAATTGCCTGTATCCTTGCTTATTCCGAGATCCCTTATCAAAGAGGTTGGACCAAAATACAAATACGTTTCCCATGAAAATACTGCCCTCACTGTTTTCACCTGCCGGCAAAAACGCAAAGTTATCTATTGTTATTCATCATCGTGTTTTACCCGAACCTGATCTTCTGCTTGGCAGCGGCGGGATAAAGACGTTTGAAACAGGCTTGAACTACCTGGTTAATAACTTCAATGTTCTGCCCTTATCCGAGGCAGTAAACAGGTTGCGCAGCGGCACCCTGCCCAGTTGTGCCGCCTGTATCACATTTGACGACGGCTACGCAGATAATGCTGAAATAGCACTCCCTCTTCTCCAGCAATATGGAGTATCCGCCACTTTTTTCGTTGCTTCTGGTTTTCTTGATGGCGGAAGAATGTGGAACGATACTGTCATCGAATCAGTACGCCTTGCCAAAGGGGATAAACTTGACCTAAGTTCAATCAATCTGGGTATTCATGTAATTACCACGCTTGAACAAAAGAGGAAAGCTTTAACTTTTCTGATAGGCAAGCTGAAATATCTGTCTCATGAAACAAGGGCTTCTCAGGTAGAAAAACTTAGCACCATTATTTCAGCCGAATTACCAGATAATCTCATGATGACTTCGGCACAAGTCAAACGGTTACACGATGCAGGAATGGAAATAGGCGGCCACACCGTCACCCATCCGATACTTGCGAGCATTGATGATACGACTGCTCGTATGGAAATAACGGAAGGCAAGGTAAGGCTTGAAGCAATCATTGGCGCGCCAGTACGCCTGTTTGCCTACCCAAATGGCAAGCCGGGAAAAGACTATCTGCCTGCACACATAAAAATGATTAAAGAAGCCGGGTTTGAAGCTGCCGTTTCAACAGCATGGGGAGCTGCCCGGCAGAATAGCGACCTCTTTCAGCTGCCACGCTTCACCCCCTGGGATAAAAGTGAATTGTTCTATGTACTACGCATGACTCGCAACATGAAGCAGGAAATTCAGGTTGTGTGACGCAAAGCTAGACCCGCAGGAATACCATGGTAAATGTCCCTCACTGTGAATAGCAGCGCAATCAGTGGCTGTGTCCGGTAGGGTACAGCATGAAAAAGGCCTGTACGGAAACTCCGTACAGGCTCGAAGGGCGGCCGGATGAGATTGGCCATTAGAGTTTACGGTTAAGAAAAATCCGCGTACAAAATTACTGTATATGTCGCTGAATCTGCAAAATCGTTCGGTAACAGCGAAATTGTGTTAGATCTTGAATTCCCAACATCCAATCAAGCCTGCTACTGAGAATGACCATAAACCCATGCTACAACGAATACCGTTCCAGCATTTTCCAGAAGACGCATGAATAAACCGGCTATATTGCAGTCATACCAGCCACTTAATAACCAATTCGCTTGAAAAGACTTATCTTGTTATCATTACAAATCACTGCGCTAAATCTCAACCCCGATAGCAATACTCCCAGCACATGGCAAAAGGCCCATCGCAATGCATCGAAGTAGTTAACAGCAAGACGACTAACAGGAGATCGCAAATGAAGATTTCAGCCATCTTGAAAACACATGATAAAACTGATTTGGCAATACTGCTGCTGCGTGTAACAACAGGCGGAACGTTTATGGCACACGGTGTGCAGAAATTGTTTGGCTGGTTTGGTGGTTACGGTCTGGAAGCCACGGGCCAATGGATGGATTCAATCGGCCTCAGCCCGGGTTATTTGATGGCATTGCTGGCAGGTTCGGGCGAGTTTTTTGGAGGCTTGGCACTGTTGCTGGGTATGCTGACTCGCCCGGCAGCGTTGGGAACCGCACTGATCATGCTGGTTGCGATGGTTGTTGTACATTGGACAAACGGTTTCTTCATCACAAACAGTGGCTACGAATACTCCCTTATCTTAATGGTAATAAGCATTTGTATCCTGCTGCACGGTGCAGGCAAGTATTCACTTGATCACACTCTGCAAGCAATGTTTCCTAACAAACCGGAGAAATAATTAGTGGGACTTTTAATTGATGGCACATGGCATGACCAGTGGTACACCTCTGAAAATGGAGAATTTGTGCGCGAGCATGCTCAATATCGCAACTGGGTCACGGCAGATGGACAACCCGGCCTATCCGGAGACGGTGGTTTTGCTGCTGAATCAGGACGCTATCATTTATTCGTATCGTTGGCCTGCCCGTGGGCGCACCGCACCCTGATTTTTCGTCTCCTGAAAGATCTGGAAAAACATATCGGCGTTACCGTTGTTGACCCCAAGATGCTGAAACATGGGTGGACATTCAGTGAAGTCTCCCAGGACAATCCCATAGCAAATATTCAATATCTGTACCAGCTCTATATTCACGTCAAACCGGATTACACCGGCCGGGTTACTGTACCGGTATTATGGGACAAGCAACGCAACATGATCGTCAGCAATGAATCGTCTGAAATCATCCGCATGTTCAATAGCGCATTTGATGCAATAACTGGCAATGATCTGGATTTTTATCCTGAGGTGTTACGCAATGAAATTGATGCAATTAATGAAGTGGTGTACCGGGATTTCAACAATGGTGTTTACAGAGCCGGTTTTGCCACCGAGCAGTCAGCTTATGAAAAGGCTTACAACCAGGTTTTCGCCAGACTGGATAAAATTGATAACATACTAAGTAAATGTCGCTACCTCGCGGGTGATCAGCTGACCGAAGCCGACTGGCGGCTATTTACTACCCTTATCCGCTTTGACAGCGTGTATTACAGCCATTTTAAACTCAACAAACAGCGAATCGAGGATTATCCGAATTTATCCAACTACCTGCGTGCGTTATACCAAATGCCAGGTATCGCCAGTACCACAAATTTCGGGCATATCAAAACTCACTACTATTACAGTCACTCGATGATCAATCCAACCCGGATCGTCCCGAAAGGGCCGGAGATCGATTATACCCGGCCGCACAACCGGGGATAAGACGAGATATAGGCTTCCCCCGGGCGATCAGGTGTTGTCAGGCTTTGTGATATCCCAGCACCACCTCAACTTCGTTCTTTGATCCCAGAATCACGGGCACGCGCTGGTGCAAATTCTCTGGCGAGATATCCAGAATGCGTTCGTAGCCGGTTGTAGACAAACCACCTGCCTGCTCAACGATAAAACTCATCGGGCTGGCTTCATACATCAGGCGTAATCGGCCAGGCTTGCTTGGATCCTTGGTGTCGCGCGGATACATAAAAATGCCACCACGGGTAAGAATACGATGCACTTCCGCCACCATCGAAGCCACCCAACGCATATTAAAATCACGATTGCGCGGGCCAGTACTGCCTGCCAGGCATTCTGATACGTACCGCTGCACCGGTTCCTCCCAGAAGCGCTGATTAGATGCGTTAATAGCAAATTCCCTGGTGTCAGCAGGAATCTTCATGCCTGGATGGGTCAGCACAAATTCACCGATATCGCGATCCAGTGTAAAGCCGTTGACACCATGACCCGTAGTCAGCACCAGCATGGTGGAAGAACCATACAAGGCATAGCCGGCACAGACTTGCTTGGTGCCAGGCTGTAAAAAATCTTCCATACTGGCAGCCTGTCCGGGTACCGGTGCGCGCAGAATCGAGAAAATGGTCCCAACCGAAATATTGATATCAACGTTGCTAGAGCCATCCAACGGATCGAATACCAGCAGATACTTGCCAAGTGGATACCGGTTCGGGATCAAATAAACATCGTCCATTTCTTCCGAAGCCATACCTGCCAGATGACCGGCCCATTCATTATGGCGAATCATAATTTCGTTGGTGATCACATCCAGCTTCTTTTGTGTTTCACCCTGGACATTTTCCGTATCCAGCGCCCCCATGACACCAATCAGTGCACCTTTGTTTACCGCGTTGGAAATGGTCTTGATGGCGGTCACGATATCGTTCAGTAGCGCGGTGAAATCACCGCTTGCACCCGCAATGTGGCGCTGATCTTCAATGATAAATTGGGTAAGGGTAGTACCGGTATGCATCGGAATTCCTCTTGAGAAATTAAAAAAGCATTAATTATACTGGTTTGGCAACATGGACGAGTGTGTGAAAAAATGGTTACCAATCCTCGTTCTTTAAAATTACTGTTTACCAGTAAAGATCTGGGATCTGAAATCCTAAATTACCAGCAATATTCAGCCCTACTCTTCGATTTTTTCCGATCCGCCTTTTTACCTGTTAGATCTCATGTGCCATACTTGTCTGAGTTGTTTTACATCCACACTTTTAAAAGGAGGCTTGTGATGTCTTCAGATACAACAGAAAACATGGGATTCGATCTGACCCAAGGGATTACCTTGGCTGATTTTGGTGATCAACAGCTATTGCGCGGTCAGGTCGGAGATGAATCCATAATACTGGTACGTACTGGTAATGAAATCATGGCAATTGGCGCCCATTGCACGCATTACGGTGGCCCTTTGGAAGAAGGTCTGGTTGTCGTCGGTGCAACAATACGTTGCCCTTGGCATCACGCTTGTTTTTCACTGCGTAGCGGCGAGGCACTCGGTGCACCTGCTTTTGATCCACTGCCTTGCTGGAAAGTCGAGCGCGATGGGGAGCGTATTTTTGTTCGTAATATAATCTCTCCTGCACCACAACCCGAACCGATAATTGCAGCAGCTGATCAACCTAAAAACATTGTCATTGTGGGAGGTGGTGCAGCAGGATTTGCCTGTGCTGAAATGTTGCGACGACGCGGCTATCAAGGGCGCCTCACTATACTAAGTGAGGATACCGACGCACCTTGTGACCGTCCTAATTTGTCCAAAGATTATCTGGCCGGTACGGCGCCTGAAGAATGGATGCCTTTGCGACCTGATGGCTTCTATAAAGACAATCACATTGATCTGCAACTCGGTACCATAGTGCAACATATTGATACCGCCAACCATCAGATAACTACAAAAGATGATCGCAGTATTTCATTCGATCGTCTTGTCCTGGCCACCGGAGCGGAGCCCATCCGGCTACCCATTCCCGGTCAGGATGGCGCACATGTATTTACCCTGCGTTCTTTTTCCGATAGCCGTCGCATCATTGAATATGCAAAAAACGCCAGGACAGTCGTAGTACTTGGCTCAGGATTCATTGGTCTGGAAGTGGCCGCCGCTTTGCGCGCACGCGGGCTCGCCGTGCATGTCGTGTCACTCGATCAGAGTCCGCTGCAAAATGTACTGGGTTCCGAGCTGGGTAATTTCATCCGCAGCCTGCATGAAGCACACGGTGTAACATTTCACACGGAAACATCTTTGACGACCATTGAACCTGAATCAGTGACATTAAGTAATGGCGACAAGCTGACTGCCGAACTCGTTATTCTTGGTGTGGGTGTGCGACCACGTACCACACTAGCTGAATTAGCCGGCCTCAACGTTGACAAAGGTATCCTGGTGGACGAGTATCTGCAAACCAACGTGCCGGAAATTTATGCTGCAGGTGATGTGGCTCGCTGGCGCGATAAAGCAAGCGGTCTGGCGTTACGTATCGAACATTGGGTGGTAGCAGAACGACAAGGGCAAGTGGCGGCTGAAAATCTACTGGGTGCCAATAAAAAATTTCAGGACGTGCCATTTTTCTGGAGCGTACATTACGACCTGACTATCAATTACGCTGGCCATGCCCAATCATGGGATGCGATTGAAATCGACGGTGATATAGCCGCTCGTGACTGTCTGGTGCGTTATCAGAAAAATGGAGTAACCATTGCCGTTGCCGGGATCGGGCGTGATAAACAGATTCTGGAATTTGCAGCAGCAAACGCATAGCCAGATACTTCGGCCACTGCACCATTCCATGTTAGTCAGAGTTAAATTATTTCTGTCTTTTCTGCTCACTACTCAGCTGGTAGTCATGGGGATGCATTTTCCCCCACTGGTCACTGGAGCAAGGGTTCACTGAATTTATTGAAAATAAGTATAAGGAATACTACGCTGATCATCATGGCTGGAATGAGTTGTTAGATCACCGACCCGTTGCCAATAGTCAGAACGGCAACGAGCCAGAGGCCGAGAACGGCAATGAAGTTGACCGTAAATACGATGCCTCTGAGCCGAATATTGCGGGTGAAGATTTGGACAGCACTGTGTAACACTCTGCCACCAACAAAGATCCATGCAAGTACAACAGCAATAAGGTCCGGCTGTATTTGAAAAAATATCAAGCAAGCAACATGAAAGAAAACAGGCCACTCAAACTGGCTGGACAAATTGGCGCTGATACGAGGCTCCAAGGCTGCCCAAGGGTTGCTGCCATCAGCACCACGGCCGATTCCCCATACGACCGGAGCCCGCGCAATAGTAAGAAGAAAGTAGAGGGTAGCTGCGAGTGCGACGTGTGCTGCCATAGGGGCTATCAGGGTTTGAAGCATTTATGGTTCCCAGTTTCGGCGTATTGTAAGAAGTGGTCTAACGCTCGTTGGTAAGGGGCCGGAGCGCAGTATAATTGGCTTACCATTGATTATCTTGTATGTACGTTTCGGTGAGCTAGTATAAACAAATAAAAAACTTTCTTTTAGCTAAACACCTTGAATAACATCAGATACGAACAGCTTGCCTGACTGTACCAGTCAGTTTTGCCAGGATGTGTGAGGCCATATCCTGCAAGGGCACCACTTCATCAGTCGCACCAACAGCAATTGCTTCCCGGGGCATACCGAACACCACGCAACTGGCTTCATCCTGTGCCAGGTTATAGGCACCTGCATGATGCATTGCCAGCATTCCTACTGCACCATCCTTGCCCATGCCTGTCAGAATCACACCAACCGCATTCTTCCCAGCGCACTGTGCAGCAGACTGAAACAGTACATCCACGGATGGGCGATGGCGGTTGACCGGATCTGCCTGACTCAGCTCGGTAATATAATTGGCTCCACTCTTTTTCAGCAGGAGATGAGAATGGCCCGGCGCAATATAGGCATGGCCCGGTAAAACACGCTCCCCTCCTTCGGATTCCGTTACCCGGATTCTGCAGAGCCGATCCAGCCGTTCAGCGAAAGAACGGGTAAATCCTTCCGGCATGTGCTGGGCAATCAGAATACCTGGACAATCCGGCGGAAAATGAATCAGCACATCCTTGATGGCTTCGGTACCGCCCGTAGATGCACCGATAATAATCAGCTTTTCGGTTGAGATACTATGATGGCGCGGAATCTGTAAAGCTCTACCACTCGCAGCAGCGCCAGGCTCCAGGCGACGGATACGTGCTGTGCTGGCAATGCGAATTTTGCTGGCAATCTCGCTACCATAAGCTTCGAGGCCATGGCGAATATCCATTTTGGGCTTGGCAACAAAATCGATTGCGCCTAGTTCAAGTGCGCGGAAAGTCGTTTCCGAGCCACATTCGGTCAGCGTAGAAACCATCACTACCGGCATGGGCCGCAACCGCATCAGTTTTTCCAGAAATTCCAGCCCGTCCATTTTGGGCATTTCCACATCCAATGTCAGCACATCCGGATTCAATGTCCGGATCATTTCACGCGCTACCAGTGGATCCGGTGCTGCCCCGATTACTTCCATATCCGATTGGCTATTGATGATCTCGGCCAGTAATTTACGAATCAAGGCAGAATCATCGATAACAAGCACACTGATTTTTTTCATGGGTACCCCTCAATATTCAGGAGAATTCGTCTATATTCCCGGTTTTACTGTGGATAGCAGTAACCGGCTGTAATGTTTCTCACGCTTGGCAATGGTATCGTTATGCGATACGTGCAGTTTCTTTAGTAATACCCGGCCACTTTTGGGAAAAAAATGCAGTTTGCGTGGATAAAACCCCTCCAGATCTCCCGCCAGAATGGGAATCTCGTACTCGGCCAGATATTTTTTTACAAATCTGGCGTTTTGTGAGCCAATCGCCGAAGTAACCATGGCCGGTTGAACATTGCCACCACCAAATACCTTGGCAACCAGATTTTGTTTGCGCGCACCATTTTTAAGCAATTCCCGAATCAGGATACCCATTGCATAACCGCCAAAACGTGCACATTCAATTGGGAATCCGCTGCTATTTTCACTGCTTGGCAGCATAAAATGATTCATGCCACCTATCCTGCTCTGCTGGTCATAGATACAGGCAGAAACACAGGAACCCAGTACTGTACTCAACACCATCTCTCGGGTGGTTACAAAGTACTCCCCGGGTAACAGCTTGACCGCATCAATATTTAAACGCTGATCAAAATAGAAATTTGAAGCAAACTGAGGATCAACCATGGCAGGATAGGGTTGCGTGGCAATTCATCGGATCTGTTTTTGCTGCAAAGATATGCATACCCCTAGCTCCGCTCTGTTGTTATTTGATAACCGGCTTGTAGACAGTTCTATCAATGAGTTTGATCAGATCAGAAGCGTGTTGAAATACCTCCGAATGGCCCATGAACAGCAATCCATCACGATTCAGTAAAGGCACAAATTTCTGCAAAATCTGGTATTGCGTCGGCTTGTCGAAATAAATCATGACATTACGACAGAAAATTGCATTGAATGGCCCGTGCATAGGCCACCTGGCATCCAGTAGATTGAGCTGTCTGAAAGTAATCATGTCGCGCAATTCCTGCCTGACCCGGGCATATCCGGAAGTATGGTTCTTGCCCTTGAGAAAGAACCGCCTGATTCTTTCAGGTGACATGGATTCCAGCCTGTCCAGAGAATAAACACCTTCACGTGCGGCAGCCAGCACCTCGGTATCAATATCGGTGGCGAGGATACGCACGGGGGGCTTCAGGGAACCAAAGGTTTCCACCATCGTCATGGCCATCGAATAAGCCTCCTCCCCAGTGGAAGCTGCACTGCACCAGAGCTTTACGGTCTGTCCGGGTTGCCGCGTTTTGACATGCTCAGCCAATATTGGAAAATGATGTGTTTCCCGAAAAAAAGCAGTCAGATTGGTTGTCAGCGCATTAACGAAGGATTCCCATTCCACGTCCTCGCTGTCTCTTTCCAGTTGTTCCAGGTAATCACTGAAGTTTTTCAGGCCGGTTGCACGCAAACGTCGCGACAAACGGGTATAGACCATCTCCTGACGATTCTCGGCCAGCGCAATGCCAGCACGCGCATAAATCATTTTCTTTATACATTCGAAATCGCGTGCAGAGAATGCATATTCGCGTGAATTATGTTCACTGGGCTGCGGCGCTCGCAAAGACGGTGCTTTGTGTTCATGCATCATTTCTTTCTTCCCTTATCATTGCGAAGTGATTTTGTCATCGCGACTGCGAATACAATGCGGCCAGTAGTGTTCCAGTGCCCTTATCCCCTTGCTACTAGATTGTTTCAGCCATTCGCCTCGCAAAGACAGCGGGAGGGAGATTGCTTCCTCACCTTCATATTCGCCAAGACGGGCGTTGTGTTCTATTTCAGAACTCTTCCCATTCCCCGCCCGTGCCGGTGGGTATCGATGCAATATGGCCCTGGGCAGCCACTTTTTTCTGGTTTCCGGCCTGAGGTTTTTTGATCCGAGATAGCCGCTCAACGTTGGTTGCACGGTTAGGGCCACGTCGTTCAACGAATGGCTGATTACTTGCCTGACTGGATAAAGAGCTCTGTTCTAGTTTGAATACAGCCACAGCGCGCGATAACTGTTCCGCCTGCTCACGCATCGATTCGGAAGCTGCCGCCGCCTGTTCCACCAGCGCCGCATTCTGTTGCGTGATTTCATCCATCTGTGAAATTGCCTGATTCACTTGTTCGATACCCTGACTCTGCTCCTGAGAAGCGGCTGAAATCTCGCCCATGATGTCAGTCACGTGTTTGACCGATTGCACGATTTCTTCCATCGTCTTGCCAGCCTGATCCACCTGCTGAGTACCATCTTCTACCTTAAGTACCGAGTTATTGATCAGCTCCTTGATTTCCTTGGCTGCAGCCGCTGAACGTTGCGCCAGCGTGCGCA
The DNA here is from genome assembly GCF_003201195.1 of Nitrosomonas eutropha. Classification (GTDB taxonomy): domain Bacteria; phylum Pseudomonadota; class Gammaproteobacteria; order Burkholderiales; family Nitrosomonadaceae; genus Nitrosomonas; species Nitrosomonas eutropha. Next base: position 55,910 of record NZ_QICQ01000006.1, on the reverse strand, counting down.
CTTCAGTCGCAACTACCGCAAACCCCCGTCCCTGCTCGCCAGCACGAGCGGCTTCCACCGCTGCATTCAGCGCCAGAATATTGGTCTGGAAAGCGATACCATCGATCACACTGATGATGTCAACAATCTTCTTCGAACTGTCGTTGATCTCGCTCATGGTCTGCACCACTTCACTGACAACCTGTCCTCCCTTCACCGCCACACTGGAAGCAGAGGCAGCAAGCTGGTTGGCCTGGTGTGCATTGCTCGCATTCTGCTTCACGGTTGAAGTCAATTCATCCATGCTGGCGGCTGTCTTCTCCAGATTGGCGGCTTGTTGCTCGGTTCGCTGCGAAAGATCCGTGTTGCCATCGGCAATTTCTTTCGATGCGGTGCCAATCAGACCGACCGCCTCCTTGATCTGGGCGACAATGCCGGTCAGTTGAGTGACGGTTGAATTCGAATCATCCTTCAATCTGCCCAGCATTCCCTGATAATCACGGGTAATTTTCTGGGTCAAATCGCCTTCCGCCATGGCTTCCAATATAGATGCCAATTCATCCAATCCCTGGGAGGTACTTTCCATCAGCCGGTTGATACCTTCGGCCAGTTGCCTGAAGAATCCCTCCTTGCCGATCAAGGTCAGGCGTTTGCTGAAATCCCCTGCCACACCTGCCTGAACGATATCCATAATCTCCCTTTCAATCGTTAACTCCTGAGTACGATCACGCCACTCAACTACTGAACCCACTCGTTCTCCGGATTCACTGGTAACTGGCATCAATACCAGTGAATACGTCCGCTCTCCGATCCTGACGTTATCAATCTGCTGCTGACTGGCCAGAGCTTTCAATCGGCTTTGCAGGGATTTGCGCACTTCCGCTTCATCCTCCTCTTTGGCAAGGATTTCCCGCACCATCCGGTTCATGAAAATGATCATCCCACTGTTATTGGCAATCATGATTGCAGAAGTAGCAATATCCAGCGCATTACGTACGCGCAAATTTTCAACATTCATCCGCTTGGTTTCGGTGAAATCGATTCCTGCACGAATTTGCATGGATTTAAGCGCTTCAGTCAGCTTCCCGATTTCATCATCCCGCTCAATCGTGATTTGGGTGGTGTAATCCCCCTGCGCCATCTTTTCCAGATGATGAATCATGGTATCCAGCGGCTGGCGAATGCAGTGATACAACCACATCCCCATCCCGACCGCCAGGCAGGCGCTCAGCCCCATTCCGGCAAAAGCCAGACTGAATTGATCTTGCATCATCAACCAGGCCGATCCTGCCATCACTAGCAGTGGCACGATACCGGCTCCGATAATCCGGGTCTTCAGGCTGAGATGGCGAAATTTTTCACGTAGCCATCCCAGGGGAGTATCGGCAATGACTTTTCCAGCAACAATCCGTACTTTTGCTGTGCCTTCACGCATTTGACGATACAGTGTCTCGGCGGCCTGAATCTGATCACGTGAGGGCTTACTGCGTACCGACATATGGCCGGTCACCTTGCCATGCTCTTTGACAGGCGTGGCGTTGGCAAAGACCCAGTAATAACCGCCATCTTGATTTCGGTTCTTGACCATACCACTCCATGGCCTGCCCTGTTTGAGCATGTCCCAGAAATCGACAAACGCCTCCGGCGGCATATCCGGATGGCGAATAATATTGTGCGCCTGCCCAATCAGCTCCTGCTCAGTAAAGCCGCTCATCCTGACGAACGGTTCATTGATATAGGTAATCACTCCCTTGGGCGTGGTCCTGGAAACGAGAAATTCGCCATCCCGCATTTCGTGTTCAACGTTGGTAACCGGCAGATTGACTCTCATGATCGTGCTTCCTCAAAAGGTTGTTTTATTCATGCAGCATTACAGATTCATCACTGTCATCACGACTGCGAATACAATGCGGCAGGAAGAGGTCGCTTCTCACCTTTGTGTTTATAAAGACAGACGTTTTGTTCCCCATTTCAAAATTCTTCCCAATCACCATCCGTGCCAGTTGAGGCTGGGGCGGCAGGACTTGCAGTAGCCGTTTTTCGCTGATTTTTGGCTTGTGGTAACCGCTCAACGTTAGTTGCCCGGTTCGGGCTGCGTCGCTCAGTCAATGGGGCATTACCTGCATGACTGGATGAAAATCCCTGCTCCAGTTTGAATACAGCCACAGCACGTGATAATTGCTCTGCCTGCTCACGCATGGATTCAGAAGCTGCTGCTGCCTGTTCCACCAGTGCGGCATTTTGCTGGGTGATTTCATCCATCTGTGTAATCGCCTGATTCACTTGTTCGATCCCCTGGCTCTGTTCCTGGGAAGCGGCCGAAATTTCACCCATGATGTCAGTTACACGCTTAACTGACAGCACCACTTCTTCCATTGTTTTACCAGCCTGATCCACCAGTTGGGTACCATCCTCAACCTTGTGCACCGAATTACTGATCAGATCCTTGATTTCCCTGGCAGCCGCTGCTGAGCGCTGTGCCAGTGTGCGCACTTCGGTCGCGACTACCGCAAATCCGCGTCCCTGTTCGCCGGCACGGGCGGCTTCCACCGCTGCATTCAGCGCCAGAATATTAGTCTGAAAAGCAATGCCGTCGATCACGCTAATAATGTCGACAATCTTCTTGGAACTATCGTTAATCGCACTCATGGTCTGCACCACTTCACCAACAACTTTGCCTCCCTTCATTGCCACATCCGATGCAGAAGCAGCGAGCTGGTTAGCCTGGCGAGCATTGTCCGCATTCTGCCTGACGGTTGAGGTCAACTCTTCCATGCTGGCGGCAGTTTCTTCCAGATTGGCGGCCTGCTCTTCAGTACGCTGCGAAAGATCCGTGTTACCGTCAGCAATCTCTTTCGAAGCGGTGGTGATCAGTCCGGCGGCTTCCTTGATCTGCCTGACAATGCTTGCCAACTGTCCCACGGTGACATTCGAATCATCCTTCATGCGAGCGAACATACCCTGGTACTCACGGGTAATTTTCTGGGTCAGATCGCCATCTGCCAGGGCATCCATAATCCGAATAACGTCCTCCAGGCTGGTTTCACAAGTCTGCATCAACCGGTTCAGATTGTTCACCATGCTCTGGAACTCATATTGATATTTATCTGCATGGCCACGACGGGAGAAATCACCTGCCACTGCACCTTCCACCAGATTCCTGATTTCGATATTAACCGCTTGCAGGCTGGCTTTAACCTTGTCTACCGCCTCAGTCACTTTTGCCTTTTCACCAGGTAATCGATCCATATCTACTGACAGATCACCCTGCGCGTAACGTGAAACAACTTCCACCACTCGCATCTTGACGGCAATATGTCCCGCCACCAGATCATTGACTGCACTGGCAATTTCACCGTAGCTACCCGGAAATTTACCGGCAGGAATCCGGTAGCTAATTGCACCGGCTTCATGCTGTTGTTGCATTTTTTGCTGAGCAGCTACAAAGCTATTCAGTACTTCCACCATCTTGCGCATCGATTTCAGCAACACGGAAATTTCATCATGGCCGGTCACTTCGATATGCTGATCCAGATGACCGTTGGCAATACCATCTGCTACTTGCACGGCCTGATCGATAGAACGGCTGATAGTACGAATCAGCACAAAACCGATTACGCCGGCTAACAGGATTCCCAGTGTCGCCAGCAGGAACATGGTCATAATCATTTTGGAAGAATTCGCCTGCAGCTGTTCATACTCCTGCGCGGTGACATTTTCCTGCAGCTCGATTAACTGCATCAGTGTGTCGTGCACTGATTCATATTTGGGGCCGGCGTCCTGAAGGGTATTCTCCATTGCCGCATCAAAATTACCATTAACAGCATGATTAAGCGTCTGATTGCGTGCAGCCTGATAAGCCCTCCATTGCTCGGTGAAGCGATTGGCCAGCGATTGTTCTTCCGGAATCAGATAGGTCTGGCTGAATTTTTGCCAGAGATCACTGATGCCGGAATCTTCTTCAATCACCTGTCCTGCTCGTTGCCTGGCAACAGCAGTATCACGCGAGTTGCCAGCCAGTAACGCATGCATACGTACTTGTTGCAGTTTGTCCAGGATTTCTGAAAAATGACCAAGCACCACCACCCGGTCCTGATAAATCGTTTCCAGCTGTGCTTTGGATTGATTTAAGCCATACAGCCCGACTGCCCCCACACTGATCAGCAACAGAGACAGCAGGCCAATCACAAAAATCAGCCGTGATTTAATCGTCATGTTCTGCAACATTTTTGCTCCCGATAAATAAAGTAACTTAACTTTTAAAATACTGTGCTCATCGCCATAGCCACTAATACACGCGACTATTCACAAAGCTATTTGCCTGCCGGTTCCAGCAGACCCATTTCCGAACTGCTCATTAATTTTTCGATATCCACCAGAATCAACATGCGCTCTTCCATAGTGCCAAGTCCGATGATGTATTCGGTATCGATTACTCCGCCGAATTCTGGGGTAGGGCGCAAATTCTCTGTATCCAGGTTGATCACATCGGATACGCCATCCACCACGATGCCGATAATTCGCCCGGACAAATTCAGGATAATCACCACAGTGAACTGGTCATAATGGGCTGCGCCCAGATTGAATTTGATGCGCATATCAACGATCGGCACGATCACGCCGCGCAGATTGATAACGCCCTTGATAAATTCGGGTGCGTTGGCGATACGGGTAATGGCGTCATACCCGCGAATTTCCTGGACTTTCAGAATCTCGATACCGTATTCCTCTTTTCCCAGCCGGAATATCAGAAATTCACTGCATGAAAGATCCCGGATCGAGTCAGGTGATTCGCCTGCAGCAGTGGTAGTAGCCGTGGCTTGTGTCAACAACATGGTTTGCTCCTCAGTAATGTGCAATAGGTATCGGCTCTAACGGCTTCTCCCACAGAGGTTTGATCAATTTATTACGCTGCATGGATCATTCTCTGCTTCGTGACATTGACCAGCCCCACAGCATCCAGTATCAGAGCAACACTACCATCACCCATGATGGTTGCGCCTGAAACGCCCTGTACGCGACGATAATTGCTTTCCAGACTTTTGATCACCACCTGGTGTTGCCCAACCAGCGTATCGACAAACATGGCGGCCTTGTTTCCTTCAGCATCAAGGATGACCAGAATGCCTTCATGGATCTCATGCACTTCCGGTTCCAGGCCGAAAATTTCATGCAGAGCAATCACCGGCAGGTACTCGCCGCGCACCTCCACCACCCGACCCTGGCCTCGTATGGTGCGGATATCTTCTGCAGCCGGTTTGAGTGATTCGGTGATATAGGTCAGCGGGATAATAAACAGCTGATCCCCTACCGATACCGATAATCCGTCCAGGATAGCGAGCGTCAGCGGCAAACGAATTGAAATCTTCGTTCTTTGCCCGGTTATTGAGTCAATTTCAACCCGGCCACCAAGACCCTCAATATTGCGTTTGACGACATCCATACCCACACCCCGACCGGAAACATCTGTCACAACTTCTGCCGTGGAAAAACCAGCTTCAAAAATCAGCATCCAGACATCCTGATCGGTCATGTTCTCGCTGATCGCCAACCCCCGGCTGCGAGCCTTATCCAGAATTTTTTCCCGGTTAAGCCCTGCGCCGTCATCTATCACCTCTATAACAACACTGCCGCCCTGGTGCGATGCACGCAGTGTGATCGTGCCGTGAGCAGGTTTACCCAGCGCTTTTCTTTTTTCTGGTGTTTCGATACCGTGATCCAGGCTGTTACGGATCAGATGGGTCAACGGATCAGTGATTTTTTCAATCAATCCTTTATCCAGCTCGGTACCTTCACCCAGGGTTTTGAGATCGACCTGCTTGCCAAGCTTGGAGGCTACATCTCTTACCACCCGGGGAAAACGACTGAATACAAAACTGATGGGCATCATACGAATCGACATGACGGCCTCCTGCAGATCACGGGTATTTCGTTCGAGCTGATTCAGGCCATTGAGCAGTTTTTCAAAAATAACCGGATCGATCTGGCTCGCAGTTTGCGCCAGCATGGCCTGGGTGATAACCAACTCTCCCACCAGATTGATCATTTGATCCACTTTCTCAACACCAACGCGGATGGAAGAAGATTCACCGCTAACGGATCCAGCGTGATCAGCGGATGGCTTATGTTGCGGTGGGGCTACTGCTTTTTTGGCAGGCAGTTGGGTTTTCTGAGTGGCTGAATTAGCAGCAGTTGGAGAGGATACAGCTTCACTAAGCTGCATATCTTGTTGTTCTGATACAGTCTCAACCGTCTGCTGCTCCTGTCGGCATTCCAGTGTTGCTCCGGGAACATCTGCAGCAGGTAATGCGCTTTTATCTATTTTGATAGATAAATTGGCGGGATCAACCAGAAACGCCAGTGCCTCCCAGACATCTTCCTCACTGTCAGTCGTGGCAAGCTGCAATATGCATATTGCTTCGTTATCCGGATCACTCAGGTTTTTCAGCTGCCCCTGCCGCGCCAGATCAATTAACAGCTTCTCCATTACTGACTTGCCAAGATCAGCACAACCAAATTCAATCCGGTAAGTGGTGACATTTCCTGCAACGGATGCTGATTCAGCAGACATTGGGGCCTGTTCAGCAGTGTTCACTGTATGGGGGGCTGATTCCTCTACCGATTCGGGTGCGGACGTTGCGCTATTGCTAACCGTATCTGCTACCAACTCTTTCAGTTTGCGGTTGACGGCATCCACTTCTGCCGGATCGGCGGAACCAGTGCCCCGGTGCCCATCCAGTTGATTTTTTAATACATCCCCAGCACGCAGAAAGGTATCCACCATTTCAGCGCGTAACTTGAGTTCATCCTTACGCAATTTGTCGAGTAGCGATTCAAGCACATGCGTAAGTCCTGTCATATCGGTAAACCCGAATGTTCCCGCTCCGCCCTTGATGGAATGCGCCACACGAAATATCGCGTTCAAATCTTCCGGATTGGGCGACAAAATATCCAGTTTAAGTAGACGTGTTTCCATCTCTGCCAGCAACTCACCCGCTTCTTCAAAAAATATCTGATAAAACTGTTCGAGATCAGTACTCATGAGGACTCCTGTCTGAAATTTGCAACAGCTTACCGCAGCAAAACAAGCCAGTAGTTTCGAACAAACGTATAAACTGCTTTCATTTCCACCTGTTCTGCAGATTGATAAGCAGCAATTGCATACAACAACAGCATTGAATCAGGCTTTATTCCCTTGTAATATCCTCATCTGTAAAGCATTGCTTATATTTCTGAAATTCACGCAACAAGATAATCAAAAGTAAAAATGACAGATTACCCCTACATAATCCGACAACAAGACAGAAAAGTAGCCACTACTTTTATTGACAGTCAGTTAAGTAAAGATTCTGAGTGGTTTGGCACAACAAAACCTCAGCACAGCGCAGCAAAACAGGAATACCTTGCAGCCAGGGCTGATCCGATCCATTTCAATACGTGGTGTCAGAAATGGTTGAATGAAGCCCAGTGGATGGAAATTAGGAAAGTGATCAGCATGCACAAAGATCACAAAGAAAAAAGACAGAGATATACAGAGCCGCATAAAACCATCAGTGTGACGCATCATGCATGGGAGATTCTTTCCGAACTTGCCCTGCAAGATCAGCTTTCCCTGTCCGAGGTCATCGTCAACCGGTTGGGTAATAATCATGCAACCGACTGCTCACCTACGGAATCACGCTATAATCTGGGTAATTGACGAATCGCCGGATGCGTTCCTGAGCATGCGGTGACATGCGAGCCCACCTTGCGCGGGCAGTTAGCATGTTGACAACCTGTTCCCGGTAATGATCACACAATCTTCGATACTGACCACCCTTCTGATTATCTGCCTGAATCGCCTGGCTGATAAATCGAACCAGGTACGGCAGCAATTACAATCTCATGTAAATGAAACTGTATGTTTCCGTATCGGATCCCTGATTCGTCTATATGTTACGATTACACAGGATGGTCATTTCAGGATGGCGACCGAAGATGAGCACGCCAAAGTGATCCTCAACGTACCAGTCGAACTTACGCCCCCCCTTGCTTCCGGTGATATTGGTGCGTTCCGTAAGATTACTGTCTGTGGCGATCCGGCGCTGGCAAATATTTTGCTGTACATGGGCAAGATTTTTCAGGCTGAAATTGAGGAAAACCTGAGCTCTGCCATTGGAGATGTGTTTGCCCACCGCGTGACTTTGACCGGACAGGAACTGGTACGCTGGCAGCTGGGAAGCATTCGTAATCTGTCGCGGGCGCTGGGAGAATTCATTACTGAGGAACGGCCGATAACGGCAAGCCACTCACGATTTTGCCAGACCGGCTCCGAGGTTGCATTACTGCAACAACGGGTTGCGCAACTTGAAGAACGAATTGATACGCTGATTTCACCGCTCTCACAGGCTGTAGAAAATTCGTCCCGGACCGACCAATGATCGGAAGCCGCTCACAACTCGCCTCTGCAATCTGTGCAGATACCACCGGCCCTGTCTGCTGGTAACTTTATTGAACCACCAATCACTTCATGCGCTTTTTCCGTCTATTTAAGATTATCCTGATTGCTTATCGCTTCGGGCTAGATGAAATCCTACTCGAGCAGATTCATCTGCGCGCACTCAAGGTATTTTCACAGCTATTGCCGTTTCGCACTCAACTCAAACAGCCACGCGCGGTCAGATTGCGCCTGGCACTGGAAGCACTGGGGCCCATTTCCATCAAGTTTGGGCAGATGCTATCCACCCGCAGGGATTTGCTTGCCCAGGATTTTGCCGATGAACTGGCTTTTCTCCAGGATCGGGTGCCGCCTTTTCCTTCGGAGCAGGCGGTAAAAATACTGGAAACCGTCTATAGAAAGCCGGTAAATGAGGTCTTTCTCGAATTTGATATCAAGCCAGTTGCCAGCGCATCAGTTGCCCAGGTGCACTTTGCCGTGCTGCAGGATGGCACACAAGCGGCTGTCAAGATCTTGCGACCAACCATCGCCCCCGTCATTGCACATGATGTGGCGTTGATGGAAACCGGTGCATGGCTGCTTGAATCCATCTGGCCAGATGGCAAGCGACTAAAATTGCGCGAAGTAGTGGCGGAGTTTGCCCGACATCTGGACGATGAACTTGATCTTATCCGGGAAGCCGCTAACTGCAGCCAGTTACGGCGTAATTTCCTCAATTCCCCCTTGCTACAGGTGCCAGAAGTGTATTGGGATTACTGTCATCCAGAAGTCATGGTGATGGAGCGGATGATTGGTACTCCCATCAGCCGTGTAGAGATATTACGTACACAGGGAATCGATGTTCCACAACTTGCCCGCATGGGAGTGGAGATCTTTTTTACCCAGGTGTTCAGGGATGGTTATTTCCATGCTGATATGCATCCTGGCAATATCTTTGTCGGGAGCGATGGCCGCTATATCGCCGTGGATTTTGGCATTATGGGTACGCTGAGTGAACAGGATAAAAATTATCTGGCACAAAACTTCCTGGCTTTCTTTCGCCGGGACTATCGCCGCGTGGCAGAGACGCACATTGAGGCCGGCTGGGCGCCGAGAAATACGCGCGTAGATGATTTCGAAGCCGCTATCCGGGCCGTGTGTGAACCGATTTTTGATCGACCTCTGAAGGAAATCTACTTTGGACGTGTCCTGCTGCGCCTATTTCAGGCTTCCCGTCAGTTCAACGTGGAAATTCAGCCACAACTGGTTCTGCTTCAGAAAACACTGCTTAATATTGAAGGTCTGGGACGTGATCTGGATCCGGATCTTGATCTCTGGAAAACTGCCAAGCCATTCCTGGAAAACTGGATGGCCGAGCAAATCGGGCTGCGCGGACTTATTACTCACCTGCAGAAGGAAGCAACCAACTGGGCGGTGATGCTACCGCAGTTTCCCCGCCTGATGCACTACAACCTTGATAAGCAACGTGCCCGAAATCTGGAAGACAGACTGGCCGAACTGGTCGCACAGCAAAAACGTCAAAGCCTGATACTGACACTGGTCGCAGTGCTATTGGCTGGATTACTACTTGCCCGGGTATATCTCTAAGTATTCAGTCCCAGATGATTTGAACACTCCAGACGCGATCTCTTTATAGTTTGGGCCAACAAGGCGCTTAATGGCCATATCAAGTCAAGTGCTTTGCTAGTTGATAATTGGGCACCATCTTTGAGTACAGCACCTCCAATTCTTCCCGCATTTCTGATTTCGGAGATGCCCTGGATCAGTATTGCAGCTCATTCCCAATCAGAGAGGGAATCACCGGTTATCGGAGATCTGCCTGTTGCTGCAGTGTAGATGTCAGCATAGACTCCTGCAGGTGTCAACCCTATCCCGATCTCTGCGAGTGTACCGGCATTGTCTTTTCCCCAGGAGCCCAGTTTACCCATCAGCATTTGAGCTTCTGCAGCAATCAACCCACTTGGATCATTGAAGTTGATCGGATTATTACCAACGTATGCATACAGATTCAGATCATCTGTGGTACCGATCGGATCGGTCTGCAGGAATCTGCCCAGTGCAGGCGAATAGAAACGTGTCTTGTAGTGGTACAGATTGAGTGAGCCGAGGAACTGCTGGCCGGTGACAGTGTAGCGGAAACGGATACCGGTAGTGGTATTGGGTTCACCAAACGGACCGTAGCTGTGGATCGCGGTACTGGTGCCGGCACTGTTGGCAGTACCGATAACACTGCCCAGTTGATCCTGGTACGGCCAGGTCTTGGCAGTGGTAGTCGTTCCTTCATACCACACCAGCGGTTCATCAATGCCGGGGCCATGCACATAGCGGCGCAGGAGTGTGCCGCCGCTGTTGTATTCAGCCACCAGCTCCACGCCGTCGTAGGTCAGGCCGGTGACGGTGCCCGCCAGGGTGGTCTGGCGCAGCCGCCCTGCGCCATCATACGCCAGGCTGTTGGTCGAGCCGGTTTTATTGGCACTGATCAGCTGGTTGTCGAGGTCGTAGGTGTAGGTCCATACCCCATCACCGGTCAGGTTGCCTTTGGTGTCATGCGTGAGCGTAGCGCCGGCAGCGATGGTGTACTGGTTGAGGCCATTGGCGGTGTAGTTCCTGGTGCCGTTGGCATAACCCGTCCACTGGTATAGGTCATTGGTCCAGCTTTGGCTTGCGATTTCCTGTGCCTGGTTACGGGTGTAGCTGTAGGTCTGATCCTGCGCGGTCCCTGTCAGGTTGTGAGTGAGGCTGGAAAGTGCACTCTGGGTGCTGTAGGCATAGCTGGTGGTAGTACTGTTACCCAGCGTTACTGTGGTACGACGGCTGAGGTCATCCCAGACGTAAGTGGCCAGGTTGACCGTGCCGGTTTCCTTGATCGCGGTTGGACGGTTGAGCGCGTCATAGGTGCTGGTGACGTAGAACGCAGTCTCCGGCCAGGTGAGCCGGGTGCGGTTGCCTGCCGGATCATACTGGTAGGCGAGGGTCTTGCTGCCGGCGGTAGTGCTGGTCAGCCGTCCGGCATTGTCATAGACATAGCCGATGGTATAGCCGGTTTTGTTGGCAGCCGTCGTGCGGCCCAGTAAGTCGTAGGTGTAGGTGATATTGTCCGCAGTGGTCGGATAGCTGCGACTGAGCAGCCGGTTGAGATTGTCATACGCCAGTGTGATGCTCTGACCATTACGCTTGCGCAGGCTGGTGATATTACCGTTGGCATCCATCAGCTGTTCGATCTTCTTATCGACCAGCACCTTGCAGGCATGTTTCCACTCACATGCTGGCGAGGCAAAAATCAAACCGCTGCCCTGGCCTTTGCGGAGTTGCCGCCAGCTCGCCATGTCGATAGATTTGGGTACGGGTATCCAAGAGCCAAGGAAGTCGGGGACGCTGATCCAAGATTCATCCTCACCTTGAATTTTTTCCAGCAGCGCTTGCAGGTTGGCGTGCAGATTTTCCTCGTAATCTGCTATCGCGTCTAGTGAGGTATGAGATGAGTAATATAGATCAACTTTAGCTTTGCGGTAAGCAAGACCAAGTTCTTCTAATGAAATCATAGCTATTTAAATTCAAGGGTTTGAAGTTGCGCTAAGTTGATGCCTGAACCGGATGAGCAGTGGTTACTGGTTAACATCCTTCTTTAATCAGGCGTTCAATATGCTGCAACAACTCATCTTCCTGGTAGGGTTTACCCATAAACTCATTTACGCCAAGTTCCTCTGCTACTTTCCGGTGTTTCTCTGCTGTGCGGGAGGAGATGATGATGATCGGGATATTTTGTAACTCCGGGTTGTTACGGACAGCGCGGATCAGTTCAAAGCCATCCATGTGCGGCATTTCGATATCAACCAGCATGATGGCTGGTATGGTTTCGCGCAGCAGCTGAAGTGCCCCCACGCCATCTTTGGCAATCAGGATTTCATAGCCCTGCCGTTCCAGTAGTCGGCTGGTGACTTTACGTACCGTCAGCGAATCATCCACAATCATGACAACCGGTGCGGTGGCAGAAGGATGAATATCTGCAGCATCAACTGGCGTCATTGGTCCTGCAGATAGCAGCTCCCGTACCTGCTCGCGCTGCAGCAACTTGATCGGATTAATGATCAATACGATGCTGCCATCTCCTGTGATCGTTGCCCCTTCAATGCCGGGTGCATTAGACAGTTGCGGGCCGATATTCTTGATGACCACTTCACATTGCCCGATCAGTGCATCGGCATGAATGGCCAGCTGCTCATGTTCCGTTTGCAATAACACAATACGGTTACTACGTCTGATTTCAGGAAAGGTATGCGACACCCCCAGCAGGTGCGGCAGATAGCCCAGTGGAAAGCGATTGCCGTTCCATATCAGGTGATGCTCCTGATAAGCCGTCCCGAGTGTTTCTGCATTCATTTCCAATACATGTGCCACAATCGCTATCGGGATGGCATAAGTGCTATCTCCTGCCTTGACCATTAACGCTTGTGTTAAGGCCAATGTCACTGGAAAACGCAGGGTGAATGTGGTTCCCCGGTTTTTCTCGGATGTGACTGCGATGTTCCCGCCCAGTTCGCCCAACTCGTTCCTGACAATATCCAGTCCTACCCCGCGCCCGGCGATATCCGTCACGCCATCCAATGTGGAAAAGCCATGCGTAAAAATCAGCGGATACCACTGCTCATCGTCCTGCTCATTTTCCGGGCTGCCCAACCCAAGCTGCCGCGCTTTTTCACGAATGCGTTCTGCATCCAACCCAATCCCGTCATCTTGCAGCACCATGACAATTTCGTTGCCATCCCGGTGCAGATCGAGTGTGATCTGGCCCGCTTCCGCCTTGCCGATGCTCAGACGTTCTTCCGGAGTTTCTATGCCATGTACCAGCGCATTGCGTAGCAGATGCTCCAGGGAAGAGCTGATTTTATCCAGCACACCCCGATCAAACTCAATGCTATCTCCCTGAATAATCAGGTTAGCCTGCTTGCCGGTATCTTTGGTCACCTGCCTGACGGCGCGATAAAGGCGCTCGGAATAATGGCTGAAAGGAATAGTACGAATACGCAGCAGATCCTGCTGTAACTGTCGATTCAGATGTGCCTGCTGATCCACCGTCATCGTGGCGGCACGCTGTATTTCACGCAAACTTTTATGAATGGTGACTACATCATCCATGCTTTCCGCCATCAGCCGGGTCAACTCCTGAAAGCGAGTAAAGCGATCCAGTTCCAACGGATCAAAATCTGTCTGACCAGTTATGGAAGGTAGCGAGCTGGCTGGCATTTGGGTTTCAGCCAGCAATTCAACTTCACGCAACTGGCCACGCATGCGATCAACACTTTCACCCAGATCCTGCAAATACTGTTCCAGATCATATAGCTGCGCCTCAACCCGGGAACGAATGATACTCGACTCGCCTGATTCATTAATCAGGCGATCTATCAATTCTGCATCGACACGCAGTGTAGTTTTGCGGAAAGGTTGATCAGTATCCGCTGTGGATATAGGAAGGGCAGAAACAGTTTCCACTGCGGGAGGAAGCAATTCCGGATGTGCCTCGGCTTCTTCAGTTACCGGGGCAGGCTGCGATTCAGGTTGTAAAGAGGATCGCAATTGCTCAACCTTATCCGAAATGGTATCGAACTGTGTTTCCAGCTGATCAAGCAATGCTGCGGAGGCCGTCTGATCATACAGAGATTCAATATCACTTTCCATCTGATGCGCCAGATCACTCACTTGCTGCGCATCAGCAATCCGGGCACTGCCCTTCAAGGTATGCAAGGCACGCAATACTGCCTTGCGTGCATTCATCTGATTAGGTTGTTTACGCCATATCCGCAGATTTGTGCCAATCTCGGATTGCAGTTCTTGTGCTTCTTCAAGAAATACTTCCAGCAATTCCTGATCCAGGTCGGCAAACGCATCTTTCACCTGCTGAAGTGATGAAACCGGCAACGAAATCTCAGTCTCTGACATTGAAGCAGATGAATCTTCCTCCAGCACTTCGTCCACTGCCAATTCGAGTGGCGCCATCTCCTCCATTTCCACCATCTGCTCTGTTTCTGTTGCTTGTATAGCAGGAGCTTCTTCCAGAAGGCGCATCAATTCATGTGTGATTTCTGCGCTGGCCTGCACAGTTTCCGCCGAAGGAAATTGATGTTCCCGAATTGTGGCCAGCATATCATCCAGCAAGTTGACCGCAGTTGTCATGTACGATAATGCTTGCTGTCCGGGCATGTTTGAAGTCGTCAGCAGCCGGTTAAACCAGCGCTCCAGCGCTTGTCCGATCTGTGCGATGAAACCCAATTCCAGTGCGCGTGATGTACTGGCAAGCGTATGAGCTGCCAGCATGGATTCATGTGTAACCGATAAAATGGCATCATCCCCGGGCAGATTAAATGCCTGTTTGAGAGTAGCAACATGAGTACTGGCTTCATTGATGAAAATTCTGAAGAGATCTGCCGGCACCTCGCTATCGCCAATTCTTATTGCCGTTTCTGCTCCGGTTTTTATGTCAGATAGTGCATCGGTGATTGTTGGCAGTGGTTCAATCTCCGGAGCCTGCTCGAACACCTCGGGTGCAAGTGATGTAGCCGCAATATCCGGCTGTTCGTCCGTGCCATACATCAGCGCTCTGATCTGATCAAGCAGGTATTCAGCCTTGATCTCTACCGCGCCATCCTTTCTCAGGCTGGCGCACCAGTTGCTAAACTGCCTGTGACTTTCTGCCAGCAAATCCAGAAGTATGCTGGTTGCCGGTTTCTGCTCACTCAGCCAGCGGTTCATAAGCTGCTCAATACGCCATGCCACTTCACTCAGCGCTTCCAGCTTTACCATGCGACCACTACCTTTGAGCGTATGGAAATCGCGTCGGATAGTTGTCAGGGCGTCCTGATTCGCGTAATTGGCATAACACGACTCTAAATGATCAGCAATGCTTGCCAGTACATCACTGGATTCATCAAGAAAGACTGCCAATAACTCGGGATCAATCAGCTGCTCCGGATCACTTTCAAATAAACGATCAGCAGCCACAGCGAAATCAATAGGGATTTCCCGAATATCTGTTGATAAACCTAGCCCGGCAGGCTTCTGGCCAAGCCGTTGCATTATCGTTGCAAGAATTTCCTCAGCATCCGACTGGGAATTCCTGAGTGCTTCAATGTAAAAACCAAGACTGCTCAGCGCATCGGCCAACAACATCTGCTCAGCTTGATCTATCAGGTGATCAGATGCTGTCAGTTTTTCCGTGAGAGCCCGACATGAATCCAGCACTGTACTGGCTTGATCAAGTTCAAGCACATTCAATACACCGCTGATTTGGTTGAACAATTCAGGCAAAAGCGGCAGATCGTTGCGTATTTCCGGTTCAAAAAAGAAACGATCCAGGATATCTTCAACTTGCGCCAGGTTGGCGAGCACTTCCTGCGCCACCTGTTTGAACAATTTTTTCTCCTGGGTGAGATGGCCTGCCTGATCCGGATTGGGCAAATCAGGTAAATCGATATCCTCTCCCTTGCCGGTCGTAACTGCACGTATACGGGTGGCAAGTGCATCGACCTGTGACGGAAATTCCGGCGACAAACGATGAAAATTATCGATGGCATTTTCTGTCAGTAGCAGGGATGAGGCAATATCCAGTGCAATTCCCTCATTCATGCTCTGTGGGCGGATTCGCAAATAGGACAAGACACCATGAATGACGCCTGCCAGTTTCTCCAGCGGAGGACAACTTACCCTGGAAATCAGGACTTTTAACTGTTCAGTTAACGCCAGCAAGGATGAAATATTTTCCTGATCTTCTGCATTGAACTTGCGCCACTGATCATTGATGTCTTCCAGCAGAACACGCATGCTCTGCAGATCCGAAGCAGTTGCCTCTTCATCCATGATGGATTCGTCAAGATGCTCCTGATTATCAATCGTGGACAAGGGAATCTGCCAGTCATAGACACGACTGATTTCCTGGAGGCGTTCACTCACTGGCTGGCTGCGTGCGATCCGGTAAAGCAACTCTCTTGTCAACCGGGCAGCGACAACGTGTGATTCCTTGTTCAGATGCCGGATTTCCTGCTCGATCTTCCCGCACAATCTGCGCACCGACTTGTCAACGACCTGCTCCTGATGAAGCAGGCTATCCAGGAATCCGGAAGAGATCCACCAAAATTTCCGCTGTTCAATAGCAGCCGGCAGTTTCTCGATTGATCGTACCGCTTCAATCATTTTCTGCAGACTCTGCTTGTCATCAGCATTTTTCAGCCAGCTTAGCAATCCCGACTGGAATTGCGCACGCGCCTGTTTGGCTGTCTCTTGCCGGGAAGTATCATCCAGATCCAGCTCTACAGGTTGTAGGGGTAACGATTCACGTATGTCCGGGAAAAACAAATCACTTTCAGAGATTTCTTCCAGCCCCTGCACTTGCATGATCTTGCGGTAGACCGGAAAAAGCTTGACCGGATTGTCCACCTCACCATCTATCAGCGCATCCAGGTAACGGTAAATGGAGCGGATAGCCTGCCGGACAACAACCAAAGTCTGCGCGTCCGGTTCAATCCT
Source organism: Nitrosomonas eutropha (assembly GCF_003201195.1). GTDB lineage: Bacteria > Pseudomonadota > Gammaproteobacteria > Burkholderiales > Nitrosomonadaceae > Nitrosomonas > Nitrosomonas eutropha. The sequence goes on along the minus strand of NZ_QICQ01000006.1, from coordinate 38,977 downwards.
CCGTTCCTGTAAAGCTGCTAGCAGCTCTTCCACACTGATCCCGACAAACGCCACCCCACTCAGCTCCAGCATCTCAAGCATGCCATTCAGTTGATGCATGTAATACCGGCATTCTTCAATCTGCCTGGTGTCATCCGTATCCGTGGCATAAGAATCAAAGTGGCGGTGGATCAAGGTAAAAATCTGCTCAATGGCTTCTCTGATCCCCATAACAGATGAGATATTTATCCTAGTATCAGTATTCATGATGCGGCCCTATTAATCCCAAAATTGATAGTGGATGGCTTTGGTTTGCTGCAGATGGCAGCTTTGCACAGAGCTGTCATACCTTGAAATTGGCAACTGATGACTTCAAGTCTGTAACGTGCTCTGCGATCTGCCTGATAGAGTCAGCATTCTGCTGAGTGCCTCGGGTGGTTTGCTGGGTGATAGATAAGATATCTTCCATATTTTTGACCACCTTGTTGGAAACACGGGTTTGTTTGCGCGTAGCTTCGGTAATTCTGATGACCAGTTGCGCCAGGCGTTTAGAGATTGTTTCGATTTCTTCCAGGGCGCTTCCTGTAGTATTGGCACGCCTTGTACCCTCAACCACACTTGCTGTACTGCGCTCCATTGCAATGATAGTGTCTTGCGCATCTCCCCGGATGTTGCGGATGAGCGTACTGATCTGTCGAGTCGCTTCGGCGGAATGCTCGGCCAGACGCTGTATTTCCTGAGCGATAACAGAAAATCCCTTGCCAGCTTCACCTGCCGTTGTTGCCTGAATGGAGGCATTCAATGCCAGGATGTTGGTTTGCTCGGTGATATCCGAAATCAGAGTAACAATTTCACCAATTTCTTGTGAACTCTCTCCTAAACGCTTAATACGTTTGGAAGTTTCCTGGATGTAGACCCGGATTTCATTCATGCCGGCCATGGCGTCCTGTACGGCATTGGCACCATTTTCTGCCGCATGCAGGGTTTGTTTGGCAACATTGGCACATTCTTCCGCTGAATCGGATACTGCTTCCAGTGATTCAGCAACTCCCAGGACAGCAACCGTTGCATCTTCAATTTTATGTGCCTGTTCCTGTGTCGCGGCCAGTAAATCTGATGAAATTTGTTCTGCCTGATGAGAGGCATCAATCACCTGAGCGCTGGCGTGATTTACCTTTTTAACCAGCTCCTGCAACGCCTCAATCGTCAAGTTGATTGAATCGGCAATTGTGCCGGTAATATTTTCGGTGACGGACATGCGGGCAGTCAGATCCCCTCCTGCCGGTATCTCCATTTCATCGAGCAGGTGCAGTATCGCCTTCTGCGTGGTTTCAACATCTTGTTCACCCTGATGGATTCGCTTGCGCAAACTGGTAGAAAACATCTGGATGAATACCAGACCACTTAAAATGGTTAATATTACAGCCAGATAAAACAGCACCGTAATGGATGTACCTTCGCTACTATTGTGCTCGATGATTGCCTGTTCAATCTGACCTACCAGTGTCGATAATCTATCACTGGCTGAAAATGTCTCATGCATTGCATGCCAGGCTCCGGTCGCTTCCGGTGTCAATTTCTGGGCAACACGCAACAAATCTTCCAGTGCATTAAACTGGATACGAATCTCAGACAACGTTTCGGAGGGAAGTTGATTGCCCAGAACGGTTGAATACAACCAGTCCCGGCCTTTTATTAAAGTCTGGATCATCCCGGTGATCTGTTCGGAATCTCCCGGTAATTGATCTGTTGTGCCAGATACCTGAAATCCGCCCTGTATCACAGAGCTGACACTACTGGTAATAAACTGAACAAGAATTTTTACAGTTTCGACCGCGACTGCCTGGCTGGATGCATGCCCTGACTGCGCCAGCTCGGCTGAAAAATCCTGCAGCTTCTTTTGCAAGCTGTTATTGACCAGATCAACCCGTTTTAAAATTTCTGCCAGATTAATTAGTACTTCCCGACTTTCCAGAATTTGGCGAGCCTGATTTTCCTTTGTACGCAATGTGTTCTGAAAGGATTTAAATAAGTCTACAGAAAGCAGTTCTGCTACGGCGGGAATAGTTTCTCGCTGATACTCTCCCCCGTATTGCAACAGGGTTGAATAATGATTCAGCTGATCGAGGTTATTGCGCAGTTGAACAAATGCCTGCTCATTTCCACGCAACGCTTCCCGGGAAATAATGACCAGATGCTGGATGCTGGTATGAATACGCCCGATAACTTCAAGTGAAGCGGTATGGTTGCGCGCTTGCTGAGTATCAACACGCAGCATAATCAAAGCAATCAACAGAAACAGAACGGATAGAGCTCCTGGGAGCCACGATCGGCGAAATATCTGCAGATATCTGGTTATAGGAAGCAGTACAGTCATATCGTTGGGGTTGTTACAACCTGTCATATGCCGGTAATAGACCTTACTCTGGTAAAACTTCTGTCAAAATCGCCCTTATTGGTATTTCAGCACATTCTGAAAAGCCAATATTATGATGACATAATTCCAGTGTAATAGGATAGTCGCTGTCTTCCAGGTACAAAAATCAGAAGAAATTTGTAAAAACCTTCTTTATCAGCGTTTTGAACCAGAATTTTTTAACGATTAAAGTTGTGAGGTGCTTCAATGATTGCGGACAAGCACCAACACCCGATACGGGGCGGTATTAGTCCAATCACATTTAAAGATACTATTGCCATGAACAGGAAGCTCGTAAACGAGGAGGAGATGCAGGCAGAAAATCAGGCAAGGAAAAACTGATAGGCAGGATTATTGCTTTCATCATCAAATTCATAACCCAGATCATCCAGGAAGTGCATAAATTCATCTTTGTCCTGTGGGAGAACTTGTATTCCGATCAGGACACGGCCGAAATCAGCGCCATGATTACGATAATGAAACAAACTGATATTCCAGCGATCACTCATTTTGTTCAGAAAATTCATGAGTGCTCCCGGACGATCTGGAAATTCAAATCGATACAGAACTTCATGACTGACTTCCCTGGAATGCCCACCCACCATGTGGCGGATATGCAGCTTCGCCATCTCGTTGTCAGTCATATCTTCTGCACGCAAATTATTTGCATGCAGGATCTGGATCAGATTCAATGCTTCTTCGCGATTACGGACTGATATACCCACAAAGACATGTGCCTTTTGAGGATCCGCATAGCGATAGTTAAATTCCGTGATGTTGCGGGCGCCCACCAGATTACAAAACTGTTTAAAGCTACCAGGCTTTTCAGGAATCGTCACTGCAAGGATTGCTTCACGCTGTTCACCCAGTTCAGCCCGTTCAGAAACGTGGCGCAGTCGGTCAAAATTCATGTTTGCTCCTGATGCGATTGCAATCAGGGTTTCGTGCAGCAAGTTATTTTGTTTCGCATACACCTTTAGCCCGGCAACCGAAAGCGCACCGGAAGGTTCTACAATGGAGCGCGTGTCCTCAAATATATCCTTGATTGCAGCACAAATGGCGTCCGAATCTACTAGCAGGATGTCATCCACCAGCTCACGACACAGCCGGAAAGTTTCCTGTCCCACCTGACGAACAGCCACACCATCCGCAAATAAACCCACTTGCGAGAGCTCAACACAATAACCTGCCTGCAGAGAACGATACATGGCATTTGAATCTGTTGGCTCAACTCCGATTATCCGGATATCCGGGCGAAGTCTTTTCACATACGCAGCAATGCCGGAAATCAACCCTCCCCCACCAATCGGGATAAAAATTGCATGGATTTTCCCGGGATGCTGACGCAAAATTTCCATAGCAATCGTACCCTGCCCGGCGATCACATCCGGATCATCGTAAGGATGAATGAATTCAACCCCCTTTTCCCTGGCAAGATTCAGCGCATATTCGTAGGCATCATTATAGGAATCCCCCTGCAGCAGTACTGCAGCACCCATCGCCATTACTGCATTGATCTTGATCTGCGGCGTGGTGGTTGGCATAACGATCGTGGCTGAGCAGCCCAGCTTTTGCGCTGCCAGTGCTACACCTTGCGCATGATTTCCCGCTGAGGCAGCGACCACGCCTTGCTGCAATACACCAGAATGCAATCTAGCCATTTTATTATAGGCACCACGCAGCTTGAAGGAAAAAACCTGCTGCATATCCTCTCTTTTGAGCAGCACACGGTTATGAATACGGGCAGATAATGATGGCGCCGGATCCAGCCGGGTTTCAACCGCAACGTCATAGACATGCGCGGTCAGTATCCTTTCAAGATAATCATTAATCATGATGGCAAGATTTTGGAGGTATCACAGTAGTAGTGAGTGAAAACCGGTAGCAAAATTTATTGCTAGTCGTATCCGGTTTCAAGAAGAATAGTGTGTGCCAGTTGTAATAAATTACGAGTCTACTGCAATCCTCGAGCGAGATCTGCCTTGATGTCTTCCGGTGACTCCAGGCCAACCGCAATACGTAACAGACCATCGCTGACGCCGGCAGCTGCGCGCGCCTCCTGGCTGATACGCCCATGCGTTGTAGTGGCAGGATGAGTCAGTGTACTTTTGGTATCGCCAAGATTGGCAGTAATCGACATGAGCTGAGCAGCATCTACAATACGCCAGGCAGCCTCTTTGCCGCCTTTTGCCTCGAATGACACAATGCTGCCACCGGTTTTCTGCTGGCGCATCGCAAGTGTATGCTGCGGATGAGACGGCAGACCCGGGTAAAACACACGTGCTACATTAGGATGTGCTTCCAGCCAGCGCGCGACTTCCAGTGCATGATCAGAGTGTGCTTTTACCCGTACACTTAATGTTTCAAGTCCTTTCAGAATAATCCAGGCATTGAATGCGCTTAGCGCCGGGCCGGCTGTTCGCAAGAAACCGAATATACCGCTATCCATCAGCAAATCACGTTTACCCAGTATTGCCCCTCCCAGGATTCTGCCCTGCCCGTCCAGATATTTTGTTGCTGAGTGAATGACCAGATCTGCACCCAGCTTCAGTGGTTGTTGCACAACCGGGGTACAAAAACTGTTGTCAACCGCTAGCCACACCCCAATCCGTTTGGCAATGTCTGCCAATGCAGCGATATCGGAGATTTCCGTGAGTGGATTGGAGGGAGTTTCCATAAAAAACAGTTTGGTGTTTGGTTTGGCTGCTGCCTGCCATTCACTCGGATCGGTTGCAGAAACAAAGGTAGTTTCGATATTGAAACGGCTGAGGATATTGTTGAACAAGCCAACAGTAGATCCAAACAGGCTGCGTGAGGCAACGATATGATCACCAGCTGAAAGTAGTCCCATGACGCAGGTCGTAATTGCTGCCATACCAGTAGCAGTTGCGATACAGGCTTCCGCCCCTTCCAGCACAGCTAGGCGTTCCTGCATGGCAGTTACTGTCGGGTTAGTAAAGCGCGAATAGATATTACCGGGTTCTTGCCCTGAGAACCGTGCAGCAGCCTGGGCTGCACTGTCAAACACAAAACTTGAAGTCAGATAGAGTGATTCTGAATGTTCGTTAAACTGACTGCGATGGACGCCGGTATGAATAGCCAGCGTTTGGAGATCTAATTCATTTGTCATGATCGTTTCTATATGGTTAATCCATTGGGAGCAGGGTTAAATCAAGTTGGGTAGTGCGCTCCCCTTGTGATAACCCGAGACTGTTACGCTGTGATTCAATTCTGTAAAGATACTCCTGAGTGACACTGCCTGTTATGTAATGCCCATCAAAACAGGAGGTTTCAAAATTCGTGATGCGCGGATTGACCTGGGCAACCGCTTGCTTAAGTGCATCCAGATTTTGATAGATCAGATAATCCGCACCAATTTCACGACATATTTCCTCATCGGTACGATCTGTTGCAATCAATTCCTGGCGAGTCGGCATATCTATACCGTATACGTTAGGGAAACGTACTGGTGGCGCTGCCGAAGCAAAGTATATTTTAAGTGCTCCCGCTTCTCGTGCCATCTGAACAATCTCTCGGCTAGTGGTGCCACGCACAATAGAATCATCAACCAGCAGTACGTTCTTGCCGCGAAATTCAATTTCGATGGCATTTAATTTCTGCCGAACCGATTTCCGGCGCTGCTGCTGCCCGGGCATAATAAACGTTCTGCCCACATAGCGATTTTTGACAAATCCTTCCCTGAAGCTGATCCCGAGGCGATTGGCAAGCTGCATGGCACTTGGACGACTGGATTCCGGAATCGGTATTACAACATCAATATCCAGGTGCCGCATGGAGGTGCTGATTTTATCTGCCAGGTTTACGCCCATATTGAGACGAGTCTCATAAACCGAGATGCTATCCAGCATTGAATCGGGACGGGCCAGATAAACATATTCAAAAATACAGGGATTCAGACTGGCGTGAGCAGCACACTGATGGCTGTAGAAATGCCCTTCCATATCAATAAAAACAGCTTCTCCAGGTGCAACATCCCGGATCAGACGAAAACCCAGTGTATCCAGCGCCACACTTTCAGAAGCAATCATGTATTCAGTACCAGCATTCGTTTCCACTGATCCGAATACCAGCGGCCTGATCCCGCATGGATCGCGAAAAGCCAGCAAACCATAACCGGCAATCATTGCAATCACTGCATAAGCACCCTGACAACGCTCGTGTACACCGGAAACTGCCGAGAAAATTTCAGCCAGATCAAGTTGGTAACCTGTCGCGCGCTCCTGCAATTCATGTGCCAGCACATTCAGCAACACTTCCGAATCAGAATGCGTGTTTACGTGGCGGCGATCTGCAAGAAACAGCTCTTGATTAAGTACATCCGCATTGGTCAGGTTGCCGTTATGCGCCAGCACAATACCAAATGGGGAATTTACATAAAAAGGCTGTGCTTCCGCAGGAGAATTTGATGACCCTGTCGTGGGATAGCGAACATGCCCGATTCCCATATACCCTGGCAGAGCACGCATATTCCGGGTGCGGAACACATCCCGTACCATACCCAACCTTTTGTGCATATGAAAACTATTACCTTGCGCGGTAACAATACCTGCAGCATCCTGGCCACGATGTTGCAGCATTAACAGGCCATCATAGAGCAACTGATTGGCGGGGGAACGGGCTACTACACCTAGAATTCCACACATAGCGAGCTCGCTGAAAAAGTGGATTAAAAAACCTGTAAAACTAGCAGTTCATATCTGTATTAATTACAAGATACGAAATTTCAATATAGTCAAGCCTGAACTTAAATTACTTGGCAAAACCAATAAGATTCCTGAAATCCTGGGGCAACCAGGGGATTACGTCAGCCGCCATTATTTCCAGGGGTTCACTCAATACCGCCTGCTGCCAGAAGGGTTGTTGTGGAAGTGGAGTAAAGCCGGCTGCTGTTATCAGAAACAATATGATCACCAATCCACGCACGATTCCGAACAGCGCGCCCAGCATTCTGTCTATCAGGCCCAGCCCTACTCCCCTCACCAGAACAGATAGCAGCCTGGATGCGAGCATTGTTACCAGAAGAACAACAAAAAACATCACACTGAAAGCTGTCAACATGCGAATGGATTCATTCACGATCCAGTCTGATAACAAGGGGGCGGCATTTATTGAATAACGACTGGCAACAAAGAAGGCAATTATCCAGGCAAGAAGGGATACGATTTCATGTACCAGTCCGCGCGTGACACTCAATAAAGCTGAGAAAGATATGATTCCGATAACAATGTAGTCGAAAATCGTCATCTGGTTGTCACTACACCACTCAATCCAATTTTTTTCAACCGTTCATGCTCTGCTTCAGCAGCTTCTCGCGTAGGAAAAGGTCCGATCCGTACACGAGTCATTTCATTACTGCCAACCTTGATTGTTTCGGTATATGCCCTTACCCCGTTTGAGACAAGATTTTGCTGTTGCTGTCTGGCTTTAGAAACATCAGAGAATGCACCCAGCTGAATGACAAATGAACCGTCTTGTATTTTTACATTATCACTTACAGGTACTTTTTCCTGAACAACGGAAGTTTTTCCTTGAATAGCTGGGGCTGATTTTGCCAACACCGGCTTCCTGGCAGGAATCGGTATTCCATCGAAACCACTATCACCCGATCCACTATTTTCAATTTTCTCGGAACGCTCAGGATCGCTGAAAGGTAATGGTTTATCCAGTTCCCGGGGAACTTCTGCCTCATCATCGGACGTTGCATTTTCCGGTGTCATCCAAGGGTAAGCTTCAGCAGTCAGCTCTTCGGAAGGTATCTGAATATCAATTTCCTGCTGTTCTTGCTGAGGTTCATCATCAAGAATCATGGGCAAGAATACTACCGACACAATAACGAGCAAGATAGCACCGATCAGGCGCTTTCTGGCACGCTTCCTCAGGGAAATCTCTTCTTCATTGACGCTGCTGGTCATTTTTTATACCTGTCTACCTTTAAGAAACCGTCCCGCCATGATTCTTCAATATCGAGCTGACGGTATGAAACGATCCAAAAACGCATATTCTATCATCACTACCGGCATGTTCACGCGCGTAAACATAGGCACTCTGTACATTCTGAAATACACGTACGCACTCCTGTTCTGCTATTCCGGCATCTCCAAGTGCCTTTAGTATTTCATTCCCTGTTGCGCCTCTTGCCACATCCAGACCTGCTATCAACCACTGATCCACATTATTCTTCAGCACCCGGATCGTGCCAGCCATATCCTTATCTTTCAGCATGCCCACGATTGCATAAGTACATCCTTTTACTGGCATAGCTTCCAGATTAGCCAGTAGTTTGCGAGTGGCTGCCGGATTATGCGCCACGTCCAGAATAATCACAGGCCTTGCTGAAATTATCTGAAATCTACCCGCCAGGGTTGCCTCAGCCAGGCCACGTCGTATGGCATTCATTGGAACAGGCAATGTTCCTTCCATAGCCTCCAGCGCTGCCAGAGCAGCACTTGCATTTTGCAGCTGGTATTCCCCTTTAAGCGCTGGCAATGACAAGTTATAGCGGCGCACTCCTTCATAGCACCATTGCAGATTATCCTGTGTATAGCCGAAGTTTTTGTTGATGCAACATAGTAAGGCTCCCGTCGCCTTCATTTTTGGAAGAAGACCGGCTGGTATATCCGGTTCAGTACAAATTGCCGGTTTATTTGGCCTGAAGATACCAATTTTTTCCTGGCCAATGGCTTCCCGAGTAGATCCAAGATAATCCATGTGATCCAGGTCGATACTGGTCAGGATGGCGCAATCCGTATCAAATACATTAACTGCATCAAGACGGCCGCCTAATCCCACTTCCAGAATGGCCACATCCACTTGCGCCCGCACAAATATCAGCATGGCGGCCAAGGTACCAAATTCAAAATAAGTCAGCGTAACCTGGACTGATTCACGTACAGATTCTATCTCAGCAAATACACCACACAAAACCTCGTCAGTAATTGCTCGCTGATCAATCCGTATTCGCTCGCCATAATGCAGTAAATGTGGTGATGTATAACAACCTACCCGGTAGGATGCACGACCAAGTATCGATTCGAGTATGGTACAAACTGAGCCTTTGCCATTTGTACCAGCAACCGTAATAACAGGAAATTTGGGCATCAATCCCAAAGCATCTCTTACTTTCTTCACCCGCTCCAGACCCATATCAATTGCCTTTGGATGAAGTTTTTCAAGATAGAGCAACCAGTCATCTAAAGTCATTGATCGGACATCCATCATCGATCCGGAAGAAATAAAGTAAAAGAGACGCTCACCATGACAGCAAGTAGTAGATTCACATTATCCCTTTTAGTTAACACCACCGTTATTCAAAAGGTAATAGCAAATTTCAGAAAAAACCAGGTTCAATCAGCTGATATAACAGGTGGTGAAACAGGAACCGGGATACGCATCAGCAATGTACACAGGTTGGCTAATCGATCACGCATTTCACGACGATCAATAATTAAATCAATGGCACCATGTTCCAGCAGAAATTCCGCTCGCTGAAAACCGGCAGGCAATGTTTGACGCACAGTCTGCTCAATAACGCGTGGACCGGCGAAACCAATCAATGCACCTGGTTCAGCAATCACAATATCGCCAATAAATGCAAAACTTGCGGACACCCCCCCCATTGTGGGGTCTGTCAGTATAGAAATAAATGGTAATTTCTCCCGACTTAACTGCTCCAGTACTGCAGTTGTCTTTGCCATCTGCATCAACGAAAACAAACCCTCCTGCATACGTGCCCCTCCACTCGCACTAAAGCAGATGAAAGGAAGATGATGTGTCACACAGGCTTTCACGGCACGTACAAAGCGCTCACCAACTACGGAACCCATCGATCCGCCCATAAAACCAAACTCAAAAACAGCAGCAACAACCGGGATCGACTTAATACTGCCTCGCATGACCACCAGTGAATCAGTCTCATTGGTAACTTCATGCGCATCACTCAATCTGTCCGTATATCGCTTGCTGTCACGAAATTTCAAAGGATCTTGTGGAAGGACATCCATGCCAAGTTCGTGGCGCTCTTGTGGATCCAGTAAAAACTCAAGACGCTTGCGCGCAGAAATACGATTATGGTGACCACATTTGGGGCAAACATTCAGGTTTTTGGCCAGATCCGTGCAGTAAAGAACAGCTTCGCAACTTGCACATTTGCTCCACAAGCCTTCCGGGACAGCTTTTTTTTCGCCGTTTTCCTTACGCTTGATTTTAGGGGGAATGATACTTTCAAACCAGCTCATATCACTACCCTATGTCAGAAGAGTGATTGGATCTAGCATCAATTGCATGTCGCAACGATTCTACCAGAGCACCTACATTTGCCAGCAAATCAGCTGCCTGGGAGTGTTCAATTTCCTCCACAATACGGCTACCTATAACTACAGCATCCGCCCGCTCAGCTATGCTCCTGGCTGTCTGTTCGTCTCGTATGCCAAAACCCACCCCGATCGGAATCCTGATATGCGCACGAAGCTGAGACAATTTACTGCTGACATCCTGCAGATCAAGGTGTGAAGCACCCGTTACACCTTTTAGAGAAACATAATAAACATATCCTTTTGCAAGTTCTGCAACATGCTTGACACGTGATTCCGGGGTTGTAGGTGATAGTAAAAAAATTGGATCGATGCCCTGATCTTTCAGGTGTCGCACCCATTCAGCGCTCTCCTCTGGTGGATAATCAACTACCAGGACGCCATCTACCCCGGAACGGCTTGCTTCTTCCACAAAGCGTTTATACCCCATGGCCTCAATTGGATTGGCATAACCCATCAGGACAACCGGTGTGCTTTGGTTCATTTTTCTGAATTGTGCCACCATAGCAAGTACATCTTTCAGGCTGATATGGTGTTTGAGTGCGCGCTCCGAGGAACGCTGTATGGTAGGCCCATCGGCCATGGGATCAGAAAAAGGTACTCCAAGCTCAATCAAATCAACCCCGGATCGTGTCAGCTGGTGCATCAGCGCCACTGTTGTGGCTGAGTCAGGGTCACCTGCCGTGATAAAAGGAATAAGTGCAGCTTTATCTTGTGACTTGAGCCGGGAAAAAACAGATTCAATACGATTCATTTAACAGATAATCCGAAAAATCAAAATATAATGAGATCTATCAGACATTCGGTTAAAGCGAAATACCTGATTGCTGTGCCACTGTTGCCATATCCTTGTCCCCGCGACCTGACAGGTTCACCAGGAGGAGCTGATCTTTTCTCAGTGTTGGCGCAAGTTTGGCTGCATAAGCCAGAGCGTGGCTGGATTCCAAAGCCGGCATGATCCCTTCGAAGCGACATAAAGCATGAAATGCAGCCAAAGCCTCACCATCTGTTATAGCGACATATTCGGCACGACCGCAGTCCTTAAGCCATGCATGCTCCGGTCCTACTCCCGGGTAATCCAGGCCAGCAGAAATTGAATGTGTTTCGATGATCTGGCCATTTTCATCCTGAATCAGATAGGTACGATTACCATGTAAAACACCCGGCCTGCCCGTTACCAGGGTGGCAGCATGTTTCTGCGTATCGATTCCCTTGCCCGCGGCTTCTACACCAATCATTCGAACGTTTTCTTCCCCAATATAAGGATAAAACAGGCCAATGGCATTTGAACCGCCGCCTACACATGCAATCAGAGCATCTGGTTGTCTACCATATTCTTCCTGCATCTGTTGCCTGGCTTCATTCCCGATTACCGCCTGAAAATCCCTGACCATCATCGGATAAGGATGCGGTCCCGCAACAGTACCAATAATATAGTAGGTGTTACCAACATTGGTCACCCAGTCACGCATGGCTTCATTCAATGCATCTTTAAGTGTGCGCGAACCTGAATCAACCGGTATGACTGTGGCCCCAAGCAACTTCATACGATAAACATTGGTTGCCTGTCGCTTGACATCCTCGGAACCCATGTACACGACACATTCCATACCATAGCGGGCGGCCACAGTGGCACTGGCTACTCCATGCTGACCGGCACCCGTTTCAGCGATGATACGACTTTTCCCCATACGCCTTGCAAGCAACGCCTGGCCAACCGTATTGTTAATTTTATGTGCACCTGTATGGTTAAGATCTTCACGCTTCAGTAGAATCTGTGCACCACCCAGATGATCCGACCAACGTCTGGCATGATAAATGGGACTGGGGCGGCCAACATAATGTTTAAGCTCACGAAAGAATTCCGTTTGAAATTCGGCATCACCACGATAATACTCATATTGCTTACAAAGCTCATCCAAGGCTGAAATCAGGGTTTCAGCCACGAACGTACCACCGTACGGACCAAAATGGCCACGTTTATCGGGAAGATCATACATTTTCACAAGATCTTACTCCTTGCATGAAAACAGAAATTTTGTCTGCGTCTTTTATGCCATTAGCAATTTCAACCCCGCTTGAAACGTCAATTGCCAATGGACGAGTCTGTTCAATTGCATCGACAACATTGTCTGAATGAAGACCCCCTGAGAGTATCCAGGGTAACGACAACCCCGAGGGAATCAGCTTCCAGTCGAATATGTGACCTGTTCCACCGGGTTTTCCCTCAGCATAAGCATCTAGTAGCAGTCCTTTGGATCCTTCATAACACTGCGCGTATTGTAACAAATCCAATCCGTCCCGGACACGAACAGCCTTGATATACGGCAAATGAAACTGACTGCAGAAATCCGGCGATTCATCACCATGAAACTGCAAAAGATCAAGTCCAGCTGCTGCACTGGCCACTTCTACCCAGGATTTATCAGGGTTTACAAATACCCCTACAGCCTGCACAAATGGAGGCAGGTATCTCACAATCTGACCAGCTTCCTCTGGTGAAATATATCGTTCACTCTGAGGCCATAAAATAAAGCCGATAGCATCCACCCCATGGTGTACAGCCGTCATTGCATCTTCTAACCGGGTAATGCCGCATATTTTTACACGAATACGCACCAGATCTCCTTTTAACGCAAACCAGCCCAATTCTGTGAATATTTAAAGCTTGCAATCATATTTATAACATTCTCTGGCCGGATTACGTTAAAAGTAGGCAAATTCCATCTGGCATCGTATCGAACGCCAGCCAGATACAATCCATCCGGTGAAAATGTTGGTGCAGCAAGTGTGCGGTCACGCTTCCCCAGAAGTATCTGTATCCATTCAGGGGGATACTTTCCCTGGCCAATATAAATCAATGCCCCAAGAATATTTCGAACCATATGATGCAGGAACGCATTAGCACAAAATTCAAAAACAAAAAATTGTTCACTTTGACTAATATCCAGCCTGACAAGCTTTCGTATCGCATTTTTTGCCTGACATTCTGCTGAGCGAAATGCACTGAAATCATGCTCACCAATCAGGAATCTTGCTGCCGTCTGCATTTTTTCGAGATCAAGCGAATAGTGGGTCCATCCTGTTTTTCCCTGGAAAATTCCAGGGCGGGCAGGCCGACTCAACAGATAATACAGATAAGTACGTTCGGTTGCGCTGAATCGGGCATGAAAATCATCATTAACTTCCGAAGCCCACAATACTGAAATATCATCCGGCAGTAGTGCATTAGCTCCTCTTACCCAAGCTGTTAAAGGGCGGATGACATGCGTTTCAAAATGTACGACCTGACACAATGCATGCACACCTGCATCTGTTCGTCCTGCCGCAACAACTTGTATCTGACTGCTTGCTATGCGCGATAAAGCGCTTTCCAGCCGGGATTGAACAGAAATGCGATCAGGTTGCTTTTGCCAGCCACAATAGCCACGGCCATCATATTCCAGAATCAGGACGATCTTCACAGATCTTCATAAAGGAATACTTTATCCTTCATGAATAATTTCACAACAAATATGGGAATACAAGAAAGCACTCAATCAGGATAGCTTCCGGTAGGCTATATCCGTATCTGGCTTCAGCTGATTTTGTCCAGCATCAAACGGGCGGCAGATTGTTGTTCGTGATCACCCTCACGCAACACTTCTTCCAGAATATCTCTGGCACCTTCGTTATCATCCATTTCGAGATAGGCTCTGGCCAGATCAAGCTTGGTTGCGACTTCCCGCCATTGCATATCTGTACCAACTTCAGAGCTTTCATTGACGGCTTGCGGCTTCTCACCAGGCTCATCTCCAAGATCAAGATCAATATTTGCCAGCCTGGAATTTAATTCCGGCAACTCATCCATCATCTGAGAATCTTTGGTGGATTCCTTTTCTTCAGATAATTTCAGATCAAAATCAATTTGATGTTCCGCATCATGGGATGATGCACGCACTTCACTATGATCTTGTGCCTGCACAAGATCAGATTTTTCTTCCAGGGCATCGTCGTAAGATGTAAAAATCCATTGCTTACTTGTCTCGTCTTCTTTACGTTCAACATCTTCTTCGGCACCAATAAGAGCCCCCTTCTGGCATTCAGCCGGATCAGGTTCTATCGTGCTGGTTTTAATCTCATTATCCAGCTCATTCGATTCATCGAGCGTTGTTTCATTTTCCGCATAAGTCTGACTGACAGAATCCGCAGTGAAGAAAAGAGGTTTGGTTGCTTTTTCATCCTGTTTACCACCGAAGAACAAATCAAGATCGACATCGGCCTGATTGCCAGCAGTATCAGTCAAATTGAAATCACCCGATTCTGATGTACTGACCGTACGCTGAATCAATTCTTCGTCCGGTTTTTCTATATGTTCATCAACAGATGTGATCTTGGCCATCCCCGAAGACATCGATTTATCGTCCTTCTCGGCATAATCATATATGTCAGAGCAATCCGGGTCCCCGAATTGCTTTCTTTTTCGGAGAATTAAAGATGCGCCCAACGCAATCACCAGCAATACCCCCAATCCTGCGGCAGCCCATTTGCTGTTTTTATCTACATGTTGCAACAATGTATCCATTAAATCTGATTCACCAGATTCAGGACTGACAGGTTGAAGTGGCTTAGATAATGAAGCCGGCTTGACTGATTGAGCCGGAATAGTAATCGGAGAAGTTGAATTTTCTGAAGCTCCTGCAACAGAACCAAGAGTTTCAGCTGAGTCCCCAACGACTGCAATATCAGCCTGTTTGGCCGGAGTTGAAATTGCCTGCAGGTCAGGTATATGCTGCGTATGCTCCAGTTCAATTCCGGCTTTGCTCTCAAGAGTCGAGCCTTTCAATTCAAGTAGACGCTGCAATTTCGCAACATTCTGCTCCAAAATAGCCACTCGCTCATTTGCTTCCTGCAAGGCGCGCTCTTTCGCAATTGCATCCTCTTCCATCATGTACAAATAATTCTGGGCAGTTCTGTCTTCTGCCTTTTTAGCAAGCGGATGGTTATCGCTAAGTAACTCTCCTTTTGAGAGAATCAAAACTTCCTCGGATTTATTGGATCCGATAACAGAAGATTCTCCGGAAACAGTTGTAATTTTCCCTGTTTGAGATTGTTTTAGATCAGATTTTTCAGAAAAATTATCAGCCAGGTCTGCAATTTTTTGTCGATAATCGTTCCAGCTTTCTTTCTGTACAGCAATTTCACGAGAAGCTTCTTTAGTGGTAACAGACGAGATCTCGCTTTCATCAGGAATACGCAGAATGACACCCACTTTAAGCAAATTCATGTTTCTTTCGAGGAAAGCATCACGATTGGCACGGTACAACGCAACCAGCACTTGGTTAAGATTAACGCTGTCAGGCGATACTTGTCGCGCAATTCTACTCAGGGTATCTCCTCGAATAACCGGGCCATATATACCACCCGTCTGAGCAGGAGGGAGAGTAGTCTCAACGGATAATTGAGTCTTTCCGGGTGCAGTTGTTGCGGCAACACTTCCTGTCTTATCTCTATCGGATTGCACAACCGGCTCAGCGGATGCTGCCTTTTGTGTTTCAGCGGGGTCAAGCAGAACATTATATTCACGTAACAGATGCCCCGATGAAGAGCTAAGCTCAATGAGCAAATTGAGGAACGGCTCGTTGATTGCCTGTGATGAGCTTATACGGATATAGGGGTGCCCATCGGCTCGCTTTTCAACAGATACAGACAACGTTGCATGATAGGGGGCTAGATTGACACCAGTTTTCTGAAAAATCTTGGGCGAAGCAAGTCGGGCTGATAGCGAATCGATCTCTTTATCTGTTACAGATTCCAGAGCTATTTCTGCATTGAGAGGTTGCCCAAAATATGAGCTTACGGTCAACTTACCCAAGCCGGCAGCCTGCACCATCCAGGTAGATGCAAGCATACCAATCAAAAACACTTTGGATAAAACGCCTGGAGAAATACCTTCTGCTCTGAAATCAATTATCTTCACACAAATATCCTTCATTGTTACCCGAACTCTCTGATACAAAATATGGATGGCAATCGATATCAGAAAGCGAAGGTCATCTTGTCTATAGCAAGACGGTCCGAGATTGAGAAAAATATGAAATTCTTAGTATTCTATGCAGCCTTGTCTTCTTCGATCAGAATACGCAACATCCGGCGCAGTGGCTCTGCGGCGCCCCATAATAACTGATCTCCTACAGTAAAAACAGAAAGATATTCATTCCCCATATTCAATTTGCGTATGCGTCCGACATGTATATCCAATTTTCCGGTTACCGCCACTGGGGTAAGTTCTTTGGTAGTAGCCTCCCTTTCATTTGGGATGACTCGCACCCATTCATTGGATCCAGCAATTACTTCCTTAATTCTTTCCAGAGGAATGTCCTTTTTCAGTTTGATCGTTAGCGCCTGACTATGGCAGCGCATGGCTCCAACGCGTACACAAATTCCATCGACTGGCACCGGGTGATCAGCATGCCCGAGAATTTTATTGGTTTCAGCCTGCCCTTTCCATTCTTCCCGACTTTGTCCGTATGCCACCTCGCGATCAATCCAGGGAATAAGACTGCCTGCCAACGGAACACCAAAATTCTGAGCGGGAAATTCTTCATTACGCATTTTTTCAACAACTTTACGATCAATATCCAAAATGCTGGAAGTAGGATCATCCAGTAAATCTTTTGCAACATTGTGGGTTTCTCCCATCTGCTGCAACAGCTCGCGCATATTTTGAGCACCGGCACCCGATGCTGCCTGATAGGTCATAATGCTCGCCCACTCAACCATGTCCTGATCAAACAAGCCACCCACAGCCATTAACATCAGGCTGACCGTACAATTACCACCAATATAGTTTTTAACACCTTTGTTTAGCGCTTCATCGATAACCGAACGATTGACAGGATCAAGAATAATAACGGCATCATCATCCATCCTGAGAGCAGAAGCAGCATCAATCCAGTAACCCCGCCAGCCTGAGTCACGAAGTTTCTTAAAGACATTGTTGGTATAATCCCCCCCTTGACAGGAAATTATAATGTCCATTTCCTGCAGCGCAGCAATATCATAAGCATCTTTGAGTGGCCCTGTATTCCCGCCAATATCCGGACCTTCCCCACCTGCCTGGGAGGTTGAAAAAAATACAGGTTCAATTAATGAAAAATCATCTTCCTCGCGCATCCGTTGCATAAGCACGGAACCCACCATACCCCGCCACCCGACAAACCCGACCCGTTTCATGTAATTCACTTAGCCTTTTACAAAAAATAGTTTTAATATTGCACTGTACTCGACAGCTTGCTACCCGGCGTATTATCCAAAAATCAGAAGAAAAAAGTAAAACAGGCAGATTCATAAACAGAAATGAAAGATCACTGGGATTGCAAATTTGCCAGGACCATATCCCCCATTTCCACGGTACCTGTTCTCCTTAAGCCTGTTTCATAAATGTCCTCGGTGCGATAACCTTGTTTCAGTGTTTTCTGAACAGCGCTTTCAATTCGTGATGCAGCTGTCTCCTCATTAAAAGAATAGCGCAGCATCATCGCTGCGGACAAAATAGTCGCCAGTGGATTGGCAATATTTTTACCGGCTATATCCGGCGCAGATCCATGAATAGGCTCATACAGACCCCTGTTTCGGTCATCCAGAGAGGCTGACGGAAGCATTCCAATTGAACCCGTTAGCATGGATGCTTCGTCTGATAAAATATCGCCAAACATATTGCCCGTAACGATTACATCAAATTGTTTAGGGTTACGTACCAGTTGCATTGCTGCATTATCCACCAGCATATGCGAGAGCGTAACATCCGGATAGGATTGTGCAGTTTCTGTTACCACATCACGCCATAATTGCGTACATTCCAGAACGTTCATTTTATCTACCGAGCATAATCTGCCACTTCGCCTGCGTGCTGCCTGAAATGCAACATGAGCAATACGCCTGATTTCTGATTCAGAATAAATCATTGTATTAAATCCCACTTTCTGCCCATCTCTGTATTCGATACCTCGCGGTTTTCCGAAGTAAATATCACCGGTTAATTCACGTACAATCAAAATATCTAACCCGGTCACAATCTCCGGTTTCAGAGTCGATGCATTTACCAGCTCGGGATAGAGTACTATCGGCCGCAGATTGGCGAACAGGCCAAGTGTCTTACGAATAGCCAGCAGCCCTTGCTCTGGCCGTTTTTCGCGAGGCAGATTGTCGTATTGAATTCCGCCCACTGCCCCAAGCAATATGGCATCGGCTTCAACAGACAGTTTACGTGTTGCCTCCGGAAAAGGCTTTCCTGTTGCATCTACTGCACAACCACCCAGTAAACCGGGCTCCAGCTCGATTTTTAATCCTTCTTGTTTAAAATAAAGCAGCACGCGCTCGGCTTGTGCCACAATTTCAGGGCCAATACCATCCCCTGCCAACAATGCAATTTTCATACACTCAACCTGCCTTCATTTCTTGTTACAAAAATAGCCAAGGCTGCTCATTTCTTCGATTTATCTCAAATTTTCTGATTCTGTCGGCATGCTGCAGAGTTAAACCAATCTCATCCAACCCGTTAAGTAAGCAATGTTTACGGAAATGATCAACCTCAAACCAGTAAGTCTCACCGGATAGAGCCATCACGGTTTGTGCTTCCAGATTAATTTCCAGTTGATAACCATCCACTGTCAGAGCATCCCTGATCAATCTGTCAACAACAGGTGACTCCAGTACAATTGGCAACAGACCAATCTTGAAACAGTTATTGTAAAAAATATCAGCAAAACTTGGCGCAATAATTACAGCGAAGCCGTAATCCTGCAAAGCCCAGGGAGCGTGTTCTCTGCTGGATCCGCAGCCAAAGTTATCGCGTGTAACAAGAATTTTAGCCCCTTGATAGCGTGATTGGTTAAGTATGAAATCCGGATTAAGTTGACGCGATGCAGCATCTTTTCCCGGTTCACCATAATCAAGATAACGCCATTCATCGAACAGGTTCTGGCCAAAACCTGAACGCTTGATTGATTTCAGAAATTGCTTGGGAATGATCGCGTCTGTATCAATATTTGCACGATCCAGCGGTGCAACTATCCCCCGAAGCTGTTCAAATTTTTTCATTCCATTTATTTAGCAGTTCTTTCAATGGCTTCGCCACCACGCTGAACATCCTTACCAAATCCTTGCATCGTATTACAAGCAGTCAGCTGCGCAGTAATTATCAGCAGCAAAGATAATGCGAACAGTGTTTTCATCACCAATCTCCTATATAAATAATAAACTCTGTTTAATGGGCAAAAGAGCGTACATCAACAAAATGACCAGATATGGCAGCCGCAGCAGCCATAGATGGGCTAACCAGGTGCGTTCGGCCGCCAGGGCCTTGCCGCCCCTCAAAATTTCGATTGGAAGTCGAGGCACAGCGCTCTCCAGGCAATAATTTGTCATCATTCATCGCCAGGCACATTGAACATCCAGGTTCACGCCATTCAAATCCTGCCGCTTGAAAAATTCTATCCAGCCCCTCTGTTTCAGCCATCGATTTGACCAGACCAGAACCAGGAACCACCATAGCCAGCTTAATATTAGGGGCAATCCGTTTTCCTTTGACAATTTCTGCTGCTGCACGCAAATCTTCTATACGGGAATTGGTGCAAGAACCAATAAATATTTTATCCAGTGCTATGTCCTGTATGGGCGTTCCTGGCTTAAGTCCCATATATTCAAGCGCATGTTCAATATTATGACGCTTGATCGGATCACTGATATCTGCAGGGTCTGGCACATATCCATCAATCGTGGTTACCATTTCCGGTGAAGTTCCCCAGGTTACCTGAGGCTTGATGTTCTCTGCCTTTAATTCCACAATATGATCAAAAACAGCATCCTCATCACTTTTCAATGTACGCCAATACGTAACCGCCCGATCCCATAAATCTTTCCGAGGCGCAAAAGGTCTTCCCTTAATATAATTGATCGTGACGTCATCCACTCCAATCATCCCCGCACGTGCGCCTGCCTCGATCGCCATATTGCAAAGTGTCATCCGGCCCTCCATGGATAGGGATCGAATCGCATTACCAGCAAACTCGATAGCGTGTCCTGTACCACCCGCTGTTCCTATTTCACCGATAATAGCCAATGCAATATCCTTAGCTGTTACACCCTGACCAAGATTTCCTTCAACTTTGACCAACATTGTTTTGGATTTTCGGGCAACCAGACATTGTGTCGCTAAAACATGCTCAACCTCAGATGTGCCAATGCCGAACGCTAAACACGCAAACGCCCCATGAGTACTGGTATGAGAATCCCCACAGACAACAGTCATGCCGGGTAGTGTTGCGCCCTGTTCCGGCCCGATCACATGTACAATTCCCTGACGTTCATCATCCATCTTGAACTCGGTAATTGCAAATTCCTCACAATTTTGACTTAGTGTTTCGACCTGTAAACGAGATATCGGGTCACTGATACCACTACTCCGGTCAGTTGTAGGGACATTGTGATCCGCCACCGCCAGGATAGAATCAGTACGCCACGGCCTGCGTCCCGATAGCTTCAAATTTTCAAAAGCCTGAGGGCTGGTTACTTCGTGCACCAAGTGGCGATCAATGTAGAGTATCACCATGCCATTTGGATCATCCGATTCAGCATGAACTACATGACCATTCCAAAGCTTGTCGTATAACGTTTTCATTTTCAATATGATTACCTGTTTTTACAGGCGTAATTATCCCATAAAGCCTGTCTAATTAACAAATTACCGGGCAAATGAAAAATCTCCCGGCAGTAAATTTTTTTCAATATATCTTTCAGAAAGATAAGGAAGTCTTTTAGAATCTATCAAGCGCAAATCAGTTCGCTAAATACAGAATCAGGATAGGGGTGGCCGGACTATTTGGCCATGCTCATACAGTTGCGCAAAGCAACGGCTGATGAAGTAAATCCAATACGACCTACTGTTTCATCAGCTCATTGGAGCGTCGATAGATAATGCAGTGTGGGACAGAAAAGAATTATGGTATCGCCGAATTTATCGGGTACTGACAGGAAATGAAGTTATTCCACATGTTGCGCAAAACACCACCAACTACCGCTCTACTTGTATCGGGCGAGATTGCCGCTAGTGAGAATAATGCGATTTCCTGACACATATAAGGTACAAGCACAAACTAGCGGATGAAGAAATACACCTCACCAGCCCGCTAGACATTAAACAGAAAATGCATCACATCACCATCCTGTACGATGTAATCTTTACCTTCTACACGCATTTTACCTTTTTCCTTCGCGCCAGCTTCGCCGCCACAAGCAATAAAATCGGCATAGGAAACAGTTTGCGCACGTATGAAGCCTTTTTCAAAGTCGGTATGGATGGCTCCTGCTGCCTGCGGAGCGGTATCTCCCCTGTGTATGGTCCAGGCACGCACCTCCTTCACGCCAGCGGTAAAATACGTTTGCAGGCCAAGCAGATCGTAACCAGTACGAATCAGGCGATTGAGGCCGGGCTCTTCCAGCCCCAAATCCGCTAAAAATTCCTTTTTATCTGCTTCGTCGAGATCGGCCAGCTCGGCTTCGATCTTGGCGCACAGCGCTACGACTGGTGCATTTTCTTTTGCTGCGTATTCACGTAATCGATCAAGATGTGGGTTGTTTTCGAAACCATCTTCCAGCACGTTGCCTACATACATGGCCGGCTTGATTGTCAGCAAACATAATGACTTGATGATTTCTCTTTCCTCGTCTGAAAGCGGAAAAGTGCGCGCTGGCTGACCCTGGTTAAGGTGTAGCACCAATTTTTCAAGCACTGCAACCAGTTTGCTCGCTTCCTTATCGCCGGATTTCATTTTTTTACTATCACGCACAATGGCTTTTTCCACGGTGGCGAGATCGGCCAACGCCAGTTCGGTCAGGATAATTTCAATATCGGCAAGCGGATCAACTTTCCCCGTAACATGCACGACGTTCGGATCATCAAAACAGCGCACAACATTAACAATAGCATCTGTTTCACGGATGTTGGCAAGAAACTGGTTGCCCAGTCCTTCTCCCCTGGAAGCGCCTGCAACCAGCCCGGCAATATCAACAAATTCCACGATAGCAGGCTGCACACGCTGCGGATTAACGATTTTACTCAGCTCGGCGAGGCGTGAGTCGGGAACCTCAACTATGCCAACGTTGGGTTCAATAGTGCAAAACGGGTAATTTTCCGCAGCAATGCCCGCTTTGGTCAGTGCATTAAACAAGGTAGATTTGCCGACATTGGGCAAACCGACGATTCCACATTTCAAGCTCATAATCCGGTTTCCATCAATTTCCTGAATGTTGCGTAGAGTACGCTGCTTGTTTTGTCAGTTTTCCTGCCGGGTATGCAATTGCTGCATGGCTGCTGCAAAATTTCCTCGGGCGATTAGTGGCCACACTTGTATGCTGTGGTCTATTGCCTCATCAATCAGCGCCGCTTCTTCTCTGCGCGGGAGGTGTAGCACATAATCCACTACCTGATTTCTGTCCCCCGGATGCCCCACGCCAATCCGCAAGCGCCAGAAAACCTGAGTGGAAAGATCAGCAACGATACTTTTAAGGCCATTGTGCCCCCCGGTCCCACCACCGGATTTCAGCTTGATAATACCGGGTTGCAAATCCAGCTCATCGTGGACGACCAGTATCTGCTCGGGTGTTATCTTGTAGTAACGACACATGGCCCCCACCGACATACCGCTGGCATTCATGTAGGTTTGCGGCTTGAGCAACCAGATATCTGTATCGGATTGAACAATGCGTGCACACAATCCCCTGAAACGGATATCCAGCGCAAAAGAAACTCGCTGCGCATCAGCCAAACGATCCAGCCAATCAGAACCGATATTATGGCGGGTTGAGGTATATTTATCGCCAGGATTGCCAAGGCCGACCACCAACCTTATGGGTAGTTCCATAACTCAGTACAGTCCCGACAACAGATGACTCAACAAAAAGTGAAGTGAATTTCAGAATAGCAAGAATTACGCCAGAGAAATTCTCTGGCGTACATCAGACAAAATCAGGCAGATTCTTCGCCGGACTCATCTGCAACTTCCCCGCCACGCGGCATAATAAGAGTGGAAACCGGCTGATTGTCACCCCTCAACAGAGCTGGTATTTCAACATTTTCCGGCAACTTCAAATCGCTCGTGTGTAGTATGCTACCGGCTGTCATTTCCGATAGATCCACTGTAATAGACTCAGGTAAATCTTTTGGCAAGCAGGATATTTCAATTTCAGTCGCTACATGGCTGATCATCCCGCCTGACAATTTGACCCCGGGTGCAATGTCAGCATTGATGAAATGCAGCGGTACTTTTACATGTATTTTCTGATCCTGTCTGATCCGCTGAAAATCAATGTGCAGTACTTGCTGCTTGAACGGGTGCATTTGCACATCACGTAAAAGTACCTGTTCCTTTTTTCCATCCACGTTAATCGAAAGTATCGATGCATGAAAAACATCTGTTTTTAGTTTGTAGTACAGATCTTTGTGATCAAGATCTATCGGTTGCGCGGTACCGCCTCCTCCGTAGATGACACCCGGTAATCTGCCCTGGATACGCAGGCGGCGATTGGCACCGGTTCCATGTAAATTACGACTGTTAGCGCTTATCTCAATTGGCATTCTATTCTCCTGAAAACAGCCCATCACATCCGTGAACAGACCTTAAAATTATCTTATTCTATAAACAACGAACTCAGTGAACTTTCATTACTTACCCTAAGCATGGATTCACCCAGCAAACTAGCCACACTTAACTGCTGTATACGGTTACATTTGCTGGCATCTTCTCTTAAAGGGATTGTATCTGTTACCACCAGCTTATCCAGATCAGAATTCTGTACACGCTCTACCGCCTTGCCTGACAAAACTGCATGGGTTGAATAAGCAATCACGCTAGCCGCACCTTCCTGTTTAAGTGCCGAAGCTGCTTCACATAATGTATTTGCTGTATCCACCATATCGTCAATAATTACACAGGTACGCTCTTTGACGTCGCCGATAATGTTCATGACCTTGGATTCATTTGGTTTGGGGCGTCGCTTGTCGATAATAGCCAGATCACATTCCAAACGCCTGGCCATATGACGAGCTCTGACAACGCCACCCACATCAGGAGATACCACGATCAGGTTCTGATAATCATGCTTCCAGATGTCTCCCAACAGTGTAGGAGTGCCATAAATATTATCCACAGGAATATCAAAAAAACCCTGAATCTGATCAGAATGCAAATCCATAGTCAATACTCTATCAACACCAACGCTGGTCAACATATTTGCCACAACTTTAGCTGTAATAGGCACTCGTGCAGAACGAGCTCTCCTGTCCTGTCGCGCATAGCCAAAATAGGGAATCGCTGCAGTAACGCGGCTAGCTGATGCGCGTTTTAGTGCATCAACAATCACCAGAATTTCCATCAAACTGTCGTTGGTTGGTGCACAGGTGGATTGCAATACAAAAACATCGTTACCTCTGACGTTTTCAAGTATCTCCACCATAACTTCGCCATCACTGAAGCGCCCTACGGTCGCACGCCCTAAATTGATATTCAGGTATTTGACCACATCATGCGCCAGCTTAGGATTGGCCGTTCCGGTAAAAACCATCAGGCTATCATAGGACATAGGTAACTTTTACTTCTGGTTTAAAAGATGACACAGACAGATTCGGCCACTTGCGCCACATTTGACATAATAATGGCAGATTCACTGAGATTTGGCTGGGGAGGTAGGGATCGAACCTACGAATGCCGGAATCAAAATCCGGTGCCTTACCACTTGGCGACTCCCCAAAAAATATTCTAAAAATCCGACAAAGGATGTCTTGCAAGCCCTGGTGCGATAAAACCACTCATACTATCAGGCAATTGTCTGAGTACCTCTCGCGCAGCAGATTCGGAAGGAAACTCTGCAAACACACATGATCCGGAACCGCTCATTGCCACTTTTGTTGATCCATGCCGCCCTTTTAACCAATCCAGCCATTCGGCGATAACAGGCTGCAAACGCATCGCGACAAGCTCAAGATCATTATGTCCCTGCGCCATGGAAAAGGCCGCCATTTTGATGGGAATCGTGTTTCGTGTCAACTCCCTGCTGGCAAAAACTGCCGCTGTGGAAATCGGAGCAGGTGGCGTCAGAACGACATACCATGCGGGTGGCAAGTTAATCACCTCCAGTTTTTCACCAACTCCTTCAGCAAATGCGTTCCTGCCATAGATAAATATCGGAACATCAGCGCCCAGTTCCAGCCCCAATGCCATCAAACGTTCTCGCCCCCAGTTAATTCCCCACAATCTGTTCAGAACGATTAATGTTGTAGCAGCGTCAGAACTTCCCCCCCCCAATCCTCCTCCAAGTGGAATATTCTTGCTCAGATGAATTCCGACTCCGAGCATTTCTTTACCGGATCTCTTCTGCAGTAGTTTTGCCGCCCGAACACATAGATCATCCGTATCTGTCAGGCCGGGAACCAGATTCAGGTGTCTGATAACGCCATCATTGGTAACATCAAAGCCCAGTTGATCTGAATAGCCGATAAAACGGAAAACTGTCTGCAGCAAATGGTAACCGTCATCTCGCCGTCCGATTACATGCAAAAACAGGTTAAGTTTAGCCGGTGCTGGAAACGTGTTCATACCCTATATGAGAATTAAAAACTGTTACGGCAGCTTCCTGTCCACTCCAGTAACGCCCTTTGCCTCTTTTTCCCATTGATCAACAATCAGCTTCATCTTTACATCCATTCTACTGAATTCCAATAACCTGGGCAAAGCCGGAACAGTTGGTTGTTCCGGGTAGTAACTCTGGTAGGCAATATTCCATCCATCCTGCCGAATTGCTACAGTGCGATTATTCCTATTCAGATCCTTTTCAGCAATGGTGCCCGGATAATGTTCTCCGCGTACCCAAAATTGCAAACCAGCAAGAGGAAGCTCCCAGCCCAGTACCTGGTTGGTAAGATATTCCGCACTTTGCGCCTGATAAATTGCTGGCTCGGAAGTTGTCAGGCGAACCCCCGTCTGATCCTGGAGAATTTCTGCAACAACTTGTCCAAGAGGAGAAAACAAATAAATCTCATCGCGCTGCCTGGTATGTCGCCAGCGTATCCCGCCTGAAAATTTCTGCTGCTTGGCATTCACTACCAGCCTGCCGGTAAGTACAAAGGGCTTTCCTGAAGTATCAATCTGTTCATGCACAGGCTGAATAACAACCGTTATTACCTCAGCACGGTGAATTTCAGGCCCGGCACATCCGGCTAAAATCAGAATCACACCCAGAATCCACTTCCCACATCCAGCTCTACTGGCATTCAAACCGGGAAAGCAGAAAAGCACAACGCAAATCATCTCAAGAGATCTGGCAGCCAGCCCCCTGCAAAAAATTCCTGACGAATTTCAGTCATCTAAAGCGCATTCCGGATCATATCTTGTTGAGTATTCCGGGGATTTTGTGTATCCGGTAGAGTAATATTCAGCTCCAGCGTTTCCTGATTGTCATCCTGTTCAAATTTTACAGATATAGCATCCTGATCCACCTGTACATATTTCCGGATAACCTGCATCAGTTCTTCCTGCAACTGCGGCAGATAGGATGGCTTATTGCGATAATAACGCTCATGAGCAACAAGGATCTGCAACCTTTCCTTAGCAACCGAAGCCGTTTTAGATTTAGATGATTTAAAATAATCCAGTAAGCTCATTATTTACCTCCAAACAGCTTTCTGAAAAACCCTTTCTTGCTATCGATAAAACGAAGGGGCTTTTTTTCACCAAGATAACGCGCAACCACATCTGCATAAGCCTGGCCGGCATCGCTTTTTTCGTCCAAAATCACAGGGATTCCCGAGTTTGATGCATTCAATACTGACTTGGACTCTGGAATAACACCAAGCAAGTGCAATGACAAAATCTCCTGCACATCTTCCAGACTCAACATTTCGCCCGATTCAACCCTGTCCGAATCATAACGTGACAGCAGCAGGTATTCCTTGATTGGCTCCATGTTCAACTCAGCCCGGCGCGATTTGCTCGCCAGTATTCCCAGCATGCGATCTGAGTCCCTTACGGATGAAACTTCTGGATTGGTCACGACAAACGCATCATCCGCGTAATACATAGCTAGATAGGCACCTTTTTCGATACCTGCAGGTGAATCACAAACAATATATTTAAAATCTTTGGAGAGCTCTTCCAGCACCCTGCCCACCCCTTCCAGATTCAGCGCATCTTTATCACGTGTCTGTGATG
This sequence comes from Nitrosomonas eutropha, assembly GCF_003201195.1. Taxonomy (GTDB): domain Bacteria; phylum Pseudomonadota; class Gammaproteobacteria; order Burkholderiales; family Nitrosomonadaceae; genus Nitrosomonas; species Nitrosomonas eutropha. Next base: position 11,009 of record NZ_QICQ01000006.1, on the reverse strand, counting down.
CAGGAAGAATATAAAGCTGATTGCAATTTTTGTCCCGGATTAATGCCTGATTAAGATTTGCCTCACCATTAATGACATTGACAAAGTCGTATACTACGCGGCGTTCGCACCCCATAATTAAATCCAGGTTACGCAGACCAACATCAAAATCAATGACAGCAGTTTTATGCCCTCTTTTTGCCAGCCCCATGGCAATAGCAGCACTGGTTGTGGTTTTGCCAACCCCTCCCTTCCCAGATGTTACAACAATAATTCTTGCCAATTGAATCTCCTTCTCAGAAATATTTTTAGCTTAATTCTTGGATGATCAATGCTTGGTCCCGTAAATAAACCTGTACCGGCTTCTTCCTGGAAATCTCCTTCAAATCTTCGATAGTCTTATAAATCCCCGCAATCGATACCAGCTCCGCCTGCAGATCCAGGCAAAAAAGTCTTGCCTCAATATCTCCCTGCACACCAGCTAAAGCACGCCCTCTTAATGTGTTGTAAATATGGATATTGCCTTCGGCCATAATTTCCGCACCGGCGCTGACTTGTGCCAGAATCACCAGATCACTGGCAGCGTAGACACGCTGACCTGAACGTACCGGCTGAGTAATCATCATCGCTGGAGCATGAACTGCATCCCTGATTACAGCCTGAAATTCAGGAACGGCATCGTCCTTTTTTTGTACTTCAGGCAAAACAGGGTTACTACGGCTACGGCCAGAGTCAACCGGAACAGCCAACGCCAATGCCTGCTTTTCCTGCAGCGGATCTCCACCCCTGATCCCGACAGGAAACAGACTCAATTGGCGAAGGCGTGATATAAGCGCTGCGACATCAATTTCCATGTCATTTTCATTCAACTCGCTTAAATCAAACAACACAGGAGAATTTCTGAAAAAGCCGGGAGCGCTCGCAATTTTCTCCTGCAATCGCTTGCTGATCATTTCCATGTCATTGCTGTAGAGAACCAGGATTGGCACAAAAGAAGTGGCGCTCCTGAAATCTAAGATAGAAGACTGATTCATATTAGCAATTCCTCAGCCTCGTACAAAACCGGCTATGATGCAAAGACATGTGAAAAATGGAATTATGCAAGATAACCCGGGGCCGGATATAAAAAGCATTATTATACCTTTCAATCAAACGGAATAAACTGGTTTGATCAGATATCCGACAAATTACTTACAGTCTGAACAAAACAATGTAATGCGGAAAGATAGCCGCACGAATCTTGCTACAGAGGGTTTGTCTAAATCAAAGCTTATTACTCATCAGCCAAGAAAAATATGAAACCCTCAATCCCGTTTCGCCTCCTGCTTTGCAGCCTGCTCTTCCTAGGTGCATGCACCAGCATGCCGACGGATATCAGAAATTTTGCGGCTACAGACATCCCCTATCAACTGATCAATCAAAGCATTGATACCTATAAGAATGCTCCGATCCGCTGGGGAGGCACAGTTATTGAAGTGGAAAATGAAGCCGATTCCAGCCTGATGCAGGTACTTTTTTATCCACTTGATCGTAATGGATACCCACAAACCAACAAACTCGGAGAAGGGCGTTTTGCTGTCGAAACCAGTGAATTCCTGGACCCGGCAATTTTTGTCAAAGGAGCGGAAGTGACTATCACCGGATCAGTAAAGGGGGGTATTGAGCGCACAGTTGGAAACAAAACCATACATATCCCGCTCATTACAGCCAAGGCCATCCATCTCTGGTCGCAGGCTTATCGGGAAGATAATATGTACTGGAACAGCAGATACCGTTACGGACCTTATCCCGGCTATTACGGGTATCCCTCTTTCTACAACGGCTATTACAGACCCTACAGATTATGGTGGTAATACCACGCTATTCTTGCTCCATTCATCTCGGTGAGCATCAATATAAGCCATATCAGACTGGAAGTGACAAAGACCAATCGCCAGATGGTAGCCGGATTGTATTCGATCTGATATAAAACCACATTGATCTGTATGCGGAAATTACTCAATCTGACAGGGATCAGTTTGCTGGTTCTTATTACCATTCTCGCGGGAGCCATTTATCTGGCTGTCGATACCCGACCGAAGATAGCGAGAGAAATCTCTATCACACCAGAACAAATTGCACGTGCGAAAAGTATTCTTGATACCCATCGCTACCAGGTACTTCCCGGCACATCCGCTACAATTAGAATTCTGCCGGATGATATCGATAATGCACTGAACTATTTGGCTTACCATCTCGGACGAGGGTATGCACAAATCACGGTGCATGACAAAACTGCACAGGTTCAATTAAGCCTGCCAATCCCGTCGGAAATAATGGATGGTTATTTAAACCTACGGGCCACGTTGACTGAAATAAACGGCCTTCCTGAATTCAGCTCGATCAAGATTGGAAATCTGTATATCCCGGGCGTATTTGCCAACTTGCTGTTTGAAAAATTTCTGACATGGCTGCAAATCACCAACCCCGACATACGCGCCGGAGTAGATGCCTTCAGAAAACTGCAGTTATCCCGCAACGAGGTAATCATCACCTATTACTGGAAGGGATGGGGTATTAACAATACCAGCCATTCATTAATCAATCTCCCTTTTTTCGATCAACAAGCACTGAACAGATTACTGCGCTATCACCTTTTTCTCAATGAAAAGAACCGCCGACAGGTTTCACAACCGATCCCATTGTCTGAAATACTGGCACTCATCATGCGAGAAACCATCCGCCATGCACCACATGAAAACGTGCTGGAGGAATTTCGGGCTGCAATACTGGTAACAGCATTCCATGTTATACATGTTCCGTTCAAGTTGATTATTCCGGAAGCTGCCAATTGGCCGAATCCGGTCAAAATCAATATCACGCTGGACGGGCGCAGTGATCTTGCCATGCACTTCATGGCTTCTGCTGTCATTACCGCCTATTCGGACACGATACTGTCCAATGCAATTGGTTTATACAAGGAGCTGGAAGACGCACGTTCCAGTAGTGGATTCTCTTTTAACGACCTCATTGCAGATCGCTCTGGTACGCGCTTTGCTGAAAAAGCCATGGCCAGTCAGGATTCTGCACGCAGAATGCGCAATATAATCCTGTCCGGAATTCGTGATGATGATCTCATTCCCCAGTGGTCCGACTTGCCTGAACACATGTCTGAAAGTACTTTTAAAGCCCGCTTTGGAGCCATCAATGATCCCAGATATCACAAAATCATGGATGAAATCGAGCGGCGTGTTGCTTCCCTGAAATGGTTGCATTACTGAATTTCGGCAATCCCTTTTTCAATACAAACAAAAAAACTACACCAGTCAGATCATATATCTGCTGAAAAAGATAAGACACAGCGTCTCTATATTTATACCGTGCATAACCCCGGCTCTTCCCTTTCTTGGATTTGGGGTAGGGATGATATAACATGACGCAGTTTTTACTTACCAACCAACCATGCAATCTTCCGCTCCATGATCCACCATGAGCCGAAATACAGGCAGTATCAAATGTTATCGACTTGTGAAAGCAGGCATCTCTAGTGAAAATCGTTATTCTGGGAGCAGGTCGAGTCGGATCAACCGTAGCTGAAAGTCTGGTCAGCGAATCTAATGATATAACCGTCGTCGATCAGGCAAGAAGCAGTCTCACGCCGCTGCAGGAGCGACTAGATTTACGCACGGTCATCGGCAGCGCCTCTCACCCTAACGTCATGATCCAGGCAGGCATGGAAGACGCCGACATGATGTTGGCACTTACCGGCAGTGATGAAACCAACCTGGTTGCATGCAAGCTGGCCGCCAGCCTGTTTAATACACCCACCCGGATAGCCCGCATCCGGACCACCGATTATCTGGATCACCCGGATATATTCTCGAAGGAAAATTTTTGTGTCGATTTTGCAATTTGTCCGGAACGAATCCTGACCCAATACATAGAGAAGCTGATCGAATTCCCGGGCGCATTACAAGTACTGGATTTTGCCTCTGGCAAAGTCAGCCTGGTCGCGGTAAAGGCTGTTCGCGGAGGGCCGCTGATCGGGCGTCATCTGAAAGAACTACGCCAGCATGTCCCAAATCTGGAAACTCGCGTCGCAGCAATTTTTCGCCACAACCACTCGATTATCCCCGAGGGCAGCACCATCGTCGAAGAAGGAGATGAAGTATTTTTCATCGCCTCTTCTCGTGATATTCGGGCTGTCATGAATGAATTGCGCCGCATGGATAAACCTGTCAGACGAGTGATGATTGCTGGTGGTGGCAGAATCGGCCGACGTCTGGCTGAAGTATTGCAACAGTCCCATCAGGTACGGATTATCGAACGGGATATCAAAGTATGTGAATCACTGACTCAAAGCCTGCATAACGTACTGATTCTGCATGGCGATGTTACCGACGAAGAATTATTGGAAAGTGAAAATATCAGCGAAATGGATATTTTCTGCGCGCTGACCGATAGCGAGGAAAACAATATCATGGCTGCCCTGATGGCCAAACGAAAAGGAGCACGCAAGGTAATTGCACTGATCAACCGCAGTATTTATGTGGATTTGATGCAAGGTAGCGGAATCGATATTGCCATTTCACCCGCACAGGTCACGATCGGTTCACTGCTGGCTTACGTTCGCCAGGGGGATGTAGCGGTGGTGCATAGCCTGCGGCGCGGTGCAGCAGAAGCTCTGGAGCTGGTAGCTCACGGCGATGCTAGTTCTTCTCGGATAGTTGGCCGCAAAATCGAAGAGATCAAATTACCCAGAGGAACCACCATTGGTGCCATCGTACGCGGCCTACCACCTAGGGATGTTTATCACCAAAAATTATCTGAAATAGAAGAAAATAGCGTTTCTGATCAATGGAATCAGGCTACGGTGATCATCACACATCATGATACGGTGATCGAGCAGGACGATCACGTCATTCTATTTGTCGTCAATAAAAAAATGGTGCGACAGGTTGAAAAATTGTTTCAGGTCAATGTTGGTTTTTTGTAATCGCATACTATGAAATATTTCCTGTGAATCACTTCCTTGCGGTAGCCAATATCCTGAGCAGGGTAATACTAATGTTCGGGCTGGTTTTGCTGATTCCCTGTGGCGTTGCCTACTGGATGAAAGATGGATCATTGCCTGTCTTTCTCGAAACTTTATTCATCACACTGGGATGTGGCGTAACAATATGGCTGCTGACATACCAGTTTAAACGTGAGTTGCAGATTCGGGACGGATTTCTGCTGGTTGTACTGGTCTGGCTGTCACTACCTGTGTTCGGAATGCTTCCCTTGTTCTTTTACTTTCCAGAACTCGGCGTTGCCAAGTCATATTTTGAAGCTGCTTCCGGCCTGACTTCAACCGGCGCAACAGTATTGATGGGGCTTGATGAATTTCCATACGCTATTAACCTTTGGCGCTGTCTCATGGCTTGGATAGGCGGGATGGGACTAATCGTACTGGCAGTAGCGATTCTACCCATGCTCGGTGTCGGGGGAAGGAAGCTTTTTAGTGCAGAAATCCCCGGGCCAATCAAGGAATCCCGACTGACACCCAGAATCGCGGAAACAGCCAAGCGCTTATGGCTGATCTACGCTGCTTTGACTGTTGCCTGCACAATTGCCTACTGGCTGGCTGGAATGACCACTCTCGATGCCATTGCTCACGCTCTGAGCACACTAGGCCTAGGGGGATTTTCTACCCATGATGCCAGTTACGGATACTGGGATTCTCCATTGATCGAAGCCATTGCAATACTGTTCATGCTGATTGCCGGCATCAATTTCTCAGCACACTTTGTTGCCTGGCGTGCCAGAAATTTTTCCGCTTACCGCGCTGACCCGGAAGCAAAACTGTATATCTTGATCACGCTAAGCAGCTGCATCGGCATAACCGGTTTTCTCTGGACCAAAGGTATTTACACGGACCCCCTGGTTGCTCTACGTTATGCTGCTTTCAATGTGGTCTCCGTTGCCACAACCACTGGCTACAGCAACACTGATTATGCCCTCTGGCCAATTTTCGCTCCGCTCTGGATGCTATTTCTATCCGGCTTCTGCACATCCTCAGGCTCGACTGGCGGTGGTATCAAAATGATCCGTGCGCGCATCCTGTTTCAGCAGTTCTTTCGTGAAATGATTATCATTATGCATCCACGCGCAGTTTCTCTGGTTAAAATTGGTAAAAACATTGTCGCCAATGAAATTATTTTTGCCATCCTGGCATTTTTATTCGTCTATCTGACCAGCATCGTGCTGATGACACTGGCACTTACACTGAGCGGCCTAGACGAAATTACTGCTTTCTCGGCCGCTGTTGCCTGTCTGAATAATCTAGGAGCAGGGTTGGGGAAAATCGGGCCATCTATGAACTATGCTTCATTGAATGATTTTCAAATCTGGCTGTGCAGTTTTGCCATGTTTCTGGGCAGATTGGAATTTTATACGCTGATGATTGTTTTCACCCCCGCCTTCTGGCGGAAATAAGGCTGACAGAATATTCAGACCGAATTGAAGCAACCGATAATGCGTTATTATAATAAGGAAAAATAAGCCTGTAGTTAAAAGGAAAGTTGGACAAGAACGAGCTCTGGCATACAAAATGAAAACCTTGCGAGAGACCTTGAAAACAGGGAGAAATTGTGACTGAAATGGAAAATGATCTAGCAGGTATCAAAGTGATGGTGGTTGATGACAGCAACACCATTCGTCGGAGCGCTGAAATTTTTCTTGCGCATTCAGGTTGCGAAGTAATCCTGGCTACAGATGGATTTGATGCAATGGCCAAGGTTATTGATTATCAACCAGATATCATCTTTCTGGATATTGTTATGCCACGACTGGATGGTTACCAGGCTTGCATGCTGATCAAGAAAAACCCCAGATATCAATCCGTGCCGGTTATCATGCTATCCAGCAAAAGTGGATTATTCGACAGGGCGCGCGGCAGAATGGTCGGCTCTGACGAATACCTTACCAAGCCGTTTACTAAAGAAGCACTGCTCGACACAGTCCGGAAACATACATCAAAAAATAGAGTACCAGCCTGATCCTGGATTCTGATTTTTATAGACTTATGCTACAACTGGTTTCCCCGTTTTCCATACTCTTGTCGTAATGAAGGCCAACCCGCCTCTGGCGTGGCATCCTGTCCCTGTTTCCGCTCCTGTTAATCTCCGCTGGTGGCTGATGCACCAGGAATCCCTCACTCGCCTGCTTCAGGCACATTGTGAGCATTTCCGTGTTGAACCTGTTTTTCAGACACTGGCAACGGCATGCATCGACGAACTGGAAGTCATGAATCTGCGCAGACAAAATCAGGTATTGGTACGGGAAGTTTACCTGCGTTGTAATGAAACACCGGTTGTATTTGCCCATTCGATCGTTAAAAAAGAACATTTACGAGGAGCATGGCGCGGGTTAAGCCGTTTGGGTAATCGATCATTGGGCACTATGTTGTTTACCAACCCGCTAATACAGCGCACTCCTCTTGCCTTCAAGAAACTGAAACCGCACCACCCATTATTCGAGCGTGCCTGCAAACAACTGCAGATGCGCCCAATCAATCTCTGGGCAAGGCGCTCGTTATTTATCCTATTGCGGCAGCCGATACTCGTTACAGAAGTATTTCTGCCTGCAATCCACCAACTATAAATCGATAAAATACTCTATCCCGGCCGGCTCAAACAGGCTGGAATACTTTACTGACCTGGTTTTTATGACTTTTATAATATGACTTTCAGTGAACGATTTTCTGCATACGCCAGGCTGACCCGGCTGGATAAACCAATTGGCATCCTGCTACTGCTGTGGCCAACATTGTGGGGGCTGTGGCTAGCAGCCGATGGTATGCCGGATCCAATGATTCTGGTAATCTTTGTGCTCGGCACGATCCTGATGCGCTCTGCTGGTTGTGCTATCAATGATTTTGCCGATCGAAAGATCGATCCTCATGTTTCTCGAACCCGTAACCGCCCACTGGCAACTGGCATCATCAGCTCTCGCGAAGCGCTGCTAGTTGCTGCTGGGCTAAGTTTGTGCGCCTTTTTACTAATTCTACCGCTCAATCTCCTGACAATCCTGCTATCCGTACCCGCCCTGCTCCTTGCCATCTCCTATCCGTTTACCAAACGCTTTTTTGCCATGCCTCAAGCGTACCTCGGCATAGCGTTCAGCTTTGGCATTCCCATGGCATTTGCGGCACAAACGGGAACTGTTCCACCGCTTGCGTGGCTACTGGTATTGGCCAATCTGTTCTGGGTTATTGCTTACGACACCGAATATGCACTGGTAGATCTGGCAGACGATCTAAAAATTGGCATCAAAACTTCTGCCATTACGTTTGGACGGTTTGATGTGGCGGGTATTCTGCTGTGCCACATTACCTTCCTGAGTATTCTGACTTATGCGGGAATATTGCTGCAGCGCGGTATCTGGTTTTATGGCGCCTTACTGGTGGCATTGGGCCTGGTTATCGTTCAATACACCATGATCCGCAACCGTGAACCTGCCCGTTGTTTCCAGGCATTTTTGCATAACAACCGGGTTGGAGCAGTCATATTCGCGGGTATATTGCTGGATACACTGATTTGAGTTGATCAACCAATCTCACCACGAATCTGGCTCAATGCTGCGCTGCACCAGCGTACTCTGTTTAATTCATTCACAAAAACTGGATCTGTTTTATGAAATATAACGATCTACGCGATTTTCTCGCACAGCTTGAGCTTCGTGGAGAATTGAAACGTGTTGACATTGAAGTTTCTCCCCATCTGGAAATGACGGAAATCTGTGATCGCCTGCTTAAACAGGCCGGTCCGGCAGTGCTGTTTGAACGACCGGCTGGGCATACTATTCCAGTATTGGGTAACCTGTTTGGCACCCCGGAACGAGTGGCGCTGGGCATGGGACAGACATCCGTTTCTGCCTTGCGTGAAGTGGGAAAACTACTGGCTTACCTCAAGGAACCCGAACCCCCAAAAGGGCTACGCGATGCATGGGACAAACTGCCGATATTAAAGCAGGTGCTCAACATGCCTCCCCGGGAATTGGCCAGCGCTCCCTGCCAGGAAATAGTGTGGGAAGGCGCTGATGTCGATCTGAGCAAACTACCCATTCAAACCTGCTGGCCGGGCGATGTGGCATCACTGATTACCTGGGGACTTACAGTCACACGCGGCCCGCATAAATCCAGACAAAATCTGGGAATTTATCGACAACAGGTCATTGCTCCCAACAAGGTAATTATGCGCTGGCTGGCACATCGCGGTGGCGCGCTGGATTACCGTGATTTTTGTCAGATCAATCCCGGGGAACCCTACCCTGTTGCGGTTGCGCTGGGTGCTGATCCTGCAACTATTCTCGGTGCAGTGACCCCCGTTCCCGATAGTTTAAGCGAATACCAGTTTGCCGGCTTGTTACGTGGCGCAAAAACTGAAATCGTCAAATGTCTGACGCATGATCTGCAAGTCCCCGCCAGCGCGGAAATTGTGCTGGAAGGCTATATTTACCCGAATGAAACGGCATTGGAGGGGCCTTATGGCGACCACACCGGCTATTACAACGAGCAGGAAACCTTTCCAGTGTTTACTATTGAACGGATCACCATGCGCCGCGATCCGATTTACCACTCCACCTACACTGGCAAACCACCGGATGAACCGGCCATTCTTGGCGTCGCCCTCAATGAAGTATTCGTACCATTGTTGCAAAAACAGTTTACCGAGATTACCGATTTTTACCTGCCACCAGAAGGCTGTTCTTACCGGCTGGCCGTAGTCAGTATGAAAAAACAGTATCCCGGCCACGCCAAGCGTGTCATGTTCGGTATCTGGAGTTTTCTGCGCCAGTTCATGTACACCAAGTTCATCATCGTGACCGATGACGATATCAACATCCGCGACTGGAAAGAAGTCATCTGGGCGATAACCACTCGAGTTGATCCGGTACGCGACACTCTGATTGTGGAGAACACTCCGATTGATTATCTTGATTTTGCCAGCCCTGTATCCGGGCTCGGCAGCAAAATGGGACTGGATGCCACTAACAAATGGCCAGGCGAAACATCCCGTGAATGGGGTCGCGTCATCGAAATGGATGCGGCCGTCAAAGCCAGAGTCGATCACCTCTGGCAGCAATTGCTATTTTGACCATTCAGCCGTAGAGATGGAACTACAGCTCCCTTCACTCCCCGAAAAAGTAGTCGGACTTCATAATCAGGTCTGCGCAAACTGTAATCTACCGAGTATGTGAATGTGCCCCATGTTTTCCATGAACATCTTGTGCACCCTGCTCGCCGGATTGCTGGACAGTACCAATTTGATAGATAGCATGACATGCGGTGCACCGTCCCAACGCCTTGCTCAATTGCTGCAACGTATGCTTGGTATCCTTCCCGGATTCTGCATCCTGTGCAATTCTGTCAAAATCCTGATGCATGCTCATACCCATCAGCATAAACTGTTCGGGCAGGATTTTATCCATATGTCCTTCCATTTTATGCGGCATTTCCACCCCAAGCGAACGAGCATGACGCGCGACAGCCACCCTGTCATCCTGCGCAAGCGCCTCTAGAATGGCACCTGTACCGGTTAGTAGCATACGCATTTCACCCAGCAGATGATTGCGCTGCATTTCATTCAAAGGTAAAATCTGGCGCTGATCAACGCCATCGGCCATGGCAGTCGTCATAATAAAACCCAAAGCAAATATAAAAATCTTCTTCAAATTGACCTCCTTATTTTTTACAGTGCTGGCTGAAAACACATCATTTTCGTCATATCGCAAACATTAGTAAACACTCCAAAGAAATAAAACACACCGCTTATTGCTCCCTGTATCAATCTGGTTTATCCTTTACGGCCCGCCAAGCAAGAAAATCAAAAGGAGAAGTGACCGAGTGGCTGAAGGTGCACGCCTGGAAAGCGTGTGTACGGTAATACCGTACCGCGGGTTCGAATCCCGCCTTCTCCGCCAAAGATATAGCAATTAATGCCCACCGTCAACAAACAAACCCGCACAAATACTTAATCTAGCAGCATATCTAGTCATTCATTGGCAAC